>JAFSRD010000018.1 GCA_017446265.1 Treponema sp.
AACGCTGCTCGGGCTAACGCCCTCGCTTTTTTAAGAGTAAGGTATTGTTGGTAAACTTGAGCGATGTAGTCGCCGTTAGGCGACGGGCGTAAGCAACAAAGTCCGTGTGATAATTTAAAAAAAGAATTATCACACGGACAATTCGCTAACGCTGCTCGGGCTAACGCCCTCGCTTTTTTGGTGTAATGTTAAGCCGTGTAGTGAAGCCGATGTTAATCGGCGTGCGTAGCAACAAAGTCCGTGTGATAATAAAAAAAGAATTATCACACGGACGATTCGCTAACGCTACTCGGGCTAACGCCTTCGCTTTTTTAAGAGTAAGGTATTGTTGGTAAACTTGAGCAATGTAGTCGCCGTTAGGCGACGGGCGTAAGCAACAAAGTCCGTGTGATAATAAAAAAAGGTATTTTTCATGAATGTGGGGTTTAAGTTGTCTTAAAAGGGCTTAGCTCAAAAAAAACGGGTGCCTCATCTGGCACTAACCGCGTCAAACGCGGCGGCGGCTGGAACACTGTCTACGAACACGTGCAGCAATATGACGAGTGGCAGGGTTTTGACAAAAACACATGTGGAACATTGATAAACGAGCGCTCTGCCTGCCGCCATGTCTGTCAGCAGGCAAATCAATAAAAACAAGCAGATTGGCAAGTTCCGGACAAAATATAATTCACAAAAAAATAACACTTTATGTAATCTACCGCTTGAACTGCACTTCTCTCCGGCAGTAAATGACATCTCACCGTCAATGATACGCGTTAATCTATGATTTTTGCTTTAGCAGAAATGCCGTCAGGCATTTCAAATCCGCGTGACATTTCTTTTAAACTTCTTGCCACATCAGCGAATAATTCATAAATCGAAGGTAATGCAGGTCATGCTGTCATCCATGCAAAAAAGATTTTAGATTTTGAGGAGAAAAAACTTAATGAGTGAATTAAGCTTTAATTTTGCATAGAATACGTTATTTTTAGAATTGCATTCCTTTCCGACAGACAAAAATTCAAAGCGTTGACACCGATTTGAATTAAGAGTATCATTTGAAAACCTATTCAGATATCTATTCATAACATGGAGTCATCAAATGGCAAAAACAAAACTCGTTTATTTTTTTGGAAACGGAAAGGCTGAAGGCAACGCAGACATGCGTGCAGAACTCGGTGGCAAAGGCGCAAACCTTGCCGAAATGACAAACATTGGCGTTCCTGTTCCACCAGGATTTACTATTTCCACAGACGTATGCAAGATGTACTATGACAACAACAAAAATTATCCACCTGAATTGCATAAAGATGTTCAAACAAATCTTGAAAAATTGGAACGCGCATTCGGCAAAAAACTTGGCGCGCCGAATGATCCGTTGCTTGTTTCAGTGCGCTCTGGCGCGGCAATGTCAATGCCCGGCATGATGGATACTATCCTCAATTTAGGGCTGAATGACGAATCTGTTCTGGGTCTTGCAAAGAAAACAAGCAATCCGCGCTTTGCATGGGACGCGTATCGCCGCTTTATCCAAATGTTTGGCGATGTTGCTATGGGCGTTCCTCACGAAGAGTTTGAAAAAATCATTGCAGAAGTAAAGTCGCATAAAGGCAAAAAACTTGATACAGAACTCGACACAACAGAATTGCAGGAAATCGTTTCAAAGTACAAAGTGCTTTATAAAAAATTCACAAAGCAAGATTTTCCGCAAGACCCGAAAACGCAAATGTGGGGCGCAATTAGCGCAGTTTTCAGTTCGTGGATGAATGCGCGTGCAATCAAGTATCGTGAACTTAATAACATCAAAGGGCTCAAAGGAACGGCTGTCACCGTTATGGCTATGGCATTTGGCAACATGGGCAACGACTCTGGTACGGGCGTCTGCTTCAGTCGTGACCCCGCAACAGGCGAGAATGTATTCATGGGCGAATATCTTGTCAATGCACAAGGCGAAGATGTTGTTGCCGGTATACGCACACCGCAGGAAATCAGCAAATTGAAAAAAGACATGCCAAAAGTATACAACCAGCTGCTCAAAATCCGCGACAATCTTGAAAAGCATTATCGCGACATGCAGGACATGGAATTCACTGTGCAGCAGGGCAAATTGTATATGCTCCAGTGCCGCAACGGGAAACGCACTGGCGCGGCGGCAGTAAAGATTGCAGTCGATTTAGTAAAAGAAAAATTTATTACAAAAGAAACAGCTGTCATGCGTGTTGAAGCAGAGCAGATTGACCAGTTGCTGCATCCTACGATTGATGCGGCAGCGGCTAAAGCTGCCGGTGTTATTGCAGAAGGGCTCAACGCTTCGCCGGGAGCTGGTTGCGGTCAAATTGTGTTCACGGCAGATGAGGCTGAAAAACTTGCAAAAGAAGGCAAAAAAGTTTTGCTCGTTCGCAAGGAGACAAGCCCCGACGATATTGCAGGCATGGTAGCGTCGCAGGGCATTCTTACGGCTACAGGCGGTCGCACATCGCATGCAGCTGTAGTCGCGCGTCAGATGGGCAAGCCGTGTGTTTCTGGTGTTGAAGCGATTCAATTTACCGGCGGAAGCATTTTAATCAACGGTAGAACATATAGGCAGGGAGACTGGCTTACTATCGACGGCTCAAAAGGTCTCGTGTATGCAGGACAGATTCCTACAAAAATGCCGCAAATTTCAGGCGACTTTGGCACATTTATGAAATGGTGCGATGAGATTCGCAACAATGCTGTGCGCAAAGTGGGAAAGACGACGCTTAAAGGATTTGGCGTTCGTGCAAATGCAGACCAGCCTGACCAAGCGCACATTGCATTTGGCTTTGGCGCAGAAGGCATTGGTCTTTGCCGTACAGAGCACATGTTTTTTGACCCCGCGAAGCTCGTGTATTTCCAAGCGATGATTGGAAGCGATACAACCGAACTGCGCAAGAAAACGCTCGATAAAATTTTGCCGCTCCAAAAAGAAGATTTTGCTGGTATTTTCAACGCGATGAAAGGAAAGCCCGTTATCATCCGCTTCCTTGACCCGCCACTGCACGAGTTCATTCCAAAAGATGAAGAAAGCACGCGCAAAGTGCAGCAAGTGCTCAGAGATAACAGCTATGAGATTTCTCTTGACACGCTTTCTGCGCGCTTTAACGGGCTCAAGGAGTTCAACCCTATGCTCGGTCACCGCGGTTGTCGTCTCACAATCACGTATCCAGAGATATACAAAATGCAGACGCGTGCTGTGGCACTTGCTGCAATTGAATGCAAAAAGCGCGGCATTCCTGTGCGCCCGCTCATTATGATTCCGATTGTGTGCGAACCGCTGGAGCTTGCTGCAATTCGCCGTGAATGCGAAGAAGTCATTGCGGCTGTGGAAAAAGAGCAGAATATGAAAGTTTCTATTGAAATTGGCACAATGATTGAAGTGCCGCGCGCTGCATTGCTCGCAGGCAAAGTTGCAGAATATGCAGACTTTTTCAGCTTTGGTTCGAACGACCTTACACAGATGACGTTTGGATTTAGCCGCGACGATGCAGGCAAGTTCCTCAACGCATACTATACGCGCAATATCCTTGGAACCGACCCGTTCAAGACGCTTGACGAAAGCGGTGTCGGCAAACTCATGGCAATGGCTGTTGAAGATGCGCATGCAGTTAAACCTGATTTCCACTTGGGAATCTGCGGTGAGCATGGCGGTGACCCTGAAACAATTGATTTCTGCTACCGTGTTGGACTTGATTATGTTTCGTGCTCGCCATACCGTGTTCCGATTGCACGACTTGCGGCAGCGCAAGCAGTAGTCCGCACGGCACAAAAAGCAAAAGCTGCAAAAAAGGCTGGCATTGCTAAAAAAGCTGCAACCTCAAAAAAGGCAACCGCTACAAAAACAACTAAAAAATCGCCGGCAAAAAAAGTTGCAGCTTCAAAAACTGTTGCTAAAAAAACGACAGCGAACAAGAGTGCAAAGCCTGTTGCTAAAAAAACGGCAACAAAAAAGACAGCTAAAAAGAAAGTGGCTAAAAAATAAAGGCAAAACGGTTTGTGCTATTCCCGCGCGTGTTTGTCACCAGCCTGCTATAGACAGATGCAAGCAGACTCGGCGCGGGATTTTTTGTTGTCACTATTTTTCATTTTTCGCTTGTGCCGCTTTTTCCTGCGTGATATACTTGCCGCATGATTCACATGCTGCTTGCAATCATATACCTTGCGTTTGTCGGACTTGGTCTGCCCGATTCACTGCTCGGCTCATCGTGGCCTGCAATGCACCGCCAATTCAATGTGCCTGTTTCCTACGCAGGCGCCATCTCTATGATTATTGCGCTCGGCACAGTGTTTTCCAGTTTGCAGAGCGACCGCCTTACAAAAAAATGGGGCACAGGCGTTGTAACGGCTGCAAGCGTCGCATTGACAGCTGCAGCCTTGCTTGGTTTTTCAGCAAGCAGGTCATTTGCGCATCTCGTGCTGTGGGCAATTCCCTACGGGCTCGGTGCCGGCAGCGTGGACGCATCGCTTAACAATTACGTTGCCATTCATTATAAAAGTTGCCACATGAACTGGCTTCACTGCATGTGGGGCGTTGGCGCGTCTGTCGGTCCGTACATAATGGGATTTGCACTTACGCACGGCAAACAATGGCATGCAGGGTATCGATATGTCGGCGTAATGCAAATTGCGCTTACCGCAATTTTACTGTTCAGCTTGCCACTCTGGAAAAAAAGCGCACGTAATATAGCTTGCACACATGACGATGCAAATGTTGCAGACACAACCGATAGTGCACGCATTCCGCTCAAAAAAATTATCACATTGCCAGGCGCAAAAGCGGTTATGGTCATGTTTTTTTGCTACTGTGCGCTTGAGCAGACGGCAGGGTTATGGGCGAGCAGTTTTTTAGTGAATAGAGGCTTCAGCATAGAAACAGCAACTCGTTTTGCAAGCTTATTTTTTATTGGTATAACAGCAGGACGCGCCGCAAGTGGTTTTATCACTTTTAAGTTGAACGACCGCCACATGATTCATCTGGGACAACTCATTATCAGCGTGGGGATTATCCTGCTGCTAATAAAATCAAACGGCACGCAACTTGCAGGATTTATCTGCATGGGTCTTGGCTGTGCACCGATTTATCCGAGCATTATTCACGCAACACCGTATTATTTTGGCGCAGATAAATCGCAAGCGGTAATCGGTGTGCAAATGGCAAGCGCATATGTAGGCACATGCTCAATGCCGCCGCTGTTCGGTGTTTTTGCGCAAAAAACAAACCTTGCACTGCTGCCAATCTTTTTAGCGGTTTTGCTCGCACTGATGATTGCCATGCACAAACAGCTTGATGCACAAATCAACAAAGAATGCAAAACGCTTGCTACGCCATAACCTGTTTCAGAAACAGCTCTAGCTTTTTCAACACTGCTCCAATGTCATAATGGAAATATTTTCAATTGTCGGGTAATTGATGTATATTCTCTGTTGGTCAATACCGTACACGGTGGTGTTATAAACAAAAATATTTTTCAATGTGCCGCTCGTGCATTCTTTGTTGAGCGCACCTTTAATTCCTGTAGCGTTTTCCCAAAAAACGCGCGCCCAGTACTGCGCATTTTTCGCATCCTACGCTGCTGTGTATAGCAGCGTACAGCATTCGGACGGGAAAAAATTTATTTTAGCATAGCTGTAATAAACCAGAGCTTTTTGCTGTAGTCGCTCATATGTTCTTCCATCATGTTTGCAGTTGCAAAGTCATTTGACTGCTCTGCTGCCGCACGAACTGCAAGCGCCTGCTCGTTCAGCGCTTCAATGTCGCCGCGCACTGTTGCAAGCGCGTCTGTAATGGAAATTTCTTTTGTTTCCAGCTCTTTGATTGTAGCAACAGCAAGGTAGTCTTTCATGCTCGCAAGCGGCAACTCGCCATTTTTGCGCAACAATTCTGCCACTTCGTCAAGCGCGTCCGCAACATCATCGTACAACGATTCAAGATATTCATGCGCTGCTTTAAAATTCAAGCCTACGACATTCCAATGCAAATTGTGCATCTTGATGTATGCAACACCGAGATTTGCCAGATACCCGTTTAATTTTGTAATTACTTCTTTATTCATTGTTTCCTCCAAAAATATATCAGCACTGGGCGTGTGTTGATGCGCGTGTACTACAACGCTGCGCCATGTACGAATGAGCGCAACATGGGGCGTCGCAAAACAAGATAGTTAGCAGACGCAAACCATCCGTAGTAAAGATACTACAGAGGAGACAATAAAAGCAAGCGGTCTAGCAAATTTTTTAATGAGAACCTTCAAAGATTCCCTAATGAATGCCGCCGTCTACTGCAATCACCTGACGAGTGATGTATGACGCTTCTTCCGAAAGCAAAAACACTGCAAGCGACGCAACTTCTTCTGGTTTGCCCGCGCGCGACATGGGAATTGTCTGCATGATGATTTTTTTCGCTTCTTCATTTATTGCAGCAGTCATGTCAGTTTCAATAACGCCGGGCGCAATCGCGTTTACCGTAATGCGGCGGCTTGCAAGCTCTACCGCAAGTGCTTTTGCCGCTCCGATAATGCCCGCTTTTGACGCGCTGTAATTTGTCTGCCCGCGGTTTCCCATGATGCCACTTACCGAAGAAATGACAATAATGCGCCCGCGCTTTTTGCGCACCATAGGCATGGCAAGCGGCTGAATCACATTGAAAAAACTGTCAAGGTTTGTGTGAATGACAGAATCCCAGTCATCGCCTGTGAGTCCTACAAATGTGTTGTCGCGCGTAATGCCCGCGTTGTTCACAATGCCCCAGAGCGCACCATGCTTTTCGGTAATGGCGTTGAGCTTTGCTTTGCAATCATCTCGGTCTGCCACGTTGAACTGCACAATCTCTCCGTCTCCTTCACAAGCAGTAATTTGTGAAAGCGTTTCTTCCGCTTTTTCTTTTCCGTGATTATAATGACAGATAACGTAATATCCAGCTTTTGCGCATGCTACTGCAATTGCACGGCCAATGCCGCCTGACGCGCCCGTTACAATAATTTTTTTAACTTCGTCTGACATATGTACCTCTTAAAAAAGTGCATTGCGTTACAATGCACAGTTTACACAACAATAAATAGTATACTGCATTACGCATGTGGATTCAATATGCCGTAATGACAAAAATCTCAAAAATATATATAATGCAACAATCATTATGGAAAACGTACACAGCATAGAAAACGAAAAAATACTTTCTCAGTCGAGCGACTCTATCCAACTTGAATTTACCATTCCCGCGTCGAGCGATTTTTTTGACGGTCATTTTCCCGAATTCAAACTGCTTCCCGCTGTTGCGCAGTTTGAAGTTGTGACGCGCTTTGCAAAAAAATATTTTGGCACGCAGCGATTTGTTCCAAAAATCAACCGCATAAAATTTTCTGCACCGATTAGACCTGACGCTACGGTGCAACTCAAGCTCGACATAAACAAAGAAACGCAGTCCATGTCGTATTCACTGTGGGATGCAAACAACGCAGAAAAAGTATATTCATCTGGTACATTTTCTGTTGTTGCATAAGGCGGCAAAGTCAGTATGAACGCAGGATTCGTCATTCCAGTTTTTAATCACGGAGCAACAATCGCAGATGTGGTGCGCGCGCTTGCGCCATACAAGTTGCCTATTATTGTTGTTGATGACGGCAATGACGAAACGAACAAAGCGCAAATTGCAGCAGCGGCGGACTCCTGCAAAAACGCTGTTCTTGTGACGCGGCACAAAAATGGCGGAAAGGGCAAAGCGATGGTTTCGGGGGTGCTCAAAGCGCATGAGCTTGGACTTTCGCATGTGTTTCAAATTGACAGCGACGGCCAGCACGACACAAGCCGCGTGCCGTTTTTTCTTGCCGAAGCGGAAAAGTTTCCCGACTGCGTCATCTGCGGCTATCCTGAATACGATGCGTCTGTGCCGCGCATACGAAAGAGCGCCCGCGAGATCTCAAACAACTGGGCGCGCGTGTGCGCGTTGAGCGGCGAAATCGTTGACGCCATGTGCGGCTTTCGTGTATATCCTACAGAGCCGTATTATCAATTATTAAAACACCACGCGTGCATTGACAGTCGCATGGGATACGATGCGGACATTCTCGTGCATTTGTTATGGAAAGGCGTGCGCATAAAATCATATCCGGTAAAAGTGACGTACCCCGCTGACGGCATTTCAAATTTTCGCATGGTGCGCGACAACCTTCACATTTCGCTATCATTTGCAAAATTATTTTTAGGGATGATTGTGCGCCTGCCATTTTTTGCCGTTCGTTCGCTCCGTCGGAGGATTGCTCATGAATAGTGAAACAACGCTCCACTGGGCACAAGAAAAAGAGGCAGTGCGCAGCGAAGGTCCAATCAAACTGCTTGTTTCGCTTGTAGCGCATGTACCTAAATGTGTTGTCAACATGTTGATTTTTCCTGTCGGATTCTTTTATCTGATTTTTTCAAAACGTGCGCGTTTGGAGTGCAGCCGTTATCAAAAACAATTTATCGAATACACCAACGGCGAACAGTTCAAACGTCCCAAATTGTTGCGTCAAATCATCTCGTTTGCGCTATGCATTCTTGAAAAGATTGAAGGCTGGTCGCATAAAATACAGTTTGAAGACATTACGTTTTATGATGATGTCGAACAGCTCATCGCACATCTTGACAGCGGGAAAGGTGCAATGCTTATCGGAAGCCACCTTGGCAACACTGAGTTGCTTCGTTCACTTGCAGCATTCAAAAAGACAGGCGTTGAGCGCGATGTGTCGGTCACAGTGATTATGGAAACAGGCGCAACGCAAAAATTCAATTCGACAATTCAGAAAATCTGTCCCGACGTGAACATGAATGTGGTAAGCGCGGCAGACATCGGGCTGGAGACGATTTATCTGTTGCAGGAACGTCTTGCAGCAGGCGGCATGGTAGTAATTGCCGGCGATAGAACTTCCGCGCATTCATCAAACCGCACGCTTGTCAATATGTTTCTCGGAAAAGAAGCGGCATTCCCGTACGGCACATTTTTGCTCGCATATTTATTAAAAACGCCCGTGTATTTTTTCTTTGCGTTGCGCAAAAAAGATGTGTCTCTTTCGTCGAAGTACAACATGTATGTGCATAAGTCGCCAATTGAATTTGAAGCATGCACGCGTGGAGATAAAGAAAATTGCATCAAAAAATTGTGCAGTGAGTTTGTGCAGCTGCTTGAAAAATACTGTTTGTTGTATCCTTTTCAGTGGTATAATTTTTTTAATTTTTGGGCGATGCCCGAACCCCCAAATGGAAGTGTATAATGATGGGCAAAGCACGTGATGGCTGCTCGCATCAGTTGGCACATGTCGGCAAGCGACACAACGAAGCAAACAGCACGTCTATTTCTGAAACAGTGATATTCAAAATTGAGTTCTATGATGTAGATTCAATGCGCATTGTTTGGCATGGCAACTACATCAAGTTTATTGAAAAAGGGCGATGTGCACTGCTCGATAAAATTGGTTACGGCTATTTGCAAATGGTTGAAGACGGCTATGCCTTTCCCATTGTGGAACTCAAAGTAAAATATGTGCGCTCTCTTGCGTTTGGCAACACTGCGCGCATTGTGTCAACGCTTATTGAATACGAAAATCGCCTTAAAATACGGTACGAGATTTACAATGATAAGACAGGCGAACTTTGTACAAAAGCAGAGAGCGTGCAGCTTGCCGTAAAAATGGCAACGGGCGAAACAAGTTTTGTGTGTCCGGAAAAATTTATTAAAAAGGTGGAAGCGTTGTTGTAAGTTATTGTGACTTGTTGTGCAACGACATCTTTTTTATGGCGGACCGCATCCGCCGCGTTTGAATGGAGGTTACATTATGAAAAAAATTATGTGTGTTGCAATAGCAGTGTTTTTTGTGAGCGTGACGGCATTTGCGCAAACCACTACGTTTGAAGCAGTGTGTGCGCGTCTTGCCGCCCACCCAAATACGATTGGCAACTTTACACAAGTGCGCAAAATTGTTAAAGCTAACCGTTCGCTTACGTCAAGCGGTACGTTCATCTTCAGTCTTGACGGCATCATGTGGAAAACGCTCAAACCGTTTCCGTCGTCGCTCGTTGTGGGCATGACATCTGTTATTCAGATAACACCCGATGGCAAAAAAACTGTAATCGACGCGTCGAACAATCAGATTTTTACGAGCATTTCAACAACGCTCTCGTCTGTGTTTTCAGGCAACACGAAAAAATTGTACGAAAGTTTTGCTGTCAATTTTTCTGCAAGCGGCAACGCATGGAAAGCGGTGTGTACGCCTAAAGACAAAACCGTTGCCGCAGTAATGCAGTCGCTTGAAATTGGCGGCACAACAACGCAGACAGATGCAGAGTTCAGCACAATTGTTATGACAGACGCAAACGGCGACACAACTACGTACACATTTACAAATCAAAAATATCCGAAGGAACTTTCTGCAGATGAAAAAGCTGTCTTTACCGCAAAATAAAACATTTGCATTTGTGTGGCTAATTTTTCATATTGTACTAATTGCACCCATGCTTTTTACGATTGTTAAAAGTCACACCGTTAATCTTGATGCAGATTTATTCAACATGCTGCCAAAGCCTGACATTGGCAAAGCAATGGGCGTTGCAGACGAAAAGCTTACCGAGATGACAGGGCAGAACGTGTTCATCCTTGTGTCGCACAAAGATTTTGACACGGCAAAGCAGGTTGCGGAAAATGTGTACAGCCAGCTTGAAGGCAGTCCGCGATTTAAATCTGTGTCGCTCTATTCTGATTCGTCTGCGCTTGGTGAAGTAACAGATTTTATCCATGAATACCGCTGGAACTTGCTCGATGACGAAGCGATTGAGATGCTCGCAACAGAAAACGGCGCGCAGGTGTTTGCGGAAAATGCGCTTGCAAAAGCGTACAGCGCGTTTACGTTTTCTTCGCTCGACACATTGCAAGATGACCCGTTTATGCTTGGTGAATACACGCTTACAAATTATTTGTCATCGCTGCAAAATTCGGGAACGGCAATGTCACCGCGCGATGGCGTGCTTGCCACGCAACATGACGGCTTGTGGTACGTGATGATACGCGGCATTTTGAGCAAAGAGGGCGCGGCACTTGCAAGCAAATCAAACGCGGCAGTGCAAATTTACGAAGTGTGCGAGCCGCTCGAAAAAGACGGCGTGCGCTTTGTATATTCAGGAACGCCGTTCCACAGCTACAAAAGCTCAACGTCGGCGAGCAACGAGATTGCGCTCATCTCTACGGTGACGCTTGGGGCTATCATCATTTTGCTGCTTATCGTGTTTAAAAATCCGTTGCCGATTGTCTATTCAGTCGCATCAATTTTGATTTCGATTCTTGCCGCATTTTCCATGACGTATTTGTGTTTTGGCAAAATCCATATTCTTACGCTTGTATTCGGCACATCGCTCATCGGTTCATGCATTGACTACAGCTTGCATTTTTTCATTCACTGGAAAGCAAACAGCACGCTTGCCGCTGGTGCAGAAATCCGCCGCCATTTGATAACCGGGCTTACGCTCTCGCTCATTTCTACAGAATTGTGCTATCTCATTCTTGTATTCGCACCGTTCGGATTGCTCAAGCAAATGGCAGTATTTTCGCTTACCGGCATTATGAGCGCGTTCCTTACCGTAATCAGCATGTATCCGCTTTTGAATGTGCCGCACGAAAGCACGCGCAAAATTGCGCTGCTCAAGTATTTTGCCGCGCCCAAGTGGTACAACAAAAAGAAGTTCGGACGAATTGTGCTTGCTGCTGTGTTTTCTGTGACGATTGCAACGTTGCTTGTAAATCATCGCAACGTAAAAATTGAAAACGATATTGCGCGCTTATACGAAGCGCAAGGGCGCGTGCGCGATGACGAAATGCTTGCGTGGAATGTGCTCAACTACAATCCGAGCGGGTGGTTCATCATTGCGGGCAACACTGCCGAAGAAGCGCTTGTAGAAGAAGAGCGCCTGTGCAAGCGGCTGCAAGAAGTAAACGCAGGAAAAGAGCGCGGTGGCTATATTGCAACATCGCAATACATTCCGTCTGTGGCAAAGCAAAAAGAATCGCGCAAAGCGAGCGAGCAGCTGTTGCCGCTTGCACCGTTTCAGTACGAAGCGCTCGGTTACGACGTGGCACAAGCAGCGGCATTGCGCACGGCGTTTAGTGATGAGCAGTTTGCAACACCTGACGGAAACATTCCAGAATATCTTGCAGCAGCAATTTCAACTGCCTGGCTCGGCAACATTGACGGGCGCTACTATTCAATTGTGCTGCCCGTTTCAATCACTGATGAAGATGCATACAACGCGCTTGCAGACGAAAGCCCGAACGTGTATTTTGAAAACAAAATCAAAGACATTGGACGCGATTTGGATAAATTAACAAAAACGATTTTGTCGCTGTTCGCGCTTGCATATGTGGTGATTATTGTGGTGCTCAAATTTTTCTACAGCTGGAAACACACGCTCAAAATTGCGTCTATACCGCTGCTCATTGTACTTGTCATTGCATCAATTTTTGCCGCGACTGGCACCGCGCTTGAATTCTTTTCGATTACCGGCATGATTCTTGTATTTGGATTAGGCCTTGATTACGTCATTTACATGATAGAAAACGAAAAGCGCGCAGATACAACGCCGAATGCAAAACTTGAACCGTTTGCAATCTTGTTGTCATTCTTGACAACAGCGGTATCGTTTGGTGCGCTTGCGTTAAGTTCGTTTGTGCCAGTGCACATGCTCGGTCTTTCGATTTTTTTAGGGCTTACGACAGCATTTTTCTGCACGATATTGTGATGAGCGTGTCAACAGCCTAGCCCGCGCTGGAGCGGGCGGCGGGGTGTTTGTTACAACGGTAAATTGTGCGCTTTTTTCAGAAAAACTATCAAGTGTCGCAGGCGACAGTGCTCTTTAAAATTGCCCCGCCGAGTGTAATACACCGCGCGTGAGCAAGCCGCGCAAGTGCGGTTTTCCAGTAGCTTGCTTCGAGAGCACATGAACTATATCTGTATGCTTTCAGCATATGCAACGGCGCGCGCAAAATAATTGGCTTTTCTCGTTTTTTTTGCTATGATGTTTCGATGCGCGTTGTAACAGTAACGAACGTGACAGGAACGTATCCTCAACAAAATGCGCCGGCAGTAGACAATGTGAGTTTTTTTCTTGAGCAAGGCTCGTATACTGCACTAGTCGGATTGAATGGAAGCGGTAAAAGCACGCTTGCACGCATCATGTGCGGCTTGCTTGAAGCTGAGTCTGGCACTGTTTCGTATGCAACTGATGTGCGCGTTGCGCTTGTGTTTCAGTCGCCGAAAGATCAAATTGTGTGCAGTGTTGTTTCGCGTGATACTGCATTTGGTCCGCAAAATCTTAAGCTACCTGCAGGGGAAGTAGAACTTCGCACGATTGAGTCGCTTGCAGTGACAGGACTGCTTCACAAAGCGTCTGCGCAATCTATGACGCTTTCGCTCGGACAAATGCAAAAAGAGGCGCTTGCAGGAATTATTGCGCTCAATCCCGATGTGCTCATCCTTGATGAAGCCGTCTCCATGCTCGACCCCGCTTCGCGCAAAGACATTTATCGCTTTCTTTCGTACTGGGTGCAACAGCGCAACACTGTTGTCCACATTACACATGATGCAGACGCTATAAAAGAAGCACAAGATGTCATCATGATGCAATGCGGCAAAATTGTATTTTGCGGCACGACAAAAGCATTTTTTGAAAAAAAAGATTTGGTAAACGAAATCTGCGGAGAAGAAATTAATAAAAATTTACAGCGCAAAATCACATGCGGCGGAACTGTACACAATGAAATAGCATTTGCATTTGATGCTGTCTCTTTTTCATATGGCAAAAACAATATTCTTAATAATGTTAATTTTTCTCTTGCGGCGGGAACAGTTACGGCGCTCACTGGTGTTTCGGGCAGTGGAAAATCGACGCTGCTTGAAATTGCTGCAGGATTGCTCGCGCCTTCAAGCGGCTCAGTGCGTTGCAATGTTCGCCCTGCGCTCTGTCAGCAAAACAGCGATGCTGCGCTCTTTGAACAGTTTGCCGCTGATGATGTAGCATTTGGCGCACGAAATAGCGGTTTGCGGGGAAAGGAGCTTTTGGAGCGCGTAACATATTCTATGGATACAGCGGGCATTCCGTTCAGCGAGTATGGCGAGCGAGAAACGTTTACGCTTTCAGGAGGTGAACGCAGGCGTCTTGCCATTGCGGGAATCCTTGCGCTCAATGCACCTGTGTTGCTGTTTGACGAGCCTACTGCGGGGCTCGACGCTCCATCGCGCGCGCGCGTTTTAAAAACGCTCCGCTCGCTTGCAGACGAAGGGCGCACTGTTTTGTTTAGCACGCACCGACATGATGAAGCAGCGTTTGCGGACAACGAGCTTTTGCTGGAAAACGGTGTGGTTGCGTACAGCGACGAACAGACACGCGTACAATTTTCTGAACATCATGCGCTTGCAGAACAACAGCCGCTCGACAGCGCAAAATTATTAAATTCGCTACGCGGTCTTGGTGTTCATGTAGGCGGCACAGAAAAAAACAACGGCATCATTGCGCGCTTGCCGCCAGTTGCAAAGTTTGTCGTGTTTTTTACGCTGTTCATTTCATCGCTCGCTGTTCGGCCGCTTGCGTTGTGCTGCGCGTTGTTAATGCTTTCGCTCGTGTATGCGTTTCTTGCAAAATATCCTGCAAAGCGGCTTTTTGCCTCGCTTGTAAAAGTCATTCCGTTGCTGCTGTTTTTTTGCATTTTCCAGATGCTTTTTTTTCCGCCGCTCCCAAACGAGAAAATATTCTTGGCATACAAGCATTTTACTGTTACGCCATCGAAACTGCTGTTGTGCTTGAAAACATGCATCCACACAGAAGCGGCGATTGCGTGCATTGTTTCGTTTTCATATGCAACGCCTGAATACGATGTTGTTGACGGGCTTTCAATTTTGTTAAAACCGCTTGCGCTCATACGCTTTCCTGTGCGATATGTCATCATCATTGTGGAAATTATTTTCCGCTTTATTCCGCTGCTCATTGACGAAGCTGAAAGCATTATCAAAACGCAGTTGATTCGAGGCGGACTGGGAAAAACAAAAGGATTTTTTAGCAAAGTAAAAGCGATTATTCCGCTCTTTGTGCCGCTCGTCATTCAGACGATTAAACGCTCTGAAACGCTCGCAGATGCGTTGACTGTGAGGTGTTTTACATGAGTTGCCATATGAATTTTACATTTTGCCCGCTGTGCAGCAGCAAAAAAATCAATTTTGTTGACAATAAAAAATGGTTTTGCAGCGACTGTGGTTTTGATTTATATCATAATGTTGCCGCTGCGGTGAATGTTATCATTGCAGACAAAAACGGCTTTGTGCTTTTTGAAAAGCGGGCAAAAGAGCCGCGCAAAAATTTTCTTGCGCTTCCTGGCGGCTTTGTCGATGCAGATGAGGGGGCGGAGCAAGCTGCAATGCGCGAATGCAAAGAAGAGGCGGGTCTTGTTATTCAGCGTGTAACATATCTATGCAGTTTGCCAAACACATATGAGTATAAAAATATTGTGTACAAAACATGCGATACGTTTTACACAGCAGATTTGCCTGCGGGAATTGAAAGTGTCGCAACGTTGACGAAAACGCTCTGTGCACAGAAAAGCGAAGTGCAGGAATTTATTGCCGTACGCATAGTTGATGAACGCTCGCTTGATGCTGTGCCGCTTGCATTTGAAAATGCGCGGAGCGGGCTTCGCATATGGCTAGAGGCACGGCGATTATTTTTTTGAGGTAGCTATGAATGGCTCTGACAGTGAGTTTGCATGTATGATTGTTTCAGTTGTCGCATCTGTTTGCATTATTGCAACAATGCCGCTGCGAAAATCGCATGTGCTAAAAAGAGCGGGAGTTTGCTGCATGCGCGTAAAGCGGCGTTCAATAAAGTTGCCTGTTGCAACGCTCGCATGTTGCTGCGTTGTGCCGTTCTTGACGTTTCGCATCAATTTTTCTATGTACGTAAAAATCATGCTTGACGGCGTTGGCTTGCTTGGCGCATATATGATGTCGTCCCTGCTTGCAACTGCCGCATGCGACGGCGTATATGAAAACGGCGTAATTGCAGATGGCGCGTTGATTTTGTTCAGCGATATTGCACATTTTAAAAAGCCTGACGAGCAGAGCGAAATGTATGGAAATCACGTTCTTGAAATAGAGACAAATGCACATGGCAAAAAGCGCGTACTATATGCTGATGAAAACGAGCGCAATGCAGTTATAGAAAAAATTTGTGCAATAGATAAAGTAAAAAATCATACATGACTGGATTATCTGTGCGCAAAATGATATGATACGATAGGTTTTAATTCGTACAGAGAGTACGGACACCGACGCTTGCAGCAAAGTCCGTTGATTTTGGAGATGTAAAATGACAAATTTTTTTTCTAAATTAAAAGAACGTCTTTTTCATATAAATTTTCACAATATATTTGAAGATGTGCAGGCAAATGGCAAAGCGCTTACGCTCACTGTTATTAGCACGCTCATTGTTGTGGCACTTGCGTGCTTTGCAGTGTTTTTAATTAATGTAAAAGGATATGAGCAAGTGCTCGTGCCAGATGTTGTTGGCAAAGATTTGCCCGATGCGCTCCTTGAACTGCAAGCAAAAGAACTGTACCCAAAAATACAGTTGCGCTATTCTGATGCGGCTGACGACAAAGGAAAGATTATTGAGCAAGAACCGTCTGCTGGAGCAATCAGAAAAGGATACAGCCGCGTGTCGCTTGTTGTGAGCCGTGGTGTTGTCGTTGACCGCGTAGGAAATTATATTGGAGAAAATATTGAAGCTGTCCGCATGAATTTGCAGACATTGTTTGCAGGCTCACCACGTCAGTTGATAACTATTGCATCTCCCCAATACAAAGCAGATACATCAGAGGCAGGAACAATACTTGAGCAAGACCCGCCTGAAGGAACAAGCATCACTGACACGGTGACAATGCATTTTGTAGTGAGCCGCGGACCAAGTTTTGAAAATACGCGCGTACCAAATCTTGTAGGCAGTTCTGTGAATGATGTGTTGCAGCAGATGTCGCGAACGCGTCTTACATTTGATTTTACTTCTCACACAGCATCAGGTGCAGAACAGGCAGGCACTGTCGTGCGCATGCAGACATTTGACAGTGAATTAGTCCAGAACTATACGCGTGTTGCAGCAGAGTTCGCGTTCCCGCCGCGTTCGGTAAATGGAGATACGTATGGCATTTTTGAAGACACGCTTCCAACATATCTTTACCCGGTGTCAGTAAAACTTATTGCAATACCAGAAGACGGCGAGCAGTACACGCTTGTCAGTTTCTCGTCTCTTGGCGGCAGTGTCACTGTTCCATATGCTGTTCCAAGCGGCACGGAACTTGCGCTCTATGTTGTGGCTTCAACTGGTGAACGCGAGCACAAGAGAATTGTTGTTCGATAGTGCGCCTCATTGCAGCAGATTATTAATTAATAATTATAAGGATTGTGATGATGAATAGGCCGCTTGTCTGCCTTACGCTTACTGCCGCTACGCTTGAAGAAAATGCTGCACTTGTCAAGAAATACGAAAGTTATATTGATGTTGCAGAGTTGCGCGTTGATTTTTTAACTCCTGACGAACAGCTTGTTGTGCGCCGTTTTCCCGCTATGGTGCGCATACCGTGCATACTTACGATTAGACGAAAGGCAGACGGCGGCAGATTTGAAAACAGCGAGATTGCGCGGACGATGTTGTTTTGTCGCGCGCTTGCATTTGCAGGTCAAAATCCGCAGAAGAATTTTGCATATGTTGATTTTGAAGCAGATTATCATGTTCCAAGTTTGCAGGATGCAGCGCTTGCATTTGGCATCCGCATTATACGCAGCGTTCACGACATGGAACATCCTATAAAAAATCTGAAAGTTCGCTGTGCCGAGTTGCGCAAAACAGGATACGAGATTCCAAAAATCGCTTTTATGCCGCAGACGCTTGCAGACGTTACCGACATGTTTCGTGAAGCCGCTGCCATGCGCGAGCACGAGCATATCATATGCGCAATGGGACCGCTTGGACATGTGTCAAGAATTCTAGCAGGCAAGCTTCATTCGTATCTCACGTACACATCGCCCGACGAAACCACCGGAAATATTCCAGCAGTAAATCATATCAGTCCTGTAGTACTTGAAGATGTGTATCACTTTCGTGCACTCAATGATGAAACTGCGCTGTATGCAGTAACTGGTTGGCCGCTTGTCAAAACATCAAGCCCTGAACTGCACAACCGCAATCAAAAAATTAACAATATCAATGCAATGCTCTTTCCGCTGCGCACGCCATCTATCAATGATGCATTTGAATTTGCTGAGCAGCTTGGCATACGTGGCATGGCAGTTACTGTTCCACACAAAGAAACTGTCATTCCCGAATTGATACGCCTTGAAGGTGATGCGGCAAAAATACATGCAGTCAACACAATTGTAAAAACGAGCAGCGGTTGGATAGGTCATAACACAGATGTGTATGGATTTCGGACAGCGTTTTTAGAATTTCTCGGTGTGAAAAAATTGCGTCATCGTCGCGTTGCGCTCATCGGGGCAGGTGGTGCTGCAAAAGCGATTGCCTTTGTCATAAAAGAACTTGGTGGAAGAGCATGCATTTTTAACAGAACGCTTGAACATGCAAAAGCGCTTGCCGCGTCATACGGTTTTGAGTATGCACAGCTTGCCCCTGAATCTGAGCGCACGCTTGAGCGCTATTCAGATATCATTGTGCAAACGACAACAAAAGGAATGGATGCTGTTGGTGAGTCGTCAAAAGAGAACGACCCGATTTATTTTTATCAATTTAGTGGAACTGAAAAAGTGTTTGACATTATCTATGTGCCTGAACGTACGCCGCTGATGAGGCGCGCAGAAATTGCAGGATGCAGCGTGTGCAACGGTTGGGAAATGTTGCAGCAGCAGGGAAAAAAACAGTACGCTATCTTTATGAATGCAAAAGAGACAAGATAAGATTGCCGAAATGCCATCAGTTTTATTTTTAAGAAATGTTTGCATTGCAAACTTTTTATGGGAGAAGCTATGACGCAGAGTGAACAAAAAATATGCGCCGCACGAACAGCTGTGGACACGCTTGTAAAAGAAGGGCAGATTGCAAGCGGCATGAAGATTGGGCTTGGCACTGGCTCAACTGCGCTTCCCGCTGTGTATCGGCTTGCTGATTTTATTAAAGACGGCACACTCAAAAATATTAAAGCGTGCGTAACAAGTTTTCAAACGCAAAACGCATGTCAAGATTTGGGCATAGATGTGTATTCGCTAAACGACAGAATTATAGGCGGCACACTCGATGTAGTGATTGACGGCGCAGACGAAATTGACCCGCAGTGCAACCTCATCAAAGGCGGTGGTGCCGCGTTGCTTCGCGAAAAAATAGTTGCGTATAACGCGGCGAAGTTTGTTATTGTTGCCGATGAATCGAAAGATGTAAAAACTATTGGCACACAGTTTGCGCTTCCCGTTGAGATTATTGGCGAAGCACGCGTTCCTGTGCTGGCAGCGTTAGAGTCACTTGGTGCAACATGCACGCTCCGCGAAGGCGTTCGGAAAGCAGGACCGGTGATTACTGACAACGGCAATCAAATCCTTGACTGTTTGTGGAAAACGCCTATTGACCCAGTGGCGATGGAAGACGAAATTAATAAAATTACTGGCGTTGTTGAAAACGGACTTTTTACTAAAAATAAGCCGCTTGTTTTCATTGCAAAAGCAAATGGTTTTGTAGAGTCGCGTACTGTGCAATCAATAAGCGCGTTGCAGGGTACGAACTTGCTGCACGAATAATCATGTTTCCTCCGCTTCCCACAAAACGAGCGCACCTTTATTGCAAAAAAATTTTTGAAAAGCTCAAAAGTGGTGCACTCCGTTTAAAGCAAATGTCAGCTCCTAGCGAAGAGCGCGATGGTCACGGAGTAATGCTTGGCGTGCTCATATGTGCAGACAAAGACAGCAACAAAATCATTTTGAATGCTGTCTCTGGCAACAGCCTTGTGCCCGACGGCGAATGCGAAGGCATATGGGTGCCGCCGATTGTGACTAGCGAACAGATTGCCGCTGCCCTTGCGCCGAATGATGCGCCCATCCATGAACTCACAGACAAACTCAAAGCTGCCCCCGAAAGCGAGAAGCGCGCCATTTCCGAAGCTCGCGAAAAATTAACAACACAATCGCTTCAAAAAGTGCACGCGCTGTACGCGTTTCATTGCATAGACGGAACTGTTCGCACGCTTTCCGACATATGCAAAAAGAAACTACCGCCGACGGGAACAGGCGACTGCTGCGCGCCCAGATTGCTCAATTACGCGTTTTCGCACAATTTGTTTCCTGTAAGCATGGACGAAATGTATTATGGAAAGCCGACGCAGCACAAGAAAAGCGGCGTGTCATATGCACCATGCGACGAGCGATGTGCGCTCATTCTCCCTGCAATGCTTGGTCTTGAAATACGCTACCGTGACAACGACATTCTTGTGGTGAATAAGCCATCCGGTGTGCTTTCAGTGCCCGGACGCGGCATTGAAAAACAGGACTGCATCGTCAATCGTATGAAGCGTCTTTTTCCAAGAACGATTATGTATCCGTCTGTACATCGTCTCGACATGGAAACATCGGGACTTATGGTGCTCGCCTTTACAAAAAACGCACAACGAAATCTTTCTATGCAGTTTGAAAGTGGCACTGTGCGCAAGCAGTATGTGGCGTTGCTTGACGGAGTGCTTGAAAAAGCATCTGGGCTTTCTGCGCCAAAGCACGGAGAAAGCAGCGGTCGAATGGAACTTGCGTTTTCGCTTGACTGGGAGCGGCGGCCAAAGCGCATGTATGACGAAGAGCATGGCAAACTCGGCATTACTGACTGGAAAAAACTCGGTTATAACTGGTATTGCGGCGCAGATGGAACAAACAGGAAAGTAACCCGCATTTTGTTTACGCCGCTTACCGGGCGCACGCATCAGTTGCGTGTTGCGTCTGCGGACATGCACGGGTTCGGCATGCCGATTGTCGGTGATTCGCTGTACGGAAAATGCGAGCAAGGCGGACGTCTTATGCTGCATGCACAATACTTGTCGTTTACACACCCTGCAACAGGCGAGCGCATAGAGTTTGCATGCAACGCTGATTTTTGAGATTTCTTGATATACTGTTGCAATTGTAAAATCATTTTGCGTCACAGGTTTTATGTTGATGATATAATTATTAATTTTGTATTGGCTGCATTCTATTAGTTATGAGCATTTCTTTTTCGCAATCGCTGCACATGCGTTTTCGCCGTCAATCGCAGACGATACAATGCCGCCTGAATAGCCAGAGCCTTCTCCTGCCACATACAGATTTTTGAGTGCTGTGCTTTCATATGTTTCTTTGGCGCGAAGCATGCGCACGGGCGTTGATGTGCGTGTCTCAATCGCAATGAGGAGCGCGTCGTGCGAAATAAAGCCGTTCATGCGCTTGTTAAAATCAATAAAGGCAACGGCAAGTCGGCGCGCAATATGAGGCGGAAGCCATTTGTCAAGTCGGCTCGGTGCAACGCCAGGTGTGTAACTTGCAGCAGGAAGCGTGCTGCTTGCACGATGCGCAAGAAAATCTTCCAAACGTTGCGCAGGCGCTTGCTGTCCGTTACCGCGTTTTTTTGCCTCGCACTCAAGGTGCGTTCGCCAATACAATCCTGCAAGTGCGGGGCAGCCGTCCGCTGTCGCTGCGTCAACAAATTTGAGCGGGATATCTTCATGCGTTGTTTCAACAACAATTGCTGCATTTGACCAAGCAGAATTGCGCCCTGCGGACGACATGCCATTTACAACTATTTCATCATTGCCCGTGCTGCTCGGCACAACAAAACCGCCAGGGCACATGCAAAAAGAATACACGCCGCGTCCGTCCACATGCGTTGCAAGGCGATATTCTGCGGCAGTTTTGAGTTGCTTTCCGTGATATTGAATTGCATCAATAAGCGCACGCGGATGCTCAACGCGTACTCCAAGCGCAAACGGTTTTGCTTCAAGCGCATGAGGTGCAACGTTTGCAAGAAGTTTATATATGTCTGAAGCAGAGTGACCTGTTGCAAAAAGCACGGCGTCGCCAATGAACTGCAAGCGCTCTCCTGTTTTTGTGTGCTGTGCAACGATGCCGCATACGTTGCCACTGTGCGCCTCGTCATGCGCAATAAGCAAATCAATGCATTTCATGTTAAAATGAAACTCGCCTCCAAGCGTAATTATTTTTTCTCGCATGGCATTGATTATTTTTGGCAACTTGTCTGTGCCTATGTGCGGGTGCGCATCTTTTAAAATGCATTCATCTGCGCCAAAGTGATTGAATATGTGCAAAATGCGCGGCACGTTTCCGCGCTTGGCGCTTCGCGTGTAAAGCTTTCCATCGCTGAATGTGCCCGCTCCGCCTTCGCCAAAACAGTAGTTGCTGTTTGCATCAACAATATGTTGCGTACTTATGGCAGCAATATCTTTTTTGCGTTGCACCGTATCTGTGCCGCGCTCAACGAGCACCGGCGTAATGCCGTCTTCAAGCAAGCGAAGCGCACCGAACAACCCTGCCGGACCTGCGCCCACAATGATGATGCGCCGCTTTCCATCTGCGTGTTTCCATTTGGGAAGCGCATCATTTTGCACTGCTTCTTCGCCAATATATGCATTGTATTTTAAGCACAGCTTTACGTTTCCATGCCGCGCGTCAATCGATTTTTTTATGCATACAAGATGCACCTCGTCATCACGTACGCGAATATTTTTTTGTGCAAGCTGCTCGCACGCTTTTTTGCGTAGCAGCGAATCGTTGTGCTCATCTTGTGGGCGTACTATGAGCGTTAGTTTTGCGACCATGCGCACAGTATAGCTGATTGCAAAAAAATAGCAAAGCAAGGCGGGCGCGCCCTGCCTGCGGCAGGTCGGGTGCTGTGCGGTTGCAGTATTTTGGCGCACATATGGCGCGCCAAAATGTACCGTGCACGCGATTTTGAAAAATCGCGTGCACGCCGCGTCGCCCCCTCGCGCAATTTGCTGCATGGAGAATGCAGACTAGCAGATATTGAGGAGTTTGCTGCACGTGATTAAATTGCTATGCGTTTTTCCATGCATTTAAAAATTCAAGCATATACTGCTGGACATCAGAAAAATATCTTTTTTGGAATTGGCACGCTTCAACGCCGATGTAGCGGAAGTGCCAGCATTCCCAACGATAGCCTGTTACATCTTCATAACCGGCGGGGAAGCTTAAACTCCAACCGTATGTTGCAGCGTTTTCGTACACCCATTTGCCCATCTTCGTTTCTGCAAAGTCATCGGTGATTGAGCCAAAGTCTACGGCAGTGCCGAGTTGATGTTGGCTTCTTCCTGCGCGCGCGCTTTCACGCTCCGCTTCTTCGAGACCGTCAATCTCAACCCATTTCTGAAATAGTTTCTCTTGATACGAATATGAGCGATATGTAGAACTTACAAGCAGTTTTATTCCATCGGCAAGTGCAGCGCGTGAAAGCGCGCGGAGTGCATCGTATGCTTCAGGGCGCAGCGACAAATCGTTGCGGTTTATATTGAACTCGCTGTTTTGCACAAGCGGAATAAGCCCAACTGGTTCGTAACTGCTCGGAAGGTGATGCTTTTTATCGACGAGTATGAGCAACGGCAAGTCGTTTGCAGCAGAGGCATTGTCAAACGAAACGATTTTTTCCAAATCTGCAAGAAACGCTGTATAATCAGCAATGACTATTCCTTCTTGTGCACGTTTGCTCAATTTAGTGATTGTTGATTTTACGCGCTCCACATTTTGCTCCTGTTGTGATTTTTGTGCCGGCTGTTGCACCCTTGTTTGTGCAATGAGCTGCGCGTCGCCGTGCAGTGCGGGTTGCTCATTTGCAGAGATTGCTGCTTTGCCGTTTGCGCCGTCTATGACGTTTTTTTGTCTGCCTGATGTAAAAAACAAAATGCCGAGTGTCGCAACGCATGCGAGCACGCTAATTAATAATACTGTTGTACGTTTCATAAATATCCTCTTTGAAATATATAAACATGATATAGGAAACCTCTAAAACAATCAAATTAGAGTTTAGAGATGCCCTATAGAATAACGGCGTGCGTTGTATGCGTGCAGCGTCACCCGTAAAATTTCTTGCCGAAGATTTTCATAGTATGATAACATTTATCTTTTTCTGCAACAAGCCGTATGGTTCGTGAAGTTCGGGGCTGTCAATACCTTTTTATTCGTGCGGAGAGTTCTCGGACGTGCCATAAAATAAGGCTTTAAAAAATAAATTATATAGCTCTTTTCTAAAACTGAAAGCCACGACTCCGCCGTTTTTCTATTAATTCCCGCGTCATCTGCAAGTGATGTAATGTTAAAGATTTGCGAACATCTTCCTGCACACAGTTTTATAAACTTATGAAAACTTGACAAGTCGCTAATGTTTTTTAGCAACCTAACATCTTTTTCTATGTAGGTTTGAATATAGGCGGGGTAAAAATCAGTAGGCTCAATATTTTTGAGGGGCATCCTGTGCCATTTGGCGAATATCCAAGTTCTCAAGGGAAACATAACGGTAGTGCGGCAAAATATGACGCACCAGGGTCGATTTGCCACATTGCCTACAGCCTATTAGCGTAATAGCAGATTCATTGTGTGAATGGGAAACAAACTTGAGCCATGAACCCAGTTACAAAAAGCCACGCACAAGCGAGCAAATTCGATAATTTTCATTTCTTTAGGGCGACTGTTTGAGAGTGGCACCGCATAAGCGGTGCCACTCTCAAACACCGGGTGCTTCGGTGTTGCCTGCCTGTCCTGACTGCCGTCTACCTGTCGGTAGACAGGTCAGGCAAGTCGGCAGACGGGCAGTATTTTGTCGCACAAATGGTGCGACAAAATGTACCAGAGGACTGTTTTTGAAAAAACAGCCCTCTGCACCTACGCCCCCTGTCGCGTTTACACGAGGGGGCATGTCCAAAAAGTAGTGAACTTCTCGGACAGCCCTCGTGTGTGTGCCGCCTACTGTGCGGAGCGAACAAGGCGAAAGCCCAAGTAGTCGTTGTTGCGGTCCGCCGGCGAGTCGTTGTCGCGGCCAGTCGCACGACAGTAAGAGGCGTAGTAGCCCCAGCCGCCGCCGCGAAGGACGCGGTACGAGCCCGATGAGGCACCAGTAGGGTCGGTCGCACTTGTAGCATAGTCACCGTACCAGTC
>JAFSRD010000019.1 GCA_017446265.1 Treponema sp.
AGCGGTCTTCCGGCGAGCCGTTGTCCCGGGACGACACCGCACAATACTGCGCATTATCGCGCCACGAACCACCGCGCAAGACACGAGCCGAACCCGACGACGGACCAGTGGGGTCGGATTCAGCACTCGCGCTGTACGTATCACCATACCAGTCCCAGCACCATTCCAATACATTGCCGCTCATGTCGTACAGCCCATAGCCGTTTGCTGGTTTCTTTTTTTCTTCGTGAGTTTTGTTGTCGCTATTGATCGTATACCAAGCATATTCGGCAAGTTCGCTTTCTGTTGCTGTGCCGGCCCACACACGGTTGGAAGTGTCCGCAATGCCGCCGCGGGCTGCACATTCCCACTCTGCTTCTGTCGGCAGACGGTAGCCGTTTGCACTAAAGTTGCAGGTGGCAGCATTCCATTTATCATTAGAACTTGTTGGAATATCATCAAACACTAGATCAGTCCAATCTATTTCATTATCGCTGCTATCTTTTACACCGTAGCATGGGGTTAATCCTTCTTTAATGCTTAACTTATTGCAGTACGCTATTGCCATGTACCAGTTTACATTTTCAACAGGACGATTTTCCTGCGCTTCGCCTGTTGCAGCTTCTTTTCCGCTTGAGCCGTCAAAGTTGCTGGGGGGCGCTCCACTAAAGACGGCTTCCCATTCCGCTTGCGTTACTTCATGGTCGCATATTAAATACGATGAAAGCGTAACAGCATGCACGTTATTCTCATCAGAATAAGCATTTGAATCAGATGAGCCCATGTTAAAGGTGCATCCGGAAATGCGTACCCAGTTTGTAGCTGTTGTGCCGCTTCCGCCAGTTCCGCCACCGCCTGCCGGGTGCTTGCACGAAACAAGTGCAAACACTATTGCAAGCACGAAACTTGCAAAACCAATTGTTCTTTTCATACAATTTCTCCTTAAAAATAAATTTGTATTAAAATAATACATAAATGTCACTTAATAAGCAATCCTTTTATTATAATTTTTTATAATTTTTTAGAAAAATTTCTTGCTATGGGCATTTGGAAAGTAAAAGCCTAAAATAAGGAAAGGGCTGTCTAAAAGGAATCGTTGTGCTGAATTTAGTTCGGCACCTACACTATACGAACTTACTAGACAGTACCGTCCTTTTTCAGAATTGCCCTGCTCTTGCTGCATCACTGCCCCACGCGACGCGTGGCATACACAGCAAACGAACGAATACATGCTTCTTGTTCGCTTATTTGCCCAAGTGCAAACTTCCGCTCTATTTTTTTGAGCGTGTTTTTCATGCGTCGTTTTGTTTTTTGCAATATATACACGCGATTTTCAGCAATGCGCCAGCCTAAAAACGGCACGCCATGTGCTGTCGCACCAAACACCGCTTCTTTTAGTTGCAGTGCAAGCTCATCCGCGCAAAATGCGGCAACTGCTTTATGCATATTTTTCAATTCTTCCATGCTGTTTGCAAAGAGCACCATATCATCCATGTAGCGCACATAGCCGCGCACATTCATGCGCTCAAGAATAAAGTGATCGAGCGATGACAAATAAAAATTCGCAAAGAATTGGCTTGTCAAATTGCCTATAGGAAGCCCTTTCGCAGCTCCACTGGAAGAAGCGTAGCTGTCTATAACTGCAAAAAGCAGCATAAGGCATTTGCTGTCTTTTATGATACGCGACAGTTGCCGTTTTAAACACTTGTGGTCAATGCTGTCAAAATATTTTTTTACATCGAGCTTTAAAAAATATTTTGATGAGCTCGCCTTGCGCTTTGCATACCGTGCCGCCGCATGAGTGCCCTTGCCTTTCCTGCATGCGTATGTATGGCAGATAGACTGCCGTTCAAAAACGCTTTCGAGCACATTCATAATTGCATGGTGCATTACACGGTCTGAAAACGGCACCACGCTTATGATGCGCTCTTTCGGGTCATGCACTTTGAACTGCACATAGCTTGAGAAATTGTTTTCGCACAAGCGATGTTTGAGCAACGTTAGATTCGCGTTCACGTTACGCGAAAAATTTTTCACCGCTTTTTTCTTTGTTTTGCCCTTGCGCGCTTTGAGCCATGCGCTGCGCAAATTTTCAAACGATACAATGCAATTAAAAAGGGATGTTGCTCGTTTCATCGCTTTCTGCTTCATCGCTTTCTTTCAAAAGCTTTTGATACTCATCAAACAAAACTTGCGCAAACTCTTTGAGCATGATATTGTTCGCATGCGGAAGCGATTTTATTTCGTCAAGCGTAATGGCAGGTTTTTGCACAATAGCTGCAAGATGTTCGTCCTTGCACACCATGTATGCGCCAACGAGTTTTTTTTCTTTTGCAAGAGATGCGCGAAACGCTTTGAGCTTGTCAAACATTTGTTTTTGCTCATCTGTTTTGAGTTCTGAGCGCCAGTCAATCCGTCTGCTTGCCTTTGATGATTCTCCTGCGTTCTTGTATTCGACAAGGATTTGAATGCCGCAGTTTTGCCCGGAAAAAATGCAATTTTCAACTGTACGAACAATGACATGGGAACGCAGGAATGCATTTAATTCTTCGCACTGGGTTGCGTCGCCGAGCGCATGTATAAAAAACGATTGGAATTGTGACATGCTTTCTCCCCAAAAAACTCCGCCCGGCGTTCGCGTTTACAGCATCTGCTGATAGCTACCAACAGGGCAGGAGCCGTTCCGCTCATTGAGCAGAATGCGTTCGCACGAAAATCGTGCAGGAAAAGTCGGTTCTGAAAGTTTTGCGGCGATTACGGAAAAATCCTGCGCCGCTTTCTTTTAGAGCTGGAACGCGCCACGCGGAAGCCGCAATTATTGTTGCGGTTTTCCGGCGAGTTGTTGTTCCGGTACGACACCGCACAATTCTGCGCATTATTGTTCCACGAACCACCGCGCAAGACACGAGCCGAACCCGACGACGGACCTGTCGCACTTTGTCTGTTTGACTTTCCTTTACATGCAATTCTAGCAGATATGAGTTTGCAATACAAGGGCGAGCAAAGCCGAACTGGTGCAGGCTTCGCGAGCGTCCAATCTGCGTGACAAACGGCACACATTGTTGTATAATATGCTCGCATATAAGCGCACGAAACAGACAAGAGTTGCGCGACAAAAAGGCATGGTGCGGGGTGAAAAAATAACGTAGAGTGGAAACCGAAACAAGCAAAAACGCAACACAGATTTTATTCACACTCGTCATGCGCACTGTATTATTTTTTGTGCTGTTCCTCTCTGCATTGCTCGTTTTTTACACAATTGGCAATTATCAAGAATTCCTCGATGAAAACCAGCACATCATACTTGCAGCTGCGACAGTCACCGCAATACCGCTCCTGTTTTTTTCTGCGGCAGGCATTGCTGTTTCAATCGTGTTGGCAGTAAAAAATCACGAACGGCGCACGCGCGCTGTGGTGTCGGCAGTGTGCTCGTTTTTTGCATGCGCATATGGCTTTGCAGTTATGCTTGCCACGCGCCTCATAGATTTTCTTGCAGGCGGAGCGTAATGCCTACCTCTGCGCCGAGCGGCACAATCAACAAAAACGGCGCGTCATGCGCGGCAATTGAAACAGCTTACGCATCAACGAGCGGGCAGTCATGGGCATGTGCCCATCGCAATGCAAAATTCAATCTAGTTTGATAGCCGTCATTGTCAGGCTGAAGCCATTCACGATTATCATCATCAAGAATAACTATTCGCTGCTGATTTCGGAAATGCCCCGTGCGCCATTGTTCGCGCGTGATTTCAGGAATATCAGACGTGTCTATTGCCCGTGCCTTGATGTGAGCAACTCGTTCAGCCGTCAATACTTTGTCTGTATTCATCGTACAATTCCTCCTCTAATGGCGTTGCCTGTCGTGCGCTAATTATTCTTATTCTATCACGTTCGGTAAATACAGTTGCAACAATCATAAGTCCAGCCACATTTCCTACTCCGATATATCGTTCTTCCTCAATGGTAGAATGCATATTGTCATAAATTTCATAAAAATATGGATCATCAAATACGGCAAGAATTTCTTCAAAATCAATACCATGTTTTTTGATATTGGCTTCATTCTTGAAAAAATCCCACTCATATTTGCCGCGAGTTACCGTCATTTTTTAGGTTCCATTCGCTCATAAAATACTATACTGTATTTTTTGAAAATATGCTATATTATACCCACCTCTGCACCGAGCGGCACAATCAACAAAAATGGCGCATCGTGCGCGGTAATTGAAACAGCTTGCGTATTGCGCACACTTTCTGAGAGCGCGTCGCCTATTGTTGCACATTCAGCGCGCACTGTTGCTTCTCCGCTCTTGTCAAACTCATCAGAGACGCAGTTGCTTATGCTCGGCATGCCGCAACTTCGAAAATGCTCCCAGTGCAAGCCGCATGAAAAAAGCGTGCCGCCATATCTTGATTCAGTTGTACGCGCAACAGAAACAATATCGTGCTTTTCCAAACAGGCAACACGCGCTGTTTTTCCTGCCGCTAAAAAATAAACTGCCTGTTGCGGAGTAAGCCACACGTGCGCGCGGCATGCAGATGCAAACGAGTCGTAGAGCGCAAGCGTGTGGTCAATTCTGCCGCCGCATCCTCCCACAAGCGTGATGAACGGCTCCCTGCCCTGCTCACGTGCCAGTTCATATGCGCGGAAAAGCGCAAGCTCTGTGTCGGTAAAATCTTTTGCGCTGTCAAATGGTTCTACAATGTTGCCGTAGGAAGCAAGCGCATTTTTGTCTGCAATGCTGTCAAAGTCGCCAAGAATAACATCGGGTAAAAAATCAATCGCATCATTATGAGAAAAGTATTCGATAAATTTTTTTGCTGTGTCAAAACCCGAATCTGCCGCAATCACGCAATCGACAGGGCGGTGTTCCCAGTAGCGACACGTCATTTGAGGAAGCGGAAAATCGCCGCCAGTAAAAATCACCACATGCATAAGTGCGTGTTCTGATGAAAAATCACAATCAGCCATGACGACATGGTATCATAAAACTGCGCGATATGATACGGGCGCGGAGATGCGAATGGCAAACACCTTGCACATGCGCGGCATCATCGCGCAGCAAACGGGGCGGCATTGTCCTTTCCTTTTGTTAAAAATCATGATATAGTAATGATATGAGGTTGCCATGAACGAAAAGCAGCTTGAATACGTTATATTTTGCATAGAGAATCTTGCCGAACGCTGCGGTACAACAGGTGCGGAAATGCATGCATTGCTCAAAAAATCTGCATTGCTTACTGATTACGTCATTCCGTCATATGCTGCGCTACACACGCAGAGCAAGCAGTATATTGTGGATGACATTTTTGCTGTTATGAGAGAGCGAGGCCTTGTAGCATGAAAGTTTATCATGGTTCTCTTGTTGTAGTCAAAAAGCCGAATGTGCTCATCGGTCGCAACAACCTCGACTTTGGGAAAGGTTTTTATACAACTGATTTACAGCAACAGGCAGAAGATTGGGTGCAACGGTTTTTGAAAATTGGAAAACGTTGCTACATCAATACGTATGAATTCGATTCTGCCGACATAGCGGAAAAATACCGTTTTAAAAGATTTCCTGCATATGATGAAGCCTGGCTTGATTTCATCATTTCTTGCAGAAAAGGAAATGATGATTTTTTGAAATACGACATTATTGAAGGCGGTATTGCAAACGACAAGGTGTTCAACACCATAGAATTGTATTTTGACAATTTGATTGATAAGCGCGAAACATTGAAAAGGCTTTCATTTGAAAAGCCGAACAATCAGATTTGTTTTATCTCACAAGATGTTGCAGACAACTTGCTGCATTTTGAGTGTGCAAAAGAGGTATGTTGATGCTGGCAAATAAGACGCTGCTGCAAATGAAATATGCACGCATAATTGCACTGTTTGCACAAAAAGCGCATATCACCGAATTGAATGCGCTCGATTTTTTTTACGCGTCGCATACATATCTTTTTATGAGCGAAGGCATCAGCAACTTTCACTGTTTGAGCGATGGCTATCTTACAGATGAATTGATGCAAGAATTTTCTGAATCAGTGCGTGTTCTGATGAAAAATCACAATCAGCCATGACGACATGGTATCATAAAACTACGTGATGTGATATGGGCGCGGAGATGCGAATGGCAAACACCTTGCACATGCGCGGCATCATCGCGCAGCAAACGGGGCGGCATTGTCCTTTCCTTTTGTTAAAAATCATGATAAAATAACAGTATGAACATACACATTGATACGTGTGCGCAAAGCGGCAACTCTGCGCAAAACAACAGCGCAAGCGCAAAATGCACTTTTTTTGCGCAAATACAAAGCGAATCGCAGTTGACGTTTCTTGAAGCTGCAAGCATCATCGTGGGGCACGGCGTTGGAGCGGGCATTCTCGCAGTACCGTATCTCGCTTCAAGAAACACGTGGTGGGATTTTTTGCTCATTCTCGCGGTTGCCTACTGCATAAACCTCTTGCTGCATCTTATGATTGCAGAACTTTCGCTGAACAACGGTGGCGCGCAATTTGTAAAATGCTTTGAAAATGAGTTGTTTGTCGGCTCATTCAAAAAAGCTGCCACATGGATTGTGTTTGCATTTTTAGGATTCAGCGTGCTGTGCAACGTAGCAAGCTTTATCACCGGTTCTGCAGCTGTGTTTGCAAGTTGGTTCGCGTTTCCAACATGGGTGGGCATGGTGCTCTATTACGCGTTTGCCGCACTTGTCGTCTTTTTTGGCATGAAGATTGTGGGAATCTGCGAAAAATATTCAGTGTTTGCCATGATAATTGTCATAGTCATTTTGTTTGCGGCAACGCTTGCATCCGAGATGAGCGCATTGCCAAAAAAATTCATAGCTTCTTCAAACGTCATGGCGTTGTACAGCACTGTTGCGTTCTCGCTTTCTGCCGTCATGTCTGTGCCGCAAGTAGTAAAAGGCGTTGGCGGCGACAGAAAAAAAATTGTGCGTGCCATTGCAGCGGGCACAGGCGTGAATGCGTTTTTAATCGTTGCCGTGACGTTTATGACATTGCTCGGAGCAGGAGCGGCAATCACAAAAAACGGCGCGCTCGTGGATTTAAGCGCGCATCTAGGCGGCTGGGTAAGCGTTGTCGGCTACATCTTTTCGCTCCTTGCACTTTCTACATCGTTCTGGGCAAACACATTGAACATGCGCGACATCATCGCAGAGCAGACAAAGTGGCATCTCAAACTGTGCTGGCTGCTTGCAACGCTTCCCTGCCTTGTGCTCGCGTTATTCGGCTTGCAAAGTTTTGTGGGCTTTACGCGCCTTGCAGGAATCATTCAAGTGCTCACAGGAATAGGCATCATCATCGCATACAACCGTTCTCGAAAGCGAACAGCGGCAAGTCATATCTGTGGAGTTGCAGGAAATATTGCATTCCAGCTCATCGTCATTGCAGGTTCGCTTGCTGCTACTGTCGGTTCCGTACTTGCCGTCCGCTGACAACGGTGCAGGCAGGAGCGGTCCTGCAGCGCGGCGCAACTGCCCTTGATAAAAATAAATGGCATGGAGTAAAATTAAAATATGTAATGCAGGAGGTTCAGGCATGGATTTTTTGGAACTCTGTCGGGAGCGATATTCCGAACGTCGTTTCAGCGACAAGGCTGTCGGGGCTGAAACGCTTGAGAAAATACTTGAGGCAGGAAGGCTTGCCCCCACCGCGCACAACAATCAGCCGCACCGAATATTCGTTGTAAAATCGCCGGCAGCGCTTGAAAAAATACGGGCTGCCACGCCGATGACGTTCAACGCGCCTGTAGTTCTGGCAGTAGGTTACGATGCAGACGAAGCATGGAAAGTCAGCGGAGACAGGTGCTTTCCAGAACACAATTCTGGTGAAGTTGACTGCGCCATCGTCATGACGATGATGATGATGGAAGCTGCATCATTGGGAGTTCGGACATGCTGGGTGCGCGCATACGACACGCAGGCCATCATGGAGGCGCTCGGCATAGAGCCTTCCGTGCGGCTTGTCGGCATTCTTGACGTCGGCTACGAATCAGAATCTTCACATCCGTCACGGCTTCATTCCATGAGAAAGAGCTTGCAGGACATAGTCATTGAAAAGTAGCACTGACAGGACGGCATGAAACAGGGGGTACATCCGTCTGCAATAGATATTCTGACCATGCACATTTTTTCGCGCCGCATACAGATTCCCAGCGTCCTCAAAAAAATGCACGAGATTTTTTCTCGCGCAGGCTTCTCGTCGTACCTTGTCGGCGGTGCGGTGCGCGACATGCTCATGGGAAAACAGGCGCACGACTACGATGTTGCAACGGACGCAAAACCTGATGATGTAACACGCCTGTTTCACCGCGTCATTCCGACAGGCATTGAGCACGGCACCGTAACGGTGCGCCTTATGGGGCACAGCATTGAAGTGACGACGTTCCGCACAGAAAGCGCATACACTGACGGACGGCACCCCGACAGCGTTTTGTATGCACCTGCAATTGAAGACGATTTGTCCCGCCGCGACTTTACAATGAACGCAATTGCCGCACATCTTGCCGACGGAAAACTCGTTGACCCATTCGACGGCGCAAAAGACATACGCAAAAAAGTGATTCGCGCAGTCGGAAATCCGCACGAGCGTTTTTGTGAGGATGGACTCAGGCCAATTCGCGCAATCAGGTTCGCAGCGCAGCTTGAATTTCGTATAGAAAATCATACATATTCAGACATTTTCGAGGAAGATACGCGCAAAACAGTCGCAAAAATTTCAATTGAACGATTTCGCGATGAGTTTGTAAAAATGCTTGCCGTACGCACGCCGTCACGCGCCCTTAAAATGCTTGAAGAAACAGGCATCACGTCCCTTTTTATTCCTGAATTGCTTGCAGGCAGAAACTGCATCCAGAGCGACGGGCGCGGCTTCCACGAATTTGACGTGCTCGACCATATGTACTATGCATGTGACGGCGCGCCAAGAGAAAATTTGACAGCGCGACTGGCTGCCCTTTTCCACGACATAGGAAAGCCTGCCTCGCGCACTGTTGAAAAAACTGCAAACGGCGAGCTGTATCATTTTTACGGGCACGACGCGCTCGGAGCGAACATGACGCGCACAATCCTTGCACGCCTGCGCTTTCCTACAAAGACAGTAGATGCCGTTGCACACCTCGTGAAAGAACACATGTTTCACTACGAAGACTCGTGGAGCGATGCCGCAGTACGCCGCTTTATCGTGCGTGTTGGAAGCGAGTGCCTCAACGATTTGTTTGACGTGCGGCGAGCAGACATTTACGGCATGCACCGTGCCGCTCCCCGTCTTCATGACACTGAAACAGGCAAAAATCTTTTAGCGCTCAAAACGCGCATCGCGTCAGTGCAGGCGCAAAAAACTGCGCTCAGCATAAAAGATTTAGCGGTAAACGGCAACGATTTAATTGGCGCAGGAATCCCCGCAGGAAAAGAACTGGGGCATGTACTTAAAGAACTTTTTAATACAGTGCTCGACGACCCCACGCAAAACACGCGCGAGCATCTTTTAACAATTGCAAAAAATATATATGCGCGCCTGCACTCCTGCAATGCAGATGCATGAGCATTTCCTTAATTTCCTGGCGTAAAGAATTCAACAATATCTGTTCGTAAACATTCTATTGCGGCCTCTTTTTGTCTTTTCAATAAACAGTCAATAAGTTGCTTGTGATAGTTTGCAGTACTCTTCACTTTTGTAAGATGCAGCATTTTCCAATACGAGCGTACATATGCAATGCCAAGCGCCCGCAATACTACAGACAGTTGCTCATAGGCAAAGGCATTCTTTGAAAAGGAGAGCAACATAAGGTGAAAGCCGCAGTTCTTTTTCCAATGCTCAAGCGCTTCTCGTTGTTCTGGCTTGCTGTAATCCTTGTATAATAATTTTTGCAGTTGCCCAAGCTGTTCATCTGTTATAGCATCCCAATTCTTGTCAAGATACCCGCATTCCAAAACTACACGATAGTCAAGCATTTCATTGATTGTAGTATCGGAAATTGGAACTACTTCATATCCAAAACGCGGAATGCTTTTTAATAAATTTTCGCTGCACAACGCAATGAGCGCTTCTCTGATGGGAGACTTGCTTACGTTGAATTCATCTACGAGCGATTTTTCTGTAATGATATCGCCAGATTTATATTCATCACGGACTATGCGTTGCAAAATAATATCGTAATAGACATCTTTTAATGTATTTTGCGCATATTTAACTCTCGTCATTACCATAATTAGTAAAACCTGTTGTGAAATGTGAATTATTCTTATATGATAAATATAATAAAATAATTTACATGTCTTGACAATACGCATTGAGAGCTTCAAACAACAGTTTTCCTACAACAGAGCCACCGTCGAGCACGCCCAAACTTTTCTCCGCATAATACGCGGCTCTTCCATGCACTGCCCGCATATTTTTTGTGTTTTCAGAGCCGTGCGCAGCAGCTGCGGCTGCTGCGGCAAACGCCGCTTTTTTGTCGTCACCATGTTTTTCAAGTTCTTCGACAGCAGGGATAAGCGAATCCATAATCGTTTTCTCTCCCGCCTTTGAACCGCATTTTACGCTGACAGCCTCAATGCCTGCTTTAAATGCATGTGCAGTCTCCATCAAGTCTGCCGTTGTTTTTCCTTTAAGCGCTTTTGCCATGCCCATCATGCCGATAGATGTAATCGTACCGAGCGATGACGGAGCTTTCTCGTTAAACGTCATGCTCATCTTCATGAATAGCTTTCCCAAATCAGTTTCATCAGAATTGTTAAGAAAATCGCTTACTGCTTTATAGCCGTCGCTCATGGAAATGCCCAAATCGCCGTCGCCGTTTTGCTGGTCAAGCTCAATGAGGTATTCCTTGTTGGCCGTCATTACATCGCTTATAATTTTTAAAGCGCCTTTCACATCCAAAACATTCATCTGCCGCTCCATAAATTATTAATTATTTATTTTCATTCGTATAGAATGGTGTTGATGCCGGCGCTCTGAGCAATTCTTCAAGTTCTGCGTCAAGCTTAAACACTGTAATCGACAAGCCCGCCATTTCCATTGACGTTGCAAATTCACCAATGTGCGGCATGAATATGCTTACGTTTTTGTCTGCAAGGATTTTTGCAACTGCACGAAATACAATAAACTGTTCTTCAAGCGGCGTTGCGCCAAGTCCATTCACCATGACGGAAACCCTATCGCCAGAAACGAGCGGCATGTCTGTGCAGATTTTGTCAATGATGATTTTCGCAACTTCATTCGCGCTCATCATTTTGCGCACCTCAATTCCAGGTTCTCCGTGAATGCCCATGCCTACCTCAATCTCATCGTCATTGATTGAAAATGTCGGTTTGCCAACTTCCGGAACAATGCATGGAGAAAGTGCAATGCCCATTGTCCTGATATGTGCAAGCGCTTTTTCTGCAATGCCTGCCACTTGCTCAAGGCTCATCAACTTGTCTGCGGCAGCTCCTGCTACTTTAAACGCATATACCATGCCTGCAACACCGCGCCGTTTTTCTGCCTGCTCCTTTGCACTTGAAGCGACGTCATCGCGCACGAGCACTGTTTTTGTTTTGATGTCGTCCATCTCGACCATTTCGCACGCCATGTCAAAATTCATTTTATCGCCGCCGTAATTGCCGTACAAGCACAAAACGCCGCTGCCGTGGTCGCACGCCTTAATCATGTCTGCCATCTTCTGCGAAGAAGGAGATGCAAACACGTTGCCAATTGCGCAGCCGTCGAGCATGCCGCTTCCTACATAGCCCAAGAATACGGGAAGATGCCCGCTTCCGCCAGCAGTGACAATGCCAACTTTTCCATCTTTTACCGGGTAGCCTGTCACAAGAACGCGGCAATCGCCGTTAAGAAAATGAATGCGGTCTCCATACGCAAGTGCAATGCCTTCCATCGTCTCATTTACAAAATCTTCGGGTCTGTTGATAATTTTTCTCATAACAACCTCCTGCTTGAAAATTAATAATTTTATCCGCCTAAATACGCTTTTACAACTTCAGGATCTGCAAGCAGCTCTTTTCCCGTTCCTTCCATGATAACTTCTCCAGTCGCAAGCACATATCCTCTGTCCGCAATTGAAAGCGCCATAGACGCATTCTGTTCAATAAGCAAAATAGTTTTTCCGTCTTTTTTCATCTTCGCAAGCAGCTCAAAAATCTCTTCAACGATGATTGGCGCAAGACCGAGCGACGGCTCATCAAGCATGAGAATGTCTGGTTTCAACATGAGAGCACGCGCTATTGCAAGCATCTGCTGCTCACCGCCAGAGAGCGAACCGCCTGCTTGTTTTTCACGTTCTTTAAGGCGCGGAAAAAGCGCATACTGCTGTTCTATAAGCTGCGGTATGTCTCTGCTTTTTATAGATTGGTTGCCCATGGTGCCAGCAACAAGATTCTCATATACGGTAAGAGAAGGAAAAATTCTCCTGCCTTCGGGAACATGCGCAAGTCCCATCTTAACAATTTTATCTGGCGCAAGATGCGTTATGTCTTTTCCTTTAAAATAAATGCTGCCGCGTTCCTTTTGCACGAGGTTTGAAATCGCCATAAGCGTACTCGTCTTTCCCGCACCGTTTCCTCCTATGAGCGTCACAAGCTCTCCATCATTCACGGCAATGTTGATGTCTCGGAGCGCAGATATGCTGCCGTACTGCACAGTCAAATGTTCAACGCTTAACATGCCGCCTCCTACATGACAAGACCTTTGCCAAAATATGCTTCGCGCACTTCTTTGTTGTTTTTAACAATTTCTGGAGCGCCTTCGCAAATCTTTTGACCAAAATTGAGCACGAGAACTTTCTTGCACGTATTCATTACAAATTTCATGTCGTGCTCAATAATTGCAATCGTATAACCTAAATTATTAAGTTTGATGATAAATTCAGAAAGCGAATTTGTTTCATTCGGATTCATTCCTGCAGCAGGTTCATCAAGCAAAAGAATTTTCGGATTCAACGCAAGTGCACGCGCAATTTCTACCTTGCGCTGGATTCCATATGGCAAATTGCCGGCAAGCGTGTCTGCGTATTCGGCAAGCCCTATCATTTGGAGAATTTCCTGCCCCTTTTGCAACGTAAACTGCTCGTCGGCTTTATATGTTTTGTTGCGCAAGATTGCACTCATAAATCCCGTTTTAAGCTGTAGATGAAAGCCTATTTTAATATTTTCAAGAACAGACATGTAACGAAACAGCATGATGTTTTGAAATGTGCGCGCCATGCCTTTTGCTGCAACGCGTTCAGGCTTCATGCCGGTAACATCTTCGCCGCAAAAAAATATTTTGCCGGATGTAGGATGCTCCATGCCCGAACACACGTTAAAAAACGTTGTCTTGCCTGCTCCATTTGGTCCGATTATGCCGAATATGTCTCCCTGCGCAATTTCCATGCTCACTTTTTCAACAGCTTTAAGCCCGCCGTAGTACATGCATACATCTTCCGCTTTTAATACAGGCACATTCATTTTGCAGCCTCCTTATTTGCGCGTAAAAAAAGATGACGCAAACTATGACTTCCTGCAACAGCAGAAGAGCCTGCCAAACCTTGCGGTCTGAACCACATCATAATAATTATTAAAAGCGCGTATGCGACAAGCCGCCACTGTCCTACAGGGCGCAGCACTTCTGTCAAAAAATTAACAATTATTGAGCCGACGACAGGACCTACGAGCGTTCCTTGCCCACCGACAATCACCATAGATAAAATGTTCCAGCCCTCGTCAAGCGTAAAATATGTCGAATCAATGAAGCGCACATACGGAGCATAGATTGCACCTGCAATACCAATCCAAAATGCGCCGTACATGAAATTAGTGATTTTATGGAATGATGAATCTACGCCAAGGCTTTTTGCTGCAAGCTCGTTTTCACGAATCGACATCCATGCGCGCCCAATTCTCGAATTGATGACTCGATGCGAAACAAACAAAAACAAAACTGCAAACGCGAAAAATACATAGTAATAGCGGCGCGGATTTCTTAGAGCGATTCCAAAAAACGTAGGAATCGGTATGCCCTTTATGCCGAGCGCGCCACCAGTCAGCGCCGTCCAATTGAGTGCAACAAGACGTGCTATTTCTGAAAAGCCGAGCGTGACGATTGACAAATAAATGCCGCTCATCTTGAGTGTTGGAAGCGCAACGAGCAATCCGATTACCGCTGTGACAATCCCGGCGACAGGAATTATTGCCCAGAAGTTCCACGCCACCTGCGTAGAAAGAATAGCTTCTGTATATGCGCCTATGCAAAAAAATCCCGCAGCGCCTAAACACGTTTGGCCGCTGTATCCATTGATTATATTGAGGGCTCCTGCAAGCAATGAATACAAGCAGATGCGGCACATGATTCCCATAAAATAGCTTTTGCTGTATATATGCGGAATTGCCAAGCTAACGGCAATCACCATGACATATAGCGCGGCGCGGTATTTTTTACCCCAGTCTTTTGTCGATTGAAAAAATGCGCTCATACTTTTACCCCGCGTTTTGCAACAAAGCCAGTCGGTTTAATAATCAATACAACAATAAGAAACCCGAACGCAAAAATATCGCGGAAACTTGCAGAAGAAATCATAATCCCGAAATTCTCAATTATGCCTATGCACAGTCCGCCAAGTGCGGAAAAGCGTACATCTGTCAAACCGCCGAGCACAGACGAAGAAAACGCCTTCATGCCCATTGCGCCGCCCATTGTCGCTTGCAATGTCTGGTAGTAAATGCTGAACAAAAGCCCCGCAATTCCGCCCAGCCCGCAGCCGAGACAATTGCCAAGCAGTGCAACTCGTTTGACATGTATCCCCACCATGTACGATGCCGTTTTGTCCTGACTTACCGCCTTAAGCTTTATGCCAAATTTCGTGCGCCCAAACAAAAGCGATAGCGCGGCGGCAAGCACTATGACAGTGCCCATTATCAACAATTGGACTTGCGATATTTGGACAGTTCCTATTTTGAAAAAACGCGGCTCTATCACGTCAAGCATTGGCTTTTGATTGGGGCCAAAAACAATCTGCGCAAGGTTTTTGACAAGCATTGAAAATCCTATTGTACACAGCAGCGAGATATGGCGCGGCGCGTCAAAAAAATTTTCATAGCAAATCTTATACACAAGGATGCCAAGCATCCACGAGGCTGCAAAACTTGAAACAAGTCCAAGAACTATGTTGTTGCCGCACGCTTGAAATGTGTAAAAAGCCGCGAACGAGCCAATCATAATCACTTCGCCGTGCGTGAACGTTACCATGCCTACAACACCAACAACAACCGAATAACCGATTGCCATGAGTGCATAAACGGCCCCTTGACAAAGACCGTTTATCAGGTGATTAAAGAAATATTCCATACGTTCTGATTCCCGCGACATGCCGCTCAACGTCGGCAAGCTGCTGCCGCGCACACGGCAACAACGTGCATGACGCTTTTGCAACTCTGCTATTATTGCTGTGAATAATTAAATCCTGCCTTCACAACGTACTCGCCGTTTTCTACAGCGCAAATCATGTACACGCGCGTAATGTCTCCCGCTCGATTAAATTTGAGCGGTCCGGTAATTCCCGTGTAATTGCCAGAAGCAAGATTGTCGCGGATCGCCTTACGCGTCACCGGCTGGTCGCCGCAGCGCTCAATAGCGTCTGCAATAAGATGCACGCAGTCGTATGCGCATGCAGGATGAACAGTCGGTTGGAATCCTGCCTTTTGCGTAAACTCGTTTTTCCATGCAGAGAGCTTCGGGTCCGTAGGATCGAAGAAAAACGGCGTTGAAAGCAGCAGCCCTTCTGAGTTTTCTTTTGTTAAATTGATAAGTTGCTCAGATGTTCCAGGACCGAGCGTAGTGATAGGAATCTGCCAGCCGCTTGCACGAATCTGATTAATAACTTGCGGAACCGCCCCTTGGTCCATAATGAGCACAACATCGGGATTCGATGCACGCAAGCGCGTAATGAGCGAAGAAAAATCTTTTTCATCCTGCACATAGCTTACTTCTGAAGCGATTCTAATCCCCACAGCACCTGCTTCTTGCTTGAAGTTTTCAAATGCGGAGATGCCCCAGTCGCTGTTGATGTAAATGACTCCAACAGAATTGATTCCAAGATATTTTCGGAGAATATAGCGCGCAAAAAACGGCGCTTCCCCGTCCTGCCGCCCCATGATGCTAAAGCACCAGTCGCTCATGCCCGCATACGTTGGATTCGAAGCTGTCGGAGAAAGCTGCACGATGCCTGCCTCATCAACGATTGGCGCATTTGCCATGCAGCAGCCGCTCGTAAAGTCGCCGATGATTGCAAGAATATTTTCGTCGTCGGCAAGCTGGCGGCACAAATCGGAGCTTTCTTTTTGGTCGCCCTTTGAATCTTTTATGTTGAGGACAAGCTTGCGCCCGTTGATGCCGCCTTTTGCATTGATTTCATCAACAGCCATTTGCCCGCCAACTTGGAATCCTTTGCCGTATTCAGCATTTGTTCCCGTAAGCGGTGCGAGCACGCCAATTTCGATTACATCGTCAGCTCCTTTGTCAAAGCCGCCCATTGCAAAAACAACACCCGCACACAACAGCGCGCTTATCATCACCGCGATAATTTTTTTCATACATACCTCCAATTCGCTTGTGTATTAAGCAAGCATTCAGCATAGTTTGCCGCGCAGACGCTTTTCTTTGCCACTGTGCTGCTACTTATAAAAGACAAGCTCGCACGTAGGCTTGCCTTTTGCAATCGTGTCGCTCAAATCAAGCTTCAACCCCATTGCATCTGCAATGCCTCTGTCACCATCCATCGCCATGTCGCAGAGCTTGCTGCATGTTTCATCATCAAAACCGAGCTTTTGCCACGCGTTGCACAACGCACAGTAGTTGAACGAGATATGCAGCTTGTTCTCGTCAGCTTCAATGTTGTTCATGTGGAACGACGCTTTGCCCACGTCATTCAAGAATACTTTTGCAAATTCCTGTACATCTTTTGGGTCTTTACATCGTTCAAGAAATCTGCCCCCGTGCATGCTGCCACAGCGTTTAATCGCTTTCCGCACGATATCTTCTGCATTTTGCACGCCCGCTTTGCGCATTTCATCGTACATGAGCCCCATCCACGTAGCGCGGTGCTCAATTTGATCGCGATTTACTTGCGCTTCCGCAGAAACTACGTCAGGATTGTTTACAATCTTTGACATGTTGCCATACCTCCTTAAAAAATGCAGCATCAGCCAGCTGGCCATACTGCAAGCATCTAATTGATATATCAGTAAGATATTACTGGGTATAGTATACGTCCACATTTTAAATAATGCAAGTTTTTTTTCAAAAAAAACTTCACGAAATTCATGTCGTTAGAAAAAGACAATTGCTCGTAAGCGGCGACACAGTTGTGCAAATAGTGCGCAGCGGCAGCAACCGCCCGCTGCTCATATTCCCATGTTCATGGCGGAGCGTACTTCTTCAAGCGTCTGTGAAGCGATTTTACGCGCCGCTTGTATGCCGTCGAGCAGCACCTGTCTGATATACGCTTCGTCTTTTTCAAGACGCTTTCGTTCCTTGCGCAGCGGGCGTAACAATTCGTTGAGCGACTCAGTGAGCATGGCTTTAAGCGCGCCGCCGCCGCCGTCACCGATTTGTGCCGCAATGCTTTCAGGCGCCTCGCCCGTACACAGCGAGATGAGCATCAAGAGGTTCGCCACTTCCGGTCGTCGCGCAGGCTCGTACGTAATCGTGCGCTCTGCATCCGTCTTTGCTTTTTTGATGAGCACGGCAGTTTCGTCCTCGCTTGCGCAAAGCATGATTGCGTTGCCGCGGCTTTTGCTCATCTTCTGGCTGCCGTCAAGCCCTTTGATGTCGGGCGTTTTGGAAAGGAGCGCATACGGCTCCGGAAACACAGGCTGTTTTTTTGCGTATCGCTCGTTGAATCTGCGCGCAATTGTACGCGTAATTTCCAAGTGCGGCAGCTGGTCTTTTCCCACAGGCACGACGTTTGCTTTGCAAAATAAAATGTCGCATGCCTGATGCACAGGATACGTGTACATGCCCGCATTCACGCTGTTCAGCCCCGCACTTTGAATCTCTTCTTTTACTGTAGGATTTCTCATGAGTTCTGCGTTTGACACAAGCGTCAAAAACGGCAGCATAAGTTGATTGCATTCAGGTACATAGCTGTGCGGATAGATAATGACATCGCTACCCGGCGTAATGCCCGCGGCAAGGTAGTCGATGACAAGCTGCTTGGTGTTCTCGCGTATCTGATCATACGCGTCGTGGTCAGTGAGCACCTGATAGTCGGCTATCAAAATCATCACCGGAACGCCGAGATTTTGCAGACGCACGCGGTTTTGCAACGAGCCAAAATAGTGGCCAATGTGCAGCCGCCCCGTTGGACGGTCGCCTGTGAGCATGCGGAATTTTTTCGGATGTGACGCAATGCCGCTTTCAATCTCGCGGCTCTTTGCAAGCGCGGCCTCATATGTACCGCCTATATCTGAATACGTAATTTCTGCCATACTGCACAGCGTACCATATTGCAAAAATATTCACAAGCAACAGCATAATTTCCCACGGAAATCAATTTTCAGAGGAGCGCTCTTGTTTATTCGTGCTGCAAACATACCGTTTGCTGACAACATCGTGCACGGTGTGCTATACTTTTTCTATGGCTTACTATCAATCGGCACCATTTTCGCTTGAACAGTTTGAGCGATGGCTTGACACATTCCTTAATTTTGAAAAACTGCCGCACAAAAACATGTTCTGGCTTGACACAATGCAGTTGCTGTGCAACAGGCTCGCTCATCCTGAAAACGCCGCTCCGTGCTTTCACGTTGCAGGTTCAAAAGGCAAAGGTTCAGTAGCAACGATGATTGCCTGCATTCTGGAAGCAGCAGGGTTTTCAGCAGGACTGTACACGTCACCACACATCGCAGATTTCCGCGAGCGCGTGAGCACGCCGCACGGATTTTTTGACAACAGCGTATACGGCTATGCCGCGCGCGAACTTATGGCGTGCATTTCGTCAACTAGTGCAGAAAGCCTTACACGCCCTATAACCTGGTTTGAGCTGGTAACGCTGTACGCATTTCTCTGCTTTCGCCGCGCCGCAGTTGACTACAGCGTGTACGAAGTGGGAATGGGCGGCCGCCTTGACGCAACAAACGTTGTCACGCCGCGCGCGGGCTGCATCACTGCGATAGAGCGTGAGCATACGGAGTACCTCGGCGACACGCTTGAAAAAATCGCAGCAGAAAAAGCGGGCATCATAAAGGCAGGGATTCCAGTGATTGTGGCAGCGCAAAAAAGTGCAGCTGTGCGCAATGTATTTGAAAAAAAAGCTGAAGAATGCGGGAGCATGTGCATTTTTGTAGACGACTTCACAACATTTCTAGAATATTCGTATATGCATATGCACAGCAAAACAAGTCTATCGCCAGACTTTCCCCTGCCCGCCATGCGCCTCTCATTTGAAAGCCCGCTCTTTTCGCGCCGCATCACAGCAACAATGCGCTTGCTCGGAAACGCACAAGCGCGCAATGCAGTACAGGCGGCGCTCGCAGTAAAAACGGCGCTTCCTGACATCGCTGAAGAAGCGATAGAGCGCGGACTTGCGCACGCCACGCTCCCCGCACGGTTTGAAATCGTACCGCCGGGCAAATTGCAGCCACCCATCATCTACGATGGCGCCCACACTGTGCAGAGCATTGCAGAGACTATTGCAACACTCAAGGCAGTGTTTCCCACCGCTGCCTGCCATGCGCTTTTTGCATGCGGCGCTGACAAACGCGTTGACGACATTGCCCCGCTCTTTTGCGGCGCATTTGAAAAAATTACTGTGACAACACCGGGTACTGCAAGACAGAGCGACCTTGCACACGCAGAACGTGCGTTTAGAAACGCACATGTGCCATGCGAATGCATAAGCGATTTTGAGGCGGCAGTGCGCACCGCGTTCTCCCGCGCTCAAAGCAGCAATGCCGTACTGCTCGTTGTTGGCTCGTTTTATCTTGTGGCAGACGTAAAAAAATTGTGGAGCAGTCATGCGCGCTCTTGAGCACGATGTTCCCTACACCACTACGCGCGGCACGCGTTCTGAAACGCTTGTTAAAATCTCATAGGGAATTGTGCCTGCCATTTTTGCAATGGCTGCTGCGTCTTGGAGCGCGCCGCTTTCATAAGGGCCAAAAATCATCGCTTTATCCCAGCGATGCACGCCGCTGTTGCTTCCAAGTTCAACCATGCACTGGTCCATGCAGATGCGTCCCACGACAGGAAACTGTTTTCCGTTAATTGCAACATGCAGCCGTTCATTTTTATCTTGCGCGTCCTCATGCGCGCAGCCGGATGAAAGGCAGCGGAACAATCCGTCTGCATAGCCTATCGGGAGCACTGCAATGTCAGTGTCGTGCGACGCTTTCCAGGTGCGCCCGTACGAAACATACTGCCCCGCGTGAATGCGGCGAATCATGCTCACCTGCGTTTGAAGCGCCATTACAGGTTTCAACGCCTGTCCGCTTGCCGCAACAGCGGCGAGGGTTGCTTCCCCGCCATAGTAGCCATATGCTGCAATGCCCACGCGCACCATATCAAGCTGCATGTCAGGCTGCGTGAATGTCGCCGCAGATGCCGCGCAGTGGCACACGCCCGGATTCACACCTGCTTCTTTCATTGATTGCACCGCACGCACAAAATCTGCAAACTGACGCTCTGTATACACGCGCGCATCTGCTGTCGCTTCATCGCTTGACGCAAAATGCGTGCATGTTCCTGCAAGCGCAAGATGTGGCGCAGCGGCAATTTTTTGCGCAAGAGCTGCCGCCGCATCTTGCGCGCAGCCGAGCCGTCCCATGCCGGTATCTATTGCAAGGTGCACGGCAATTTTTTTTTCAGCGCGTGCAGCACTTTTTTCAAACTGTGCAATGTAGTCGTTGTCACAGACAAGCGGCGAAAGCTCGTGTTGCACGGCAAGCTGCACCTCATCTTCGCTGCATAAACTCAAAAGCAAAATTGGACAGGAGATGCGGTTTTCGCGCAACTCAATTCCTTCGTCAACAGTTGCAACGGCAACGCACGCTGCGCCGCAGGCATGTGCAGCATTTGCCGCAGTGATTGCGCCAGCGCCATAGCCGTTTGCTTTTACTGCCAGACACAGCTTTGTTTTTGGACGCAGAAACGAGCCAACTGTTTTTAGATTGTGCATGAGGTTATTTTTGTAAATGAGCGCGCGCGTGCTTCTCATGCAGCTATTGTAGTTTTATCGAGAACTTTTGTAAAGTGAATAAGCAGATATATTTTTTATAACCTTCTGTTGCTGTTTTTGTTGTAAATGTATATACTACCAGAATTAGGATAAAGAGTATGAAGCACAAGTCTTTTTTTAGCACCATTATTTTCCTGTTGGCATTTGGTGTACATGCAATCTGCTCATGCGCGACAATGCAAAAGACTGCAAAAGCCGCGGGACGGGAGCTTGTCGTTAAAACAGACGATGCATTGAGTGAAGATGCGGTGAGCGAGCATTCTGCACAAGAGGAACGCGCATTTTTGAACGATATTTCACACATCACGCTTGAAGTTGTTTCTGCTCCTTCAAGGACAACGAAAAACGTTGCGTTTGCTTCAGCATATAAAGTGCGTGCAAAAAATGCGGACGGATGCTCCGTTCCCGATTTATCGCTCACTGTTTCATATCCTATCTTGCGCGAAAGCAATTCAATCACATATGCCGAGCAGCATCTTGTCACGGACAAAAATGGCGAAGCGCAATTCATGCCCGATGTGCCGCGTTTTTCTTTTGATGACGCTGTTACGTTTTATCCAACACCGCAGGAAAAAAGCAGCGATGCAATAGACTCCTACCTCGCGCGAGGAGTCACCGCGCCGTATCGTGTCCGTACAGATTTGCTTTCAAAAAATGGCATCGTCTACGTGTTTGATTTTAACCAGAACGGCAAAGCGCTTACAAACTCGCAGCACACGCTCAAAGCGCTTATCAACATAGGAGCAACGCGGCTCGGCAACTCGCCTATTTCATCTGCACATTATCTCAATCAAAGCGTTGAACAGCTCTATCGCGCCACGCGCAACATCGTTGGCGCTTCATACAGCTTTATGGTTGCAGGCTCTGTAAAATTTGCAAATCCTGTTCAAAGCGACGGCAAAGCATACACATGCGCGCTCATCGCAGACATTACGTGCATCGACATGCAGACAGGTGCCGTAGTATATCAAACGCAGCAGACAGAGACCGCAACAGCAGAATCATCGTATAAAGCAACTGAAAACTGCCGCCGTGCGCTTGCAGCAAAAACAGCGCACGCAATCATCTACGGCATGTAGAGCAGTTATGAGGAAAACGTGCAATAATTAATTTACGGCGCACTTTTGCCGAATATTATTAAAGGATGATTTACACAGACACACGCGACAAAACAGTATGCACAGATTTTCGCACCGCTGTGATGAGCGGCATGAATCAAAAGACAGGTGGCTTATATATTCCTGAAAGTTTTCCACATCTGGAGCAATCATTTTTGCAACGGACTTCCGCACCACCGTTTCGCGAGATAGCATTTAAAATGGCGCAGCCGTATGTGGCAGGAGAAATCCCTGACGATGAGCTTGCAGGCATCATTGAGGACGCATATCCGTTTTCGCCGAAAATTGTACCGCTTGATGCCGTTACCTATGCACTTGAACTGTTTCACGGACATACATGCGCATTCAAAGATTTCGGCGCACGCTTTATGGCGCGCGTCATGTCGTATTTTAACAAATTGGAAAACGATGCGTTGCATATACTCGTTGCAACATCTGGCGACACAGGAAGCGCAGTTGGAAGCGCATTTCACGGCGTGCAGGGGCTTGACGTTACAATCCTCTACCCCGAAGGGAAAGTGAGCGAGCTTCAAGAAAAACAGCTTTCAACATTCACTGGCAATGTGCGCGCGCTCAAAGTTGCAGGCTCATTCGACGACTGCCAAAAGCTCGTAAAAACTGCATTCACCGACAGCACGCTGCGCAAAAAGTTGCGCCTTTCGTCTGCAAACTCAATCAACATAGCACGCTTGTTGCCGCAAAGCTTTTACTACATGTTCGCGTCCATGTGCGTGCGAGACCGCCTCAAAATCGACTGCAAGATTGAAGATGCTGCAATTATCGTTTCAGTGCCGTCGGGTAATTTCGGAAACCTCACGTCGGGATTGATTGCACGCGAGATGGGCGCGCCTATTACGGGATTTATTGCAGCAACAAATTCAAACCGCACTGTGCCCGACTGGATTGCAACAGGCGTGTACAATGCGCGACTATCAGTTGAAACATACGCGAACGCCATGGATGTAGGCGCGCCGAGCAACTACGAGCGCATGAGCGCTATGCATTCACTCGACAAGATACGCCGCCTTTTTGCATCGTACTGGCTCGACAACGACGGCATACTGGACGCGATTCGTACATGCCATTTGCGAACAGGCTACATAGCCGACCCACACGGAGCAATAGCGTGGAAAGCGTGGGACGACATGCGGCGCGGCGCAATGGAAACGCTTCTCGGCGGCGTACAGGGCGACTACACAAAACCAGGACTTACGCCGAACGTGCCCGACTGGGCGCACTGCGTGACGGAAAAAAAATCTGTAGGCATTGTGCTTGAAACAGCGCACCCTGCAAAGTTCAACAGTACAGTAGCGCGTGCAATAGGGCGAGAGCCACCCATGCCTTCCCGCCTTGCAGAAGTGCTGCTGCTCCCCGACCGCGCCGTGCCAATGGAAAACGACTACGGCACATTCAAGTCATGGCTGCTTGCAAACCTTTTGTAGTTGCCACCTGCCTGTCGGCACGGCGCGCAAGGTTCGACTCTTCATTGAATAGTCACTATGCATTTAAAATTGAAAAAACTAGTTGAGCGCGCGTCAACTAGTTTTACAGCGGTAGAGGGGAGTCGAACCCCCGTCTCCAGCTTGGAAGGCTGGGGTAATGAGCCGTTATACGACTACCGCGCGTGTCTTATCACTCTAGCAAAAATCGCATGACATGTCAATATACTTTTCCTTCAAATAAAAAATCTACTTGCACATAAAGCTGTTTCGCTTTATAATAACATACATCTGTATGTAAAAGATATTGGGCTGTTGCACCAAAACAGGAGGTACTCGAATGAGTAAATTTATCATTAAACAAGCAAAAAGTGGCATCATGTTCAATCTAGTTGCTTCAAATGGCGAAGTTGTTGCAACTTCTGAAGCGTACACATCACTGTCTGCATGCAAAAAAGGCATTGCAAGCGTACAGCGAAATGCAAGTTCAGACGTTGAAGACTTGACGGCAAAAGAAGGCAAGAAAGTAAAGGGCGCAAAGTACGAAGTGTACAAAGACAAGCGCGGCGAATACCGATTCCGTCTAAAAGCAACAAACGGTCAAATCGTTGTGGTAGGTGAAAGCTACAAAGCAATGGCGAATTGCATGAACGGCATCAAATCAATCAAGACTGGCGCACCAAAAGCGGCAATTGTTGACATGAGAAAAGCAGAGCCTGCACCAAAAAAGAGCACAAAAAAATAAGCGGCATTTTTACCCCAAAAAAATAAAGGAGAATTCTTTAATTATGGAAAAATTTTTCAAATTGCGGGAGCGTGGTACTGATGTTCGTACCGAAGTGCTCGCCGGTCTTACAACGTTTCTCGCAATGGCATATATTCTTGCAGTAAATCCAGGAATGCTCAGCCAGACAGGCATGGATGCAGGCGGCGTGTTTACCGCAACAGCTGTAGCAGCAGGCATTGCAACGCTCGTCATGGCTTTTGCGGCAAACCTTCCTGTTGCGCTTGCACCTGGCATGGGATTGAACGCATTCTTCACATATACTGTCGTTATGGGCATGGGCTACTCATGGCAGACGGCGCTTGCCGCAGTATTCCTTGAAGGCGTGTTGTTTATCATTTTGTCGCTGCTCAAAGTGCGAGAGGGCATCATCAAGGCAATTCCGCAAAACCTCAAAAAAGCAGTCGCCGTAGGCATTGGACTTTTCATCACGCTTATAGGGCTTGCAGACGGCGGCATTGTATCGGGCAGCACGGGAACGATTATAGGCTTTGTGCCGCTCAAAGAGACTGCGCTCGTCGCAATTATCGGGCTTATCATTACGATTATGCTGCTGTGCCGCAAAGTAAAAGGCGCCATCATCATAGGCATGATTTTGACGACGCTCATAGGCATTCCGTTCGGCGTTACAACCATACCTGAAGGATTCAGCCCTGTGTCGCTGCCGGCAGCTCCTCTGTTCTGCAAATTTGAGTTTTCAAATGTCTTAACGTTCAAATTTTTCATTGTGTTTTTTACATTTCTCTTTGTTGATATGTTCGACACGATTGGCACGCTCATGGGGGTAGCAGAACAGAGCAATCTCAAAGATGAAAACGGCGACATCAAGAATGTGAACCAAGCGCTTTTTGCAGACGCTGTTGGAACAGTTGCAGGAGCCATGCTCGGCACTTCAACGGTAACGAGTTTTGTTGAAAGCACTGCAGGCGTTGCAGAAGGCGGAAAGACAGGACTTGCATCAGTGACAACCGCGCTCATGTTCTTTATCGCGCTTTTCTTGAGCCCGCTCTTTTTGCTCGTACCGTCCGCCGCCTCTGCTCCTGCGCTTATCATTGTCGGCTACATGATGATGAGTTCCGCATCGACAATTGAGTTTAAAGATTTGACAGAAGGGATTCCTGCATTCATTACGATTATGGCCATGCCGTTTTCGTACAGTATTGCGACAGGCATCTCGTGGGGCGTCATTAGCTACGTGATTTGCAAAGTAGCGGCAGGCAAGTTCAAAGACATTTCCATTGTTACCTGGATATTATGCGCAATCTTTGTCGTCAAGATAGTGCTTGATGCGATGTGATATGGCAGAAGAAAAAAACACACGCCCTACATGGGACGAATACTTTATGGAAGTGTGCCGCACTGTCGCAAAGCGTGCCACATGCGACCGCGGAAAAAGCGGCTGCGTGATTGCACGCGACAACCAGATTCTTGTAACCGGTTATGTGGGAAGTCCCACAGGGCTTCCCCACTGCGACGATGTGGGACACCTCATGCGCAAGATGATTCACGCTGACGGAAGCATTTCGCAACATTGCGTGCGCACTGTGCACGCGGAGCAAAATGCCATATGTCAAGCGGCAAAGCGCGGCATAGAGATTGCAGGTGCAACGGTATACTGCAAGATGACGCCGTGCCGTACATGTGCAATGCTCCTCATCAACTGCGGCATAAAGCGCGTAGTGTGCGAAATGCACTACCACGACGAGCAAGATTCGCTTAACATGTTTAAAGAAGCGCATGTACAGATTGAGCACTTAAATGATGAAACGCAAACGTATTCAAATATGTAACAGCATTTTCAACAATATGGAAAGACGCAGTAAAGAGCTTTCTTTGCTGCGTTTTTTAATTATGGAGGTATACGTATGATTAGTTTTATTGCACCTGCTGCTGCAGTAATAGGATTAATTACCGCGCAAATTTTGGCAATATGGATTGGAAAAGCTGATGCCGGCACGGATAGAATGAAAGAAATTGCAAGCTACATTCGCGAGGGCGCAATGGCGTTTTTAAAACGCGAGTATCAGATTATGACTATTGTCATTGCAGCATTATTTTTGCTCATCGGCTTTGGCTTGCAAAACTGGACTACAGCAGTACTCTACGTTATAGGCGCGCTTTTTTCTGTTCTCGCAGGATTTTTCGGCATGAATGTTGCAACGAAAGGCAACGTGCGAACGGCAAATGCGGCGCGCACATCGGGCATGCCTAAAGCGCTTAAAATTGCATTTAGAAGCGGAGCTGTCATGGGCTTGTGCGTTTCTGGGCTCGGTTTGTTCGGTGTAGGAATGGCAATGTGCTTTCTTGACTTGGCCACTGTTACAGAATGCATCACTGGCTTTGGACTCGGCGCATCTTCTATGGCGCTTTTTGGCAGGGTCGGTGGCGGCATTTACACAAAAGCTGCGGACGTAGGGGCAGATTTAGTCGGCAAAGTTGAAGCAGGCATTCCCGAAGATGACCCGCGAAATCCTGCGGTTATTGCAGACAACGTGGGCGACAACGTGGGCGATGTTGCTGGCATGGGTTCAGACTTGTTCGAGTCATACGTTGGCTCAATTATCTCCGCGATTACGCTTGCAGCAGTTGCGGTACAGACAGCGCCGAGCGACGCAAGCTTTACTGAAACAACTGCTGCGCTCTTCCCGCTGCTGCTTTCTGCTGTGGGCATTATCGCATCCATCATAGGCATTTTATTTGTGCGCGGAAGCGACTCATCAAATCCTGCAAAAGCGCTCAACATGGGCACATATGTTGCGGGCATCCTTGTCATCGTTGCGGCAATTTTGTTGAGCCGCGCGCTTTTCGGCAGCTTGAATTATGCATGGGCAATCATCACCGGTCTTGTAGTTGGCATTGCAATAGGCAAAGTGACTGAAGTATACACGTCTGCTGACTACGGTTCCGTGAAAAAAGTTGCAGGGCAGGCAGAAACAGGCAGCGCGACAGTCATCATAAGCGGTCTTGGCGTTGGCATGATGAGCACGATGATTCCCATCGTGCTTATCGCAATAGGCATTTTCATAGCGTATAAATTTGTTGGCGTGTACGGCATTGCGCTTTCTGCAGTCGGCATGCTTTCTACAACCGGCATGACAGTTGCGGTCGATGCATACGGTCCTGTCTCCGACAACGCGGGCGGCATTGCAGAAATGTCAGAGCTTCCAGATGAAGTGCGCGCAATCACCGACAAGCTTGACGCTGTGGGCAACACGACCGCCGCAATCGGCAAAGGATTTGCAATAGCATCCGCGGCGCTTACCGCTCTTGCGCTTTTTGTTTCGTATGCGGAAGTTGCAAAGATAAGCACGGCAAGCTTGCTTGAGCCGACAGTCATCATTGGGCTTTTCATAGGTGCAATGCTGCCGTTCCTCTTTTCTGCAATGACGATGAACAGCGTGGGGCGCGCCGCCCATCAAATGATAGAAGAAGTGCGCCGTCAGTTCCACGAGGATGCAGGCATTATGGCAGGAACGTCCAAGCCTGACTATGCAAAATGCGTGAGCATTTCAACAAGCGCGTCGCTCAAAGAAATGGTTATGCCCGCTGCCATGGCGATTGTCGTGCCGCTTGCAGTAGGATTTTTGTTCGGGCGTGAAGCGCTTGCGGGAACGCTTGCAGGCTCGCTTGCAACGGGCGTGCTGCTCGCAATCATGATGTCGAACTCTGGCGGCGCATGGGACAATGCCAAAAAATATATTGAAGAAGGTCACTTTGGTGGAAAAGGTTCTGAAGCGCACAAAGCGGCTGTCGTCGGCGACACAGTAGGCGACCCGTTCAAAGATACAGCAGGTCCGTCGCTCAACATCTTGATTAAGCTTATGACTATTGTAGCGGTCATCTTTGCGCCGCTCTTTGGCTCTGGCTTGCTGTAAGAAGTACAGTCCAGCCCCCGCTTTCCGTAAAGCCTGCGCAGGAACGCATGAATGCGCTCATTTTCCTGACAGCAGGCATGCGGCAGCGCATAGTGTCAGCAGCAGAAGTTTACGGCGGCAGGGATGATGCCCTCATTTTTTAGTTAATTTATTTTAAATAAAATATTATTTTAATTGACTAATTTTCAATATATCTTTATACTTGTTGCTCGGACTGATAATAAAAAACGGAGAAAAAGAGTGAAAGGTTTGAAAAAAAATGTTTTTTTGACGGGGATAGTGTTTTTATGGAGCGCATGCGTGTTCAGCCAGAGCATCAGCGTGCCGCAAAACGGTCAATGGAAATACGCATTCGGCGACAACAGCGCATGGGCGCAACCTGATTTTGATGACTCAAACTGGAACACGGTCGAAATGCCGTGTAAATTTCCCGTTACGGAAGACAGCGGATATCTGTGGCTGAGAAAAACGCTCACCGTTCCTGACTCTCTCAGAGGACGCGACGTCTACCTGGTCATGGGAAAAAGCATGAGCACTATGGAAATTTACCTTGACGGCAATCTGTTTGAGACATACGGAGAAATGAATGTCGCGCAACTGATAAGCAAGAACTATTCGCAGGTCAAGGTCGTTCCGCATTCGTTTATCCATGACGGCACCTTGTCCATAGCGTATCGCATCTGGACTCCATGCAGCTATTTTTCATTGGAAGAGGTAGAACTCTGCAATCAACAGCGTGCAGGCGTCGTCATGCGCATACGCAATGTCTTCAATAAAGATTTGTTCCTTGTCTTTGCAGCGTTATGCACATTTGTCTTTCTCTACTATTTTTTTACGTTCTTACACAACACAAAGGATATGCCATCATTGTGGTATTCGCTCTCGCTTATCTCAAGCGCCATATATTTTTTCTACATGGGTACGACGCGCCATCTCCTTGCATACAACATTGCCCAGTCAATTGCGCGCGCAAACCTCGTGGTAAGCTTGTTGTTTTTCTACTTTTTTGCAAAATCCTTCACCGCGCATAAAACTACAAAAATTGAGTATGGCATTTGCACTGTCCTAATCGCCGTGTTTCATTTAGGATTCCTTATATCAGCAGGCAATTTATATGCATCAGATATGCTGCTCAACATAGGACTGGGCATTGTCATAACGTTTATGATAGCAGGCGGCGTAATCTTTATAAAGGCATTTCTGAAAAAGCAGCATGACATGATACCAATTCTCTTTTTCTTTTTCTGCGGCATGATGTGCGGTACATACGACAGCATCATGCAGATACGCGGCATAACGCCTGCTGTACATTTGCAAGGCTTTTCATTTTTCCTGAACAATGTGGGGCTGTTCATTGCACTTGCCGCCCGCACTGCACGCACACATGAGAAAATGCACGCCCTTGTAGACACGACTACCGCACAAAGCAACAGGCTCATTGTGCTCGTGGAAAATGTACGCCTGCTTGCCAAGGACACGTCAAGCATGGCCTCCACACTGCAACATTCAGTAGAAAATGTCGTTACATCATCGACACAGACGCTCGATCGCGTACACGACATATTCGGTGCAATTACAAACCAAAAGAAAACGCTCGGAAACGCAACGAACATCATCACCAGTCTTGTGAATTCGTTGCAAACCACAAATAAAAATCTTGAAAACGAGGCAGAGAGCATTACCAAAACGGCAGAAGGAACGACCGTTCTCATTGAAGGCTTTTCTGCCGTCGGGCAAGGCATCAGCGGTGCGGCGCTCTTTGCAGAAAAACTCAATCAGTTTGCAAAAACTGGTGCAGAAACCATGCACCGTCTTTCAGCCATGATGGAGAAAGTGCAGGACAGTTCTCACGAAATTTTAAGCGTCGTCAACGTGCTTGACGATTTTGCAGCGCGCACCAACCTGCTTGCCATGAACGCATCGATTGAGGCGGCCCATGCAGGAACTGCGGGAAAAGGCTTTGCGGTCGTTGCAAACGAAATAAAGTCGCTTGCGGCTGCAAGCGGCGTGCAGGCAGGGAAAATCGGAGAAATTGTTGCTGACATCAATCGTCTTATAGATGAGAGCGCAACGCTTACCGGTTCTGTAAACAGCTCGTTCAAGAATATGCGTCAAGAAGCAGGTACAACAGTGTCACATGTGCAGAACGCAGCGGACGAAATGCAGCGCCAGCAGCTGGAAAGCCAGCGCATCATACGGGAAGTAAACATGCTTTCCCACACTGCCTCGGATATGAAAAAAGCATTTGTCGAGCAGTCAGGTTACTCAGAGCAGGTTGCAGGCGTCATGACAAATCTTGCAGATGTATCTGAATCGGTAGATGCTGCGGCTAATGAAATCATCAAGGGCACGGAAGACTTATCTGTCCAAATAGAACGGCTTCGAACAGTTGCGGACCAGGCAGACAAGACGGCGGCACATCTTGTCTCCCTATTGAATGCCCCGTCACACGGAGCCGTCAGCAAGTAGCGGTGCATCATTCATTGCCGTTCGCCAGAGCCTGCCTGCGCTTTTCAGAAATTTCTTCATACAGCGTTTGGAATATGTTACGGGCATTGCTGTAATTGTTGAACGCCTGTTCGGGCTCTTGCAGCGCATAGGTTTTATCTCCGTTACGATAGAACTCTACGGCTTCATTATATCGCGTTTTTTCTACTACCCCAGCATATACGTTGTCTGCATTTCGTTTTGCAACAAACGCCGCTGTGCACTCTTCGCGCGCCTTTACTTTAAATCCTGCAAAAAGCACTCGTGCATACGATGCATTTGCAGTTGCTGCCTGCGCAAGAAGCTGCGCCCCTGTTGCACTGCTGTCGTCAAACAATGATGCAAGCGCAGTGAGCACGTTGTTTCCTGCATCGTAGTCAGTTTGACTGTATTGTACAAAGTCAAGCTCATCAATGCGATTTTTTGCGGCAATCGCTTTTGCGTATTGCTCAAGCGCGTTGTACCGCGCACTTACATCAGCAAGTTCAAGATTGACATTTTCGCCGTTGTTGCTCCGCGCAGAAAGCGCATTGAGCTGTGAGTCAGTGTCTGCCAGTTCATCAGGAGCAACTTGGTCAACTCCCGCTTCAATTGCAGCTTTGCGTGCCGCCTCCGCTTGCGCAAGTGCATTCGCGTTGACAGGGGTCGGCTGTTCTGTCGAATTTGGTTTTAGCGATGTGCCGTTTTCAGCAGTAGATGCGTTATATCTACACGAGGCAACCAGAAACCATGTACACATTGCAACTGCTGCAATGCGTATAACTGTCTTTTTTATCATAATCAGCTCCGTGAAAAATTTGAACATGCGCATAAAGCTGCGCTGCTCCTTAAAAAAGTATAACATCGGTTTCAGGAAATGTATACATATTTTTGTGAGGATAACAAATTTTTCATACCTGACAAAGCAACATGCAGTTGATTGCAGTAAAAACAGCTTCCCGCATCCAAATTAAATAGGAAACGGGAAGCACTCGCCTAAAAACTGATTTCTGTCTACACAACCATTAATGGAGCTAAATGGCGCCCTCTCGTTTATCGCACGCCCAAAAATTCAGCATCTGTGTAACATATGCGCTCAATACTGTTAGAAGATGTGTTAAAGTACACTACCCTGTTTTTCTGGGCAGTAGTCTTCTTATAGCTATAATCTGCAATAATGAGGTTGCTGCCATCTACACCAAGAAAACGTATAGGATCGTAGAAACATGTTTTGTCATTTGTTTCGTTTGTTGCAGGTCCTTGTGGCACGCCATACTTTTCGCTGTTTCCAATTGCAGGTACTTTGATGATGCCACCACGATGATAAGTGCCGCTATCTTGTGTCATAAGAATCCACAATGCACCATTAAAATATATCATATCATTGCACCAGTTGTTCACATCGCCGGATATGGTAGGTAGTGCAATAGCATCGGTTCTGTTATTATAAATTAGGTTCCCAGACGTAGGAATTGTCGCTTTGTATGCGGTGGTAGCAGCGTTGGCTTCTTCCAGACGGTTAAGAAAATATGCAGTATTTTCATGTACGCACAAAAGTGAATAATAAACAGTGGTACCAGAAAGTTCTGCTGTCAAGTTATTGGCAATACCGGTAGGGATAGTGTATTGCGTCTCCTCATATTGAGCTTTTCCTTGCGCATTTTGTCCAGTTATAGCGATATGATTCAGCATAAGCTTCTTTTTAGCAGTATAGCTAGCATCGTTAGTTCCAGCATATATGGCATATACTGAAGAGGCAGTTGCAGCATCTAAATCGTATATTTCCCCATTTATCGCAAATGTGTCAAATGAGCCGCTTTTTGGTAGAAAAATCCTATGGCTATTATCAGAGAGCATCTGACCGTAAATAAAAATCTTTTCAGCTGCTGTTGAAAAAATTGCATCTTTTGACAGTCGATAGCTACTTCCGGGTATGCCGCCAGAGCAAATAGTACTGCCATAATAAAATGTTGCACATCTGTCGTTTGTGTTGTTTTGATTTATATTGAACAGCCACACAGGCTGAGAGACAGTTTTTATGTAGACAACAGTCGTACTGCCTTGCGGTTGCGACACAAAATCCCACACGCCAGGCCTGTCAAATTCCCATTTAAACTGTTCGTGATTAGCAGCAATGCCTGCCGCATATTCAAGGACAGGAGCTGTCGCAAACGGCGCATATGCGCTTTCCGTGTTGCGAACAGTGACAGGTATCAAATCAGGACGAGAGAGAGCTGCAGTTACCGCAATATGCCCCCATGTTCCTGTCGTTTCGTCGAGCACAATCGGTACCGACTTGTTGCTCACATCGCATATGGTAGGACTGCCGCCAAGCTTTATGGTTCCGCCCTGTACCGTTATAGTTTCTCCAGCAGGAACTATGAGTTTTGCAGCATCAGAAAGCGAAAGGCTTGTACCGGCTTTAACTGTTATGGTGTTGCTTGCAGTAAACTTTGCATTGCCTGAAAGCGTTATGTTGCCTCCAACAGATGCACTGTCGCCGACAATCACCTCTGTGTCTTTTGCGTCAAGGTTGCCGGTAATCTTGGCGTTAGCACCAAGCGTCACGTTTGCGCTTGTTGCACTAATGCTTGTTGCCATGGTGTTTTCTGCAAGCATGACATTACCACCCGTTAAGGCAGTGATAGTTCCGTTGACACGTGATGAACCCTCAAGCGCTACCCTCGCACCTGTTTGTATGTTCCCGTTAAATATAGCATTACCTTTCAAATTAATGCCGCCTGTATGTACAGCACCAGTACGTGTTACCGTTGCGCTGTCTGCTATAAGAGTTGTTACGGAAGCGTCATCTGAAAGCATGAGCTTGCCCCCGTCCACTTCTACATCGCGGACAGTTGACGTCCCGGAAACGGTAACGTCGCTTTCGGTGGCAATGATGCTGGTGCATTCTGCATCGACAAGGAGGAGGCGGGAATTTTTTGCAAGCGTAAGGCTGCCCGCAATATGTATGTTTTCACAGGCAAGCTCTGTTGAAGAAGGAATTTCAATGCTGCCAGACACAGTAAACGTATGCGTACTTCCTGCAAGCGATGACAGTGCTATGTCACCTGCATTTTCAAGTGCATTTTTCAACAACTCTCCCTGTTTCAGTTCTACATCATCTACAAAAATGATGTCAGCCGCCTGTTGTTCAGATGCAACAGCCGTTAATGCCGCATCAATTGTCGTCGGCTCGCTCTTTGTGCTTTTCAGTACAACGCCAGGATCACCGGAAGAACTTACGTAGTACGCGATCGACTTGATCTTGCGCAAGATAACGTGCACAACATTCTGTCCGTTTTCAGCAACATGAAGCCTGCTCCTGTCAATCGAATACACGCCGCCTGCATCTGCACCAATGAGCCTGTCCGGGCTTGTACCTGTATATTCGATTTTGCCGTCTTTTACAATGACAATGCGCACAAAAAAATTAGTGCCTGCAACTATTTTTGGAAACGATATGCTTATAGGCTCATTCACATCAATAAACGACTGTTGGGCAAGTATGCCATCGCGCTCATGCGCATTCACAAACTCATCGCCTCCTGTTGGCGTTCCTTCGTCTACGAGCATTGTTTTGAGCAAACTGTCGCTCAAGTCAACTGTCTCGTCACACAACAGCGCGTACACTGACCATGTGTCGCTTGCACTGGGACTACCAGCTCCGCCACTTTGTGACGGCAATGCAGGGATTATAATCTCAATGCCGTCTGATTCCTGCGCACGCTCCGATTCAGGATCTGCAAAAATATAGCGGCATGAAGCCAATGTCACGATAAAAAAAATAACTGAAAATACTGACAGGACTTTTACACATTTCTTACATTTCATAAACAATACTCCTTAAAAACTCCCGCACATTGCATGTCTTTCAAAATGACACGGCGGGGCTGTCCAAAAAGAATGAACAGCCCCCACGCTACTTATTATAAGTATCATAACGAATTGGTAAAAAATCAATATTATTAACAAAAAATTATATATGCGGGTCAGATTTCGGAAGCGGCCCCGACTGCACAGAAAATAATTCTGGCACGGACTGCCTGCAGAAACAGCTGCATCTTTACATGGCGCATGCAATGCACTATAGTTTTCCTTGGTGACGGACCAGCATGCATATGTACGGGCACATGGCCGCCGACTGCGAGGTGCAGTATGAAAAAATTCAGAATTGAGCACGACTCAATGGGTACGGTACAAGTTCCCGCAGATAAATATTGGGGCGCACAGACAGAACGCAGCCGCAACAATTTCCGCATTGGCAAAGAAAAAATGCCGCGCGAAATCATAACGGCGTTCGGCTATCTCAAAAAGGCTGCTGCGCTCGTGAACAATGCGCTCATTCCACAAAAAATGACTGCTGAAAAATGCGCATGCATCTGCACGGCGTGCGACGAAGTGATAAGCGGCGCGCTTGACGAGCATTTTCCTCTTTTCGTGTGGCAGACAGGAAGCGGCACGCAATCAAACATGAACGTAAACGAAGTAATTGCAAATCGCGCGAATGAGATGGCTGAAAAAAAATTGTGCCATCCGAATGACGACGTGAACATGAGCACATCAAGCAACGACACGTTTCCCACCGCCATGCATGTTGCCGCCGTGTTCGCGCTTGAAGACGCGCTTTTTCCCGCACTTGATGCGCTCGTGCATACATTCAAAAAACTTGAAAAAGAAAACGAAGGCGTTATAAAGAGCGGACGCACGCATTTGCAAGACGCAGTGCCTATTTCGTTCAGCCAAGAGATAAGCGGCTGGCGAAGCTCGCTTGAAAAAGACAAGGAACTTATTGCGCTTGCACTGCCGCCGCTCAAACAGCTTGCGCTCGGAGGAACTGCCGTAGGCACGGGTTTGAACGCGCCTAAAACATTCGATGTGCGCGTTGCAGCACAGATTGCAGCGCTCACAGGAAAACAGTTTGTGTCTGCACAGAACAAATTCCACGCGCTTACAAGCAAAGATGAGCTTGTGTTTGCGCACGGCGCGCTCAAAGCGCTTGCATCAGATTTGTTAAAAATTGCAAATGACGTGCGCTTCCTCGCGTCAGGTCCTCGCTGCGGGCTCGGCGAAATCACCATTCCAGAAAACGAGCCTGGCTCGTCAATTATGCCGGGCAAAGTGAATCCCACGCAATGCGAGGCAGTAACGATGGTTGCAGTGCAAGTAATGGCAAACGATGTCGCTGTGGGCATGGGAGCAAGTCAAGGCAACTTTGAGCTTAACGCATTCATGCCAGTAATTGCGTATAATTTTTTGCAGTCAGTGCGCTTGCTTTCAGATGCAATTGCGTCGTTCAACGACAATTGTGTTGCCGGCATTGCAGCGAACAAAGAAAAAATGCACTCAAATTTATACAACTCGCTCATGCTCGTTACAGCTCTCAGTCCGCACATAGGCTATGAGAATGCTGCAAAGACGAGTCAAAAAGCGCATGCGGAACATATGTCGCTAAAAGATGCGTGCGTGCAGCTCGGCTTTTTAACAGCTGACCAATTTGACACTGTGTTTCATCCTGAAAAAATGGCGCACCCTCACGATTAGCCGCTTGAAACAGACGCTACTTTGTTGTCATGTTCATAACGCCGTCCCAGCCTTTTGGCACGCCGTTTTGCAAATACTCCTTGCACCGCTCGGCAAACACGAGAGCAGCTCCATCGTTGCCGCCCATTCTGTGCACTTTCATGAATTTTCTTCCTGCTTTTTTGAATTCAAGCTGCAAGTACAAATCAAGCGCCTCGTGGAACTCGTCAACTGCGGCAAGTTCGTCTGCGGTCATCTCGCTTTTAAAGCCGAGCACGTTGTACAGCTGCACAGGCTTATTTATGCCGACAACGCGCACCCTGTCAAGCCTGCGCGAAACAAGTTCGCCTCTGTGCTCGCCTGAATCAGCTTCGTTCCAGGTCTGCTCAGAAACGAGAATCCACGATTTGTAAATTTTATTCACGCCTTCAAGACGGCTTGCTAAGTTTACATCATTGCCCATAATAGTGTAGTTCATCTTCATGTCTGTGCCCATGTTGCCTACAACCATATTGCCCGTGTTTATTCCGATACGCGTTTCAAGCGCGCGCGGAATAGCTTTGTCTGCAAGGTGGCGCTCGTTGAATTCTTTTTCAGCCTGCTTCATGCGCACGGCAGCAACGCACGCGCGGTATGCGTGGTCAGGCAGGTCAATCGGTGCGCCGAAAAATGAAACGATTGCATCTCCAATATATTTGTCTATGGTGCCGTCGTGCTCCAAAATAATGTTGCTCAACGCGCTCAAATAAATATTCAGAATAGAAACAAGCTGGCTCGGCGTAACAAGCTCGCTGAACGACGAAAAGCCTTTTATGTCGGTGAACAGCGCGGTAATATGCTTGTCCTCGCCGCCGAGCGTGAGCTTTTGCGGGTCGCTTACAATTTCGTTGACAACTTCGTTTGAAAGATACGTTGAAAACGCGCGGCGCAAAAAACGTTTTTCTTTGTCGCTTGACATAAACCTCATAATAATGCCTGCTACATACATTGAGACAGCAAAAAGACCTGGCGTAACAAGCGGTATATATAACCCTGGCACAATCATAAGGGCAACGAGCGTTCCTATGATGACAAAAAGGACAAGACCCTGTACAACATTTTGCACTGAATCAGAGCGTCCGTAAATAAGCATCATTGTAATAAACATGAGCAGCACGGCAAACGCCATGCCTATAACCCACGAAACAGGAGTGATAAAATCACGCTGCAAGATAGTATTCATAACGTTTGCATGGGTGCCTACGTTCGGATAACTTCGCTCAAACGGATTGGTGCCCAAATCTGTAGAGCTTGAAGCGGTATTTCCTATGATGCAATATGCGCCGTCGTACACAGTTTTCATCTCATCAAAATACTGCGTGTACAGCTCGTAATCTCCGCCAAGCGCGTCAAACTGTTCTTGCATGACAGTGGCAAAATTACTTGCATCATCTGAAGAAAGTCCTTGCTCAAGCAGCTGTTCAAGGCGACTTCCTATTGCGCTCATATGGTCGGCTTCAATAAATGACTGCACATCTTCAAAATACGAAGCGCGGAGCGCAAAGTAGTCGCTGTACTCTTCTTCGGTTATCCCGCTGATGAGGTTTCCGTCTATGTCGTAGCCTCCGCACTTTGCAAGCAGCGCCTGCTTTTGCCGCTCAATGTGTTCATAGGCATCGATCAGTCGTGAAGCTGTCGCAACATATTCAAGCGGAGCGCCTCTGTGGTCGAGGAGCAAATTGGCTCGGATATTTTCAAGATAAGTTGCTATGTTGCGTTCAAAATTATCCAATTCGTAGAGAAACATGACAGATTCGTTTCTAAACGATGAGCCTTGCTCACTGTGCAGCCAGTTGATGAGCATGCGCCCGTGTGCATCAAGTGGAATAGAAAAATCAACGCGCTTTGTTTCACCTGGAAAAAGCGCACCATATACAGCGAGCGAATATTTTTTGCGTTCAATCCGCTGTGCGTCAATCAAATTGAGCAGTGGCGCAAACGAGAGCTGCCCTAGGTAACTGCCGTCGTAATTGTACAAAAGCTCTATGCGCCGCCGTATGCCGTCATCGTCAATCACAACAGTGGTAAAGCCTGCTCCCTGCGCGTGCGTAAGAAGCTCATGAAGCGCGGGAGAAAACCCTGCCTCAAGCCCGTTGTACTGCTCGTCGCTCGTATATTGATTGTCTTTTAAAATGTAGTTATTGATGTCTGTGACTTTTTTTATGAGCAAACGTTTTTGTGCATACAGCCTGGCATCGTCTGAAAGCTGTATGCCAAGATCGCGCGTGTTTATGGTCAGCCAGGTGTTTTCAAAAAACTGAATGGCACGTGCAAAGTAGTCGTCGTTGTCGCGGTACATTGAGGAGGAAATGGCTTCTTTCATGTTTTCAAGCGTCGGTTCAATGTAGTCTGCAATCATTGCTTTCGTAACATCTGGCAGCTCACGCCGCGAGATAAAGCCTCCTTCTACAGACTGCGAAAATTCCTGTATAAGTTGGGTAATCTCTTCTCTGCTCATAGAAACTGCTGCATTCATATTTTGCTCTGCATTCGGCGCAATGCCTTGAGGAGACGGAGAGAGATATTCAATATCGAAAATAGCGCTGTATGCGCCAAGCTCCTTCATGCGTATGAGCGCATCCGCAAGCACATTGCGCGTCCACGGCCATTCGCCAACAGACTGAATTGATTCATTGTCTACGTTGACGAACAGAATGTTCGGAGATTGCAACGGCTCTTTTCTTCTGGCAAGCAAAAAATCGTACATACGATATTCAAGCTTTTTAAAAACGCCCAAAGAGCCTATTGCGGTAAAAAGTGCTGCGAGCAGCAGAAAAAGAACAAAACTAAATGATCTGAAAAAGGACGAACCTTTTTTGCTTTTATTGTCGTTTGCCATGCTGCTCTCCAGTATATCATATTTTTATGTTTGTGTCAGAATTTTATACGCTGTTTTAGCAGCGTTCTGTTCAGCTTCTTTTTTACTCTTTCCCAAAGCGGGACCATATGTTTTTGTTCCAAGCGTTACGAGCACACTGAACGTCTGGTTGTGGTCGGGTCCGGTAACGCCGACTGTCTCGTACCGTGGACACGACTTTGATTCTTTTTGATACAACTCTTGCAAAAGCGTTTTGTAATCGTGTATGCCGCGGTGATTGTACACCTTAACAATCTCATCTATAAGGAATGACAAAATAAATTTTTCTACCGCGCCATAACCAGAATCAATAAAGTACGCGCCTATGACAGCTTCCATGCAGTCTGCAAGAATCGCATGTTTTTTGCGGCCGCCGCTTTTCTCTTCGCCGTGTCCGAGTACGAGCATGCTGTCAATGCCAAAATCAAGCGCAATAGATGCAAGCGTTTTTTCTGAAACAACAACAGACTTGATTTTTGCTAAATCGCCTTCGGGATTGTCGCTGAACGTTTCGTACAAATATGCGGCGGCAACGAGTCCGAGCACTGAGTCGCCGAGGAATTCAAGACGCTCATTGTTCAAGTGGAGATGCACCTCATTTTCATTTGAGTACGAGCGGTGATGAAATGCCAAATCGAGCAACGCAATATTGCGGAACGATATGTCGAGCTGTTTGCAAAATGTGCGAAGCGCTTTTTTTCTTTCAGGAGCTATCTGTTGTTTTGTCATATCACATATATTTGTATAAAAAAACACAAGCCGCTACGACTTGTGTTTTTCATGAGTTTGCAAAGCAGCAGCAGCAAACCTATTCGGAAGCATCAGTTTCAGAACAGGTCTATTATTTTGCCTGTTCTGCTTTGATGAATTCATAGGCATCGCGGACCGTTTCAAATTCGTTTGCCTTTTCATCGGGGATGCTTACTCCAAGCTCCTCTTCGATCGCATACACAAGTTCATAGGTGTCGAGACTGTCCGCACCTAAATCGCTTCTGAATGATGAATCAAGCGTGATTTTGCTTTCTTCGATTTCCAGTTTTTCAGCAATGAGTTGCTGAATTTTGTTGAACAATTCGTCCATCGTGTTCTCCTAGCCATTTGATTCAGGCATAATCACCTGACGTCCGCGGTAGAAACCGCATTTCGGACAAACGTAATGTCGCTGCACAAGGTTTCCGCAATTTGCGCATGGCACAAGATGCGGCGCGGTGAGGCGCATGTTTACATTTTGCCGATTTTTCGTCACGGCTTTTGAAGTTTTTGATCTGGGTACTGCCATTATCAACCTCGCTTATTTCTGAATAACTGCGGTCAATAGTACAGCAGTTCCCAACATAGTGTCAATAGTATATAATTTTTTCATTTTCGTCAACACTTTTTAAAATTTTGTCATTTTAAATTGTACCGCTGAAATTTCTTTTTTAAAGCGTCTTCAACAATTGGCGGAACCATGTACGAAATATCGCCGCCAAACTGCGCAAGTTCTTTGATAGAACTTGATTTTACAACGACATATTCTCGCTCTGTCGGAATAAAAAGCGTTTCCATTTTTGGATTGAGCATATTGTTCATAAGTGCCAAATCAAACTCATATGAAAAATCATTCACGCTGCGTATGCCGCGCAACAACACATTCGCACCTATTTTCTGCGCATAATTGACAATGAGTTCATCGCATATGTAGAGCGACACATTCTCGTACGGTTTAATAAGCTCGCTCATCATAGCATATCGTTCATCCTGAGAAAACAGATGCTGCTTGCTCGGATTTACTGCAATCACCACATCAATTTTGTCGAACAGTTTGCTCGCGCGTTTTATAATGCTCAAGTGCCCGTTTGTAGGAGGATCAAAAGAACCAGGGAATACCGCTGTAGCCATATATACATCATAATATGTTTGACGAAAAGACGCAACGGTTGTATACTACAAGCATGAGAAAGATTTTTTATGCCGCTTTATGCATCCTTGCATTGATTGCAGTCGTCTCGTGCGCCACAACAAAAAACGCGCCGCAAACTCATGACGAGATTGTTCACCAGCAGAGCACGCAGCACGAGCAGCCTGCCCTGTCTACCGCAAAAAACGAAGAATATCTGCGTTCCGTAAACAATGTCGACGTCACGTTGAAAACGTTCAACGAAGACAAAACAGAAATAATGAAAATTATCGGCGAACTTGCAGACATCATGTCAAAATCACAGTACGAGGCATGGGTCAAGTATATTGACAAAGAGTCAATACAGTACTGGTCAAACCCTGCAAACCTGCGCAGAGCTTCACGCATGCTGCCAATAAAAAATTTGCAGATGAGCTCACTGCGCGACTATTTTACGTATGTGTTTGTTCCATCGCGCAAGGGCCGCAAAGTCGACGAAATCCGCTACGACTCAAAGACAGAGGTAAAAGCCGTACAAATGCGCGAAGACACAGACGTCATCTACTATTACTTTAACAAAATTAACGGGAAGTGGCTCGTGCACATTCCGCCCATAGACTGAAAAGCGCGTCGCTACAGGAAGTTGCTTTTTTTGCCGATTTTATATAGAATAGACCTGTTTGACAACTTCGTTATTGAACATGGTTGATGAACCGATTCCTGAAAGGGGGACTCATACATGAAATTAGTAAAGCTGCATATTTTTACCATAGCGCTTTTTGTTGCCATTGCTTCGCTGCTTGTCGCGCAAGAACAAAGCGTTCAGCAACAGAACAACAGACGCTCTGAAACATCTGTAGAAGACGAATATCTCAGCGATATTGACGGCGTTGTCGTGCTTACGCTTGCGCAATCAGAAGAATACGACAACAAACTCGTTGCACTGCAATATCTTGAAGACGCTGTAAAAAATGGAAACAATTCACCAGAGATTGTCGCCGCGCTCGACCAACTCGCAGGTGAAGGCATCAACAATCCGTCGCGTCTGAATGGACGCATCATAAACAACTACCCTGACATCAGGCGGCGGGCATGCCTGCTCCTCAGTCAAGTTGGAGGCGTACATTCAAAAAATACGCTGGTCAATATCGCTATTGCAGACAACGAGCCTATGGTGCAGTCTGCTGCAATCCGTGCGCTCGGAGAAATGGGCTACAATGAGAACGACGAGGCAACGACGGCGATTGCATTCGCGAACCACCGCAACAGGGTGCTCAACCCGACAAGCAGCATGGCAATTGAAACGCTCGACGCTTTTGAAAAACTTGCGGACAGCACCGAAAATAAGCGCACTATGGTTGACGAAATTTCTAAAATCGCAGCTGACTATCACTACTCATCAGCCGTACGAAAGAGAGCGCTTGAAGTACTTAAAAACATACGTCTTGATGGAAGCAGTTCAAACAAGAGCGTAAAAGCGTCAGATGCAAAGTAAACTGCATGCCATTTTAGAATGATTTTTCTTTTTTGAAAAGCATACAGATTTCTCTGCATGCTTTATGAGAGAGATTAGCTCATCTGGATAGAGCGTCAGCCTCCGGAGCTGAAGGCGGTGGGTTCGAATCCCATATCTCTCATTACACTGCTTTGATAATATATTAAACCTGTTCGGAAACATCAGTTTTAGAACAGGTTGATTTGAAATGCGATGTTTTATAACTCGTGACATTTTAACGAGTTAAAACTCGCAACCTGTTTGATGACGAAGGTATCAAACAGGTTTATTGAGGTGAAACATTGGAACCGATTATCCTTGCGTCTTCTTCGCCACGCCGTCAGGACATACTCAAGATGTTGCACATCCCTTACCAGGTAGTTATGCCAAACATAGATGAAACTATCTCCGAGCGCATGCAAGCAGAAGACGTGCCTGAACTTTTTGCGCGCGAAAAAATTGCAGCTGTTATCCGCATGCTTTCTTCAAACAGGGAAATTGCATGGATTCTCGCAGCAGACACAGTCATTTTGTTTGGTGGCAAAATATTCGGCAAGCCGAGCGACCAAGACACAGCAATACATTTTTTGAGCGAGCTACAGGGACGCACACACGCGGTAAAGACAGTCATTGCGCTGTACAACGGAAAAACGCGTTCTGTCTCTACGCGTGCAAGCATTACAAACGTAACGTTCAAGCCCATGTCAGACAAAGAGATAAACTGGTATGTTGAAACAGGCGAATGGCATGGAGCTGCCGGCGGCTACCGCATCCAAAGCCTTGCCTCTTGCTTCATCGATAGCATACACGGTTCCACAAGCGGTGTCGAGGGCTTGCCCATTTCCGAACTTTATGATATGCTCAAAGAACAAGGATATTCACTAACTGAGTAATCTTTGCAGGCTGTTTTGGCCGTGCGCCTGCAAACAGCCTATCTTCCGTGCGTTTTTTGCTAAAAACGTATCGAGAAACAGAGTATGGGGTATCTAAACAATACCGGTGAAGGAGTACGACAATGGCAGTTGTCACTATGAAAAACCTGCTTGAATCGGGAGTGCATTTCGGTCATCAGGTAAAACGATGGGACCCGCGCATGAAAAAATATATTTTTTCAGAGCGCAATGGCATTCACATTATCGACTTGCAAAAGACAATCGCGGCAATTAAAGAAAGCTACGATGTTGTCCGTAAAACAACGATGGCAGGAAAAAGCGTCTTGTTCGTCGGCACAAAAAAACAAGCACAGCAAGCCATTCAAAAAGAAGCAGAACGTTGCGGCCAGTTCTATGTAAACAACCGTTGGCTCGGCGGCATGCTCACAAACTTTTCAACAATCAAAAAATCTCTGCAACGACTAAAAAAAATCGAAAAGATGGAAGTTGACGGCACATTTGAAAATTTAACAAAAAAAGAAGTGTCTGCGTTGCAAAAAGAAAAGGCGAAACTTGAGAAGAATCTCGGCGGCATCAAAGAGATGAAAGAGCTTCCCGGCGTTGTGTTCATTATCGACACGCATAAGGAGCAGATTGCTGTTGCCGAAGCACGGCGCATGAACATTCCAATTATAGCTGTCGTCGACACGAACTGCAATCCCGAAGGCATAGACTACCCTATTCCCGGCAACGATGATGCAATTCGCGCCATTTCGCTTTTTACGTCTGTCATTGCAAACGCAGTCATAGAAAGCGACAACGAGGAAAGCCTCAAAGTGCTCGAAAATCTCAACGACGAAGAAGACGGCGTGCAAACTGATGCTGTTGTAAAAGACGACGACATAGAAATTGAAGATTACAGCAACTACCAGCCGACAGAACCGAAAGAAGAAGATATTGAAGCTGACCAAAAAGAACATGAGCAGCTTTTCGATGAAGATAAAATGTATCGTGACTAAATTGGAGTAATATATGGAAATTAAAGCATCTGACATAAAGGCTCTCCGCGATTCGACAGGCGCGGGCATGATGGACTGCAAGCGTGCGCTGCAAGATTCAGACGGCGACATTGAAAAGGCAACAAAGCTGCTCAAAGAAAAAGGGCTTGCAGCTGTTGCAAAGCGTGCAGACCGCGCAACTGCGGAAGGACGCATATTCATCAAGCGGCAGGGCAATAAAATTGCAATGGTAGAAGTTGTGTGTGAAACAGACTTCGTTTCAAAAGGTGATGAGTTTATTGCGCTTGGCGAAAAGCTTGTCGATTTAACGCTTGAAAAAGGCTACACAAAAGTTGAAACAGCGCATACAGACATGTTTGCAGTTCTTGCCGCAAAAACACGCGAAAATATGTCTGTGAGCCGCCTGTGCTTGCTTACTGTGCCCGATAACGCAGTTGCAGGAACATATATCCACAGCGATTTTAAAATCGGTGTCATCTGCATTGTCAACGGCTCAACAGACGCAAAAGCCGCCGAATTCGCAAATGACTGCTGCTTGCACATGGCAGCGTACACACCAGCATACATTACGCAAAAAGACGTGCCGCAGTCATACATTGACGAGCAGAACGAGATTTTCCAAAAGCAAATGGAGCAAGATGAAAAGATGGCTGGCAAGCCACAGAATGTCAAGGACAACATCATCAAAAACAAGCTAAAAAAACATCTTGAAGAGAGTTGTTTTGTTGACCAAATGTTCGTAAAAGACGATAAGCTCACTGTGAGCGCAAAGCTTGCCGAAATTGCAAAATCAGTTGGCGCAGACCTTTCTTTTGGCGAGATTGTTTTGTATGTGCTCGGAAAATAACACGCACAAAAGCCGCTGTGAGTGCAGCGGCGTTCTACAAAATTCAGTTTTTTCATGATTTCTTTAGGAGTATGTATGGCAGAGAACAGTGAAATAAAAATGCAAAAAGCGCTCGCATCGCTCAAAGACACATTCAATGCAATCCGCACAGGGCGCGCGTCAGCAGCTATTTTTGACAAAGTACGCGTAGATTGCTATGGGCAAAAATCGCCGCTCAATCAAGTTGCAACAATTGCTATTCCAGAAGCGCGCTCAATAGTCATTCAGCCGTTCGACAAGTCGCTCATAGGCGAAATTGAAAAAGCGATTCAAACAGCTGATTTAGGCTTGAATCCTTCAAATGACGGCAAAGTTATCCGCATATCGTTTCCACCGCTCACTGCAGACAGGCGCAAAGAACTTGTAAAGCAAGCAAAAGCAGACGCAGAAAACTATCGCACGCAAATACGCAACATTAGGCGCGACGGCAATGACGACTTGAAAAAGCAGCAAAAAGCAGGTGAACTTACTGAAGATGATTTGAAATCTGAAACAGACAAATTGCAAAAGCTCACCGACAAATACATTGCGGAAATACAAAAACTGTATGATGCAAAAGAAAAGGAAATTCTAGAAGGCTGATGGCTGTCGATAAAAATAATCTGCCAACACATGTTGCTGTTATTATGGACGGCAATGGACGTTGGGCAGCGAGACAGAATAAAATCCGCAGCAACGGTCACGCAGCAGGACTCACAAGAGCAAAAGAAGTTGTCGGAGCAGCAGCTGAGCTTGGAATACCGTACATCACGCTCTATATATTTTCTACAGAAAACTGGAAGCGCACTGAAGAAGAAGTAGGCTATCTTATGGGGCTCATCTGCAAGCATCTACGCGCAGAGTTTGACTTTTACAAAAAAAACAGCATACGGCTTTTGCATATAGGCGACAGTTCGCGCTTGCCAAAAGACGTGCAGACAGACTTGCATACAGCAATTGCAGAGACAGCTGCCTTTACAGGAACAACGCTCGTCATGGCAATCAACTATGGCGGGCGCGATGAAATTGTGCGCGGTGTAAAACAGCTTGTTGCAAACAACACCGCCGCTTGTAATATAACAGAGCAGACAATAGCATCTTCGTTCGATGTGCCGAATCTCCCCGATGTAGATTTGCTCATACGCACTGGTGGCGAAAAACGGCTGAGCAATTTTTTATTGTGGCACGCATCATATGCTGAATTGCTGTTTACAGATACGCTGTGGCCTGACTACACTGTTGAAGAATTTTATGCCGACATAGAGAAGTTTAAAAACCGCAGCAGACGGTTTGGCGCAATACAGTATGGGGAAGCGCATGAATAAAGTGTTGCAGCGTTTATTAGTGTTTTTTCTAGGCATTCCACTTGTAATCGGACTCGTATTTTTGCCATATTACCACGAACTGCCGCTTCATCTGGTCGTACTGTTTTTTTCCATAGCAGGCTGTTCTGAACTGTACAATATGTTTTCAAAAAACAGTCCGCTGCTCCCAAAGTACTTGTTGCTTGCACTTACCGGTGCAATCCCCATTTTTGCATATATATGCATTTGCTGCAAATTGCCGTTAAACTATGTTTCATTTGCATTTATTGCATGCATACTCGTCTTGCTCGGATATAACAGTTTTGCCACAAAAACATTTACGCATTCAAATACAGCTGTTTCGCTTTCCATTCTCATTATATTCTATACAGGCTATCTCGCCTCTTTTATCTCGCGCATGACAGCATATGAGCACGCGCCATTTTACATAGCTTCATTTTTGTTCACCATTTTTATATGTGACTCTGCTGCATGGCTGTTCGGCATGTTGTTCGGCAAAAACAACCGCGGCATTGTAGCTGCAAGCCCTAACAAAAGCATTGCAGGCTTTATTGGAGGATATGCAGGATGCATGGTTGCCGCTGTGCTCATTCATGTGCTTTTTCCAGAAATATTTCCCAGTACAGTGTGGAAACAGCTTCTGTCAGGAGCACTCATTGCAACTGCCGCTATCGTTGGAGATTTAGTTGAGTCTGTATTTAAACGAAGCGCAGGCATTAAAGATTCCGGCACCATTATACTCGGACGCGGCGGTGCACTTGATTCAATAGATTCCATCTTATTTGCCGCTCCTGTCTTTTACCTGTTGCTGCACATCCTTTACGGAGTGCAGCCCCTCTAACGATGAAAAAGGTTTTAGTGCTCGGCTGTACGGGCTCAATAGGAACAAGCGCGCTCGACATCATCAAAAACATGCCGCATGATTTTTGCGCGTGTGGATTAGTTGCACATACAAGCCGCGAAAAAACTGCGTCTCTTGCAAAAGAATACAACTGCCCCTACGCGCTTACGAGCGAAGACAACGAATGCATTGAAAAGTTTTTGCGTCAAACACAGGCAGACATTGCGCTCAACGGCATTGCAGGAAGTGCAGGATTGCTGCCTTCAAAAGCAGTGCTTGAAGCTGGAGTTGATTTGGCACTTGCAAACAAAGAGACAGTCGTCATGGCGTGGCATCTTATTGAAGAACTTGCAAAAAAAACAAGCGCAAAAATTATTCCGGTAGATTCCGAGCATTCGGCACTTTTCCAGCTCGTCAATAAAATTGGCAAAGAAAATATTGAGGAAGCAATCATAACAGCTTCAGGCGGTCCGTTCCGCAAATGCACAAAAGAGCAACTTGCTTCCGTCACTGCAAACGACGCGCTCAAGCACCCCACATGGAGCATGGGCAAAAAAATTACGATTGACTCTGCAACGCTTGCAAACAAAGGGCTTGAAGTGATTGAAGCGTGTCGATTGTTTGGCCTTGCTGCTAAAAAGGTAAAAGTCGTCGTACATCCGCAGAGCGTTGTTCATTCGCTTGTGCGCACAAAAGACGGCATGCTCTATGCGCAGCTTTCAGACCCCGACATGAGGCACCCCATTTTTTCTGCGCTTGCCTTTCCTGCAACAAGCGAAAATTACTTGCAACCGTTCGACTTGTGCGGCAAGACGCTCGCGTTTTACACGCCGCGCACAGAAGACTTTCCCCTGCTCGCATACGCATATGAAGCAGTAGAGCGCGGAGGGAGCTGCACGATTGCATACAACGCCGCAGACGAAGTTGCCGCCCTCGCCTTTTTAGATGGCAGAATACAATTTACCGACATTGCAAAAATTGTGCGGCGCGTGCTTGATGAAGATTGGTCTGTGTTACCTCAAACATTTGACGACGTTTTTACTATAGACAAAAACGCACGCGCCATTGCGGAGCAACTCATATGAAATGGATATACGGCATCATCTGTCTTGGTTTTATAGTTTTTTTTCACGAGCTCGGACACTTTCTTGCGGCAAAGTTGTTCGGCGTGGACGTTGAAGCGTTCTCGATTGGTTTTGGTCCCGTGCTCTTGCACAGAACAGTGCGCGGCACTGACTACCGCCTGTCGCTTTTACCGCTCGGCGGCTACTGCGCAATGAAAGGTGAAAAAGATTTTGCAGAAGCAATTGCAAACAACTCGCGCTACATTGATGCGCCAAAAGATTCGCTGTACGGCATTCATCCGTTTAAGCGCGCGTTCATTGGTTTTGCAGGTCCGTTTTTCAACCTTATTTTCGCGTTCATGGCATTTGTAATTATTGCGCTTGCAGGATACACATACTATTCATACTCAACACAGATACAGCTTGCAGATGAAGTGTACCCAGAGGTTCACTCTGCCGCGCGCGATGCAGGATTGCTCACCGGCGACATTATACTGTCAATAAACGGCAGCACGACGAGCGATTTTTCAGACATTATTCAACATGTTGGCACAAATCCTGACAAAGACTTGGTGATTGTTGTCAATCGAAATGGAGAAACGCTTTCTTTTACTGTCAGAAGCGAGCTTGACAAATCAAGCGGCATTGGCAAAATAGGCGTTGCCGCTTTTTCAACAGAGCCGATAAAACGGGAGGCACAACGGCATTCATTTTTTCCTGCGCTATGGCAAGGCGTTCAGCGCACAGGAAGCACTGTAGCGCTCACGCTGAAAAGCATAGCAATTCTCTTTCGCGGCGTCGATTTTAAAAATGCGCTTTCAGGACCTGCGGGCGTTGCAGGAATGCTCGGTGACACAGTACGCGAAGGATTTTCAGCAGGAGCGCGTCAGGGAATTACTGCGCTGCTCGATTTAATGGCATTCATAAGCATTTCGCTTTTTATTATGAACTTGCTTCCCATTCCCATACTTGATGGCGGACTTATTCTGTTTGCGTTCATAGAATGTATTTTTCGCCGTCCAGTGCATCCAAAAATACAATACTACGTCCAGTATGTCGGCATGGCTTTTATTGCTGTAATATTTTTGCTCGGCATGACAAGCGACATATATCATTTTAGCAAACTGTTGAGGGTAGAATAAATGACACACACATTATGCAAAAAAATTGCTGCTACAGTAATTGCAAGTTTACCATTTTTTTCAGTTGGCGCACAGTCGCATATATCTACACAGGCGCATCAAAGTTCTGTAACAAGCATTGTGCCTGCAACTGACGATTATTCGCTCAAAACATTTTTCAGTGCCGACAACGACGGTTTTTTAATAAAATGGATGAACGATGACCAAGGCGAACACTATCAAATATCAGATTTACAGATAAAACTCATAGCAGCTTCACCTGACGGAAAAACTGTCGCAGCGTATGAAACAGATGGAGGGGTTACAAACCGTGTAAGCGTGTGGGATTTTAATACGCTTAAACGAAAATATGCCAGACGATTTTCCGACCCGCTCACATCGCTTTCGTTCTCGGCTAAAGGCACATACATCATTGCAGGAACAACAGCTGTTGATAGCGCGATTTTTTTGCGTACTTCAGACGGTGCTGTTGTAAACAAAGTGAAAGATGCGACAGGCATTATTTCGTATGCAGCGACAAGCAGCACAGAGAAAACAGTGTGCATGTATTCACCGATGGGAACTATTTCGTACTACGACATGCAAACTGGCCGTCTTCGCCAAAAGCTACAGACAGAAAGCAATCTTTTACATATAGTTACGTTCAACAACGACACATATATGGCGGGGGTAAAAAACAACAATGTCTACATCATCTCTGCGCTCACAGGAAAAATAGCGACTGTTGCAGCAGCCAAAAATCCTATTCTCCTTACAAGCAGAAACGACACAAATGTGTATTATTTTGCAGAGAACGCAGCACGCGGATTTTCGCTGTACGCGCTTGAATTCGGCTATACAAAATCATTTTCAACGCCACAAATATTGAAAAATTACAAGTCGCTCGGAAATGAAAAAATTGTTGCAGGCACAAAATACGAATCGACAATTTTGCTTGGCTCAAACGGGGGCAACATATATCGCACAGATGCAACACCAGAGACAGAAACACTTTCGCTGCATGCGCTCACCGACAACATATATGAAAAAATTTACGATATGGCAAATGCCCCATCAGGATTTTATTTTTTAACAAAAGATGCGATCTATCAGTCGTCATATGATACAGGCATTGTCAACAAACTTGCGCAGAATCCTGCACACACACATATGGCGACATACGGCAACGGCATATTGCTGTGGTCAAAAGGTACAAAAAGAGACGTGCAGTTCCTCGATTTTTCAACGCAACAGCTGAAAAATCTTTTTACACCGAAAAACTCCATACAGATGCTCCGTGTTTTTCGCTCAATAGCGCTCGATATTGAAAACGATACGAATGTGAATGCATATCATCTTGACACAGGCAAGCGCGAAGAATTGTACATAGGAGCAGGATTACAGGACGCAGTACTTATTGACGACATACTATATGTAGCAAAGTCGTCTGCGACAAATCCTCCTGCCGCTTTGATAAGTGTCAATGTCAATACAAAAGAAGTCGTACCGCTCAAAGTAAACGGCAATGTAATATATTCGCTTTCAAGCGTAGGAGAAATGATTTACGGCATAACAGTGCAAAGTGGAGAAGCAAAAATGACAAATCTTTTTTCATTCATGACGCGCACACTGCGGAGTGCAACACTGCTTAAACTCAACGATGAAGACACGAATGCGTTCACCTATTTTCACGATGGCACTGTATACACAGATATTGGCGGCGACAAAGTATTCGGCTACTCAGTTTCCACACGTAAAAACGTGCAGTACAATCGCTCTGCTTCGCTGCCGCTCAAAGTGGCGCAAAACGGCAATCATGTCGTCATTTTGAATAAAGACGGAAGCGTGTCATGGTATAATGTAGAAAAAGCAAATGTGCTTGCAGATTGGTACTTGACGCGTGATGGCGCTTGGTTTGAATTTTAAATGGCAGCAATATTAATTAATGGGCATCATTTAGCTGGAATACTAACCAATTTCTATTGTTACCTTATAACACAATTTTACGATGACACTACGGTGTAAAAAAAGTGGGTACATACTATCTATGCACCCACTCATTCAAAAACTAATTTGAAAAGTTCTTGCAAACTACAAATTACAAAGAAAGCACTAATTAACTAATGCCTTTCGTAAATTAATTAGGGCATCTCTAAAAACTCACTTTCGTGATTTTTTAGAGATTGCCGACGAGTTTTTCGCCTTGAAATTGCAAGGCGAAAAACATCGCATTTTCAAAGTTACTTCTAAAAACTGAAGTTTTTAGAAGTTCCCATCAGAACTTCCCTAATTTTATCCCTCTGATTTCTTTCCACCAAAAATTGAATAAATTGGGTAGAAG
>JAFSRD010000020.1 GCA_017446265.1 Treponema sp.
CCTTCTTCCAATCCTTCAGTTTTCCACTTGTCACGGAGGTCCATTTCGTAAGGAGATATGAGCTGATAAAATTCTTTTGCCACTTCTTGCAGTCTGGAAATCTCTACCATTTCGTGTATCCTCCTTGTGAGGGGGTTTGAAAGTGTTCCTTCTTGGATGAATTCTAAAAGTTGTTTAAGCCTTTTGTTGTTCGTGTTGTTAAAAGCTGTTGTGTTTATGATGATTTTTTTAGTTCCATCATTAAACTTAATGCTCCTGTCATTTTCGCACAAATTTTCAAAAAAGTAAACCGGAAGATTTTTCTTGAAGTAGTCAAACTTGCAGATGAAAATGATGTAGTTGTCGCGAAGATTTTTGTAGTGCTCCCCTTCACGAAGATAGCTTAAATCCAACATAGATTGATAAAACCTCATTCGCTGCGGAAGCCCGTACTTATTCACGACCTGCATTTCTATGTCGTATAATTTGCCGTCTATTGTTTCGACGCAAATGTCCAGGCGCACAGCTTTTGTTCCGCTTAAACGGGAAAGAGCGTTTTGCGAGATGATGTTTTTTATAGGTGCGATGTTTTCTGCAAGAATTATTTCAAGCACCTCTTTGCAGATGTCGGCATCTTGCATGACATGGCAAAAAATAAAGTCGTTTGAAAAATCATATTGTACAGACATGGCATACCTCATTGTAAAAAAGCTTTTACACTATAATTCGCAGAGAATGTGCAATTTTCGGAAGTTTTTGTTGCCCGTTTCAATTGCTAAATAAGGGGGAAAAGTAATTGCTGCTTACGATATGCAAATTGCTGCACAAGCTATGATTGGTAAAATGAGGCGTTTTAAGGCGATAAAGATGTAGGTGTGCTGTTTACACAAGGCCTGTGCGCTCGTCAATGCCCAGCATAATATTCATACACTGCACAGCAGCACCAGATGCGCCTTTGCCAAGATTGTCAAACTGCGCTGTAACGAGTATGCGCTCGTCATTGCCGTATACAAACAAGCACATGTTGTTCGTGCCTAAAAGCGTATTTGCTGCAATAAACTGTTCATACAGTGTATCGTTGTCTGCAAGCGGTGCGACAGTGATAAAATTACAGCCACGGTAATGAGCTGCAAAAATCTCGTGGATGGTGCGCACGTTCACTTTTCTTGCAAGCAAGCGCGCATGGAGCGGAACAGTAACTGTCATGCCAGAAAAATAATCGCATATATACGGTATAAAAACTGGTGGAAAGTCGAGTGCGCTCACTTTTTGCATTTCGGGTAAATGCTTGTGCTGCTGGGTAAGCGCATATAAACGCGGCGAGTCGAGCGTACTGTCGCGAACGGCGTTTTCGTATTGCGCAATCGCTTTTTTGCCTGCGCCACTGTAGCCCGAAACAGCAGAACACACAACGGGATAATCGCGTGGCATAACAAGTTGCGTCACAAGCGGGTAGCATATTGCATTAAACCCGCTCGCGTAACAGCCAGGAACGGCAACGCGCTTTGACGAGGCAATGCTTTTGCGAAACACAGGCGAAAGTTCTGGAAAGCCATATGTCCATGTTGCAGAGGTGCGGTGTGCAGTTGAAGCGTCGATGATGCGTGTGTTGCTGTTTGTACACAACGAAACTGATTCACGTGCTGCTTCGTCGGGAAGACACAAGACTGTAATGTCCGACTCGTTGATGAGCGCACGCCGTGTTGCTGTGTCTTTACGTTTGTCTTCTGCAATGTGCAGGAGCGTAACGTCGTTGCGGCTGGCAAGCCGTTCAAACAAGTGCAAACCTGTGGCGCCTTCTTTGCCATCGATAAAAAGCGTATATGCCATGAGCACCAGTATAGCAAGTAGTCAAACTACGGGCAATGCTTGCAACGATGTCAGCAGCTCCCCCTTGAATGTCTGACCGCGCAACTCTGTAAGCTTTACTGTAACGAATGTACCAATGCGCGATTTTTCTGCTTTGAATGCAACTCGCTCATCCTGTTGCGTGCGTGCGAGCAGTTCCGTTTTGTCGTCGCGGCTCACCGATTCCACAAGCGCTTTTACGGTTGTGCCCACGCGCTTTTGCATTTCCTGTGCAGTGATTGCAAGCTGTATGTCTATGATTTTTTGCAACCGAGTCTTTTTTACTGCAAGCGGCACTTGCTCCGCCATGTTGCACGCAGGCGTTCCTTCGCGCGGATTGTAGTAATACATGAACGCATTTTCGTAGCGTACCTGCTCCATGAGCGACTGTACTTCTGCAAAGTCTTCGTCTGTTTCTCCGGGAAATCCGAGCATGATGTCTGTGGTAAGTGACACATCGCGTATGCAGTTTCTAATTTTTTCAACAAGCGACAAATAGTGTTCGCGCGTGTAACGTCTATTCATTGCTTGCAAGATGCGACTTGAGCCGTGCTGCACTGGCAGGTGTATATGATGACAGAGCACGTTGCTTTGTGCAATTACGTCGATTACATCATCGCTCAAGTCTTTTGGATGGCTTGAAACAAAGCGCACCCATTCTATAGGCGAGCTAGTTTTTGCAAGATGATTTTCTATGAGTGAAAGGAGCGAAGCAAAATCAGCTTCAGCGGAGCGGTACGAGTTTACGTTTTGTCCGAGCAGCGTAATCTCTTTTACGCCGTATGATGAAAGCACGTCGAGTTCTGCAAGCACCTCGTTTGCAGGGCGCGAAATTTCTCTACCGCGTACATGCGGTACAATGCAGAAGGTGCAGAAGTTGTTGCAGCCGTGCATAATCGGAACGAACGTTGAAAAAGCGCCTGGCTGTGCGGAAATGGGCGCAAATGTATATACGGGCGTGTCGTCGAACGCTTCTGCTTTTGTGCCTTTTTCCACTGCGGTGATGATTTCGCCAAAATATTTTTTTGCAAATGTGCCCACAACATAATCGATGAACGGGTAATCGTCTTTGAGCGATTTTAATAATCGTTCTGCCATGCAGCCGGTAACTACAAGCGTGAGCGGCTTTACGCCATTTTGCACGTGCGCCACTGCTTTTTCAAGCGTCTTTGTTTTTGCGCCGTTCTCTTTTGCGCGCACCGCTTTAAGTCCCGCATACCAACCGAGTCTCCCGAACACACGATTTTCCGCAGTGGCGCGCACCGAACACGTGTTTATGACAACGATGTCTGCAACTTGTGCGTCGTCCGCTTTTTCCCAGCCGCGCGCAATAAAAAGTTGCTCTATAGAAGCAGACTCCGCAACATTCATTTGGCAACCGTATGTTTCAAAAAAATATGTCATTATCGTTCCTAAAAAATTTCTTGCGGCAATTTTCCATATTCCGCGCACGCGTATGCGTTGTGATTGTGAATGCTCTCGTAGTTTTCTGCTTCAACTGAAAACCATGCAAACGGCGTTGCAACGGGAAACGAGCGCAACGCAAGGTACACATCGCGCACAACATCTTCCACAAAACGCGGATTGTCATACGCATGTTCCGTTACGTATTTTTCATCTTCGCGTTTGAGTCCGCTGTACAGGCCGCTTGATGCGCACGATTCAATCGCAGCAATTACATCTTCAATCCAGAAAAAATCTGAGTACAAAAGTTTTACGCGCACAATGCCGCGTTGATTGTGCGCTCCGTATTCGCTTATTGCTTTTGAGCATGGACACACTGTAGTAACAGGCACTTCGACAGCTATAAAAAAAATGCGCTCGTTTTTGCCGACACTTCCTTCGTATGAACACATGTAGCTCATTATGCCAGGTGTAGCAGTAATCGGCGCGTTCTTTTTCATAAAGAAAGGAAACGTGATTTTTCCATATGCGTGCTCGGCAAAAAGTTTTTCGCGCATTTCGTTGAGCATGGCGAGGAAATGATTCATTGCAATAGTGCTATAGTGCTTGTGAAAAATTTCTACAAAGCGGCTCATGTGCGTACCTTTGTAATTGTGCGGCAAATTGACAAATAAATCGACAACAGCAGTTGTGTTTTGCGTTTTATTGATTTTGTCGAGTACCGTTACAGGATACCGCAATCCGCACACGCCTACTTTTTTCAGCGGTACGTTTCGCGCATCATGCTCGCTTTGAATGTCGCGGAGATTAGGAGCGTTCATGCGTGTACTCCATGCGGTACAGCAGTGTACTTTTCGTTCACTCCGTTCTGTGCGGTGCATCGCTCGGCAAAACGCTCGGCTGCTTCAAGCGTATTTTGCATGAGCATTGCTATTGTCATGGGACCAACGCCACCAGGCACAGGCGTAATAAAAGACGCAACCTCTTTCACGTTCTCAAAATCAACATCGCCAACTAATCGATAGCCGCTTTTTTTTGAACTGTCAGGAATTCTGTTTACGCCCACATCTATGACGCATGCGCCGCGTTTTATCATGTTTTTAGTAACTGCATTCGGTTTTCCAACTGCAACAATTACAATGTCAGCGCACCGTGTAATGTCTGCAAGATTTTTTGTTCCCGTATGGCAGAGCGTTACAGTCGCGTTGCAGTCTCTTCGCGCAAGCAAAAGAGCTGTAGGCTTTCCAACAATATTTGAACGCCCTATGACAGCAACGTTTGCGCCGTCAGTTTGCACGTGCGTTCGCTTTAGCAATTCAATGATTCCGTGCGGCGTACATGGAAGCGGCGCATCATTTCCAATTACAAGATTGCCCGCGTTTATGGGATGAAAACCATCAACATCTTTTTCGCTTGCAATTGCCATAATGATTTTTTGCTCGTTTATGTGTTTTGGAAGCGGCAGTTGCACAAGAATGCCATGCACGCTGTTGTCGCTGTTGAGCTCATTGATAATTGAAAGCAGTTCTTGCTCGCTTGTGTTCTCTGGCATGTGTATAGATTTGTCGAGCATTCCCGCTTCTGCAAGCGCTTTTTGTTTTGCTGCCACATATGAAACGCTTGCAGGATTGTCGCCTACAAGAATCACCGCAAGGCACGGCACTATGCCTCGCGCTTTTGCCTTTTGCACACGCACTGCAACTTCTGCACGAATGTCTGAGGCAATTTTTTTCCCATCTATGAGTACTGCGCTCATGTAACCTGCACCGTCCTAAAAGTATTTCATTATTGATAAAACGTATTGAAATAAGATATAATTGTACTATATCTTTTTTTTGCTGCATTAGCAATGCGAGGAACAATGAAACGAATTTTACCGCTGCTCTGCATTTTTTTATTGTGTACGGCAAGCGTTTTTTCACAGGACGGCTCTCAAGGCGATGAATATGACGATGGGGCAAGTCCTGCATATAAAATGAACGGACGTGGTGACCAATACATACAGATTTCGCTCATGCCGAGTTTTCCGCTCAACTTCAAAAAGCACATGTATGTGGGCGGAGCTGCGCAGCTTGGCTACCGATATTTTCTTACAAGTTGGTTTGCGCTCGGCGGAGATATCACTGTTGGCTATCATCCAACGCTCGGAAGCAACGTATTCAATTTTTGGCCTATAACGCTGTGTGCCACATTTCAGCCGTCAATATGGCGTTTTGAATTTCCAATCACATTAGCGGCGGGAATAGCATTTGAAACATATCAAAGCAGAAAGTATTTTCCTGCTTTAGCGGTAAAACCTGAAATAGGTGTATTTTTCCGTGCATTTGAAAGTTGGTCGTTCGGCATAGGATGCGATTTTTTGTGGCTGCCGCAATGGAATTCGTTTGCAAAAGATGCAAACGGCGTTAAACTGACAGCAGAAGAGAAAAGAAAATACACTTTTCATGGCTTATTCATAACGGCCTCGCTTTCTGCACGATACCATTTTTAGGACGACGAGCATGAGAATCAGAATTACTAAGTTGTTGCTATGCGCAGCTCTTTTTGCGACAGCACTGGCATGTGCAAGTTGTTATCAAATCGTATTTGCAAAAATTATGGGAGAAGTAGAACTTAGAGATGCCACAGTAAAAGGGCGCATCAATTCTATAGTGCGCTATACATTGGGTGGTACGGAATGTATTTTTGTCCAAAATGGAAGAATCTATTATAAACAGGCGGATATAAACTATAACGCCGGTTGGACGGAATTTACAAACGGTATTGAAAAGCTTTCGTATAACTACTACGGCGACAAATTTGATGGCATATATATTTATAAACTTGCTGCAAATACACATTACTTATATGCAATAGGCACGGAGATTGTAAGTAATAAAACCGATGGCAAAAACATACGAGGTCCGCGTCATTTATATTATTATGACACACCAGCAGCAACATGGAAAAAAATGGCAGCTGATGTCGGAGATTCCAACAGCACCACGACAACACTATTCTGCACAAATACGATTGATGCAGCACATCGCGAGGCATATATACAGCTAGATGGCAAGGTATATAAACTTGATGGAACTACGCTTAATACATCCGTTCCTGTAAGTACACATGGTGCTGGCGCTTCAACAAAGTCTGCTATATATTTCAGCGGCAACACCTATTTCTTTGATACAGAAGCTTCTGCAACAAACGAAAGAAAAGGTGGAGCAGCAACACATGTGTACCGTGCATCAGGAAGCACATTGCAGTATTCATCTGATGCAGTCTCTTGGTCCGACGCTGCTTCATGTCGTAGCACAATACTCTCTATAGCAGTTACGAGCAACGCGATTATACTTGGCACATATACGTCAGGTCTTGCAAAAGTGACAAATTCAGGCGGTCAACCCGGCAGTTCTACCGTAGGATTCAGCACAAATGCAGAGGCAGCTCTTGACGCTCCTTATGAAATACCTGCCATGATTTGCATCGATCCAGAAAAAAGCGAAATAAACGCAACGCTTTACGCGGCAGCTGATTTTAAACGGAAAGATTCTATTTCAGGCACCAGCTACGATGACATATGCTTATGGGCATATTATGCGTCACGTGGCAACTGGAACAGAGAATAGGTATTTCCACATATGGCTGAAGGAGACGACATTCTCTTTAAAGCAGCGCATTTGCTCCGTGAACCGCTTGCCGCGCGCATGAGACCGCGCACGCTCGACGAATATATTGGGCAAGACCACATCGTAGGTAAAGGCAGGCTGTTGCGGCGTGCAATTGCCGCGGACCAGCTTTCGTCAGTCATCTTTTACGGACCGCCGGGAAGCGGCAAAACAACACTTGCGCGCGTCATTGCCAATCACACAAAGAGCAATTTTATTACGCTCAACGCTGTACTCACTGGTGTTGCAGATATTAGAGGCGCAATCAAGCAGGCGGAAGAGTATTTCAACTTGTACAGCCGCCGCACAATTTTATTTGTTGATGAAGTACATCGATGGAACCGCGCGCAGCAGGATGCACTTTTGCCGTGGGTTGAAAACGGTACAATCATTTTAATTGGTGCGACAACAGAAAATCCATTCTTTGAAGTGAACAAAGCACTCGTGAGCAGGAGCCGTGTGTTTCAGTTAAAAGCACTCACAAAAGATGATTTGAAAAAAGCTGCCGAGCAAGCGCTTTCTGACACCGAACGCGGCTACGGTCACTGGAATGTGGAGTTTGAAAAAGGAGCGCTTGAACATCTTGTAGAAACAGCAAGTGGCGATGCGCGAAGTTTGCTCAATGCGCTTGAACTTGCTGTTGAGACAACGAGCGAAAAATGGGACCCAGGAGCAGAGCCGCCTGTGCCCGCATGGGGAAGCACAATTTACATAAGCGCAGAAACGGCAGAAGAATCAATTCAAAAAAAAGTTGTGCTGTACGACCGTGACGGCGACTATCACTACGACATCATAAGCGCATTCATAAAAAGTTTGCGCGGGCGCGATGCTGATGCTGCAATGTATTGGCTTGCCCGCATGGTTGCCGCAGGCGAAGACGCAAATTTTATTTTCCGCAGAATGCTTATTTCTGCATGCGAAGATACCGGACTTGCTGACCCGCATGCAGTCACCGTTGTTACAAGTTGCGCGCAGGCTTTTGACAGAGTAGGCATGCCTGAAGGTCGCTATTTTCTTGCGCACGCAGCATTGTATTTGGCAACTGCTCCTAAATCTAACAGCTCCATGGCGTTTTTTGACGCGCTTGCATCTGTTGAACAAGAAGATGCAGAAGTGCCGAACCACCTGCGCGACGGGAATCGTGATGCAGAAGGCTTTGGACACGGCGAAGGCTATTTGTATCCTCATGCGTACCGCGACCATTGGGTTGCTCAGCAGTATCTTCCAGATGCACTCATAGGCAGAGTATTTTACACGCCGAGCACGCAAGGCTATGAAAAATCAATTAGGGATGATGTGCTCTCGCGACGCGAGTTGCAAATAGCAGCATTGCTTGAGCGCGAGCAAATAGCACGCACGGCAGATGATGTTATGGGCACTATGCGTACGGTGGACGCTCTTGCGGCAGGCAACAAAGAGAATGACAGTGCAACAACTGGCACGGCAGGTGAAAGCGCGGCAGGTGTGACGCACGACGTGCTCGGCGAATGGTGGACACACGCGCATTTTGCACGTGGCAAAAAAAGCGAGCAGCTTACGTTTAGCCCAAAAGACACTTCAAAGGAAACAGCTCTTAGTCGCGCGGACAAATCGTGGCAGGCTCGCATAGATTCAAACCGTGCCCATGTGTTGCTTACGCTCCGCGATATGCTCATTGAACTTGCCGAGCTTGTGCGTCATCATCGCTCGCTTGTGTGGAATGCGGATGACGGACTTTTACTGTGGGAAGTGATGCGCCGTACTCCCGAAGGTGTTACGTGCGGCGTGTGCAAAACACAAGAGGGTAAAAACATACTTGAGCAGTATTGTCGCACGCTCGGCGACTTGGACAAGCCTTTTTTGCAAGTTTGCAAGGAAGCATCATCTGCCGCACTTTTGACAAGAGAGATTTTTTCAAGCCTCCTTTTAAACTTCGCATATGAAGGAGCAGTTTTTGACAGATTGTTTTTTCACAATCCGTTTACCTCGCGCAATTCCATACAGGCGCTTGTAGGTGCGCTTGATTCAGTCGTGCATAAAAAAATGACGCGAGGCTTTGCCTTCACTGATGACAATACTGCAACAGAAAATGCTTTAAGCGCATCTGAAATTGTGCAAAGCGTATTTGCAGATGCATGGCGTATAGTAATTGCACAACGCATTCCATTGGGCGGACAGCGCATAAGTGGCATTGTCAAAAAGCACATATTGACAGGAACTGCAATCAAACCATACGAAGACCTTTTGTGCAAAATGGACAATGCCGAAACAGCGTTTTTTAGCGACAAGGCAAATCCGCTCTTTAACTGGAACATGGACACCATTTGCGATGAATTCAAAAACAGCGGATTTTCTGTGAAAGCATTTTCGCAACGTTTTATAGAAAAACGCTACATAACGCAAGGAGAGCTTGCAAAGTGGTTTGACACACAAAACTCTGCATATGGCTCAAAGATGGCAGAAGCGCTCGGGGTAAAAGAGCTTGAAAAAATCGTGCGCCTTTTGGAAAGCGCATGCGGCAATACAGTTTTTGACTGGGAAAATGAAGTTGCATTTTTTGTGATAGAACCGTAACAGCGCACATCACTGTATTGCATGCAATAGCACCGTTTATATATTGCGAAGCGGCTTTATTTTTGTACGATACACTTTTGCCATGAATATGCACGACAGCAAAACTGACGCAACTTCAGCGACAGGAAACGCCCACCATACATTGTTTACGTTGCCAGTAAACGACAAAAAATATGCGACAGGAAGCAATACAAGCAGCTGTCGAGCGAACGAAATAATCATGCTGTATGTAGCAGAACTGAATGCCTGAAAAACTGATGTGAGCGAAATTGCAATAGCGGCTCCAATAAAACTCGTGGCGATTATGCGCATTGCAGGTACGCCTATTGCAAGCATGTTGTCAGATGCTTTGAACAGACGCAAAAACTGCACGGGAAAGCACTCAAATAAAAACGTACCAAACAGCATAATGGCTGCGGCAAGCAGTATGCCGCTTCTGACTGCCTGTATAATCCGCTTTTTGTTTTCTGCACCGTAATTGTACGCAATAATCGGAACAATGCCATTGTTGAGCCCAAACACAGGCATGAATATAAAGCTGTTGAGTTTAAAGTAGACGCCATATACGGCGATTGCTGTTGTTGAAAATCGTCCAAGAATGCGATTTATGAAAAATGTCGTAACCGAACCGACAGAACCGAGCAAAATTGACGGCACGCCCACACGGTAAATCTGCTTGATGATTGCGCCATCAGGTTTGAATTGCCTGAATTTGAACTGTATGTCTTTGTTGATTTTTATGTTGCACGTAAACGATACAACCATGCTTACCCATTGCCCCATGACTGTGGCGACAGCAGCGCCTGTTATGCCCATGCGTGGAAACGGGCCTAATCCAAAAATAAGCAACGGGTCAAAAATGATATTTGTAATTGCACCTGAAATTTGCGAGTACATTGAAAACATTGTGCGCCCTGTTCCTTGCAAAAGGCGGTCAAGCATGATTGCGGTGAACAGGCCGAACGAACCGAATACGCACACATTGAGGTACTGCATTCCAAAATTGATAATCTCTTGATTGTCAGTTTGTCCTGCAAGGTACGGACGGATTATAAAAAATCCCAAAAGAAAAAATGCCGCAGAACTACACAGTGCAAGGAACAGCCCGTTGGTCGCTGCTTTATTAACAGCCTCTTGGTTTTTTTGACCGAGCCGCATTGAAAGCAATGCGTTTACACCTACAGCAGTTCCTACGCCAACTGAAATCATAATGTTTTGAATAGGAAATGCGAGTGATACAGCGGTGAGCGCATTTTCGTGTATACGCGCAACAAAAATTGAGTCAACAACATTGTAAAGCGCATGCACAAACATAGAGAACATAATAGGAAGCGACATGTTGAGTATAAGCGGCATGATAGGCATTGTGCCCATTTTGTTTTCTTGCATTTGAACGAGTGTATAGAAAATAAAATAGTTTGTCAAATATGCGGTAATTTATTGCATCGGGCTAAAATGGATGTGTCAGCAATAGCGCAAAAAGCACTCAAAAAAGGACTTGGCATTGCCAAATGAGTGCTGTTTTATGCCGTTGCCCTAAAACCGCATGCGTGCAGTAAAGCCTGCAGGAGAAACAGCAAGCGATACTTTGTCATTTGCCGTTCTGTTGCTCAATTTTTTGACGCCTATTTTATGCAACAGCGGTACGCCTACGCCAATGACCGAACCTATTGCAGCACCGACGAGAACATCTGAAAAAAAGTGATTGCCGCTGCATATGCGCAACACTGCAATGGCAGTTGCAAGTGAATATGAACCGAGCGCAACAGGAATGTTCCACAGCGAATCAGGAAAATATGTTGCAAACACAAGTGTCGTAAAACCTGCCGCAGCGAACGCCATAGTCGTGTGCCCTGACGGAAATGAATTGTTCCAGTCGCCTGAATCCACGTGTTTTTGCGGATACCCGTCAAAGTACATATACGGACGCGGACGAAATACGAGCGATTTTGTCAACGCCTTTGCAACATGCGCAAGAAACATTGTCTCTGCATACATTGTGAATATCGTAATCCATTCGTGCTTTTCTGTGGCAAACAGGGCAAGCGGGAGCGCCGCAACCGCGCCCACAAAGATGCTTGCTGTTATATCAAGTGAGCGCGAATACGGTTTCATAGCCCATCTGTCAAATGGCTTTACTTCATCACGATTGTATGGCATGCCGCTGAATGTTCTGTTACTTTTAACGGTGTGGAGATTTAAATCGACAATAAAAGCTGCAATGCTGCTTCCCAACAAAACAGGATCGGTGACAGGATTAAGTTTAAAATATTCCCCTGAACCAATAAAGTAGGGAAGCAGCTTGTTGCGCGGTTGCTCTTCGCTTTTTATCTGTGCATCATCGTGCAGCATTTGAAGCGGAATGTCGAGCGCAACGGCACGTTTGCTTGCCACACATGAAAACAAAAAAAGTGCGAGCGGAAACAGCAGGCGTTTAAAGTGTATCATGCAAAAAGTATAGGGCAAGAATGTTTTTGTGTCCAGTAATGTCAATGGGTATATTTTACTGTCATTATAGCTTTGCTTTCATCAACTTCGCTGTCGTGCGTTTTTAAATAGTATGAATGTGTCCACACGACCAGTGCCACAGCGGTTTTGCAAGTGTGTTTGAAAATGGTTGCACCCGCGCAAAATCGGGAAGCCAACTTGTATCGTTGGAAAGTTCCTGATAAAACAGATAGCTGAAAGCATATGCATCTATTAAGTCGCGTAAATCACAATCTTCTGTTTTGTTGACAAAGCGGTTTTCAATTGCAGAGAGCGCGCGTTGCCGTTGCGCGTTGTATTCAGCAGACGGCACAGGTGTATACTGCGACATGAGAGAAACAATTGCCTTTCCGTCCGCATGTTGTTTGAGCCATTCAAGTGTGGCGGCAGTTTCTTCAAATCGTCCCGGCAAAAAAAGGTGGCGCACAATAACTCCCTGCGTTATTTTTTCGTGAGATATATTGCTGCGTTGTTCTGTTGCCGTATTACGCGCATTTTCACTGCTGGAGGTATCGCTAATTTTAAGCGGGAAATGTTCAATCATCCACGAGATTGTGCTCGTTGCTGTTTCAGGATAGTCGCGTGCGCCAAACAGTTCTGCGGCAAGCGTGGGTGAAAGCGTTTTTAAATCGGGCAGCCAGATAGATACGATGTCTTTGAGCAATTCAAGCATTTCAATAGATTCGTACGCGGATGAATTCCAGCAGAACGGAATGACAAGCCCTGCATTTTTTGCTGCGGATGCATATGCTGCAATGTTTGGAATATGATGGCTGCCAGTCACGAGGTTGATGTTTTCTGCGCCAGCGTCTTGCAAGCGCAAACATATGGCAACAAATTCTTCCTGTGAAACTACAGTGCCCATGCCATTTTGAGAAATCTGATAATTTTGGCAAAATGCGCAGCGTAATGTGCAACCAGTAAAAAAAATTGTGCCGCTACCGCCAATTGCTGTGACAAGCGGCTCTTCGCCAAAATGCAAGCACGCTGACGCAATGCGCACCTTGTCACTTTCGCCGCAAAATCCTGTAGCATGTGATAGTTTGCCGCCTGTGGCATGCTGTATGGGCGTCCAGCCTGTTGCGGTGCGGTGCGTGCCGCATTGCCGCATGCACTGCATGCAGCGTTTGTAATATGTGTGCGCGTTATGCAATGTGGTTGCCTCGTTTGAAAGCGCTTCGGAAATTTGGTGCTTCAACTAATCTACCTTAAATTTCAGTTTTTGCATGTACATGTGATAATACACAACTATCAATATGCTGCACAAAACCCAGCCGACAGGATACGCAACTGCGACGGGATAGAACGAGGCTGTTATGCGCGTAGCAATGAACAGATACAACTGCCTAAATACAACGAACGAGCACAGCATCAGTATCATAGGCGGGAAAGAATTGCCAAGCCCGCGCAACGCGCTTGCATATACGTGATTTATTGCTGCAGCAAGATAAAATGGCGAACATGCGCGAATTAAAAACATGCCGTAATACAAGACTTCTGCATCTTTATTAAACAAGCTGACGAGCTCTCGTGCAAAAATCATCAGCGGAATAATTACGACAACGGTTATTTCAAAAGAAAGCAAAAGCGCATGATGCACGCCGTCCTTTACGCGCTGTATTTTCCGTGCGCCGTAATTTTGCCCGACAAATGTAGTTGCAGCGAGCGCAACACTTTGAAGAGGCAAGAATGCAAATTGGTCTATCTTCGTGTATGAAGCCCACCCAGCCATAAATGAGGAGCCGAAGTGATTTATGTACCCTTGCACAAAGACATTTGAAAATGCAGTGATTGCCATTTGAAATCCAGATGGAAAGCCGATTTTTATAATCTGCTTTAAAATATCAAACGAAATTACCAACTCATTTGCTGCAAGCGCATAGCATTCGTTGGAACGGGCAAGAACAACAAATACGAGTATGGCCGAAACAGTTTCTGAAATAATCGTTGCATATGCTACGCCCGCTACACCTAATTGAAACACGACAACAAACAGCAAATCAAGCGCAACATTTAACAACGATGAAATTATTAAAAAATATAGCGGACGACGCGAATCGCCAACTGCGCGCAAGATTCCTGAACCTATATTGTAGCACATAAGGGAGATGATGCCAGCAAAATAAATGCGCAGATAGGCATCAGCATTGGCAAATACATCGTCCGGCGTAGACATAGCGCGCAACATAAGCGGGGCAGCACCTATGCCGACAAATGTGAACACAACGCCGAGAATGATAGTGCCTGTTACAAGCGTGTGCACTGTCTTCCGCAATTTAACAATTTCTTGTGCACCAAAATACTGCGCAATGACTACGCTTCCGCCTGCTGCAAGTCCGCCAAAAAATCCTATTATCGTATTGATGAGCGATGTCGTAGAGCCAATTGCAGCAAGTGCCTCCTTGCCGACATAATTTCCAACAACAATGCTGTCTACCGTATTGTACAATTGTTGAAAAAGGTTGCCGGCAATAAGCGGGAGCGCAAACGTGAGCAAGAGCTTGGAAATGCTCCCCGCCGTCATGTCAAGCGTAGTGTGATGGTGGTAGTGCATTGATAATTTGTCGTGTGTCATGTATTCCGCAAGTTAGTACGCATATTGGCATTTTTTTGTATGAGCCGTATGCGCGTAAATTTGTTTTCTACGTTCCTCGTTTCTCCAACGAGCACCCATGACTGCGACATTTATACTTCCTCCGCTTGTAAACCGTAGTTTAGTATACTGCAACAACAAAATTCTTACAATGGACAATAGGCGGACGACCAGAAAAAAGTGGCAATTGTCGTAACAATGCGCTATGCTTTTTCTTCGGCGAGCGCGTCAAGTATGGCGGCAAAAACAGCAAAGCTCTGCGGCGTAAGGCTCTGTTCATCATCTTGTAGGGAGTGAAGACGTTGCCATGTTTCAGGCAGCAGGTTTTGCAGTTTTTCTGTTGCAGGTTTTTCGGCCAGCACATCAAAAGCATCATGCGCAACTGTATGATTTGTAACAAAATTCTCAAGTGCTTTTTCGCGCATGAGCGCACGGCGATACTCATTTGCCTCGTTGTCAGGCAACATAGTAATTGCAACAGAAGGAATGCCGCACGCGATAAACCCTGCGTTATCGCTATATGCAAACGGTAATGAAAGCCAGCGGGCAACACCTGAACGACGCAACAGATTTTCTGCACGATGTTCCAATGCCGCATATCTTTTGCGAAACGCATATGGCGCGCCGAGCGGTATGTGTGTCTTTGCAAGAATGGGAACAGTACCACGCCCCATGCAGTCGAACACGTATACGTCATCATGTGTTATGCCAAGCCGTTTAAAAAGAGCAGCAAGTGCAAACGCGCCCTGCTCATGCATGCCAAGTTCTTCTCCGTCAGAAAATAACAAACGCACATTGTGAAAACTATTCCGTGTTTGCAAACGCACTGCCCAATTCATTAAGCAAAAGTTCGCCGCGCTGTTATCATTTGCACCTGGGCTGCCTTCTACGCGGTCATAATGCGCAAGCACTGTTTTTATTTTAAATTGAGCGTTGTACTGTTCTTTTGGAAAATTTACATAGATATGTTTTTTTCCTGCAATGGGCAGTACAACAGTTGAAACGTTGCGCTCTGATAAATACGCTTGGATGAATGCGCACCTGTCGCACTGAGGGGCAATATATGCAGCAAATTCTTTTGGAAGAATGCTCATATGCACAACGCACCTATAAAGAAGCTTGCGTCAATGACACCGTCTTGCAATCTACTATGATTAATAATCTGACAGTACTAGTGCACATTGCCGTTGAAGCGCGGACGGCGTGCTTCTGCAACGTTTACGCGAACACGGCGACCGTCGAGCTCTTTTCCGTTCATTGCAGCAATTGCTGCATCTGCGCTAGTTTCTTCTGCCAGTTCCACAAAACCAAATCCCTTTGACTGCTCGGTAAATCGATCCTTAATAATCATCGCTGAAAGCACTTCACCAAAAGGCGCAAATGCGTTTTTTAACGCATCTTCTGTTGTGGCATAATTGAGGTTGCCCACATAAATTTTTTTGGACATAGTTGTTCCTTGTTGCCGTACGGCATGTGAATTTTGCTGATGCCAGCTGCAATCTGTGTTTTCTGAATACCGTAACTGAAACGACAAGAAACAAAAAAAATGCCCGTCAGAACTGTTTTTAGAGAACTAAGATTACTCAACTCTAACTGAAAAAAATAAATCCTGTCAAGAGCGTGCTAAAAAGAAATCTTGACAGGATTATTATGTGTTTATAAAATATAATTTATTATTTACCAAATAAGGAGACATTATGAACGCAAATAAAAAATACGTTGTTTGTTCTTTGCTGATTCTTTTGGCAACGTATGTTTTTGCAGCACCTTTGCGCAATTACGTGTGCATTGTGCGCGGCAATCTTGCAAAAGATTCTACCAAGTTCCTTGAAGAAATCAAAGACGATTTAAATGACAGAGGATATTCTCGTTATGCGAAAGAAATTGAAGCGTACCTCAAGGGCAGTTTCGGTTCAGGTTTTGTATTTTATGCAAGCGACAAAAAGCCGTATGTGATTACAAACAGACATGTCGTTCACAAAGCGGAAACGGCAAATGTTCAGTTTGAAAACGAAGACGGCTCTACGTCTGAATACAAAGAACTAAAAATAGTTGCAATTGACGAAGATATTGATGTTGCATTTTTAGCATTGCCAGAGACATACACTCGCCCAGGATTGACATTTCGCGAAAGTGCCGTTTCCGATGGCGAGGAAGTTTGGTCAGCAGGTTTTCCAGGACTTGGAAATGAACCGATGTGGCAACTCGGTAAGGGAAGCGTTACAAATGCGCGAGCAAAAATTAAGGAATTATTAAATCCAGACATTTCGACGATTATTCAGCACTCTGCCCAAGTGGACGGCGGAAACTCTGGCGGTCCGCTTTTGATAACAGCAAACACAGAAAGCGGATACCACGTTGTCGGAATTAACACGTGGAAAGCATACATGCGAGAGTCTACAAACTTTTCAATTCCTGCAAAAGTTGTAAGCGACTTTGTTGAGCAGACGGTAAAAAATACAAAGAAAAAAATCAGTATTGACGAGCGAGTAAAACAATTTGTAAAAGCAACTTCAAACAAAGATGAATTATTTACAGCGCTTGGAAAATATGTTTCTAACGAAATGATTTCAAAAGTTGGAAAAAATTCATTTACAACTGTGCTCGCAATTGCTCCGTCGGATGTACGAAGTACCGTTGCAGGAATTTTCGCGTACGATCCAATTGAAGGTCTTCGCTATGCAACAGCGTATCAAATATGGAAAGAATTTCAAGACGGAGAGACAACGCTAAAAACAGAAGCCAGTAGCGCAGAGGAATCGACAAATGGCACAAAAGTGACGCTCACAATTGGCGACAAAGAACCTATAGAAACACTTTGGATAGAAGAGCAGGGCAACTGGCGGCTAGTTGAATTTAGCACAATCAAACAAGCAGAGAAAGGGAAATCATCAGAAAAGAAAAAAACATCTAAAAAATCTAGCGGTGCAAAAATTGACGGCGTTGAAGTTATAGACCAATACAGGATGCATATTTCACTTGGGCTATTGTATCCGTTTGAATCAAAAAAGCCAGGCTTTGATTTTTCGATAGTCGGTTCATGGCACTATGTTGCATTTGGCGCATTTGTGCAAATGCAAAAGGTAAATATACTGGTTGATTTAAATAATAGCATATGGGGCGGTCCCATAGTAGAAAGGCTAACATCAATGACAACTTTGGGGCCAATTCTTCGAGTGCAAGTTCCAGTGTCGTTTAATAGATTTACACTCATGCCGTACGGTGACGTGCGTGCGGGTTTTTCAAATATTTGGACAATGACGAAAGATGAGAAATCGACTCGCTTTTACATTGGTGCAGGGTGCGGACTTGCTTTTTCATTCAATGCGAGCGAAACAGTTGCGCCGTTCGTAACTGTGGGATACATGCACTCAATCTACAAGGGATTGCTTTCAAGCAACAGTGGTGCAATGGCAGAACATACGAATGCGATTATTGCATCGGTTGGTGTAAAACTTATAGAAAGGTAAAAAGGAGGAACCTTTATGAAAAAACTTTTTGGAGTTGCACTTCTTGCGGGATTTGCAATGATTTTTACAAGTTGCTGGAGTATAAGCTTAATCAGCACCGCTGTTGCAGTGTCAAAAGCGAATGCAGAAAGAAACCAGGAAGAGTTGTACAACAATCTTTCTGATTCAAAAAGGCGAGAAGTGTTAAAAAAAATTTGTGAAACATACACTCCCAACAATTCTGTTCTTGTGTATGGAACATTTACTGTCGGCACTCCTCCAGAGCAATTAGAATTTATACAAATGGATACAACAAAACCTGCGCAACATCTTGAATACATAGGTAGCCCAAGTGGGTTATTCAAGTTAGGCACAAATTTTTTCTTTAAGCCTTGCATTCCAGGCGGAAGATACCACGCCACTTATCGTATATACACTGTAGGCACCCCCTCATACAGCACCACATACAACACATATTACGGCATGCAAGGAAATACCGTACATGATTTTACTGCTCCAACAAAACCTGGCCTTTATTTTTATGGAGATAAAGTATACGACTATAGACGAACATATTCAAATCCTACAACACATGAAAAATTTGCAAAATACGAAAAAGATTTAAAAGAATGCGAAATAGAATCTTTAAAATACTTGCTTAAGTTTTACAGCGAAACGGCTTGGGAGCCTGTAATAAACAACAGACTTGAAGAATTAGGTGCAGGAGGTAAAAAATGAAAAAAGCAGTCTTATTATTCACTTTGCTAATTTGTAGTGTAACAATGTTTGCTGCAGACAATAAAAAAGAAGAAAAATGGAAAAAGCCATCTGGAAGTCAAATTTGTTTTATTGTTCGTGTTGCTCTTTCAAATAATCTTAACATGGATTTTTACACAATTGGACTTGATGCATTTAACGTCGAAGACAATCCTATAACGTTTGGTTTTATAACAGAGGCATTGCCAGAAACTAGCAGCTGGATTGACTTTCCAAACACTGGAACACTTGGAGAATTTGTGCAGGCTAACATTGCAAAAAAAGATTTAAAAGATGCAGAAAATGGGTTTTATTTGCCAACTTTTAGAGCATATCTTTTTGATTTGGCTAAATCGCACTTTTACCTCCCTGCAAACATAGATGTGTCTTATCCAAGCGACGCAAAGTATGTGTATCTTGGCACATTCATCTACACATTAGACGAATCTGACTTCTCTGTCAAAAATATTCGCCGCATAGATGAATACGATGCAGCGCAAAAATTGCTTAACGAAAAACTCGGAGAAGAAGTACAACTTGTTCGTGCGGAAATAAGCGAACACAAAGAGGTCGAAACAAAGAAAAAATAGGAGAAAAAGATTTGCCGCCTACATTGCGTTAAAGCGTTTTGTAGGTATGGTAAATCTTATAAAAATATGATACATTCATGACATATTCATAAAACATATGGAGGATTATTTTATGAAAAAGATTTTGGCAATTGCAACAGCAATTATTCTTGGAACAAGTGCAATGCACGCTGTAGACATTGAACTTGATGTTATGCACTTCCTTTGGAATTACAACAAAGTTACCCACTTAACATTAAACGGTAACAAACTTCCAAAAGAAGCGAAAGTTTCAACTCGCTACAACAGCCCATTTTTAAGCTTCGGATTAAATGCGAACTTCTACTTTATGGAATCTGGAATGGCAAAACTTGGTATGAATGTGGCCGGTGGTTTTGATTTTGGAACATTGCTTACACTAAGTTCATCTTCTTCAATTGGTTCAGATGCAACATGGGGCGGTGGCGGTTTCCTTAAAGTTGGTTTTGCTGCAAGCATTAACTTCAACGATGTTCATTCTCTTTATGTTTCACCAGGATTCATACTTACGGGTGCATCGGGAACATTAAAGACATTTGGAATAGACAATAGAATTTCAACATTTCTTGTTGGATTAGATATTGACGTAGGGTATCGCGCATTTTTCTTGCAAAAATCGAATTTTGATTTTGGCATAAATGCAGGTATTAACATTGATTTCCCATTAGGTGGCGTTGTGGGTAGCAAGTATACTTATACCCCCATTTATGGTGCAACTACAACAACAAATAATAAAAGCGGTGCATTCGGCGGCGGCTTTAAATTGTACGTAGGCCCTGCTTTTAGGTTAAAATAAATTATGGGAATGTTTAAAAGTGCCGCTAATAGCGCGGCACTTTTAACGTATCGTTTGCGTTGCAAACTAGCATTTCCGTGTGTGAAACAGCCTAACCCGCCCTGTAGTTGTGTCGTAGACAGTCAGACGCGCATGCGGACGACCGCGCGGCAAGCAAGCAACGGAAGGGCGGCTTGCCACATCAGTTTGTTCCGAAAAAACTAATTGCCAAAAAGCTGCGTAGACAGGTAGCGGTGGGCAGAGTCGGGAAAAAGAATCACAATTGTTTTGTCTATAAATTCTGTGCGTTTTGCAAGTTGTAGCGTTGCCCAAAGCGCTGCACCAGAAGAAATGCCGATAAGGACGCCTTCTGTTTTGCCAAATTCTTTTGCACAAGCAAATGCGTCGTCGTTTGAAACGGCAATCACCTCGTTGTAAATTTTTGTGTCGAGCGTTTCAGGAATAAAATTTGCGCCGATGCCTTGAATTTTATTTGGTCCAGCGTATCCTTTTGAAAGGAGCGGAGAAGACGCTGGTTCAACCGCGTAAATTTTTACGTGCTTGTTTTTTGTACGTAAATATTTTCCAATGCCAGAAATTGTTCCGCCCGTTCCGACACCTGCAACGAACGCATCTACTGTGCCTCCAGCAGCTTCCCAGATTTCAGGACCTGTTGTTTCAAAATGCGTTTGCGGGTTTATTTTATTTGTGAATTGGCTTGGAACAAAACTATGCGGCGTTTTTTTGGCAAGTTCATTTGCTTTGTCTACTGCGCCTTTCATGCCGAGTGTGCCGTCTGTGAGCACAATTTCTACGCCGTATGCTTTGAGCAAATTGCGGCGTTCAACAGACATTGTTTCAGGCATTGTTAAAATGATGCGCAATCCATAACTTGCGCACACGGCGGCGAGGCTTATTCCTGTATTGCCGCTCGTCGGCTCTATGATGACGGCATTTTTTGGCAATTTGCCGTTTTTTACAGCTGCTTCAATCATAGATTTGCTGATGCGGTCTTTGACGCTTCCTGCAGGATTAAAGTATTCAAGTTTTGCTAACAAACGTGCGTGCAGTTTATATTTTTTTTCTGTATTGGTAAGTTCAAGTAGCGGTGTGTGCCCGATTAAATCAGTCATTTTTTTTGCGATTGCTTCCGCCATGTATTCCCCCATATCAATTATCTATAAAACATATAGTTTTTATATGAAATTAGTATATATTGTCCCATGCGTGTTGTCAAGGCAAACGGTTCTGCTTTTTTGTTTTTTTTACTTGCATAATGCATATTTTTTGCTGTATACTATTTACTATACAAAGTGCCGAAGTTTGTATGCTGTACAAATTTCGGCTTTTTTTTGTTAAATCGTTTTGGAGAAATTTAAGGAGGAATTAAAATGAAAAAATTAACTTTTGTAATGGCGGCGATTTTTATGTGCGGCTGTCTTTTTACTGCGTGCAGCAAAAAAGATGCAGCATCTTCAGACATTATTAAAATCGGCGTATTTGAACCGATGACTGGCGCAAATGCAGCAGGCGGCGCGCTTGAAGTGGAAGGCATTCGGCTTGCAAATGAGTTGTTTCCAACAGTGACTGTTGACGGCAAGGAATACAAAGTTGAGCTTGTCATTGTTGACAATAAATCTGACAAAGTTGAAGCAGCTAATGCGGCGCAGCGTCTTGTTGACCGCGAAAAAGTAAAAGTGATTCTCGGCTCATGGGGTTCTGGATTTTCTATTGCGGCAGGACCAATTGTACAAGATGCAAAAGTTCCTGCACTTGGTCTTTCGTGCACAAATCCACTTGTAACTCAGGGCAATCCATATTATTTCCGCGTATGCTTTATTGATCCGTTTCAGGGAACGGTGATGGCAACGTATGCGCATCAAAATCTTGGTGCAACAAACGCTGTCATTATCCGTGAAGTTTCAAACGATTACTCTGTTGGTCTTGCAAAATTTTTTACCGATACATTCAAAGAGCTTACCGGCAATCCAAACAGCATTCTCGCTGAATTGAACTACAACACGGGCGACCAAGATTTTACCGCACAGCTTACAACGATTCGCGCAAATAATCCTGCCGTCATCTTTGCGCCAGGCAACTACACGGAAAGCGCACTCATCATGAAGCAGGCGCGAGAGCTTGGCATTACGGCGCCATTCCTTGGCGGCGACACATGGGAAACGCCAGAACTTATTGACGTAGGCAAAGAGGCTGTGGAAGGTTGCGTGCTTTCAACATTCTTCGACGCAGGCGGTGCGACATCGGCGCTTGCAAAAACGTTTCTTTCTGAGTACGACAAACAGTATCACAAAGAACCAGCTGCTGTTACTGCGCTCGGGTTTGACGGATACCGCCTTGCGCTTGATGCAATTATGCGCGCAAATTCGCTCGACACAACAAAAATTCGCGACGCACTTGCAGCAACAAAAGATTTTGAAGGCGTTGCAGGAAACGTTACGCTTGATGAAAACGGCGATGCAACAAAAAGCGCGTTTATTAAAACGGTCAAAGACGGCAAATTCTCGTATTTGACAATTGTCAATCCGTAACTATTTTGAAGGAGCTGCCTAACAGCATGCCATTGTCGCGTTTGCTTGTAGACATGCTGTGGTCAAACTGCGGCACTGATTTTCTTGCTTTGCAGCAACGGCATTAGATTGTTTTGGCAGTTTTCCGCTTTTGGAAACGCATATGACATTTGCTTTATTTCTGCAGCACCTTGTAAACGCGCTTTCGCTCGGCAGCTTGTATGCGCTCATTGCGATTGGCTACACGATGGTGTATGGCATCTTGCGCCTTATCAATTTTGCGCATGGTGATATTTTTATGCTCGGCGGCTATTTTGCGTTTTACCTTGTCACTACGTTTTTTTTGCCGTGGTGGGTTGCATTTATCGTAGCGATTGCGCTTACTGCACTGCTCGGCATTGGGCTTGAGCGCGTTGCATATCGCCCGCTCCGTGACTCTCCGCGCATCTCTGTAATGATAAGCGCAATAGGCGCATCTTTTTTAATCGAAAATCTTGCCACCGTGATTTTTGGCGGACGACAGAAAGGATTTCCTGTTGCAGATTTTTTTAACAAACTGCTCACGTTTGGCGGCGCGCGTGGTTCTGATAAAACAGTAACGGTTGTTGTGATAAGCGTCATTATCCCGATTGTGACAGCGTTTCTTTTAATACTGCTGCTTTGGATTGTCAACAAAACAAAAACAGGCATGGCAATGCGCGCCGTTTCAACAGATTTAGATGCCGCGCGCCTTCAGGCAATTGACGTTAATAAAACAATTTCAATTACATTTGGCATTGGTTCGTTCATGGCTGCAATAGGCGGCATTTTATGGGCGTTGAAGTATCCGCAGCTCAACCCGACAATGGGTTTAATGCCCGGCTTAAAGTGCTTTATTGCGGCGGTGCTCGGCGGCATTGGCAACATTGGCGGCGCGGTGCTCGGCGGATTTTTGCTCGGCTTTCTTGAAATTATGATTATTGCGTTTTTGCCAAATCTTACTGGCTACCGCGATGCGTTTGCGTTCATTGTGCTTATCCTCGTGCTGCTTTTCAAGCCTGCTGGTTTGCTTGGCAAACATCAAATTGAAAAGGTGTGAGGCGTATATGATTAATAAAAGACGAAAAACAGTTTTGACGCTGTGCGCCACGCTTTTTGCAGTTGCCTGCATTGTTGCAGCAAATTTCCTTTTTGACAATTTTTATTTGCGCGTGTTCAACCTCTGCGCAATCTACATTGTGCTCGCGCTTTCATTAAATTTGTTGAATGGTTTTACGGGCATTTTTTCGCTCGGTCATTCAGGATTTATGGCGATTGGAGCGTATATTTCTGCACTGCTTACGATGAGTCCTGCACAAAAAGCAACGAATTACTACCTTGAACCGATTGTACCGTGGCTTGCAAATGTGCAGATTCCGTTTTTGCCCGCGCTGTTGCTTGCAGGATGCGGCGCCGCATTGTTTGCATTTTTAATTGGCTTGCCCGTATTGCGCCTCCACGACGACTATCTTGCCATTGCATCGCTCGGCTTTGCAGAAATCATCCGTGTCGTGATTACGAACATGCAGCGCGTCACGAACGGTGCGCTCGGTCTCAAAGGGCTGCCGAAATATTCCACGACATTTGTGGTGTGGGGCTGCGCGCTTCTTGCGATTGTGTTCATGGTTGCGTTGATACATTCTGCATTTGGTCGTTCGCTCAAAGCTGTTCGCGACAACGAGATTGCGGCGCAAGCCATGGGCATTGACGTGGCAAAGATGAAGACAATGAGCTTCGTCATTTCAGGATTTATGGCGGGAATAGGCGGTGCGTTGCTTGGTCACCTCATGCAAACGATTGACCCAAAAATGTTTGTGTTCAGCCTTACGTACAACATCTTGTTGATTGTCGTGCTCGGTGGAAACGGCAGCATTACTGGCTCGGTGATTGCAGCAATAATCATTACTGTGCTCATGGAGGCGTTGCGTTTTCTAGATGGTCCGCTCAACTTGCTTTTTGTCAAGACAAGTGGCTTGCCTGGTTTGCGCATGGTCGTATTCTCGCTCCTGTTGATGATTGTGGTCATCTACCGCCAACGTGGATTGATGGGTACAAATGAATTTTCGTGGGATTATTTTGCCAAAATTGGACTTATGCCGCGCCGCAAAAATACATCTGATTCAAACGCACAGACGGGAGCATGAGCTATGTTGCAGTGCATTCATACTACAATAAAATTCGGCGGGCTTACCGCAGTAAACGATTTGAATCTTAAAGTTGATGACAGAGAAATTATTGGACTGATTGGACCGAACGGCGCGGGAAAAACGACTGCATTCAACATGATTACCGGCGTGTATAAACCAACAAGCGGCGGCATCTTCTGGGATGATACAGACATTGTAAAATTGAAACCGCACCAAATCACCAAGCTTGGACTGGCGCGCACATTTCAAAACATACGCTTGTTCAAAGAGATGAATGTTCTTGAAAACGTCATCGTTGCGGGAAACATGCGTGCGCATTTCAATCTGTTTGAATCTGTGTTGCATTTGCCGTCGTATCGCCAGCGCGAGCGCAATGTTACAGAGCGCGCTCTTGATTTACTGGAACAGGTAAATCTCAAAGAGCATGCGTACGACAGCGCAACGAGTTTGCCATATGGCGAGCAGCGCAGGCTTGAAATAGTGCGCGCGCTTGCAACGCGACCAAAACTTTTGTTGCTCGACGAGCCTGCTGCTGGAATGAATCCGCAGGAATCGGAAGAGCTCATGCTATTTATTAAAAAAATCAGAAGTGATTTTGGCATTTCAATTTTATTGATTGAGCATCACATGCAAGTGGTGATGGGCATTTGTGACAGAATGTATGTGCTTGAATATGGCAACACGATTGCAGAAGGCACGCCAGAAGAGATTAGCGGCAACCAGCGCGTCATAGATGCATATCTGGGCACTGAAAATGATTTCTTTGACGGCGTGCAAGAGGGAGGCGGCAATGCTTGAGTTGAAAAATTTGCAAGTGTACTACGGCGGCATTCACGCGCTGCAAGGCATTTCGCTCAAAGTGCCTGACGGAAAAATTGTGTCGCTTATTGGTGCAAACGGCGCAGGAAAATCTACCACGCTCAATTCAATTGTAGGGTTGGTAAAGCCGCGCGATGGCAGCATTGCGTGGAATGGACAAGAATTGACAAACGTAAACACAAAACATATTGTTTCGCAAGGCGTTGTGCTTGTGCCGGAAGGACGGCGCATTTTTCCAAATTTAACAACATGGGAAAACATTACGCTCGGCGCGTACTACCGAAACGACAAAGCAGCAATTGAAAAAGACAGAGAAATGGTATACGAGCTTTTTCCCATTTTAAAAGAGCGTGCGCGGCAAAATGCAGGAACGCTGTCTGGCGGTGAACAGCAGATGCTTGCTGTTGCGCGTGGGCTCATGTCGCGTCCAAAATTGTTTATGCTTGATGAACCTTCGCTCGGTCTTGCGCCGCTTATTGTCAAGGCGATTTTTGACACCATTTTGAAAATCAACGCGGAAGGCACTACAGTGCTGCTCGTTGAGCAGAACGCACGCGCTGCATTGAAAATTGCCGACTACGCATACGTTCTGGAAACAGGCAGAATCACTATGGCGGGTACAGGCAAAGAACTGCTTGGCGATGCGCGCGTCAAAGAGGCGTATCTTGGCGCAAAGTGAACGGCTGCATCGCTTAAAATTAGTACGCGCCAAAAATCTCGTCTCTGTGCAACGTGCCCAGTTCTGCGAGTAATGACGAAAGCGTGGCTGTATTGCGCGTTGTATCGTATCTTGTCAAATATCTTTTTAAATCGATTGAAAAACAATTCATCGAAAAGTGCTGGTACACGAACACGTTTTGCCACGCACAGAGCCCGTTCTTGCCAACATACGCGCTTTTGAGTGCGTCGCGGTACGGCGTAAAAATGCCGCCTTTTTTCAATTCCGCATACCCGACAAGCCACAGCTGCGGAACAGTTGCGATTTTTGCATTGCAGCGCATTTCACGTGGCATAAACGTTGTTCTTTCTGTATGTTGCAGCACATCTGCATGTTGCGACGCACCATCTTCACAACGCAACGCTCCTGCAACAAGCGCCTGATGCAATTGTGCAGTATGTTCTGCCATCCACACTTGGCTTTCAAGAATGAGCTGTGCAATTTTCTTGTCTTTTTGCAGCGTGCGCAAGTGTTTTGTCTTTGCAGTATGCACAGGCGTTTTATTAAGGATGATGACGTTCTTACGGAAATCAATGCCAAGCGCGCTGTTGCGGTGAAAAAATCCATCGGCAAGTTTTCCGCTCTGCCCCACAAGGTAGCGATTGTTGCACGCACGTTGCTCGTCTTTGCCAGGGTTGTCGCCAATAACAATAAGCTTGATGTCGCCGTCCTGTGTTACGTCGTCTAGTGCACGGTTGTAAACAACACATGTTTCAAGCGGATATTCTGGTGTGTCGCTCTGCGCTGCACGTTTTTGCAGCGGTGCAAGCGTTTGTGCAAAGCGCGACCATTCTGCAACTTTTTTGTGGAAATCGTTGCGGAACTGTTCAAATGCTGTAAACTGGGAAGAAGTCATCATTTTATTATACTGCAATTTACGGGGGCTTGACAAATTGTAAAATATGAAATATTATAGGAATATAGTGAGATATGTTTTGATTGCACGCACTCACGCACTCACGCACTCACTAGAAATACTTTATATATTTTAAAAAATATGGCATTGGAAAATTCAATGTTGTAGAATAATTGTGTGAATGCACAATAAAAAATAATTCTAATTCTCATGTTGTAATTGATATTCCGCAGACCATAGATATTGTGCGTCTTATAGAAAGAAAACGAGGCATGCCTGTTTTCGATTTACTAGAGTTATTTAACTTGAAATGTCGGCAAGCGACAGGTAGGCATCAGGCAATTCGGTAGGCAGGCACTTCTCTACAACACATAGCATACGTCAGCCATTTTGACAACAATGTTTGTTATCTGTATAATAGACCTGTTCTGAAACTGATGTTTCCGAACAGGTTTAATGACGTAGTATCATTTCATAAAATGTTTTTCGGAGGTTAATCTTTTATGAAAAAAATAAGCATTGCATTGTTTTCGTTTGTGGTGAGCGCAACCCTTTTTGCTTTTGAAATTACAGAATATGTTCCGCTTAAAGGCTCGGTAAAAAGTTGGACACGCACAAAATACGAAATCTCTTCAAAGTTTGGCGACTATTTCCGCACTCCTGCTTTAAAAATTGTGCATGTTTTGAACGGTGCTGGTCGCGAAACAGAATCTTCTGAAATGACTGCGCGCGATGTGTTAATTAATAAAATCCAAAACACGTATGATGCGCAGGGACGCCTTATTTCGCAAGTGGGATATAACGCAGACAATGCGCTCATTTGGAAGAGCACTATGACGTATGCGGCAAATGGCAACAAAACAGACGTGTCAGAATTTGGCAAGGATGGCGATTTGCGAAGTAAAACGATTTACACATATACTGGCAATTTGCTCACCGACGAGTCATACTACAGTGGCGACGGTGCACTTATCTGGAAAATCATCTACACGTACAACGATGCAAATCGTTTGGCAACAGAAAGCCACTACCACGAAGACGGCTCGCTTGAAGAAGAATTCAGCTATGCGTATACTGATGGCGGCAAAATTGATTCAATTACATACAGCAACGGCATGGGAGATGTGCGCGAGCGCGATTACTTCCGTTACGGCAGCGATGGTGTTTTGAATGAAGTTACGACGAACGATGCAGAGAATAAAACGATTGCACGAGAGATCTACCGCTACGATACGACGGGCAACGTAACGCGAATATCGCTGTATTCTGTTGCAAAGAAATTCGGCACAACAGTGACAGAACTTGTCGATATGTCTGAAATCACCTATCAGTATTGATTGTTGCTGTTGCATACTGTTACAGCAGCGGTGCAAACACTTTGAAAAGCCTGCCAATCATGCGCTGGAGCAGCGGTATCTTTTTGTAAACGGCAGCAGTTATCTCTGTGCATTGTGCTTTTGTTTTTTGAAAATCTGATTCAATCATTGCGACGACAGGATTTTTATATATAAACACGGCATCTTCAAAGTGGTCATATAGGCTGCGATAATCAAGATTGATTGAACCGACGACAGCAGTTGTGTTGTCTGAAATGAACATTTTTGCGTGAATAAAGCCGGGCGTAAATTCGTACGCACGTATGCCGTGGTCTATGAGCGATTTAATAAAAGTACGCCCTGTGCAAAATGTGATGTAGTGGTCAATTGTACGCGGTACGAGAATCGTTACTTCTACACCGCGTTGCGATGCAAATACGAGTGCATTCATCAACTGGTTGTCGAGAATAACGTATGGTGTCGTGATGTGCACATATTTTTTTGCTTGCGTGATGATATAGTAATATACATTTTCTGCGATGTCGTTGTCATTGTACGCGTTGTCGCTGTATGGGATAACGACACCTTGCACGTCGTATTTTTTGTAGCGAATATCTACATACGGTTTGCAATCGGCTTTTGTATTTGTAACAATGTTCCACAAATCTAAAAACATGTCGGTGAACGAGCGTACCGCGGGTCCTGCAATGCGCACAACAGTGTCTTTCCAATAGCCATATTTATGCGTTTTGTTAATGTATTGGTCGCTCAAATTGATGCCGCCGGTAAATGCGTATTTACCGTCAATAACACAAATCTTTCTGTGGTCGCGGTAGTTGAGGTACGCGGCGAATATGGGAATAATCGGCACAAAGATAGCGACATGTTGCAACCCAATTGATTTTAAATATTTTTGATAGTTGCGTGGCGAAATAGGAGTGCACCCAAAGCCGTCAAACATGATGCGAACTTCAACGCCTTCTGTGCGCTTTTGCAGCAGTATGTCAAGAATAGTGTCCCACATCTGTCCTGGAAAAAGTGTAAAGTATTCCAAGAAGATAAACTTTTTTGCGTGGCGCAACGCTTTTATCATTTCTGGAAAGGCTGCTTCGCCGCTCGGATAGTATTCAATGCTTGTGTGCGTGTACGGAGGAAACGAGGCTGTGTCTTTGAGGTATGTTACTATGTCGTGTATGTGCGCATACGGTATGTTTGTTGCGTAGTAGTTTGCATCACGTGTCTTTGGCGTTTTAGCAGCCTGTGAAATGCGTACTTTCATTTTGCTCATTGCTATTTGAAAATGTACGAGAATATAAAAACTTATGCCAAAGAGTGGAAGAATAATTACTGGCAAAAGCCACATGAGCTTATATTCGTTTTTCTCTTTTTTGTTGATTAAAAAAATAAGAAAAAGCATGCTTGCGAATAGTCTAATGGCAAGGAAATATTCAATATAATAATTGAACCAAAGAAAAAAAATGAGAAATAATAAAATCTGTATGATAAGCAATAAAACGATACATACGCTTCTGCCGTAAATGAACGACTGTACAACAGGATTTGCAAGCGATTTATGAAGTTTGATGCGCCGCTCTTTTTGATTTGCCTTGTTGTCTACCTGTGGTTTAGTCACAAGGGGAGTCTCCATATTTTTTTTCAGTATACAGATAAAAGAAGTAATAATCAATTGCCAAAAAATATACCTGTTAAAAAGTTGTTTTGTTTTCTTTCACTTTTTTTCTTGTCAAAATACTATATTGCATGATATAGTTATTAAGAGACGTTTTTTATGGGGTGGTGGATATGACTGTTGAACAAATTGTCCGCGCTGTAGATGGCGAAATTGTATGTGGTGAAGAATTCAAAAACAGAGAGATTGCAACTGCATGCGGCTCTGATATGATGAGCGATGTCATGGCGTTCTATCACGATAGGGGACTTTTGCTTACCGGTCTTGTCAACATTCAAGTAATTCGTACTGCAAGCCTTCTTGATTTAGAGTGTGTGTGTTTTGTGCGCGGAAAAACGCCTACAGAAGAAATGCTGGAACTTGCAAAAGAAAACAGTCTTGCCATTATCAAGACGGCATTGCCCATGTTTCCTGCGTGCGGAAAACTTTTTGCATCTGGCATTAGAGGCAATACATAATAAAATGACGGTGCCTGCATATGAAATACGAATACAATATTTCCGGCGAAGATTTTTCTCAAGTTGGTGTTGCGTCTCAAGATATTAAAAAAAAGCTTCAGCAACTTGGTGTACCCATTACAACAGTAAAACGCACCGCAATTGCCATGTTTGAGGCTGAAATCAATATGGTTATTCATGCGCATGGTGGCGAAGCAACAGTGGACATTGGTGATGACACAATCACTATCATCATGGAAGACAAAGGACCTGGCATACCTGACATTGAACTTGCCATGAAGCCTGGCTACTCGACAGCTACTGAAGAAGCACGCAACTTGGGCTGGGGCGCAGGTATGGGATTGCCGAACATGCAGCGCAATTCAGATTTTTTGCATATTGAGAGCACTGTCGGTGTTGGTACAAAAGTCACTATGGAGATAAAAATTGCAGATGAGTGAAAACGCGTTTTTTTCACAGTTTCATTCAGTGCGCCTCCAAGAAGACACGTGCAAAGGATGCACTATATGCGTTACCGGCTGTCCTGTCGAAGCAATTCGCGTGCGCACGGGCAAAGCGCATATCCTTGAGGAGCGGTGCATAGACTGTGGAGAATGTATCCGTCACTGCCCAAGCAAAGCAAAATATTCGTTATCTGCTTCAATTGACGAACTTGACGCATACGAGCGAAGGGCGGCGCTCATTACGCCGTCAATTTACGGGCAGTTCAATATGCACTACTCAAAAAAACAAATTCACGAAGCGTTTAAGTCGCTTGGCTTTACAGATGTATATGATGTTTCAGAAGACGCGCTTGTTATAAGCCGCGCAACAGCATATCTTATCAGCCACGAAAAAAATTTGCCAAAACCGCTCATTTCCTCTTCATGCCCAACTGTTATTAAATTGATTGAAGTGCGTTTTCCGTCGCTGCTCGACAACATTTTGCCGTTGCTTCCGCCAGTTGAGCTTACAGCGCGCCGCGCCCGCGCGGAACTTGAAAAACAGAGCGGCAATGTCGGCGTGTTTTTAATTGCGCCGTGTTCTGCAAAAATCACTGTTGCGCGAAGCCCTGTCGGTTACGATAAAACTGCTATGGACGGTGCGTTTGCATTTGACAAGTTGTATTTGCCGCTTGTGACGTCGCTCCGCCGCATGCGCGGTGACGAGAAGCAGACTGCTAAAAAAATTGCAGAGGAGTTGCAGGCTATCGAAACGCTGACGCCTGAAGAACGCGAAGCAAAAATTCCGAAAGTTGCTAAATTTTACACAGATGCGCCGGATGGTCTTGTATGGGGACGCGAGTCGGGTGAAGCAGAATATGTTGCGCATTTTTTAGCGCATCCAGAAAATTTCAACTGGATTACGTCGTGCGGCATTCAGCAGATAATTGAAACACTTGAAGCGATTGAAGACGGGCAAATGAGTCAGTATGATTTTGCAGAACTTGATGCATGTGTAGGCGGATGCATAAACGGTCCGCTTATGATAAAACCGTCGAGCGAGGGGCTTGCTGTTATGCGAAACAGGGTGCGCTTCAGCAACGTAAAGGCGGACAAAAAAATCAACGACGATGTTGTGCCAGATATAAAAACGATTTCTCTTACAAAACAGATTTCGCCACGTCCAGCGCGTCAACTCGCAGATAATTTTGCAACGGCGCGTAAAATGATGCAGCGTATTGAAGATATTGTTTTACAGTTGCCCGGCCTTGACTGTGGTTCATGCGGCGCACCGAATTGCCGTGCGCTTGCAGAAGATATTGTAAAACGCAAAGCAACACTTGAAGACTGCGTTACCATTATGAAGTCTCGTTACGAAGAACTGTTGTTTGGCAAATAATAAACCTGTTTGAAAACTTCTGAAACTGATGTTTCCGAACAGGTTTAATAAAAATTATAAAGAGAATGTTGGTATGGATGAAGAACGGATACAAAAAGAGAAAAAAGTATTAAGAAAAACAATGATAACGTTGCTTGATGAGTTTTCTGTCAATGAAAAAAAAGTGGCGCGTGCAGCAAAAAAAATAGAGCGCAAGTTGCTTGAATCAGACATATACAAAAAGACGGAAGCAATTTTCTCGTTTATTGCCGCGGCGGGCGAAGTGCCTACATATGGAATTATTAAACGTGCGTTTGCAGACGGAAAGCGTGTTGCAGTTCCGCGCATTATAGACAGAGATGGCGTTATGGATTTTTTCTATCTTGACAAAACTATTCCGCTTAAAATGCAGCTTGAAATAGGCGCCTTTGGAATACTTGCGCCATCTCTTGATGCAGAAAAAGTTCCTGTCGAATCTTTTCCTCACGGAGGATTGTTTTTGCTGCCCGGCTTGGCGTTTACGCATGATGGAAAACGGCTTGGCAAAGGAAAGGCATTTTACGACAAATATATCGCGCGTATTGAGCACACTGTACCAACGCTTGCCGCACTTTGCTTTTTGTGTCAGATAGTCGATGACATTCCGTGCGCCGAAACAGACAAGCTTATGGAATATATTGTATGTGAAAAAGGTGTTGTTAAATGCACATAATCTGTATTGTGCATTTGTAGCATGTACGCACCAGTGATTGCATGTATATGCAAAAATAGGTATAGTAAAAAATTATATTTGCTGTCATTTTGTAACTTGTCTATTGGCAAGCAGACAGCATATTTTTATTAGGAGATACGATAATATGAAAAAAAAATTACGGATTGCGCTCGTTGCGCACGACAATCGAAAAGCAGACATCGTTGATTGGGCTGTGTTCAATGCGAATATGCTTTCTCATCACGAATTGATTTGCACAGGCACTACAGGCACGCTCATACAGGAATCGTTTGAGCGAAATGGCGTTCCGTGTGCTGTTACATGCATGCATTCCGGTCCTATGGGCGGTGATGCAGAGATTGCTGCGCTCGTTGTTGAAAAAAAAATAGACTTTGCCGTTTTCCTCATAGATGATTTAAGCCCGCAGCCACACGAAGCGGATATACAGATGTTGCTGCGACAGTGTAGAATTCATGACGTGCCTATTGCGTGCAACCGCTATAGCGCAGACTTAATGATTACGAGTACGCTTTGGGATGACGAGAACTACAAACCAAGCGAGCCGCGCTACGAACCATTCGACAGAAAAGCGTTTGAAGCAACGTATAAAAAGCATGTCTAATGCGTGCTGTAGGTTTGCGGTGCACTGCAATTTGTTGGTGCCGATGTATTGTATTATGCAGCTGACGAAACTGTTTTGCGCTGTTGCGATTCTTTATGGCTTGCTACCATCCACCTGACGCACCGCCGCCGCCAAATCCCCCGCCTCCTCCTGAAAAGCCGCCGCTAGAGAAGCCTCCGCCAAAACTGCCGCGAGATGAATAGCTTCTGCCTGACGAATAGCGTCCCGTTCTGTTTTGCGTGCTTTGGCGGTATTTTGCAAAGAGATACCACGGAATCCAAAAACTGCGGCGGCACGCGAGGTTTGGAATGATTGTAATCCATGCAAGGTAAAAGAGCAGCGCAAAGAGGATTGCAGGAATGGGAGCGGCTTCTCGTTCGTCTACAACGCTTTTTTCCACGAGCTGCGCATCTGAAGCAGCAATGCCTCCCATATTCTTTACGCCCGCGATAATTCCTTCGCCATAGTTTCCGCTTTGGAATTTCGGTGCAATCACGTTGCGAATTATCAGCCCGCATTTTGTATCTGTAAGTTTTCCTTCTAGCCCGTAGCCCACTTCAATGCGTATCTTGCGCTCGTTCAACGCAATGAGCAAGAGCGCGCCATTGTCCTCTTTTGCTTGACCAAGTTGCCACTGCTCAACAACGCGCATGCTGAACTGTTCAAGACTTTCACCTTCAAGCGACGGGATTGTTAAAACGGCAATCTGTATGCCTGTTGTATTTTCGAGCGATGCAAGATACGACACAAGTTCTTGCTTTTCCGCACTGCTTATAATGTTTGCATTATCTATTACATAGTCAGTGAGCGCAGGAACGGAAAGCGCAAAAATTGCCGATGACGCGCATAAGATGGCTGCAAGTATTGTTATCGTTTTTTTCCATACGTGCTGCGAGACACCACGCCGGCGCGCGAACACCATATGCCGCTCTGCGCCCCACACAGCACGCTGGCATGATTGTGGCATGCGCCCCGCAACAGCACTGTTTGTCAATACCATTCTGCGTCCTCCAGTATGACAAGTCCGTCTGGAAGCTCATTCGGATTTTCTGTACGCGCAGGAAAATTTTCTGCAAGCAGGCTGCCGCATTTTTCAATCGCGTTAATAAATCCTTGCGTTGCATTTCCCGCTTTGATGTCTGAAGCGAGCTCGTCAGAAATGAGTTGCCACAAATCGTGCGAAATCTTTTTTGAAATGCCTATATCTGCAATGATGCGCACTTCTTTTTCCATGCAGGAGACAAAAATCAAAATGCCTGAATGCTCCGACGTAGCGTACACGCCGCTTTCTGCAAAAAAGCGAAACGCACGGCGAGAAACATTTGCGCTACGCACTGCACGAGGGATTATTATTTTATCGAGCGCAGGAATGTTGAAAATATAAAATGCAATGATGACGGCGGCAAGACAGATAAGCCCGTAAAGCGCGGGAAGCGACCATGCGTATTCGCTCCACGAAATCCGTCCGTATGCGTTCCGCAGTTGCTCTGCAAACGGCAATGCCGCTGCAAATACGAAGGCAGCGGCGCATATTGCCGCGAGCAGCTCCCAGAATGCGTAGTGGGCGCTTTCTGCTGTAATTGCCACTCTGACTTCGCCTGTTGTTGCAGATTCGGCTTTTTCTGTTGCCGCTTTGATTTTTTCAAAGTCAGTTTGCGTGAGTTTAAATTTTTTGAGCATTGCCGAAGTTTTCATGTTGTTGTTCCAAAATTATTAATTGTTAAAATTCAACTTTCGGGGCAGCTTGCGCTTCGCTTGCAGCAGTGAAATACTGCTTTGCCGTAAAGTTGCCAAAGCCCGCAATAACAGTGTTCGGGAAACGGCGTATATACGCATTGAAACGCTGTGCCGCTTCGTTGAAACGCTGGCGCGCTACAGCAATGCGGTTTTCAGTGCCCTCCAGTTCGTCTTGCAGCGCAAGAAAGTTTTGATTCGCTTGCAACGCCGGGTAATTTTCAGCTACAACGAGAAGCCGCTGCAAGCTCGACGAAAGCGCGCTTTGAATCTGTTGATACTGGGCAAATGCATTCGGGTCAGAGAGCACAGATTCGTCAACGTTCACTACGCCGCCCGCTCGCGCCCGTGCTTCTGTCACTTGCGTAAACACGTCGCTTTCATGCGTCGCGTAACCTTTCACCGTTGAAACAAGATTTGGAATCAAATCGTAGCGTCGCTGGTATTGGTTCTGCACTTCTGCCCATGAACTTGTAACAGCTTCGTCCATAGTGACCATAGTGTTGTATGTGCTGCATCCACGCAACACAAAACCGACCGCCACAACAACAATAATAAGCAGCGTTGTCAATCCCTTTGAAAGTTTATTCATAGCCATACTCCATTTTGCATATTAGCATTACTATACTGATTTTTGCAAAAAAAATCACCAGTTCAAATTTGTTCAGCGCCCATAACAGTGCTTGGACGGTTTTGTTTTAGTTGCACTTTTTCGAGAGTTCACATGGTGCATGCGGCTCATATGATTGCACAGGGAAATCTTGACATTTCCGAAATACAACTTATATACTTTTTCTATTAGGAGGATAACGACATGAAAAAAGTAGTTTTTATTGCAAGTTTGTTATTCATTACCAGCGCTGTGTTTGCAATCGGAGCTTCTGACAGCAATAAAACAAGTACAGGAACAATGGTTTTACGTTATGCAGAAAACCAGCCGCAAGATTATCCGACAACAAAAGCTGCATATGAATTTGCGCGCATCATTGAAGAGAAGACAAACGGGCGCATTAAAGTTGAAGTGTATTATGGCGCGCAACTCGGCGATGAAAAAACAGTTATTGAGCAGCTTCAGTTTGGCGCAATTGATTTTACGCGCGTTTCAGTTTCGCCGCTTGCAGAATTTAGTAAATCGCTCAATGTGCTGCAGCTTCCATATTTGTACCGCGATGCTGACCAAATGTGGAAAGTGCTTGACGGCGAAATAGGACAAGACTTTTTAAAATCGCTTGAAGCAAGCGGCTTTGTCGGACTTTCATGGTTTGACGCAGGCGCGCGCAACTTTTACAATTCGCGCCGTCCTATCAATTCGCTCGCAGATTTGCGCGGTCTCAAAATTCGCGTGCAGGAATCGCAGCAGATGATGGACATGGTGCAAGCACTCGGTGCAAATCCTACACCGATGGCATATGGCGAAGTGTATTCTGCGCTGCAAACAGGCGTTATCGACGGCGCGGAAAACAACTGGCCGTCATTTGAATCTACATCGCACTACGAAGTGTCAAAGTATTTTGTGCTTGATGAACACACGCGCGTTCCTGAACCGCAGCTTGTTTCAAAAATGACGTGGAACAAGCTCTCTGCGGCAGACCAGCAAATCATCAGAGCGGCGGCGGCAGAAGCGGCAAAGCTTGAACGAAAATTGTGGATTGAGCGAGAAAAAGAATCTGAAGCAAAAGTACGCGCAGGCGGCGCTGTTATCACAACGCTTTCTGCAGCAGAAAAACAAAAGTTCCAAAATGCTATGGCGCCGCTGTACAAAAAATACGGCGCAGGATATGAAGACATTATCGCAAAGATTCAGGCAACGCGGTAGCATTTTTTAGTTCTAGAACAGCGGAACCATGCAACTCGATGCGCCAATTAGGAATCATGCTATGACAAAGAAAATTTTTCGCGATGACATGAACGCGCTTGAAAAAATAGTAAGCAGCATCACATTCGTTTTTGATGTGATTTACAGAATCTTTCTTGAATACGCTAAAATCGTGTTGATTGTCATCGTGCTCATCGTGAGTGCACAAGTTGTAAGTCGCAAGTTTTTAAATACGAGCATTCGCTGGTCAGAAGAAATAGCGCTGCTGCTTATGATTTGGATGGCATTCATCTCTATGGCAATCGGCGTAGAGCGTCGTCTGCATATTGCAATCGAAATATTTGCCAATAGGCTTCCGCAATCTGTTCAATGTGTTTTGGAAAAAGCAAGCGACACTGCAACATTTGTATTTGGATTTGTGCTGCTCGTATATGGCGTGCATCTTGTCAAAGCTACCATGTCGTCTACGCTTCCCGCTACGCAGATTCCTGCCGGCGTGCAATACATGATGATGCCTGTAGGTGGATTTTTTATTATGTATTTCTCGCTGTTTTCGCTGTTCAATCTTTCAAAATATCGCCACTATGACATTGAAGGCGACACAGAGTCGGAGGCAAATGATGGTTAATCAAACTGTTGCCATTTGGATTTTGCTTGGCAGCTTTGTGTTGTTTCTCATATTAAAAATGCCTGTTGTGTTTGCACTTGCAATTTCTTCGTGTGCGACAATGCTCTACATGCGTCTGCCGCTCATGGCGTTTATTCAGCAGATGGCAAAATCAATCAACAGCTTTTCGCTCATGGCAATTCCGTTTTTTGTGCTCGCTGGCGAAATTATGGGGGCAGGCGGCATTTCAAACAGACTGCTCAAATGTGCAAACGTCATTGTCGGAAGATTCCGCGGCGGTCTTGCATATGTAAATGTGCTCGGTTCAATGTTCTTTGGCCATCTTTCTGGCTCTGCGGTTGCCGATGTTTCGTCACTCGGCTCTGTTGAAATTCCCATGCAGGTAAAAGCAGGATACGATGCTCCGTTTTCTGTAGCGATTACTGTTGCTTCTGCATGTCAAGGTGTGCTCATTCCGCCGAGCCACAACATGATTATTTACTCTCTCGCAGCAGGTGGCGTTTCTGTCGGTGCGCTTTTTATGGCGGGGCTTGTACCGGGAATCATGCTTGGCATTTTGCTTATCATCGTGTGCATGGTTTTGTCTGTTGTCCGTCATTATCCAAAAGGAGAAGCGGTTCCATTTAAAGAAGGCGTAAAAATTATGTGGAGTGCCATTCTTGCGCTGTTTACGGCAGTTATCATTTTGCTCGGCGTAACGCTTGGATTTTTTACAGCCACAGAGAGCGCGGCAATCGCAACAATTTACGCATTTATCATTTCAATGTTTGTGTACAAAGAGCTTACGTGGAGTATGATGCCGCGTATTTTGATGAACACGGTGAAAACGCTTGCCATGGTGTTTTCGCTCATTGCCGCAGCAGGTGCGTTCGGTTATTTGCTTGCATTGCTCCGCGTGCCGACGCTGATTACGCAGGGGCTGCTTTTAATTTCGTCAAACAAAATTATTATTTTTCTGCTCATCAATATCATGCTGCTGCTGCTCGGCTGCATCATGGATATGGCGCCGCTCATCCTCATCGTTACACCGATTTTAGTGCCCGTTGTAAAAGCGTTTGGCATGAGTCCCGTGCAGTTTGGCATCGTGCTCATTTTTAATCTCGCAGTCGGACTCTGCACGCCGCCTGTCGGTTCTGCGCTTTTTGTTGGCTGCGGCATTGGAAAAATCAGCATAGAAGAAACAGTGAAAGCCATGCTCCCTATGTATATTGTTATGGTTGCGGGATTGCTGCTCGTTACGTTTGTTCCAGAGATTTCGCTTGCGTTGCCGCGCGCCATCGGTTACCCAGTGTGATATGCCAAATGCGCGTAAAAATCGCGTCCGCGATTTTGCTGTTATTTTAACAAATGGCAGAGCACACGAGGTGCGAAACGGCACTGCAAGAATTTGAGCCCGAAACTGTGCTTCGGAGAAAATTCTTGCATCGTACAAAAAATACACGGATGTATTTTTTGTACGTACTGCTCGCAATTTCTCAATGCGCGTAAAAATCGCGTCCGCGATTTTTGCTGTTATTTTAACAAATGGCAGAGCACACGAGGTGCGAAACGGCACTGCAAGAATTTGCGCCCGAAACGATGCTTCGGAGAAAATTCTTGCATCGTACAAAAAATACACGGATGTATTTTTTGTACGTACTGCTCGCAATTTCTCAATGCGCGTAAAAATCGCGTCCGCGATTTTTGCTATTTACACGCTCGAAATTGCTCCGCACTGCTCGCAATTTCTCGCTCTTGCAAAAAAAAACGATTAGCTATACATTTAATGGACGAACCTCAATGCAGAGCGTTTGGGGTGTCATTCGTTCTCATAAGGTGTCGCAGTTGGATTTAATGTCCTCTTTATGATGCACGCGGTGGGGCATTAAATTCTTCGCACGAATAAAATGCTAGTACTAAGGGGTGTGTAGAGTATGATAACAAGCGAAAAATACGATTTTACTGTCGAGACGCTTGGAGAGTGCAAGGTTCCTTCGCCTATTCAACTTTCTACTGTTGTCGGTGATTTCCGTGCGAATTACGTAAAAGATGACTCGTTTGTTCGCTATCATGTTAACGTGTTTCGCGATAGTGGAGAAGATGACAAAACGTCGTCAAATCTCATGCAAAAAGCAGGACCTCGCGAATTTATTTATTTTGACCCGAAACACGTAAAGGCAGGCATCTGTACATGCGGCGGTCTGTGTCCAGGCTTGAATGATGTTATTCGCTCTGTTGTGCGTTGCTTGTATACGCGCTACGGTGTGCGTCGTATTGTAGGATTCCAGTTTGGCTTTAAAGGTTTTTTTGCAGACGAAGGATTTGAAATAGTCGAACTGAGTCCAAATGTTGTCGATGAGATTCACAAAATAGGCGGCTCGTTTTTAGGCACAAGCAGAGGCGGCGGCGAGCGTTACATGGAGGTGGTTGACTGCATTGAGCGGCTCGGCATTAACGCAATGTTTATTATTGGCGGTGACGGCACGCAGCGTGGCGCACTTGACATTGCAAACGAGGTGTCAAAACGAGGGCTCAAAGTTTCTGTTATAGGCATTCCGAAAACTGTTGACAACGATTTGCTTTTTATTGACCGTTCGTTTGGATTTGAAACGGCAGTTGAAAAAGCAAGAGAAGCTGTCATGGCAATTCACATGGAAGCCCATTCGCAGATAAACGGCATTGGTCTTGTTAAATTGATGGGGCGCGAGTCAGGCTTTATTGCTGCGGCAACGGCGCTTGCTTCGCACGAAGCAAATTTTTGCCTTATTCCCGAAGTGCCGTTTGATATGGACGGACCAAATGGGTTTCTTGCCAATCTTGAAAAGCGACTTTGCAAGCATCATCATGCTGTTATCATAGTTGCAGAAGGTGCGGGGCAAGAATTATTGACAAAAACGAATGAAAAAGACGCATCTGGCAATATCAAACTTGCAGACATAGGCATGTACTTGCGCGATGAAATTGAAAAATATTTTAAAAACAGAAAGATGCACATCAATATGAAATATATTGATCCAAGCTATCAGATTCGTGCGGCAGTTACTGATGCAAATGATTCCATTTACTGTGAACGGCTTGGCAACAACGCAGCTCATGCGGCAATGGCGGGCAAGACAAAAATCGTCATTGGTCTCGTGCATGACAAGTTCGTGCATATTCCGATAAGCGAAGTGACGCGGCACAGAAATATTGTAGATGCTGAAAGTGCAATGTGGCGTGATGCGCTTGACGCAACAGACCAGCCCATTATGATGGTGAACAATATGGAGATGGCACGCGAACGTATAGCACGTGCGGCGGCAAACGGCATGAAGAAGCCGAATGAAAAATAAATTTACGTGTGCACGGTTATTGCATCAAACACTTTGCCTATTGCATCGCGAATGACGAGACGCGCAGCGTCATCTCCGCTTGTTGTGGATTTATTAATGACGACAAGTTTGTCTCCTCTATAGTAATTAATAAGCCCTGCCGCAGGATATACTACGAGCGATGTACCGCCGATGATGAGCATATCTGCGTTGCCGATTGCTTTTACCGCGCCGTCTATGCACGACTGATCGAGCCCTTCTTCGTAAAGGACGACATCTGGCTTGACAATGCCGCCGCATTTTGTGCAATGAGGAACGCCGTCATCACTGATTTCGCTCGCAGCAATAAAGTTGATGTCGTACGTCATGTGGCAGTTCATGCAGTAATTGCGGAGCGTGCTCCCGTGCAGCTCAAACACATTTTTGCTTCCTGCAGCTTGATGCAGCCCGTCAATATTCTGCGTAACTATTGCATTGAGTTTACCTGCTTTTTCAAGCGCGGCAAGTTTGAAGTGCGCAGCATTCGGCTTTGCTCCTTTGACGATAAGTTTTTCGCGATAGAAACGGTAAAATTCTTTTGGATTTGCGTTGAAAAAACTTCTGCTGATGATTTGTTCTTGCGGGTAGTTCCATTTTTGCTGATACAGGCCATCTACGCTGCGAAAATCAGGAATGCCGCTCTCTGTTGAAACGCCTGCCCCACCAAAAAAGACGATGTTGGCGCTTTCATTGATGAGGCGTTGCAACTCGGCAACACCTGCTGCGAAATCGTTGTATGTTTGTGTATTCATGTGCCTAGTATAGCACATAATCGCTCTGTTGTGAAAATTATTGCGTACACAGCACGGCGCGCACGTTATGCCGATGTGATTTTTACTCCTTCATCCTTACACCTGGCTCTACTGCGCGTATATCGTTGTCGTACATGGCTTCGGCTCGTATTGCAGGAATATAGTACGCGCCTTCGTATACCGCTGTTGCATAGAACGTGTATGTGAACGTTTCGCCGCGCTTCAAGTCAAAGTACGTGTAGATTGCGTTGTCGCGTATGTCTTGGTGAGTATATGGCATGCGCGGCGAATTGCTCTCGCTTTCGCCTACGCGATCGTTGCTGAATTCCCATGTTGTTGGCACAGGAACAGTGAGCGCGATGTTTTCTACTGTGCCCGACATGCTGTTTGCAACTGACACTGCAATTCTAAACGAGTCGCCGTTCTTGATTGCACTTGGTCGTATCTGTGCCCCTGTTGAATCAAAATATGTTACGCGCATAACAAGCCCTGCGTTTTCACGTGATTCTGTTGCAGGAAGCGAAAGCCCCTGCGACACGAGCGTGCCGTACAAAACTCTGTCGCCTGTGTTTTGTATGGCAACAACTTGCTCCTCTGTATCTGAAGGCGTAAAGTTTTCAACAGCAACACCTGTGCTCACTGTTCCGTGCTCCGTTCCGTTTTGGTTGCTCGCGGTGTATGCGCATGTTCCGCCGCGCTGTCCATTGTAGTACGGCAGAAGCGACATGAGCGCCCACGCTGTTTCCTGCGTACTGCACCATTTTCCTGAAGAAAGCTCATGTGCAATTTGTTTTGCAATTCGCGCAGACACGCTGGCGTTTCCAACGATTGTGCTCGTGTACAGCATAATTCCTGCATCACGAAGCGGAGAACGGAATGAACCGCCTGTCATTCTGCCGATTGTTGTTATGTTTGTCACTTGATTGAACAACTCTTGCGCTGCGGACGCGCGTCCTGCTCGCGCATACGCTGCTGCCAAAAGCAACTTCGCGCCGTCACGCATTGTTTCGCCACGCAATCTGTTCATTGAACCTATATCTGCTTGCTGTGCTTCTGCGAGCACAAACAGTTTGTACGCTTGTATGTCGCTTGTGTCGTAGTCAGTGCGCGTCCAATTTTTTGCTGACTGCGCAATCCACGAAATGAGCGGCTTACTGAGTGATTCCGGCACGCTGTACCCCATCTTTTTTGCCGCAAGCAAAAAATGCAGCGCGTAGCACGAACCCCATGCATTCGGATCGTTGCCGCCTTGCCAATACGCCATGCCGCCTGTAGCTGTTTGATAATTTGGATAGCGCTCAATCACTGATTTGATGTTTTGCTTTGTATCGTCAATCTGTTGCGGTGTAAGCTTCATAAAATCAGCGATATACAGTTGCGGAAACGCGCCGCTCGTAATTTGTTCAATGCAACCGTGTGGATACCTAATCAAGTAATTCAGCCGCGCAGATAAGTCAATCGACGGGAACGGGGAAAGCTCTGCAAACAATTTTGTCGTCGTTTTGTCTGTAGGCGTTTGCACGCGCGCATTATATGTTTTTCCTGGCTCTACAGCAAACACATCGCGATACGAAACTTCCATGCCGCGTGCTTGCACTGCAACTGTCGTGCTGCTCTTTGCTGTTGCCCCAGCAGCAGACGCATTTGTAGTGAACACTGCATTGCCTGCGTGTGTTGTGGTTACGCTGAAAATAGCTGTTGCGTTTCCATGTGCGTTCACATTTACCGATTTTGTTTCAGATGCGCTTACAGCTCCTGCGCCATCAAACTGTACCGACACGCGCTGATTTTTGTCTGTGCCATTGAACACAGTAACAGGCACATCAATCGTTTCGTTTGTGCCGAATGTGCGCGGCAGTGTTGGAAGCACCATCAAATCAGATTTTACCGGTGTTGATTTCTCTGTCGTGCCGTATGCGCCGCTGTTGCCTGCGACTACCATTGCGCGAACAGCTCCTATATATTGCGGCATGTCAAACGTAATTTCCTGCTTGCCGTTTGCTTTAAGTTCATATGGACCGAAATAAAACACGACAGGCGTAAAGCGCGCTTCATCTTTTTCTGATGAATCAAGAATGTCTTCCGCGCCACCGATTGAAAGCAATGTTTCAAGTTTTCCTGAATACGCGTTCATCACGTAGCCAAAGAGATCCCAACTTTCAAGTAGCGATGCTTCTTTTTTGTAAAACTCGTCGCGTAGCTTCGCGGCTTTGAAATTAGTTAACCCGAGCAAACCCTCGTCAACGATGGCAACAGTAAACGTCATTGGTTTTCCGTCTTGCTCAGAAATTGTTAGCGATGATTTTTTGTTCGGTTCATAGGATGCGGGCATAGTAATCACAGGCGCGAGTTTTGTTGCAGGGTTGTCGACAAGCAATGGCACAATGCCGTACAAGCGGATTGGCAAACTGTTTGCTGTCTGCATGTGGCTTTGCACAAGCGTTACGTGCACGTACACGTTCGGCGCCATTTTGTCGGTGAGCGCAAGTTTGTAAATGGTGGTGCCTTTTTTTGTTTCAAGCCACTCTTGCTTGATGATTTCGCCGCCTTTTTCAACGGTAACAAGGGCGCGGGCATCATCGCCTGTGGTGAACGACACGCTTGCCGTTTCACCTACTGTGTAATTTTCTTTATCTGTCGCAAGCGGCATAACAGACGCGCTTGTAGAACTTCCGCCTGCACTTCTTCCCGACCAGTCAGGCCAATCAATATAGACGATTTGTGCCGTTGCGTGGCCGCCGTGCGTGTCTTCAACAACAACAAGATAACGCCCCCAGTCTGAACGCTTTATGGTAAAGTTGAACGAGCCCTTGCCGCCGCGAATATCCACTGTGCCTTCTGCGACGCTTTTGTGTGTTTCGGAAGAAACAAATGTTGCATCAGAAAGCGCATCTTTTTCCCACCACCATCTCCAGCCGAGTTTGTAAACCGTGTAACCAAGCGATGCATTGCCTGCAAGTTTTCCGTCTTCGGTGAGGAGCACAACTTCTGCTGTTTGCGCTTCATCAGTGTAAAGAATTTTTCGCTGCCCTTTACCTTCGGGAAGCCGCAATCCCACATAGCGCGAATACGGCGAGTAGTCGAATGTTGTCTGCTGCGTTGAGAACATGCCCGACGGCTCAAATACGCGCGTAATAAACTGCGCGCGCAATTTCCCAGGAAGTTCACTGTTTGAACGCATGTCAAGATTCACGCGCGCTTTTGACGACGAGTCAAGCTTTCCTTCCCACACTGTCTCGCGCGTGGAATCAACGGTGCGCAACATATTGTCAAATGTGTACGAACTGTAGCCGTTAAACGTTGTTGTGGACGGAAGCATGCGCATTGCAATGTCCGCTTCGTAATTCGGAGTCGGTGCGCCGTGAAGCCATTTTCCAGAAAGCGTCAAGTCATTGTTTGCTGCCGTAAGATATGCTTGTTGCATTTCAAGTTGTACGTCAAGGTGATTCGGTATAATCGTTTCTACACGCACATTGCGAGTCCACTCGTTGCCGCCAAGTTTTACACGTGCAAGCCACAAGCCTGTCGGTGCATCAGCACTTGTTTTTGTTGTGATTGCATAAAATCCGTTCACGCCGTTTGTCAATGTTTGCGTATCTGTAATGCGACCGAGCGGGTCTTGCAACTCAAATGCAACAGGAATGTCTTTTGGCAATTTTTTATCGATGTCTTGCAGGACAAACGTAAGATACAAATTGTCGCCTGGCCGCCATACGCCGCGCTCACCATAAATAAAGCCTTTTGCGCCGCTCTGGATTTTTTCGCCGCCTGTTTCAAAGTGACTTACTGAAAGCGATGCGCCATCTGAAAGTTTTAAGTACGACGATTGATTGTTTGCGCTTGCCACAAGCACTGTTGCGTTACGCGCGTCTTTGAACACAACGGTGCCGTTTGCATCTGATTTTGCCTGTGTAATTTCTCTGTTGATTTTTGAGTATGCAACAACGGTTGCATCTTTGAACGGCATTGCGTTTTTTAAGTTGGTCACAGTGATATGCACATCGCCGCTTTCTGTGCGCTTTGCCATAATGCCAATGTCAGAAACGAGCACGTTCCTTGTTGCAAAGTGATCGCCGTAGCTCTCCATATAAAATGCAGGATGGCATGGATCGTCGTCAAATTGCCAAAATGTGCGCCTGTCATCCCAGCTCAATTTATTAAGGTATTCCCATTGAGAATCGTGCGTGTAATCTTTGTCCGCAATATCAGGGGGGGTAGGCAATGCAGAAAAGTCGCGGTGACTTGCGCGGCACGCGTAGCGAATGTCCTCGCGCGTAAAACCTATTTGAATTTTAAACATGCCCTGCGGATATTTTTTTACAAGATTTGATATGTCTATGCCGCGCGGCACATACACGTTTTGCATTGCATCGTCCCAGTCGAATGCCACGCGTTCTGTGTGCACCGGCTCTCCTACGTAGTCGAGGCGGTAGTCGCCGTCAAGTTCGTTCACTTGCAAGAACTGGAGCATGTTTGTGTCGTAAATTTCAAACACGCGTAGTGAAAGCCCCGCAAGATTTTTTGTTTCAAGTGCGAGCGTTGTACCCTGTGATGTTGGCAAAATATTTCCGCTTGTAGAAAAGCGTACATCCGGAATGTCCCACGATGTTGTCAGCGTCACATTACGTGCTTCTTCAAGCACGCTGCCGCTTTCGCTTTGCAGGCCTGCAAGAATTGCAATATGCGAAATATTTTGCCAGTTTTCATCGTTGTATAATGTGACAATATTTTTATGTACCGAATACGTAATCTGCGCATCTGCATTTTGATTGCGCTTTGTCATTTCAATAAAGCTTAACACATCTTGCGAAGAATCTACTGCGTCGGAGAAACTTATTTTGACTGCGCGCTCTTGTGACGTGTCAATGTCTACAACGGAAAACGTGTTTGTACCGGGAATGCGAAACACGCGTTCGCCTGCAAAATGTGCATCATCTTTTGTAGAAAGACCGAGCTGCTTGCCGCTCCAACTTACCGTGAGCGTGCTTGCTTCGTCTCGCACTTCTGTGCTTGTAATTGTAAAGTCGCGTACGCTAGTTTTTTCGCCAGAATCCCATGCAACAGAAAGTTTTTTGGAAAATGAAGAGCCCTTTATTTCTGCGCTCACCATGTTGTTCACGTCAGTTTGCAAAAGCGGAATGTCTGTAGAAAGCGAGCCGCGAACAGTAAAAGCGCCGCCGCCATTTATTTCAAGCGCATCAAATGCAACGCTGTACGAAGGACCGTCAACAGAAAAGGTATACGTAAAATTTTCAGCATCGTCGAAAAGTTTTTTGCAGTTTACCGCAAGCTTAATGTTGCTGCCCGCTTTATATGGCTCGCTCGGTGTAAAAATGACAGTGCGTTCATCGCGAAAATCCCACACGCCTTTTTGCTGTGGCGAAAGCGTAAATGCGTCAAGCGCCTCGTTTTGTGGTGTTTTTGCAAAGCGCAGTACAATGTCAGAAAGTCTGCCAATTTGAAATGGTGTAATTTCTGCAACAACATTTGGGTCGACAGAATTATTAATTGAGTGATTCGATGAGCATGCGCCAAGCAGCAGCGCGCCCATAACAAAAAGACACGTAAATAAAAACTTGCTCTTTCTCATGCAACCAGTATACTGCCTGACGTTTATTAAGGGAAGAGCAAAAAAACTATATGTACTGAAATCAATTTTTAAGCGCTTGCGTTAATGAACACAGCAGACAAATGATGTGCTATCTGCTTACTCTGCCAGAAGCGTCACCGTTCATGAGTTTTTCAACTTCTTCAATGGCAATGTGATTGAAATCACCTTCAATTGTCTGTTTGAGGCAACTCGCCGCCACTGCAAACTCCACAATTTTTTGCGGCTCAAAGTTCATCACATTGCCGTAGATAAGGCCTGCGCCAAAACTGTCGCCGCCGCCAACTCTGTCTACGATATGAATGGCGTATTCTTTGCTGTAGTAGAATTTTTTGTTGTCATACAAGAGCGCAGCCCATTTATTGTCCGATGCACTCAGTGACGTGCGTAGCGTAATTGCTACTTGTGAAAAATTGAACCGATTTGCAAGTTGCTCTGCGACAGCTTCGTAATCATTTTTGTCGAGTTTGCCGGCAGTTACGTCTGTATGTGCGCCTTTTATGCCGAATACGTTTTCTGCGTCTTCTTCATTTGCAATGCACACGTCAACATACTGCATCAGTTCTGACATGACATTTCCTGCTTTTTCTGCGCTCCACAATTTTTTGCGGTAGTTCAAGTCGCAGCTTACGGTAAGTTTTTTTGCTTTTGCCTTCTTGCACGCTTCGAGGCATATTGCAGCAATGTTGTCGCCAAGTGCAGGGGTAATCCCGGTAAAATGAAACCATTTAGCATCGGTAAAAATGTTGTCCCAGTCAAAGTCGCTTGCTGCAGCTGTTTGCATTGACGAACCAGCTCTGTCGTAGATGACAAATGAACCGCGCTGACTTGCACCATTTTCTGCATAATAAATTCCAAGCCGCGCTCCTCCGCGTGCAATGTACTGTGTAGCAACACCAAATTTACGCAGTTCGTTCAACGCGGCATCTCCGATTTGATGGGCAGGCAGCTTTGTGACAAATGTGCTTTCAATATTGAAATGCGCGAGCGAAACAGCAACGTTTGATTCTGCGCCGCCGTAAGTGACGTTAAATTTTTCTGCCTGAACAAACCGCTTATATCTTTCAGGCGAAAGACGCATCATAATTTCGCCGAATGTGACTACTTTTATCATAATTCCTCCACAGCTGAAACACTAGACATGTTATTGTAACACAATTTCTGAAAAGAGTGGAGCGCGGCAGTTTTGCGCGCAGTTTTGTCAATAAACCTGTTCAATAACGAAGTTGCCAAACAGAGCTCATACTGTTTTATCCGTACGCTCCTGAAATCAGTCGCCAGCCCATGCTGCCTTGTTTGGGAAACGGCGGCAGCGCGTTGCGTGGAAACCATCGCGCCTCGTATAGTTCGTCTTCCTGTACGCGTATGGTGCCGCTTTTGTATTCTGCGCGAAAGCCGAGCATGAGCTGGTCGGGAAATGGCCAGCTTTGACTTCCAACGTAACGTACATTTTGTATTTCAACGCCCACTTCTTCGTGCACTTCGCGCACAACTGCCTGCTCTGCGCTTTCACCCGCTTCAATAAATCCTGCGATACACGTGTATATGTTTTGGTTGCGTTCTTTGTGTCTTGCAAGCAACAATTCGTTGCCGCGCGTTACGAGCACAATGATGCACGGCTCAATGCGCGGGAAATATTGCGTGTTGCATGACGTGCAGTTGCGTGCAATAAGTTTTTTGTCGTCTTTGAGCAGCGTACCGCACGCAGGGCAGAACAGGTGTGACGTGCGCCAGTTGAGCAAGCTTTTTGCACGGGCTGCACAAAAAACCTCTGCTTCATCGTGCGCGGCAAAATATTCTCGGATAGTGATGTGTTCACATGTTTTTGGCGGGGCAGTTTGCGTTGCAAAAGATGCAGCTGCATATGCATAGTGCGTTTCGGTAAAAATATGTGCAAGCGCTCCTAATTGCGCAAGGCTGTTCCATATAGTTTTGGTTGGTAGCGCATGTGTTTCTTTTTGTACGAGCATATGCTTGTCTTGAAAGATGTAGTATTTCATCATTTAAAAACCGAGCGTTTCTCCGATGAGCACCACTTTAATTCTGTTTTCAGGTCGTGAAAGACGCGTACAAACAATATAGGTGCAAATGCTCTGCTGGCTCTTGCAGTCGGCGCATGAGCCAGTTGTGCTGCAGGGCGTTTGCAGTTCAAATCTATGGGCGTTCACTGGAGCCGCATAATTTCGCGCACGAGAAACAGCTGCGGGCATATCTTTTACAACTTTGTTCATGCCGCACGCTATCACTACGCTTTTTGGACCGTACATCATTGCGGCAAGACGATTGCCCGTTCCGTCAATGTTGACAAGTTCCCCGTCTTCGGTGATTGCATTTGTGCTCATCAAATACGTGTCGCACAAAAGCGCATTGCGCATAAGCGTTGTCTTTTCTTCAGGCGACTTTGCTTGTGCGCGGTCAATTACGTTGTTTGTCTTTTTTACGCGCTCTATGATTCCGAGCGTTTCCATTGTCATTGAGCCGCCCCACGCTACAACATCATCTTTTGGAATAAGCGACATGATTTTTTCCGCCGCTTCATCTTTTGTTGCGCAGTAATACGCATCAAAATGACGCGCTTTGAGTGCTTTTACGATTTGTACCCCAAGCTTGCTATTTCTTTTTTCTTCCGGTGACATTGCCTCTGTTCCTCCGTAAATTATTAATAGGCATCTTTAAAAACCCTAATTTGATTATTTTTAGCGGTTTCCTAATCACGCTGTATGAATGTTGTTGTTTTTGGCTGCACGGTTATGATGACGCGCCTGTTTTGCTTTCTGCCTTCTTCTGTCTCGTTTGATGCAGCTGGTATAGTGCCGCCGTATCCACGATATGACAATATTCCTTGCGGTATGCCTTGTGCAATAAGCAAGTTCATGATGGTGCGCGTGCGTTCAATCGAAAGATTCATCTGCCCGACAGGTTTTCCAACATCTGCTGTGTGCCCTTCGACGAGAATAGTGTATTCGTTGTTGGCAACGATTTTTTTTAGGGCATTTGCAATGCGTGCAATGTGGACATGTTCTTCAGGGAGTAGTTCTGCCGAGTCGGGAATAAATTTAAGATTTTCTACAAAGATGGCAACCCCGTTCGGGCTGTCGCGCACGTCAACATGTGGCATGCCGTTGTTCTTGTCGTCACCGCCTTTTGCATCATTTTCGCTGTAGTTGGGGAAATCGTCGTAGGTGCTGTCTTTTTCTGCAAGATCCCGTCTCAATGTGTTGTATGCAACGTAATACGCTTCGCCTTTTTGTGGAACGGAAATACTATGCGCTATTTCAATTTCATCGAGTAGAATAACAACTTTGCCATTGCGCAGAAGCGTACGGTTTTGTGGAACAGTAAGAATTCTCAACGCATCGTCAATACTTATGACAGGGTCTGTGCGGTTCCTTCCATACACTTTTACTGCGCGTATGTACAGCGGGTCGTATCCTATTCGCGCTGCATATGCGTTTACATCGTCAGTTGCGCCGTACATCACTATTCCAGATTTTCTTGCCGTGTCAAAATCAACCATGTCGCGCTCGTAAACAATGTCCATGTTTTCGTTCCATATCTGTGGGAAGAAGCATGGCGACACAACGCTTTCAATATATTCGCCTTGTACGGGAAGCTTTCCGCGTGCATCAATGATGATGCCTGAATAAGCGCGCGAAGAGACTGATTGCATAGGCTCTGACGGTGCATACGGATTGCGCTGCTTTACGAGCAACTTGCTTATTTCGTGCATGTTGATTCTGTTTGCCGTTACAAGCATCATGGTGCCGTCCTTGAAAACGGCAGGCGTTTTTTTCCCTGAATTGATGACATCTGTAATCTGTTTGAGCGTGAGCGTGTTGTCTGTTATTAAATTGCCAAGTTGCCGCGAATTGTCTACGTACAGCGAGAAAAGCGGGTCCTTGATAAGAATAGGCATTTTGAGACGGATTAATTCAGTTGCGGCGTTTCTTCCTGACGGCAGCGTAATGCCTGCCTTTTCAGTGTCGAGCGTGACGGAGGAAATGAACTGTTGATTTTGCCAATCAATGCTGCTCGTGGCTGTCATAGTGCCGTGTTGTGCACAGACAGGAGCGAGCGCACAGAGAAAGAAAAACGCGTATACAGTAATTTTTCTATTCATCGTCATTATACTATCGGCTTATTTTGTTGGTATGTAGAGAATTTTTCCTATATGCAGAATAGCGTTTTCTGCAATGTTGTTTGCGTCGCACAGCGCGTTTACGGTTGTGCCAAATTTTTTTGCAATATTCCAAAGCGAATCACCTTTTACTGCCGTGTACACTGTTTGAAATGTATATGGCGTAATTGATGCGAGCGCTTCTTGCGTTGACTGTGCCATGCCTTCTGGCACGCGTATGCGCCATGCTGCGTCAGGTGGCGTAATGCCGCGAATAAGCGCAGGGTTGAGTTGTTGCAGCGCGCACTCATCCATGCGCAATTCATGGGCAAGTCGTTTTATGGAGATGGCTCCATCTACGGTCACATAGTCAAAATATCCTGCACGGGGATTTACTGGAGCGCCGCTTTCATCTTTTGCAGACGGGATTGAAACATTGTAGTATTCGCTATTTTCTGCAATATCTGCAATTGCAAGCAACTTTGGCACATATTGCGCCGTCTGTTCGCGCAGCAACTTGTTTTCTGCAAGATACCAAAAGTCTTTACCGGGGTTTTTTGCTAAAATGCGCGACAGTGCGCCCGCTCCGCAGTTATACGCTGCAATAGCGAGCTGCCAGTCGTGAAACATGTTGAAATTGTCTTTGAGTTTTGCAATGGCCGCATCTGTCGATTTCCACGGGTCGAGCCGCTCATCAACAAAGTCTGTGTGAATGAGATACGGCTTTGTGCTGTTTGCCATAAACTGCCATAAGCCAAGTGCGCCGCTTTTCGATTTTGCAGTAGTCGTGTAGCTTGATTCTACAACAGGCAAATATTCAAGCACTGCGGGCATATCATGCTCTTGCAGTTGTTTGCGCACATACAATCTGAGTTGCTCGCCGTTTTCAAGAACGGAGGCAAGCCACCGCACCGAGCGTTCAGAAAGATAATAGTCGCGGTACGATGCGACGAGCGCGTGGTCAGCGCCAAGCATGTCGAGCTGCTTGTACGCAACAGAATGCGGCATAGTTTCGTTTTGTATAAGTTCAATGTGTTCTGTTTCAGGTGCAGCTGACTCTCCTGCTGTTTCTGGCAGTGTCATTTCTTCTGCAAAGAGAACGGCAGTACATGCGAGCGCGTATATAAGCAAATGCGTTTTCATTGCAACCGTTCGCCCATGTAAATGCCCGCCCATTCCCAGTTGCCATGAATCTCTGAGTCGATTGGAAAATTGACTTTGCGGAAATAGAAATACCATACTGGCGAATACACGCTCCAGCCGCGCGTTCTCAAATACGCTTCGTTTGGCGTTGTTCCCATTTCTACATTGTCGCTGCAACTTATGTATTGTCCTGTCATGTAGAGACGCATTGAAGTGACTTTTTGTGCATTCGGGTCGTTTTCATCTTGATTCCACGTCATAGAGAAAAAATTGATTTTTGCGCGGCATCTGTCAAGCGTACGCCAATCGTACTGACGTATGGCATTTTTTACTGTTGCAGCAAGAGCATCAAGCGTTTCAAATGTCCAGTCTTTAGACGAATTGTTGAAATCTACAAGTTGGCGGGCTTCGTTGTACGCATTCGGTGCACCCGCAATCTGGATTGTAGACGCGTCAGGCTGTTCAAGAAATTGTGAAAAAGAGCGGAGCGCCTGTTCCCAATCATTTTGTTTTTCATATTCAAGCGCACGTCGCAAATACAATTCTGTTATGCTGACGTCAGATGGAAATCTATTTATTATCTCGTTGAAATATTTTATGCGCGTTTCAGGCGCTTTGCTTATTTGAATGAGATTGCGCAAACACAAAAAATGCACCGATTGCCCTTTCACGAGCAAATCGGGATATTGACGCAATATGCGCGCAAAGTAATATTCTGCAAACGATTCTGCATTTGTAGAAAGATATGCATATGATGTCATAAGCAGCCAATATGAGTTGTACTTGTCGTCAGGATGATTTTGCACCCAATCGGTGAGAAATAGAATCACTGATTGATAATCTCCTGCGCCAAGCATGGAGGTCGCAATCTGATTGACAATGGCATATCTGCTCCCGTGGTCAAGGCGTTCGTTTTCAAGCATAGCTTTGAGTTGCTTTTGCTCTTTTTCTGCCGAACTGTTGACGGCTGCGCATGAGAAAAAACTGAAAGAAATGAGCGGCAATATTGTTAAAAAAACATATTTTTTCATCACATTTTAATGTAGCACAAGCGGGGAGTTATTGGCAAGATGCCCGATAAAGTGTATTCTATAAAGTGCTATGAAACAACATAGGTCTTCCATGTATGATATGATTCTTGCACTGGGCATGTTTCTCGTCATTGCAGGCTTTCTCATGTTTACATTTTCTCCCGAAGGAACAGAGAGCATTCTCTATGTGCTGCTTCCTGTTTTGTCTATGATTTGCGGCGCTGTATTTTTATTTTTTACGATGGTGTTTTCGCACAATGCATATCACTTATTTTTTGGCATTCTGTTCAGTTTGTGCGGCTTTTTCTTTACACTCGTTGCCAATAAAATTGTTCCGTATACATTTAAAGAATGGTGGCCGCTTGCAGTGATTTTTATAGGTGTTTCAGTTTTTGCCGCCGGCTGTTATAGAAAGCAAAAAGTGATTGTTAAATTTACGTTTCCGTCGCTGCTGTTTGTTGCCATGGGCATGATATTTTTGCTTTTTTCGTTTCATGTGATTCGCGTCTCATTCTACAATTTTGTTTTGATTTTTGGACCGTTCGCACTTATGGCAAGCGGTGTGTTTATGATTGTTCTTTTTCTTCTACAACGCAAATACAATCAGTTTTATGTTGAAGAAGAAATTGTTGAAATAGCTGAAGACGAAGATATTTTTCTGGAGCAAAGTGATACCAAGTGAATATTTTCACAAAAGCTGCCGCATTATTATTGATTCTCTTGGTATGCGTTTCATGCGCTTCAACAAAAAAAGGCGCCGCTGCTTCTAAAACATATGGCGAAGAACAGGGCGGCACGTCAATCAACATTGCTGTGCCAAAAAAAAACAGCCGCACCTATTTTTCTCGTATAGATGCTGCAATAATGGAGCAAGCAGAAAACGGTTCGCCCGAAGCTATCCGCGCGGCTGTAGCGCGCATTCGAAAGCCAGAGCTTAATTACAGCGAAAACGAAAAGGTGTTGCTCACGCTGCTTGCAGATGTTATGAAGATAGCATGGCCGTCAGAACGCGCCGAATGGGACACTCCCGCAGTGACAGAAGAAACGCCGTATCTTGGTGCAATAGATTCTGTGCGCAAAGGTATTTATGATTTTAGTACAGGCAATGTCGATTTTTTTACACTCGTGCTGCCTTCGCTTGTTGTCATCAACGATAATGATGTGTCGAGGTATGTTGCCACAGCAGAACAGGCGTTGCTCGCAGGCATTTTGTTGCGTCCGCAATCTACGCTTGCGAATTATTTGCTCGGACTGTTATATCAAAAGGCAAACCGCGCTGAAGAAGCGCTTGCTTGTTTTGTACGGGCAGTGCAGTCTTCTCCGTCTACGCTTGAGACTTCTTTTGCTCATGCAAGTTGTCTCAAAGCGCTTGGCCGCATGAGTGAGGCGTTCACCATTGCGGACGCGCTGCATTCACGCTATCCCAACAACATACGTGTGTTGAAATTGTGCGCTGAGACTTCTTTTGCGCTCAACAATTTTTCTGCTGCTGAAGAATATGTAGCACGTGTATTGCAGCAAACCCCAAACGATTTGGAGTATGTGCTGTTTCGCGCGCGCATCTTGGCGGAAAAAGGCGATTTTATCCGCGCTGTGTCATTGCTCGACGTGTATTCACGGCAAGATACAACATCGCGCGACTACTTATTGCTGCGTGCGCATATTCAAAGCGACTGGAGCAAAAACGTGAGTGCTGCTGTTGCGACCATAGAAAACGCGCTTGCCCGTTATCCGAACGATTTGGAAGTGCTGCTCTTTGCGGCAAAACTCGCTTCTATAACTGGTTCGCCTGTCGGTGGAAAAACTGCTGGAGAATACGCGCAAGCTGTTCTTGCGGCAGACCCTGAAAATAACGAAGCTCGACGATACGAAATAGCAGGAATGATGCAGAGTGGCAATTGGACAAGCGCATATGCGGTGAGCAGCGCACTCATGCAAAAAAGCGATTCCCGCAACGATATTTTTACGCACATACGTATTTGCCTTGAAACACGACACAACGACGAAGCGTGGAATTTGATTTCACCGCTGTACGCTGAAAATCCTGCTGATGAAGATGTAGTGCAATCGTATATCCTCGTTCTTTCGCGCATTGGGCGAACGTCACAAGCGCTTGCGCTTATTAACTCGTTGCTTGGCAGCGCAACACAACGCATGAAAAGTTTTTTATATTACAGGCGCAGTTTTCTCGTTACGACACAGGAAGAGTCGCTTGCTGATTTGCGTTCAAGCCTCATCGCAAACCCGCGCAACAGCGATGCGCTTTTTCGCCTATACGAGATTTATTACGGGCGAAAAGATTATCGACGCGCGCAGTATTACCTTCGGCAAGTAGTAGCGCTTGACCCGAACAATGGCGCAATGCGGCGGCTCAATGACGAGCTTTCGGAACTCATAAAATAATGCATATGATACAGAATATAAAAGATAACGTGTATGTTAAAAAATTTATGCAAAAAGACGCGAGACTGAAAGCTGTCATGCTGTCGGTTGCGGCATGCGCTGCTGCCCTGCTGCTTGTCCTTGTGCTTCGTGCATTCCGCCCGGTGCGCTACTGTGTGCGCATCTGCGATGAGTTGTATGAGCAGTACGAAGCGAGCATTGAAGAAGCAAACGCGTTGAAAAAACGTGCGTTTGTATTTGTGCGAGAAACTGATTCTGCGGCAGTGCAGTTTTTCGGCGCAATTCACGTAACTGCGGCGCGCATTTTTATTAAGACGGAGCTGCCGCTTGTTGCAAGCGCACGGTACGCAAATGAAACATATTATGCGCTCGCTGCTAAAGCGATTTTACCTACAGTAAAAGCAGATTTTGAAAACGAAGGCGCAAAAACAAATTCTGTGCTTTCGCCCGACGTGAGCGTTTCGTTTGCAGATGCGTACTCTATTCCTGAAGGAAGCCGCGCGCTCCCTGTTGAAGGCGTGTACGCGGGCGAAGACGGCTATGCGCTTTATCAGACAACGTATGCTGTATGCGCAGTGTATGTAGAAAAGGTTGCAGATGATGTACGCACCTGGTGCGAAGCGGCGTTTGGCGAGCGCATTGCAAAAGCTGACGATGCGCTGTTTTCAGATGGCAAGGTTCTTGCAAATGATGTGTTGGCGCAAAGCGACGTTACGGTACAAAGCAACGCGCGTATACGCCGCCATGCGCCTGTCTTTGTTGCAAGTGTCGGCGACATAATGGTAGCGCGCGGTGTTGAAGACATTCTAATACAGCAAAAAGACGGGCTTGCAAAAGTATTCGGCACGACACTTCCTGTATTGCAAAAAAACGACATCACTATTGGAAATCTTGAAGGCGTTGTAACAGATTCATGGAGCAATGCGACAAAAACATATACATTTAAATTTAAGGAAGCAGTGCTGCCGTTTTTAAAACAAGCAGGATTTACCTATCTTATGCAGGCGAACAATCACTGCTACGATTATGGTGAAGCAGGATTTAAAGATACGCTTGCAGCGTTGCGCAAGTATGACATTCCGACAAGCGGCGCGGGCCGCAATGCAGACGAAGCGAAGCAATTTTATCATACGACAGTTGGCGACACGACATTTGCGATTATTTCGTGTGGTGCATATCCTGTTGAGCGTTCTGGTTTTAACGGCAGGACAACTGCAACTGCAACAGAAACGCGTGCGGGCATCTTATGGCAGAGCGACGAACTTTTGATGAGCATTGCACAGGAAAAAGCTATGAATAATTTTGTCATTGTGAACGTGCATGGCGGCGAGGAGTATCGCTTTGCACCGACAAAAGCGCAACGCGAGCTGTACGAGTCGTTTTGCGATGCGGGGGCAGATGTCGTGTTTGGAAGCCACCCGCATGTGCTCCAGCCAATTGTGTGGCGCGGCAAAAGTTTGATAGTGTACAGTCTTGGCAATTTTTTGTTCAACGGCATGGATGAAATGCCTGGCGCAACAGACAGTATGATTGTGCGGCTCGGCATTCTCGACGGAAAGATTGCGTATGTTGAAAAATATAATGCTGTGCTTAACGGCACGAGCGTTGCGCTCAAATAGCACGGAAGAAGTGGGGCTGGGGCGAAGAAACCACGCAGGGGTGTCGTTGCCCCAGAGAATGCAAGAAGAAATCTTGCGAGAGCTGCAATTTTCTAGTACAATAGACCTGTTTAATAAATTTTTGAAATTTGTTTTTACTAAAGAGGCAGTGTCATGGTAAAAAAAGATAAAGTGATTTTAGCATATTCGGGCGGTCTTGATACGACTGTTATTATCCCGTGGCTTAAAGAGAATTATGATTATGACGTAATTGCCGTGTGTATTGATTTGGGGCAGGGCGACAACTGGAAAGCGATAAAAGCGCGCGCTCTTAAAACAGGAGCAAGTGCGTGCTACGTTGTTGACGCGCGCGAAGAATACATTGAAGAATATATTTGGCCTACGCTCAAAGGTGGCGCGTTGTATGAAGACCGCTATTTGCTCGGCACCGCAACGGCTCGTCCGCTCATTGGAAAAATTCTTGTTGAATACGCGCGGCAGGAAAAGGCTGTTGCAATTTGTCACGGAGCAACGGGCAAGGGCAATGACCAAGTGCGCTTTGAACTTGCAATTAAAGCGTTTGCGCCTGACCTTGAAGTGATTGCAGCCTGGCGCGATGCAAAATGGATGTTGCAAAGCCGTGAGGATGAAATCAGATTTCTTGAAGAGCGAAACATTCCTGTGCCGATAAAAAAATCGTCGTCGTACAGTCGCGATGAAAATATTTGGCACATAAGCCATGAAGGGCTTGACCTTGAAGAGCCGAAAAACGAGCCGCTGTGGAAAACAACGCTAAAAAACACCAAGATGCCGGAAGACGCACCTGATAAAGTGGAATATGTCAAAATAACGTTTGAAAAAGGTGTTCCTGTTGCAATAAACGACAAAAAAATGAAAGCGCTTGCGCTTATGGAAACGCTCAACAAAATAGGTGGAAAAAACGGCATAGGCGTTGTTGACCTTGTAGAGAACAGATGCGTTGGTATGAAAAGCCGCGGCGTGTATGAAACGCCTGCCGGCACAATTTTGTACTACGCGCATGAGCAGCTCGAGCACTTGTGCCTTGACCGCGATACATATCATTTTAAGCAGCATGTTGCGCTTAAGCAGGCAGAGCTCATCTACAATGGCTTGTGGTTTACAAAACTTATGGACGGCATTATGGCATTTAACAATGCTGTTGAAGAAACCGTAACCGGCTGGGTGCGCTTGAAGTTATATAAAGGAAGCGTACATGGTGCGGGTTCATACTCGCCGTACAGCTTATATAACGAGAGCATTGCAAGTTTTACGACAGGCAATATGTATGACCATCACGATGCGCAGGGCTTCATTACATTGACAGGATTGCCAATAAAAGTGCGCGCGATGATGGAGCAGCAACTGGGAAAAGGGCAGGCTGTCGTAAAAAGCGGCAAGCTCAAAAGGCGGCCTATAGAATGAAAACGATTGTTACAACTATGATAGTCATGCTGGCAGCTCCCATGCTTTTTTGTCAAAGCGTGTCGGCAGATGGCGTTCTTATGTCGTTGCGCGAAGTGCTTGGCGTAAGCGAGGGCGACATGCAAAAGATTGCAAACGGCGAACTTGTTTCCAGCAACAACAGCGATGGCACAGATTTGACTGCGTATGTTCCTGCTGGCAGCGTGATTGCAGAAATGTTGCAAACAGCTCCTACAGGCAAAAAAGGTTTTGCGATTGCCTCTGTTACGCTTGTGCCATATCCTGCTTCGTGGAATCGCATGAGTGCCAGCGAACGCATGCTTGCGCTTTACAATGTGCTTGGTTGCATCTCTACACAAAAGGGCATTACGTATATTTCACGGCGTGCGGGGTACAAGCCAAAAGAACTTTTTACACAGTCATACTACATTGCAAACGAAAACAAAAAATCACCTCCGCTTTCGGATATAACGGCGGCTGTTGTTCCCGAAACAGAAGTGCGGTATGTGTTTCAAGAGGACACATCATTTGGCGAAAATACATACCGCCACACATACACGAATTCCGATGATGAGATTTTTGTTGAAATAACCAACTGCACGCCTATGAAGTATCGTGGTGTAACGTGTCTCAAAAAAGAAGAGATGCGCATGTGCATTTCACTCTACCCCGTACAAGAAGGCGTACTTGTTTCGTCTGCCGCAATCGTTACGGGGCATAAGACGACTGTTACTGTTGTCGTTGTAAAAGTTGATTTGGCTGATTCTTTCAAACGGCGTACTGATGCGCTCCACGCGTGGTTTAAAAAGCACGTAGAAGGGCAATAGGTATGAGGGGCAATACATGAATGATACAGATGAAATACTAGATTTGTTGCGCGAGAATGCGCGTCTTTCTGTAGAAGATATTTCCGCAATGACAAAAAAGTCTACAGAAGAAGTTCAAGCCATAATAAAAAAATTGGAAGACGGCGGCATTATTATGAAATATGCTGCAATCATCAATCCTGAAAAAGATGACATTCACAAGGATATGGTTCGAGCGGAAATTGAAATACAAGTAACTCCGCAGAGGAATAAAGGGTTTGATGCAATTGCAGATAGAATTTGGAGATTCCCGCAAGTGAAGTCGCTTTATTTGATGAGTGGCGGTTACGATTTAAAAGTTATTATTGAAGGCGAGACTTTAAAAGAGGTTGCACTTTTTGTTTCAAGCAAGCTGTCAACTTTAGAAGGAGTGCGTTCGACAAAAACTCATTTTATTTTAAAAACTTACAAAGAGAATGACATTGTATATGTTGAACAAGACCGTGACAGTCGTGAAGGAGTTACGGCGTAATGAATACTCGCTCCGACAGATTTTCAAAAAAGATTCTTGCTACCCCGCCTTCTGGCATTCGTAAATTTTTTGATTTAGTTATAGGGAGAGATGACATTATTTCGCTTGGAGTTGGCGAGCCAGATTTTCCGACGCCTTGGCAAATGCGAGAAGAAGCATTTTATCATTTGGAAAAAGGTGAAACATCATATACATCAAATTGGGGGCTTCTTGAACTCCGTGAAGAAATTGTAAAATATCTTACAAAGTATGGAATGTATTACGCCCCTAAAAATGAAATTCTCATAACAATTGGCGGGTCAGAAGCGGTTGACGCTGTTCTTCGTTCAATATTAAATCCTGGAGATGAAATTATCGTTTGCGAGCCATGCTATGTTTCGTATCAGCCGCTTTCAGAACAATGTGAAGCAAAACTTATTCACTTGGATACGAGTGGAACTGCTTTTGTTCCAACTGCTGAAAATATCGAAAAAAACATTACGCAAAAGACGAAGGCGCTCATGCTTTGTTCGCCATCAAATCCAACTGGAAGAATCATTCCAAAAGAGGAATTGCAAAAGATTGCAGAAGTTGTAAAAAAATATAAGCTTTGGTGCATCAGTGATGAAATTTATGGCGAACTTGTTTATGATAAAAAAAAGCATGTTTCAATCGGGAGTTTTCCCGGTATGAAGGATTACACTGTTATCATAAATGGATTTTCAAAAGCGTTCGCAATGACTGGATGGCGAATTGGTTATATGGCAGCTCCTGCAGAACTCACTGAACAAGTATGCAAGTTGCATCAGTATTCAACAATTTGCGCTCCAATTATGAGTCAGTATGCTGCAATTGAAGGTTTAAAAAATGGTTGGAGCGAAGTTGAAAGAATGCGAGTAAGTTACGAGCAGCGTCGGAATCTTATGTATAAGGCATTTTTGGATATGGGGCTTCCTTGCACGGAGCCCGAAGGTGCGTTTTACATTTTTCCAGATATTCGTTCAACAGGATTAACAAGTGAAGAGTTTGCGACACAACTTATCGAAAAATATCAAGTTGCAGTTGTTCCTGGCACTTGTTTTGGAAAAGGCGGCGAAGGGTTTATTCGTTGTTGTTATGCAACCGATATAAATAAAATAAAGATTGCTGTTTCTCGGATTGCTCAAATGGTGAGAGAACAGCGGCGTGGGAGCGCCCAACAGTGATTCGTGCGGTAAATTGTAACAGGAGATAAATAGCCCGATGATGGATATGCTGATGCCGGTTTTTGCAATAATAATTCTTGTTGTGATAATTATCGTTGTCGTGCTCGTTGTACGTTCAGCGCGCGCAAGCGATGCAGGTGCTGGAAAAGCGGGTGGACTGTCTGCGAAAAACAGAAATGCGATTGTCAAGGAATGTTCCAAGCAACTTGCGCGCGACCCGCGTAATGTTCCCGCACTCACAACGCTTGGCGAACTATACTATAACGAGCAAAATTGGGAAAAAGCGTTCCCGCTGTACAATTCGCTGCTTGAATTGGCAACGGTGCATCCTGAAATAGATGCTGCAAGCATTGCAGAGCGACAGGGGATATGCGCATTTAAAATTAATAAATTTGATGATTCTGCAAGAGGTCTTATCACTGCATGCAAACTGTTGCCAGGTAGTTTTGATGCAAATTATTATCTTGGACGGCTCATGTTGCAAAAGAACGAATACGAAAAAGCTGTCATGTGCTTGCGCAAAGCACATTCAATTGCGCCAGACGCTATAGAAGTAAATGAGCCATTAGGCATGGCATATTTTAAAGCAAAGCACTATAAAGAGAGTTTGCCAATTCTACGCAAGGCGCTTGACGAAGATCCAACAAACAAAGAAGTGCTTTTTACGCTTGCCTCGTCGATGTCTGAAACAGGCTACAACGAGCAGGCGTTGAAAGTTTTTATGCATCTGCGCCCCGACCCTCAATATGGCGCGCAATCGTGCCTTTCTGCAGGAATAATTCATGAGAACGCAAAGCAGCATGAGAGTGCTGTACAAGATTATGAAATTGCTTTGAAGCTTGAAAACGTTCCTGCCGATTTGCAAGCAACAATTCGCTACCGACTTGCAATGACATATCTTGCGCTCAACAATATTGGAAAGGCACTTCATTATTTGAAGCAAATTCAGTTGACAATGCCTGACTTTAAAGATGTCGGTTCTCTTATTCAACGGTATCAAGAGTTGAACACAAATGCAAATTTGCAAGCGTATTTGATGTCGAATGCAAGCGATTTTGTGGCATTGTGCCGCAGATTTGTAACAGCCTATTATACTGACGCAGCAGTAAAAATTGAAGATGTGTCGGTTAAACCTGAATCAGTTGAAATTTTGTGCACGGTTGAGACGACAAAATGGGAAGACAGCGAGCTGTTTCGTTTTTACAGAAGTTCTGGCGCAACAGGTGAACTTTATGTGCGCGATTTCCATTCAAAATTGCGCGACTTAAAGTGTGATAGAGGCTTTTGCATTACAGCAGGGAGCTTTACAGAAGAAGCGCATAGGTATGTTGAAGGCAGGCCTGTCGATTTAATTGAAAAGAGCAAACTTACTTCCATGTTGAAAAAAATATAATAAACGACGATTTTGGCGGGTATGATATGAGAATAAGATGCCCAACAATTTTAAGAAATACGTCTATTCAGTTCCGTTGGATAACATGCGCTGTTATTGCCGCAGATGCATTGTTCATCTTCACTGCTGTTATTAATTTTTTAAAACGCTATGTCTTTGAAATGCCTGTGCAAATTCAGCAAATATCTAACACGCAGTATTTTAATGCGTATTTCTTTTATGTTGATTTTTTTGTCTTTCTTTTGCTGTTTACTGTGTTTCTTGCATGCATAGTGATTAAAAAAAATATTTATGTGCGTATATGCTCCATATTGATAACAGTTGTCTCTGCTGTTTTTCTCGCGTATACAGTTGATGAGTTGTTTACAATAAAGTTATTTATTTTCATAAGTTGGATTATCACATGCGGCACTGTCTTTCAACCGAAAATAAGCATTCCTGTCATTATTGGTGGCTGCGCGTTATTTATGTATGCACAATGGTATCCTGAAATATTTGGCATTGTTGATATGTTGCCGCATATTCAGCTTCACAACTCAGCGGATATGTTTACGCTTGCAACGTATTTTTGTATTGCTGCTGTTTTATCGTGCGCATATCGTTATGTTATACTGCGGTGGGAAGAGGATGATGAAATGACGCAACATCTCAACATGGTGATGACACAGATGACGCATTTCAACAGGCGTCTTCAGGATGTGGCAAAGCGTCGCGGCGAAGAAGCTGCTGCACAGGAACGGCTTCGCATTACGCGAGACATGCATGACAGTTGCGGATATGTTTTTGTCAATATAGTTGGCCTCATGGAAGCGTCTGAAAGCAGTCCGCCACAAGAGTGGTCAAGAACAAAAGAGACGTTTGAAACAGTGCGCATGTTGGCAAGCAACGGGCTTCAAGACACGCGACGCACACTGCGTGCCATACGTGACATTCAATATCCTTTTGAGAGCAACCTTGCTGCGCTCGCGGAAATTAAGAAGTTGTTTGAAAGCGTAACAAATATTAAAGTTACACTCAATACTGGAAATACAAAAATCAACTATGGCAGAACTATAAATACAATTATCACACGCACCATGCAAGAAGCGCTCACAAATGCAGTGCGACACGGGAAGGCAACGCATATTGAAGTATACCTGTGGGATGATGAAGCTCAACTTATGATGACTGTCAAAGACAATGGCATTGGCTCAAAACAAGTTGTAAAAGGCATAGGTCTTGCTGGAATGGAAGAGCGGCTTGCAAGAATTGGTGGCATTCTTGAAACAGAGACGCGTCCCGATGGCGGTTTTCATTTAACAATTACAATTCCGTTAATCAAAGAGACAGATGGAGATGCATATGAAAAAGTTGAAGATTTTGCTTGCTGACGATCAGCGTATGTTTGCCGAAAGTTTAAAAACATTTTTAAACAATTATGCCGCCGACATGGATGTGCTGCCTATTGCTGCAAATGGCAAGGAAGCGTGTGAATTAGTTGATAAAAATCAACCAGATATAATTCTCATGGATGTGCGAATGCCAGAGATGAACGGTGTAGAAGCTGTCAAAAAAATAAAACCGCGGCATCCCGATGTAAAAGTTATTATGCTTTCCACATATGATGAAGATGAATTTGTGCGCGAGGCATTGCTCGCAGGAGCTTCCGGCTACTTGCTCAAGGATATTTCGCCAACGGAACTGATTGTGTCTATTCGTGCGCTCAATTCTGGTGTAATGCAGATTTCACCGTCTATTGCGCAGAAGCTTATTCGCACAACATATGTTGAGCGCGGCATTATTGCAGATAGTAATGACGCAGATGTATCGTTTCCGTGGCTTGGAACGCTTACACAGCGCGAGCGTGAAATATTTGCGTTGCTTGCAACCGGCAGAGACAATAATCAAATTGCAAAACAGCTCGGACTTGCGCTGCAAACTGTACGCAATCAAGTAAGCACAATATACTCAAAACTTGGTGTGCGAGACAGATTCGAAATAATTCAACTTGCAAATAAAATAAAGCATTGACTTATTTTACCGAGCCGACAACGCCTTCAATGAATCGCCGTTGTTGCGTAAAGAACAGCACTACAGGCGGCAAAGTCATAATGGTAACGCATAGCATAAGCAGTCCATAGTTTGTTACATATGTTGCGGTAAGGCCTGTAACAAGCAACGGCATTGTCTGCATCTCTTGGCTTTGCATGACGATGAGCGGCCACATGTAGCTGTTCCATATGTTCATAAATGTAACGATTGCTGCTGCGGTAAAAGTTGGAGCCATGATTGGAATGTATATGCGCAGGTAGATGCTGAATTCGTTTAAACCGTCAACGCGTGCTGCTTGAATTGTTTCAAGCGGAAACGACACAGAATTTTGCCTAAAGAAAAATATTAAGAACGCTGTTGAAATCGACGGCAGCACAAATCCAAACGTGGAATTGAGCAGGTGCATTTTACTGAACATTCTGAACAGCGGCACCATAATCGCTGCAAAAGGAATCATCATTGAGAGCAGCAGGATATTCATAAGTATGTCTTTTTGCTTGTCACGATAAATTTGAAAACCGTATCCAGCGAGCGAGCAGACAAATATGCTCAACAGCGTTCCAATAACGGTAACTCTCAGCGAATTCCAAAATGCGCGCCCCACACGCACTGTGGCATGCATCGTTTTAATATTTTCGATAAGGTATGTGCCGAGCGTAATTTTTCCACGTATTACATCAACGCTTTCATTTGTTGCTGCAACGAGCATCCAATAAAATGGGAATATGGAAAACAGGCAAACGATAATTAAAAATGTATATTCTAACGACAAAAGAGCAGAATCTTTTGATTTCATTTTTCTTTATCTCCTATTTTGATTTGAATAAATGAAAGTGCTGCAACCATAATGAGTATTGCATATGAGACTGCTGCTGCGTATCCAAATTGCGGATTTAAAAAGAACGAGAGGCGGTAAATATATTGCGAAATTGTAAGCGTTGTATTTCCCGGTCCGCCATTTGTCATATTCTGCACTTCGTCAAAAAGTTGGAGCGTGCCATTTGTAGACATTATCGCGGTAAGCAAAATGACAGGCTTCAGCAACGGCAGCGTAATTTTAAAAAATGATTGAATTGAATTTGCACCGTCAATTCTCGCAGCTTCATAAATGCGCGGGTCAATGTTTTGAAGGCCTGCAAGGTAGAAAACGGTATTGTATCCCGTCCATCGCCACGTAATTGTAAAAATAATTATGACGCGCGCCCAAAACGGATCTTGCAACCAGTTTACTGGTTCGGTGATAATCTTTGTTGAAATAAGCCATGTGTTTACAAGCCCGTCGATAGAAAACAACGATTTAAAAATCATTGCAGAAGCGACGAGCGCCGTAACGCATGGCAGAAAGACAACTGTTCGGAAAAAGCCTTTGAATTTTATATTGTCGTCGTTGAGAATTGATGCAAGAATCAAGGCAAGAAAAAGCATAATCGGCACTTGAAAAATAAAGTAGATAAAAACATTTTTCACTGATGCAAGAAACTGCTCGTCTTGAAACAATCGCGCGTAGTTGCGCAATCCTGAAAAATGCAGATTGTTTGCGATGCCTGACTGGAGAGAAAGGAAAAACGCGCGAACCATTGGGTAAAAGTTAAGCGCGAATATTAAAAGCGCTGCCGGTGTAACAAAACACCAGCCCGCATTTTTGTATTTTATCTCAAGTGTCTGCCGTTTCAGCGCGCATTTTAAACGTTCCTTACAATTCAACAACGAGTGAAACATCAATAGCCCATCATAAATTCTATGTTTTTCTGTGCTTCTGCAAGTGCTACATCAATTGTACTTGTGCCGTTTACAATGTCGTTGATTTTCATGCCGACGGCATTGCGTGCTTCATAATTGAAGATGCCGTATTTTACTTGCGGTACATGCTTTGCGTATTCCACAATGTCAATATAAATCTTTTGCCCGCCGAAAAATTCATTCGGTTGATTATACGCTTCTGCCTGTGCAGCTGGTTCCCATGTGGCAATTGCGCCAGACGAAGGGAGAATCGTGTTGTAGAACTCTATGCTGCCTGCAAAAGTTTTGTTAAGAAAATCCATTGCCGTGTCGGGATTTTTTGAATTTGCCATGACCATCCAACTTGAACCGCCGTTACTTGAATAGTTTGTCGCGGTTGCAACGTTGCTCAGTTTTGGCGTGTTTACAACAGCCCATTTTCCGCTTTGGTCTTTTGCTGCGCTTATTGAGCCGACAAGCCAGCAGCCGTTGATTGCAGAAGCCGTTGTACCATTATTGATAGTCGCAATATATGCGTTCCAATCGGGCACAATAAGACATACACCGTCTTGAATCATTTTTGCATAAATATCAAGCGCCTTTTTCAAAACATCATTGTTTGCAAGCAATGGTTTGCCATCTGAGTCGAACAGCCATGTGCCTGCGCTTTGCAGCATTATCATAATGATGTCTGTTTCATTCCCAAAATAGGAAATCATCGCAACGCCTGTTTTTTCTTTTACAATTTTTCCAAGCTCGTAAAATCTATCCCATGTGATATTGTTAAAATCTTCTACACGAAGACCTGCACTTTCCAGTATGTCTCTGCGTAAAAAAGTGCAGGTAACCCCATTGTCAAACGGTACGCTGTAGTTTTTCCCGTCTACTTCACCATAGCCAAGTTTGTACTGTGCAAATTGCGACAAATCAATTTTGCCGTTTACTGGAAGAAACGCATTGGGATAATTTGTTAAATTTTTTTGAAGCGCGTTGTCTTGCATAAGGATGATGTCTGGCAGCGTGTTTGCTTGATTTGCAGAGAGCGATGTAACAAGTTTTTGCTGCAAGTCGTCCCACGGTGTTTCAACAACATTGATAGTAACGTTGGGATTATCGCGGTTGTAAATCTTTGCTGCTTCATTCATTGCGTAGATGTTGAATGTTTGGTCCCAGCACCACACGGTAATTGTGACTGCGCTATCTGCCGCACTGCTCTTTTTTTCACAACTTGTTAAAACAAATGATAGAGCAAATGTGCACAAGACAGCCACTTTGATAATTATTTTTTTCATAATAATTCCTCCTAATTTAACAAAAGTATAAATCAATTTTTGCAAATCAAAAGAGATAGAAATACTAGTATTTTTGTACTGTTTATACTGTTGTTTTTTAGTGTATAGTAAAACAAAGATTATTAAGAGGTATGTATGATGAAGCATGTGTGGGAGAATCCTGAAATTCAATCGCTCAACAGGCTTCCGATGCGAAGTCCGCTTATTCCGTTTGCATCTATGGAACATGCAGCTCGCGAGTGTGCGCTTGGACCAGAGGCGTGTACATTGTCAAAAAGCCCGTATCACAAAAGCCTTGACGGTATATGGCGTTTTGCGCTACTTGAATCTCCAAACAAGGAAGTTGTTTCGTGGGAAAAAATACGCGTTCCTGGCACGTGGACATTGCAAGGATATGATGCGCCGCATTACACAAATGTGCAAATGCCATTCGACACGTTGCCGCCGAATGTGCCGCAGAAAAATCCTACCGGTGTATATTGCAGAGATGTTGTGATTCCGCGATTATGGAAAAAACGGCGCGTTGTGTTGCATATAGGTTCTGCGGAAAGCTGCACAATTGTTTTTGTTAATGGGATTGAAGTCGGTGTTTCAAAAGATACGCGTCTCCCATGTGAGTTTGACATTACGCCGTTTTTGCAATGGAGTGACGCTGTTTGTCGTGCGACTATCTGCATAAAAGTGGTGCGCTATTCTGATGCATCGTTTGTGGAAGACCAAGACCAGTGGTGGTTCGGCGGCATTCACCGCAGCGTGTATTTATACGCAACTAAAAATATATATATTGAGGATGTACAGGCGCTGACACGTGTGGAGCACGCAGGCGAGACAAATGAAAAGCGCATGGGCGTCATTCCACTCGTTGTCAAACTTGGCTGTGCGTTGTACAACGGAGAAGCGTTGACGCAAACGCATTCCCAGCATATGCGCTATGTGTTGCGCTATGCAGTGCATGAGCTTGCAGGCACCGCACAAAAAGGAGCGCTTGGCAAATGTGTTGCACAAGGAGAAAAAAGCGGCTCGTATAATTATCGCGATGAATTGGGCGAGATGCGCGCAACTATAAAAATTACTAATGTCAAACTGTGGTCGAGCGAGATGCCGCATCTTTATGTACTCTCGGTAAGTTTGTGCGAATCAACAAAAAGCGGAACTGCAGGACGCGTCATTGAAAGCACTGCATGTACAGTCGGTTTTAAAACAGTCGAAATTAGCAATCGAGAGTTGCGTGTCAACGGCAAGATGATTTATATACGCGGTGTAAACCGCCATGAGCACAGTGAGTATTTTGGCAAAACGCTTTCGTTGCAAGAGATGGTACGCGATGTTCATATGCTCAAGTCGTACAACTTTAATGCGGTGCGCACATGCCACTATCCGAACGATGAACGCTGGTATGAGCTGTGCGACAGATACGGGCTTTACGTGCTCGATGAAGCGAATATTGAAAACCATGCGTACTACGACAATCTTGCGCGGAGCGATGAATGGACGCATGCATATATGACGCGCGTGCAGCGTATGGTGCGCCGCGATAAAAATCATGCGTGTATTTTTGGATGGTCGCTCGGCAATGAAAGCGGCTGCGGACAGAATCATTACGCGCTTGCATCATGGGTGCGCAGCTTTGACAGCACGCGCATTGTACACTACGAAGGAGCTGTGCGCGAGGAATTGCGTCAAATGCCATACACGCTCGACACCCTTGCTCGCGGCAGCGCAGTTACCGACATAGTTGCACCGATGTATCCGCCGATTGATTTGATTGTCGATTATGCGGAAAAGCGGAAGGATTCACGCCCGCTTGTCATGTGTGAATATGCTCATGCCATGGGAAACGCATGCGGCAGCCTTGCAGATTATTGGAATGCAATTGAGAATCATCACGGTTTGCAAGGCGGCTTTATCTGGGACTGGCTTGACCAAGGAATTGCTGCAAAAAAAATTGCTAAAAACGGCAGAACGCAAAAATATTGGAAATACGGAGGCGACTTTGGCGATGTACCGACAGATTATGATTTTTGCTTGAACGGCATCAATTTCCCGGACGGCGTGCCAAAACCTGCAATGGAAGAGTGTCGCCATCTTTTTGCACCAGTTCGATTGCGCACCGTTGGACGCACTGCCGACGAAAAAAGCTATGCGGTGCGAGGAGCATTTGTTGTCGAAAATTGTTTTGATTTTTTAACGATTAATAATATTTTACTCATATGGGAAATACGGAAAAATGGAACGGCGTGTGAACAGGGCGCTGTAAAACTTCCTGCAATACAGCCAGGAAAAAGCGCGGATGTGCACATTGCAGCCGTACAAAAAGCAGTTGCAACCGCAAAAAACGGCGAAGAGCTTGTTTTACATGTTGCATTTGTCTATGGTGCAGATACGCCGTTTGCAAAAGCGGGAATGCTCATCCGTTCAGATGAATTTATGCTTGTACACGGAAAAGGCTGGCAAAAATATAACGCGTTGCACCATATGTCTGCCACGCCGAGTTCTTCAGTTTTACCGCTTGCGCTTGATGTTGCAAAAAAGTTTAAGCCAATCCTATTCCGTGCGCTGCTTGAAAACGAATGCGTTAAAGGAGAGCTTCCGCATTTAAACGACAAAACTACGCCGTGGTGCTTTCAAAATAAGCCGACGCAGGCGTGGCTCAACTCTGGAATTGATAATTTATTAATTAATAAAAAATCTGATGTGCTTTTTGAACTTGTTTCTGACAAACCTGCACGCAAACGCACTACGTTCGGCACATTTGAATATAAAACAAAACTGTGCCGTGCGCCAGATGGAAGTGCAGCCATACAGATTGACGCGCTATTTACATTGACAAATGCGGTTGCAGAGTATCCGCGTGTCGGCATCACTGCTCCAATAGATGCTGCATTTAACACAGTGTGCTGGTATGGGCGCGGGCCGCACGAGTGTTATGCAGATAGAAAAGCAAGTGCGCATCTAGGCATGTACAAAATGAATGCAGCTGACATGGGCGTTCCGTACATTGTGCCGCAGGAAAATGGCGCACGGTGTGACGTGAAATATATTGAGCTTTCTAACGGCAAAAAAACGCTTCACATTCAGTCGCGTACACCATTTACATTCAGTGTGTCAAAATATGCTGTGAAGGATATGTTTGCGTGCAGACACACAGTGGACCTGCATGATTTTACAAGCGACAAACAGAATCCGCATTACATGCTTACGATTGATGCTGCTCATCGCGGTGTTGGAACAGGCGCATGCGGGCCTGACACGTTGGAAAAATATCGCGTAAAGCCAGGCGTGTATAAACTGTGCCTGCGTGTGTGGTGAAATGATGCCGTTGAATAATTTCAATTATTTGCGCTACGCTCGACAATTGACACATCAAGCTTGTTGTATGGAATTGAAATATGTGCTTCGTCGAACACTTTCTTGATTGCGACAAATGTTTCGTTCTTTGCAGCAAGAAAGTCAGTTTTATTGAACCAGACTGCAAGCGTCAAGTTTATGCCGCTTTCGCCAAAGCCGTCAAACCACGCGGCAGGAGCGGGGTCCGTCAATATTGTCGGGCAGAGCGCGGGCGCTTTTTTGAGCGTGTCAAGAGCTGTCTGCATGTCTGTGTCATAGCTCACCGAAACCGCAATTGTCAATCTGCGTTGTGAAAAAAACGATGTGTTTATTAAATTTGAATTGATGATTGACGAGTTTGGAACGCGCACAAGCTGATTGTTCGGTGTGTGAATTTTTACTGAAAGCAAGCCAACTGAATCGACCGTTCCTGTCTCGCCACCGACTGTAATAAGGTCGCCCACTTTCATAATCCCTTCGCCAAGTACAAAGATGCCGCTTATTAAGTTGCTCACGGACGTTTGCGCTGCAAAGCCGAGCGCAACGCCTGCAATGCCCGCAGCTCCCCACACGGCAGAAAGTTTTATGCCAAACATGCTCAATATGTACATAACGATGATAATGTAAAATGCGTAGTTAAATATTTTTTTAATAAGCATGTACCGCTGTGGCGTCATTTTGTCGTTACGTATTTTACGCACTGCGCGCATGATAAGGCGGTAAACAATCCATAAAATGAGCAGTACGACGAGAGCGCTGATTAATTTAAAAAGATTGTCCCACGTTAAAAATGATTTGAACCATATGCGAAATGTGTTTGTTGATTCAACTACCACGTGATGTGCCGCTTCGGTAACTGAATGCGCTGTATCTGTTGTTTCGTTCATCTTATAATTTCCTATTCGCGCTCGTTGCGCTTGCATATGTCATTTATGAAACATGTGTCGCAGTGCGGATTTCGCGCAGTGCACACATACCGTCCATGCAGAATAAGCCAGTGATGCGCGTGATTCATGTATTTTGGGGGAATGCGTGCAACAAGGCTCTCTTCAACTTCTACAGGCGTGGCGCCTTCTGCAAGCCCTATTTTTGGGCAAATGCGCAAAAGGTGCGTGTCTACAGGCATTGTCGGCTCGCCCCACACCACATTGAGCACTACATTCGCTGTTTTTCGTCCAACACCCGGCAGAGTCATAAGTTCTTCGCGCGTATGCGGCACTTCGCTGTTAAAATTATTAATTAATAATTCACTCAATGCGATGATATGCTTTGCCTTTGCGTGATATAAGCCTATGGAGCGAATGTACTGCTCAAGTTTTTTGTGTCCGAGCGCAATCATTTTTTTGGGCGTGTCTGCAACTTTGTACAGCGATTCGGTTGCTGCATTTACGCTTTTGTCAGTTGCTTGCGCGGAAAGCACCACAGAGACGAGCAATGTGTATGCGTTTTTCCATTGCAACTCAGACTTTGGGTCTGGATTCTGTTTTTTAAAGCGATTGAAGACAGTGTTGATTTCTTGTTTTGTTAAAAGTTCCACAAGACAACACCGTGCCATTACTTGATTGCGTTTTTAAGCGCATCTGCTTTGTCTGTTTTTTCCCAGCTGAATTCATTGCGCCCAAAATGACCGTAATTTGATGTTGCTCGATAAATCGGACGTTTCAAGTCGAGCGTTTTTACGATTCCAGAAGGCGTGCAGTCAAATACTGCTTTTACCGCAGCCACAATCTTTTCAGCTGGAACTTTCCCCGTGCCAAATGTGTCTATCATAATTGAAACGGGGAACGGCACGCCTATTGCATAGGCAAGTTGCACTTCTGCGCGTTCTGCAAGCTCGGCGGCTACGATATTTTTTGCAATATAACGCGCCATGTACGCTGCGCTCCTGTCTACTTTTGATGGGTCTTTGCCGCTGAACGAGCCGCCGCCATGCCGCCCCATGCCGCCATACGTGTCTACGATGATTTTGCGTCCTGTCAGTCCAGAGTCACCTTGCGGACCGCCTGTAACAAATCGTCCTGTCGGGTTGATGAAATAGTTTGTATTTGCGTCGAGCAGACCGGTAGGCGCAAGAATTGGTTTAATAATTTTTTCGATGATTGTCTGCTGGACTTCATCGTGCGTAACATCGGGATTGTGCTGATGAGAGATGACGACAGCATTGATTCGCACCGGCTTGTGACCTTCATATTCAATTGTCACTTGTCCTTTTGCATCGGGGCGGAGCCAGGCAATTGTTTTGTCTTTGCGCAGCTTTGTTGCATAGCGCAAAAGGTTGTGCGCATACATAATCGGCGCGGGCATAAGTTCAGGTGTTTCATTGCACGCGAAGCCGAACATCATGCCTTGGTCGCCCGCACCCTGCTGTCCGCTGTATTCTTTAAGTCCTTTTCCCACTACACCTTGATTGATGTCGGGCGACTGCTTGTGAATAGTGTTGAGCACTGCCATTGAATTGTAGTCAAGCCCGTACGACGCGTCTGTATAGCCTATATCTTTTGCAACGGCGCGTGCAATTTCTTCTACATCAAGTGCTGCACCTGTTGTGATTTCTCCACCAATAAGCACCATGCCTGTTGTGGCAAATGCCTCGCACGCAACGTGGCTTTCTGTGTCTTGCGCAAGGCATGCGTCAAGCACTGCATCAGAAATTTGGTCGCACACTTTGTCAGGATGCCCTTCTCCAACAGACTCTGATGTAAAAAGATAGTGCTCGTTGTCCATTAATATACACTCCAAATAAACACGAGTAATTAAACAGTTGTTTACTATTTGTTAAAAATATAGTATATTTAAATTAAATTGGCAATACAGTTGTTTATAGAGAAGGAGGACATATGGCTTTGAAAAAGACGTTTTCGAAAGACGGAAAGAAGTGCAATGTTACGTTTTTCGTTTCAGCAGAAGCAGCAAACGGCGCAAAAACAATCAACGTAGCCGGCGATTTCAACAGCTGGAGCAGTACGGAAACGCCGCTCAAAAAAGACAAAGACGGTTCATTCTCAGTAAAACTTACGCTTGAAGCAGATAAAGAATACCAGTTTCGCTACCTTGTTGATGGTCACCGTTGGGAAAACGATTGGAACGCTGATAAATATATTCCTGCGCCGTATTCAAACGCAGACAACTCTGTTGTAGTGACAAAAAAATAATTACGGCATGTGAATGATTTCGCGCGGTTTTGAACCGTTCGCAGGTCCTACAATGCCGCGTGCTTCCATGTCTTCAACTAACCGTGCCGCACGATTGTATCCGATTTTCAATCTGCGCTGAATGTACGATGCCGATGCTTTTCCTGCCTGCATTACAATTTCGAGCGCGTTATTGTACAAGGGGTCTTCACCTCCGCCAAACAAGCTCGGCTCATCTGTTTCATCATCATCTGCGACAAATACTTCATCTTCAATGTAGTCTGGCTCGTCATATTTTTTCACGTGCTCAACAACGTCTTCGACTTCTTTGTCGCTTACGAGTGTGCCTTGTATACGCACGGGGAATGGATCTGTCGCGCTTGCATAGAGCATGTCACCACGCCCTAATAATTTTTCTGCGCCTACTTGGTCAACGATAATGCGGCTGTCCATTTTTGAAGCAACCATAAACGCAATGCGGCTCGGAATATTTGCTTTTATCAACCCAGTGATGACATCAATTGACGGACGCTGCGTGGCAAGTACCAGATGAATTCCAATAGCGCGGCTCATTGCGGCAAGTCGTGCAACAGTTGATTCAAGCTCTTTTCCCGTCGTTGCCATCAAATCTGCAAACTCGTCAATGATGATGACGATGTATGGCAGCTTTTCTGTGGCAATGTGTTTTTCTGCAATCTTCTTGTTGTAGCTTGCTATGTCGCGGCAGCCGAGACTGTCGAGCAACGCATAACGGCGCTCCATTTCGCACAGCGCCCATTGCAGCGCTTGGAACGCTTTTTTTGATTCGGTAACGACGGGCACGAGCAAATGCGGAATGTCGTTGTACAATTTGAGTTCGACGATTTTTGGGTCAATCAATATCAATTTTACTTCTTGTGGCGAACGCTTGTACAGGATTGACAAAATCATGCTGTTTACACATACAGACTTGCCGCTTCCTGTTGCACCTGCAATGAGCAAATGCGGCATTTTTACTAAATCGATAATCTGCGGTTTGCCAAGAATGTCTTTGCCAAGAATGACGGGCACTGCCATCTTCTTGTATTCACTCATATCTTTTTCAATGATTTCGCGGAAGCTGACAATGCTGCGGTTTTTGTTTGGAATCTCTATGCCTACTGCTTGCTTGCCTGGAATTGGAGCTACAATGCGCACGCTGCTTGCTGCAAGCCGAAGCGCAATATTGTCTTGCAGTGCAGCTATTTTGCTGAGTTTTACACCAGGCGCAGGAAGTATTTCAAACATAGTGACGACAGGTCCTTTTTTTATGCCGATGACATCAGCTTCAATGTTGAATTCGTTGAGCGTTTCTTTAAGCTGCGCAGACGCATCTTTTGTCGCGTTGTCTATAATCCAGTACTGGTCGTCTTCGTATGCAGTTAATAAATCTGTGGGAACTTTATACGGTCCTTTCGGCTTCGCTTTTTTTACCGGCGGCAGTGATTCGTGTGTTGACGGGAAAACTTCCCCTTGTTTGTTTGATTCTAGCTTGTTTGCTTGTTCTGCAAGCGATTGCTGTGGCTGCATATTTGGTAGATTTTTACGTACATCTTTATCCATGTCTGCAAAGACATCGCCTGCAAATGAGAATGATGTTCCGTTCATCTCATAGTGCGGCATGTCGCTTTCTAACTCTTGTAAGTCGTCATTCTCCGCGTCATCTTCAAAATCGCTTTCTTCAAGTTGTGCGTCATCATCAATGTCTGAAAGTTCTGCATATTCATGCAATTCTGATGCTGCAGAATAGTCAGGTGGCGCATTGTAGTTTTGCGTTGTATCGTAATCAGTGATTTTTGAGAGCGCATCGTCGTAATATTCGTTTTGTACCGATGTTTCCTCGTTTATGTCAATATCAAAAAAATCAGGGTCGAGCGCGGGCTGTTCGTCTTCGTCAGTCTGTTGCAGCGTAAGAGCAGGTTCTGTGCCAGGAAATGTTTCGGCAGGCGTTGCTTCTTGTGCGGGGAATTCTGACCACGTAAGTTCATCGTCTTCGTCGAGTGAAGTGAGCGCAGAGTATTCTTCTTCAGAGATAATGGCGTCTGGATTTTTTTGCGTCTCGTTTTCGTAGTCAAAGATATTGTCAAACGCTTTATCAATTTTTTCAGATGCATCTGGCTGCTGGGCATCTGGCTCTTGCACGTCATGTTGCTGCGTGTCGGGAGCGCGGACAATTTGTTCTGTATATGAACTTTGGCGCTGTGCAATTTGTGCTTCGTCTGTGTCGATAGGCAACTCGTCAAAATCTAACTCTCTTTCGTGCAGCCTGCTTGTATGCTTTTGCCTCTGCGTGATTTTATCTGCAATCATGCCTGCGCCGAGCAGTTCAATGACAATGAGCATTGCGCCGACTATTATAGTCACGCTTATTTTTATAGCTGTATAATCGCTGCTGCCAAACGCAAGAATAGATTTGCAGATGTTTTCAGTAATGACTGCGGTAAAAAATGGCACAACAGCAGTGAGTAGACGCATTGCCTTTCGCGCAGACCAGTTGAGAGAAAAGCACGTCATTGCTGCAATGAGCAAAAACAGCGGAATAAGCGCGCTTGAAAACCCATAGACTGTGGCAAGCATGTTGCCGAGTGAAAAAAGCATGTTGCCTTGCCTCGTGCTGAATGTGCCAAAATTGAGCAGCTGAAACATGAGTGCAATAGTGAAAAAAGCGGCAAGCAGCAATAATAATGCGCCGGCGGCATAGAGAACTTTGTGAGCGCGTTTCATCGAATTTCCTTACGTGTTCTATTCATTATCGGCATAGTATGCGGCATGTTTTAGTAGAAAAGTTTATGCATTTAAGGTATAATGCTCTTAACAAAATTATCAATGAGGATAGCATGAAGCGATTTTTGGGTTCAATTGTTTTGATTTTATTATTAACAACGGGAATGTCACTTGCTGCCCAGACGCATGTCTCTGTGCCGGTAGACAGCAAAGTATACGATATTATCAATAAGGCGACATTGCGCGGTCTTTGTGCGCCGCTTCCTGCCATTAAACCGTATCCTGAAAATGTTGTCGCTGACGTAATCAATGAAATTTTTGCTGCGTCAGATGCATCTGAAAAACGGCTGTTGTCAAGAGCAGAAGAGCAGATTTTGCGCGAGGCGCTTGAACAATTTCAAAGAAAGCGCGGATTAGATGTGTTGCGTGGCGGCTATTATTTTGAAGGCAAGGGAAAAGTTCGTACAACGCTCGACGTAGCTTTAAAAATAGACTCGTTTGTCTCTGGTGGCATTTATAATAATCGCAGCGATAATCAATGGGGCATGTGGATTACTCCAACGCTTTCATTGCGTGGTGATTTAGGCAAATATCTTTCTTACGATTTCAATATTTTTGGCAATATGTCGAGAGCAGTTTTAAAGCCGCTTGGAGAATACGAAATAGGCAGATGGTGGTACACGCAAAATGTTGACGGGGCAAATGCGAGAAATATAAAATCATTCGCAAATAAAGCGTTTTTTCCTTTTTCATACCACAAGCAGTGGGACGGCTCAATATGGCATCTTGCTGATTTATCTGCGAGCGGGCTTGAAGGCTGGTGTGACAAACTCGGTGTCGGATTCGGCATACTTTCAGAAATTGATTTGAGCTTTTTTGACAGCAGGGTGTTTCTTCGTTTCGGACGAATAAAGCGCGAGTGGGCTGCAATGGACGAAGGGGCAAGCCTCGTACTTAACAAAAATGCGCGGCCATTCATAGCTGTTGAATTAGCGGCAACGCCTGTCAGGTGGTTTACGCTTTCTGCCCTTACGGGTGTGCTTGAATATCCGAACAGCGCATATATAGTTGGCAATGTCTATAACAGCAAAAAAGATTATACGACATATTCAAACGACATGTTTTTCCAAAATGCATACTCAGCAGCAATGCTTGAACTTAATTTTAAATATGTTCATTTTGATTTTGGTACGACGGCCGTGTGGCCAAAACGGTTTGACCTCGGTTACATGCATCCGCTTATGAACAAGGTGATTTACCAGAATAATATCGGTGACAATGACAATCTTGCGCTGTTTACAAATCTGAAACTTTCGTATCCAGGCATTGGCTCTGTGTGGGCATCGTTGTTTCTTGATGAATTTGTTGGGCTTAATAGAACGACAGGCTTGTTCGGTGATTTTATTCACGCAACACGCAACATGTATGCAACGCAGGTGGGCATGAAAGCGAATTTTCCATGGCTGCCGTTTACAACTGTTTCGTTGCGGTACACAAAAATCGAGCCGTTCTGCTACACGCACCACGGAATCAACTATACATGGTACACGCATTATATTTCAGAGGCGTATATGAATTCTGGCGAAAGCATTGGCTACTACCTTCCGCCAAACTCTGATGAAGTTCTCGTGCGCTTTGATTCGCAGTTTTTTCCACGCGTCTGTGCGCATTTTGAATATCAGTTTGTGCGGCACGGCGCAGAGCACGGCAGGCAGGCAGTAAAAGGAAGTTCGCTATATTCTGAGTTGACGCCACATGGGCGCGATGATTTGCGTAAATATTTTTTGCACGATGGCGCGTACCAATGGTTTCACATTGTAAAGTTCGGGGCAGATTGGAATCTCAAACAGTTTAAAGCGCCGCTCACTGTTTATGCGAACATCGGATTTGTGTACAGCTATTACACAGTGATAGACGGAACGCCTAATGACAACAAAAAACACCCGTATCACATAGCAAACACGAGTGAGTATCCGACAGAATTCGGAGCAATCATCTCTGGTGGTGTGAAAGTGTGGTTCTAAAATTTTTCATGCAAAAACTTGACAATCTTTGATGATGTTGTATCATAAAAATATGACGTCGTTGTAAGGCAGGAGGGTGGCTATGCCAGAGAAGAAATATATTATTGCACTTGATCAAGGTACAACGTCGTCACGTGCAATCGTGTTTGACAAACAGGCGAATAAAGTTGCAAGCGCGCAGCAGGAATTCAAGCAATATTATCCAAAGCCTGGGTGGGTTGAACATGATGCGGAAGAAATTTTTTTGTGCCAGCTTGCTGTATTGAAAGAAGCGGTAATTGAAGCGCATATTGCAGAAAGCGAAGTTGCGGCGGTGGGCATTACAAATCAGCGCGAAACAGTCGTCATATGGGACAGAGAGACGGGGAAACCTGTGTACCACGCAATCGTGTGGCAATGCCGCAGAACTGCCGAGCTTGCGGATGAATTGATAATGGCGGGGCACGGTGATGCTGTTCGTGCAAAGACGGGGCTGCTTCCCGACGCATATTTTTCAGGTACAAAAATCAAGTGGATTTTAGACAACGTGCCCGGCGTTCGTTCGCGCGCGGAAAAAGGCGAGCTGCTTGCAGGCACCATAGACACATGGCTCATTTGGCGGCTCTCCGATGGCAAGTGCCACGTAACTGACTACACGAATGCGTGTCGTACTATGCTCTACAATATTCATACACTTGAATGGGACGACGACTTGCTGCAGCTGCTCAACATTCCGCGCGCGTTGCTTCCCGAAGTAAAAGATTCTTCGTGCGTGTACACGACCACTGACAAAAGCATCTGCGGTTTTGAAGCGCCTATTGCTTCTGCAATAGGCGACCAGCAGGCAGCGCTTTTTGGACAAGGCTGTTTTAATCCCGGCGAAACGAAATCAACATATGGCACGGGCTGCTTTATGCTTATGAACACAGGCACAAAACCTGTTGCATCTGCGCATAAACTGCTCACCACGATTGCGCTTGGCATGAACGGCAAAGTGACGTATGCGCTTGAGGGCAGCGTGTTTATTGGCGGCGCACTTGTAAAATGGTTGCGCGACGAGCTTGGGCTTATTAAAAATGCGCACGAGTGCGACATCCTCGCAGAAACGGTGCCTGACTCAAACGGTACAATCATTGTGCCTGCGTTTACGGGACTTGGCGCGCCGTATTGGGACTCATATGCGCGTGGAACAATTGTCGGGCTCACTCGTGGCGTTAATAAATCGCACCTGTGCCGCGCCGCCCTTGAAGCGATTGCGTATCAGGTAAAGGATGAGCTTGAATGCATGAAAGATGATGCAGGCTTTGATATTCCATCTGTAAAAGTTGACGGCGGCGCGTGTGTGAGCGACGTGATGATGCAGTTCCAGTCTGACATCCTTAATACGCCTGTGTATCGCCCGAAAAATGTTGAGACAACAGTAACCGGTGCGGCGTTTCTTGCAGGACTTGCAGTTGGATTTTGGCGCGATAAAAATAGCGTGCTCGACTTTTGGAAAATTGACAATATTTTTACGCCGGAGATGGAGAGCTCAAAACGCGATGAACTGTATGCGCAGTGGAAACGGGCTATTGAGCGTGCAAGAAACTGGGCTGAAAAATAATTATTAATTTGAATCAGAAAGATATAGTGATTTGCGGCGGAGGCAAAATGGACAGGCAAACTTTGTTTGATGTGGCAATTATCGGTGCAGGCATTGCGGGTTCTTGCATTGCGCGGGAACTTGCAAAAACTTCTGCAAAAATCGTGCTAATCGAAAAGGAAAACGATGTGGCATGCGGCAGTTCTAAAGCGAACTCCGCAATCATTCACGGTGGATTTGACCCGCTCCCCGACACGCTCATGGCGCGTTTCAATGTGTGCGGCGCTGCGATGTACGAGGAACTTGCAAAAAAGCTCAATTTTGAGTACGACAAAATTGGTTCGCTTGTGCTCGCATTTGACGAAGATGGCGTTGCGCATCTCAACAAATTGCTTGAGCGCGGCAAAGCAAATGGCGTTCCCGATTTACGCATTGTTGAAAGCGACGAGTTGCACGAGATGGAACCGAATGTCAACGAGAATGCGTGCGCCGCACTGTATGCGCCGAGTGCAGGAATCATTTGCCCGTACAAAGCAACGTGGGCGTTTGCAGAGAGCGCCGTTATCAACGGTGTAACGTTTTGCAGAAACACAGCAGTGCACGCCATTAAAAAAGATGGCGACCTGTTTGTGTTGCGCAGCGGGCACGGCGAAATACGTGCAAAGTATGTGGTGAATGCAGCAGGACTTTTTTCAGACAAAGTGAGCCAAATGGCAGGCGCGCGTGCGTTTGCCATAAAGCAGCGGCGCGGTGAATACTGCCTGCTCGACAACAAATGCAAGTCGCTCGTGCGTCACACGCTGTTTCAAACGCCTACTGCGCTTGGCAAAGGCGTGCTCGTTACTCCGTCTGTAGACGGCAACATTTTGATTGGCCCGAGTGCAAATGACCAAAGCGGCGACATGAGCGGCTATACGGGCACAACAGCTTTGGCACAAGCAGATGTGCTTGAAAAAGCGTCTCTCACTATTCCCGACATTCCGCGCGGCAACATTATTAATTCATTTGCGGGCATTCGTGCCATTGCGTGTGAGGTTGATTCAGACGGCACCACAAAAGACATTGACGATTTTATTATTGAGGAAGACGCGATTGTTAAAGGATTTATAAACGTGAGTGGCATTTGTTCACCAGGACTTTCTGCCGCTCCTGCAATAGCAGAATACGTTGTAAAACTTTTGAGCAACGCTGGTCTCAACACGCAAAGGCGGAGCGGCTTTATCGAAGAACGCAAAGGCATTGGCGCATTCAACACTGCGGACGTTCAAGAGCGTCAAAAACTTGTCAAAGAAAATCGTCTGTACGGGCAAATCGTCTGCCGTTGCGAAACAGTGACAGAAGCCGAAATCGTGCAGGCAATCCACACGCCGCTCGGCGCGCTTGATTTAGACGGCATAAAACGGCGCACGCGTGCAGGCATGGGCAGATGCCAAAGTGGATTTTGCTCGCCACGCGTTACGGAGATTCTCTCTCGCGAGTTGCAAATCCCTATGACATCAGTTACAAAAAAAGGCGGCTCGTCGTTTATGCTTGCAGGCAAAACGCGCGATTTTGCAGACGACGATATTGGAGGTGTGCGATGAGCGGCACAATTTACGATGCGGTTATTGTTGGTGGCGGACCTGCGGGACTTGCAGCTGCTGTTTCTGCTTACGACAACGGCGCAAAAAATATTCTTGTTTTGGAGCGTGACAACAGACTTGGCGGAATTCTTTTACAGTGCATTCACAACGGATTCGGATTGCACTATTTTGGCGAAGAGCTTACCGGTCCTGAATACGCAAGCCGCTTTGTAAAGCAAGTTGTGGAGCGCAACATTGCATACAAAGTAAACACAATGGCAATCTCTATAGATAACGCAGATGATTTTAAAGGTGCCGGGCTCACAGAAACGACGACGAGCAAAAACAGCGGCATGCATGTGGTCACTGCAATGAATGCAGAAGACGGGCTTATGTTCCTCCAGACGCGTACCGTTATTCTTGCAATGGGCTGCCGTGAGCGAACGCGCGGTGCGCTTGTCATTCCAGGTACGCGACCCGCAGGCATTTTTACAGCAGGTTCTGCGCAGCGTTTTGTGAACATAGACGGCTATCTTCCTGGCAAAAAAATTGTCATTCTCGGAAGTGGCGACATCGGTCTTATAATGGCGCGCCGCCTTACGCTCGAAGGATGCGATGTAAAAGTTGTGTGCGAAGTGATGCCGTATTCAGCAGGATTAAGCCGCAACATGACACAGTGTCTCGAAAACTTTCACATACCGCTTAAACTTAACACGACAGTCGTAGAAATCCACGGGCGTGAGCGCGTAACAGGTGTAACGATTGCACAAGTTGACGCAAGCCGTCATCCAATCAAAGGTACTGAAGAATATATTGCATGCGATACGCTGTTGCTTTCAGTCGGACTTATTCCTGAAAACGAAGTGAGCACCGGTGCAGGCGTTTTCATGGACCCTGTTACAAAAGGACCGTCTGTAAATCAACTTATGGAAACGAGCGTGCAAGGCATTTTTGCGTGCGGCAACACTGTCCACGTGCATGACTTGGTTGACTTTGTGACGACTGAAAGCGTGCTTGCTGGAAAATGCGCAGCAGAATACGCTGCAAACGGTGCGCATGCTGCAACAGAGGCAACGTTGCCTATTCGACCGGGAAACCGCGTGCGCTACACAGTGCCACAGCACATAGACATAGATGACGCGTTCAAATCGAAAGCGGCTGCAAAAGCGCTTCCAGATGCGCAAAAAAAAGATGAGCCGAAAGTGCAGATTATGTTTAGAAGCACAGACGTGTACCGTGGTGTTGCTGTTACGGTGTACAGCGGCAACGACAAGTTGTATTCTAAAAAGGCGCGCATTGTGCGGCCAGGCGAAATGCAGATTGCAGAAGTAAATGCAGCTGCAATTTTAAAAGCGACTGCGCCGCTCACTGTTTCAATTGAAACTCCGGAGGACACAATAGACTGATTATGGAACCGAATGAAAAAACGACAATGACATGCATTATTTGCCCAATGGGATGTCAGCTTGAAGTGACTAAAACATCTGGAAACGGAGAGACTGCGGCGTATGCTGTTGCTGGCAACGCATGCAAGCGCGGCGAAGAGTACGCATGCAAAGAATTAACAAATCCTGAACGAACGCTCACGTGCACGGTGCAAGTTGCAGGTGGCGTTGGCCCGCTCGTTCCCGCAAAATCAAAGACAGAAGTGCCGCGCGACATGCAGCTTGAATGCATGGAAGTGATTAAACGGCTCTGCGTCAACGCTCCTGTTCACGCAGGCGATGTACTTGTAGAAGATATTTTAAACACGGGTGCAGACATAATCGCGTGCGACGACATGTGCGCTCGATAGAAAGCTGCTGCAGTACAGCAGGTACGTGCCCGAAAAAAATGCTGTTGCCGTGTGGCAACAGCATTTGTAAAAAAGTGCTATGCGAGAAAGCCTTTTCTCTTTCAAAGATGCAGCGCGTTGTTATGCAGCTGGTTCTTCTTCGTCTGCCTCTTTTTGTGCGGGCAACTGCTTTATGATGTTGTCGCGCTTTTCGCAGATTTTGCACATGCGCTGCTTGCCTGCGTCCTGCGCTTCTTGGATGCTGCCCGTCGTCAGTTCGTCTGTTCTGCTAAGCGAAGAGCAGTCTTCATGTGAGTGGAACACTGTGCCGTATTTTGTCCAATACACGCCGCCTAGTCCTGCTGCAGCATAATCTTCTGCGGAGACAGGATTGAAATCGTAACTTGCAAGCCCGCTTATGAGCAACATAATTGCTGCCGCCGCAACACCAACTGTTTTTGTCTTTTTGTCAAGTTCTTTGTTAGCAAGCAATACAATGATGAACGGAATAAATGCGATTGCACACACGATAACGCCCATGTTGTTCCATAGCCAGAACAAAAATGCGTTCTTTTTCGACATAGGTTTGATGTGATTTGCTTTTTTCCAAAGTTGCGCACCGAGCACAACAAGAATAAAATCAAGCACGAGCAAGCCAATCCCCTGATAGAGCGGCGGTATTTTTGACAAAAACGGAATGATAATCGTTTCGCAGATTACTCCGAGCGCTGCTATTTCGCAGACGATTGCAACAACCCAGAGAACTGCTGCTCCAACTCTTAAACCAGTTGCATTTCCATTTGGTTGTGAACCGTCATGCTTAACTGTCTTGCCTGTTGAAGCAGACACAATCGTATGTTGCTTTTTTTCAGCCATAAAAATCTCCTTGCTGTCGGCTTGTAGTATTGTTAAAAAATCACTTGAGCAAGTTTTTTATTAAACTGCCGGCAATTGATGAAGCTGTCGAGCTTGTTGTCTTTTTTGTCGTCGTCTTTTTGCTTGTGGAAGACGAACTTGAACCGAGCAACCCGCCGAGCAAATCGGTAACACTCACGTTTTTTATCAGCCCGCCGATTAAGTTTCCCAATGCATCGCTTGACGTGTTGCGTCCTGCGCTTTTTCCGAGCAAGCTCATAAGAAGCGGAGCCGCTGCAGCAAGTACGGAAGATGTTGTCTCTGTATCGGTGTCTGCGGCTTTTGAAATTGTTTTTGTTGTTGAAGTAGTGCTTGAACCGAGCAAGTGTTTGATGATTTTTGCACCGTCATCCAAGTCGACATTTTTGAGGAATGTGCCCACATTCGACGTGTTGTCTTGTGCGTGTTCTGTGAGCGCTTGTGCAAAGCTTTTTGCCGTTTTGCTGTTTGTTGCTTGCTTGTTTGCGCCAGTGAGCAATGCTGGAACAGCTTGTGCGAGAATTGTTGTAACAGTATTGGTGTCTGTGCCTGTTGTCTTGCTGATGCCTTTGATACTTGAAGCGCTCAATAATGTTGAGAGAATTGAAGAAGTATCCATAACTTTCTCCTTGATTGAAGTAATATGACGCTGTATGCTGTTCTGTGCGAGCAGTTTTAGGCGTTGCATCATTATATCGTTGAAGCGGCAAAAACGTCAATTGTCTGTTTCTATCCATTGCCACAGCGTTGTGTCTTCCATGCCTATTCGCCAGAATGAAATCTTGTTAATGCCTTTTTCCTTGTACATGCGGAATTTTTTAACAAGCGAATACGTATCGTCAAAGTAGCCTGTTACATTGATTGTTGCGCTGTATTCAATTTTTGCCACGCCGCCGTCATCGCGCTCAACTGAAGTAACTCCGTTTTCAAGCAGCTTCCTGTTCATGCCGCTGAAATACCACGCGCCCGCATGATTTTCGTTTACCCATGTGCGTCCGTATAGCGGCAATCCCATCACAAGTTTTTCTTTTGGGATTATTGTAAGTGCGTAATCGGCTACGTTGCCACACCATTCTAATGAGGCAACTGGTCCTGCTTTGCTTGTGCTCCAATGCTCGTCATACGCCATGATGATAACGCGATCAGCTATGTCAGAAATTGTTTTGTAATGAAATATGTCGTCCGAGATTGTTCGCATGCGGGCGGGTACGCATACGCTCAATATTTTTCCGTTTAGCATGCGCTTCATGTCACGCAAAAATGAAAAAAAGTTGCCGCGGTCTCGCGCAGGAATATACTCCATGTCAATGCACAGTCCGTCGTAATTTTTTACTGCGTTAACGAGTGATTTTTCAAACTGCGCGCGCAAGCCAAACTGCGGGTCAAGCACATAGTGAACGAGCGCACGGCTGTCACATGCAAACACCATGTGCGTCCTGCCTTCAAACGACGCAAGCAGCAGGTGATTGGGCACGTCGACAAGCTCTCCGTAATAGTTGAGCGTTGACGTAAAAAGCGCAATGTCTGTATACGGCGTTTCAAAATCAAGTTCGTTGGAACGCTCTTGCAGCGCAAATCCCCACACTTCATTGAATGATGCTGCCTCTCCTTCGACAACTGCACGCTCGTATGCTGCTCCATCATTTTCCGAAAGCAATCTGGCGGCACGTTCTTGCGGCGTTTCCTCTGGTGCCTTGTGAGTTTTTTCTTTTTTGCCGCTCGCAAACATAAGTGCAGGACACAGCGCGAGTGCAAGCATATAGTGTATCAGCTTTTTTTTCGTCATAGTTTTACAATCGGCATGTTTTGCTCACCGCGTGATTATTTTATACATAGGCGTTTTGTCTGGATGCAATTCAAGGATATGCTTTTCGCAAGAGAGCGCTTCATCGGCCTCGTGCGTTACGTGGAGCAGCGTTGTTGTGCCGCTTTCCGCAATCGTTTCAAGCAAGTCGAGTATTTTTTGCCGGTAATTTTCGTCGAGCGCATGGCACGGCTCACCGAGCACGAGAATGAGCGGACTCTTTACCACTGCACGCAAAATAAGCAGTGCACGCTGCTCTCCGTAACTTATGCTGCTGAACGGCTCGCTCTCACGCCCCGAAAATCCTCCGAGTGCAAGCCACTTGCGCGCGGCTGTTATCTCTGTATCAGTTGCTTTCTCGTACAAGCCTATTGAATCTTTGAAGCCTGACACGAGCACGTTCAGCAAACATGTGCTTGCAACCATGCGGTATTCAACGTGCAGCCGATACGACACAATGCCGAGTTGCGCTTTTATGTCCCAGATTGTTTCACCTGTACCGCGCCGTTTTCCAAACACGCGCACATCGTTGCAATACACTTGCATGTTGTCGCCTGTTATGAGTTCAAGGAATGTTGTTTTGCCGCTCCCGTTCGGTCCACGTATAAGCCAATGCTCGCCTTCATACAAGTTCCAGTTGAGATTGACAAGAACGCGACTTTCGCCCCAGCCGACATTCACGTTGTGCATTTCAACAAGCGCAATTTTGTTGCTGGCGGCAGGCGCTTGCGTGCGGTTTTTGCTGCTAGTTTTTTGGCGCACAGGCGTTGCAGCGTTGCCTGCAATGTGTCTACGGTTTGTGCCATCGGCTGGACGCGCGAGTTGTGCTGCATATTGCAAATCGTTGATATGTTGCACAAATGCCGCTTTGTCAGCATTGTGCGTTGCGCTTGTGCAAAGCGTGCGTTCTGCAAGCAGTGTTTCATATTCGTTCCGTGTGCCGCAAAATGAAACAGTGCTTTCACAAAATTCAAGCACATGCGACACTGCGTCAGGGATTTCGCAATAGCGTTCCATGCCAAGAATGATGCGCGGAAATTGCTCGCTTGTAGAAGAAACGAGTTGGCGCGTTGCAATCGTGTTGAAAAATATTTGCAAAAGCGTACGGCTTTCGCTGTCGAGTCCTGCAAACGGGTCGCTTAAAATTAATAATTTTTTTCCAGAGACAAGTGCGCGCGCCAAAAGCGTTCGGCGTATTTCGCCTGTTGACATATATTTCAATCCGCGGTCGAGAATATTTTCAACGCCGCATAGTTTAATTTCTGGAAATGATTCTATGCGCTGTGCAATCTCGTAAAGCGTTGTGCGCGTTTTTTGCCTGCTTGCGTTTTGTCCTGCAACCGCCTCTGCAATGAAAACACGTCCTGTGCGCCCAATATCTACGCCGCCTTTGACGTAATCGCTTTCGTCGTTTTTGCGCTCTTCTTGAATAAGGAGTGCCGCGCGTTCAAGCGAAACGAATTCCACTGAATCGCCAAACGCAGAACTGTACTGTGCGCCGTGTACATTTTCATTTGGCACAATGCACAAGTTTCCTGCAAGCGCGGAGAGGAATGCATCTTTGCCGCTGCCGTTCGCGCCTGTTGCGAGCCACACGTGATTGCCCTGCATGCTCCAGAAAATGTTTTGAATAATCGTGCGCTGCGAGTCTTCAATACGGCAATTTTGCAACGTGATGAGAGGGTTCTGCATACGAGCAGTATAGCAAAAAAGCGTACGTATGTTTAGGTAATGAAGAGCTCGGCGCTTGCGGCATTGTGATGGGAATGCGCATTGAGATGGCAGACTGTTTGTTTTGCCGGCAAAGAGACTTGAAGCGCTCTGGTCATACACGTCCATGTGTATTCCCGTCGCGCCGCCTCCGTTCGTTGCCGCTCGCATCCTGCTCGCTTTTCCTCGCAACAGCTCGGCACTCACTTCGGAGTTCAAGTCTTCATTGAATAAATATGCAGCATTGTGATGGCAGCCTGTTTGTTTTGCCGGCAAAGAGACTTGAACTCTTACACGGTTGCCCGCAACAGATTTTGAGTCTGTCGTGTCTACCATTCCACCATGCCGGCGTACTACCGTTACTATACTAAATGATGTAAATGATTTCAAGACCTTGTAAAATTGCAGTTGCAGGGAGCGCCGTTTTTGGCAAACAATTTTTGGCAAACAAATGATTGTATCTGTGCTGTTTTCTTTGGCATTCTGATATATGGCACTGTCTGTCAATATGCACTATACTATTGCAGTATGCAGCATGCTGTTCTGCGTGGAATAAAAATATGCGTTGCATCTCAATCAGGAGGTATAAGTATGGCGTTGGTGACAATGAAATATGAAATGGCACGGGCAGAAAAAGGAAATTACGCTGTACCGGCTTTTAATTTTTTTACATTTTCAAATCTTATTGGCATTGCGCAAGGGGCGCGAAATAAAAAAAGCCCTGTCATCGCAATGGCGACGCTCGATGGCATAAAAGTTATGGGAGTACATGCGACTGCCCGCATGTGTGAAGGTGTTGCCGCCGATTACGGCATCGACATAGTGCTGCATCTTGACCACTGCATGGACTTTGACATAATCCGCCGTTGCATTGACAGCGGATTTACTTCAGTGATGATTGACGCATCGTCAAAGAGCTTTCAAGAAAACATTGACATAACGGCACGCGTTGTCGAATATGCATCAAAGTACGGCGTAACAGTAGAAGCCGAGCTCGGTCACGTCGGAGGTAAAGAAGATGACGTTGAAGTTGACGATCTTTCTGTTACATTTACACAACCTGAAGAAGCGTTGAAATTTGTCAATGTAACGCATGTTGACTGTCTTGCAGTTGCTGTCGGCACGGTGCACGGTTTTTATAATGCAACGCCAAACATTGATTTCCAGCTCATTCAAAAAATTCACGAGGTTGTTCCGAACACGCCGCTCGTCTTGCATGGCGGTACAGGCGTTCCCTACGATGATTTTAGAAAAGCCATTGCGCGTGGCGTACGCAAAATCAACATAGGAACTGAATTCAGGGTACATGGCGTTTTTGATGTTGCAAAAGAAGCATACAATGAATCGCACAAAAACGATCCGCGCGAAGTTTCAAAATTGGTTATTGCGAAATGCACTACAATTGCCGAGGAGCTTATTGATGTCATGGGCAGCGCAAACAAAGCAGGGTGACGTATGAGCGCATCGGCACTTGTTGTCTGTTTGAATCCAGCATTTGAAATGACAATTATTTTTAAAATTTTTTGAAAATGGAGTCAACAGATTGGCATGGACTATGCGCCCAAAACCGCGCAATCGATTGAACACGGTTTGCAACAGTACTGTAAAAAAATAGAGGCTCCAAACACTAACAGTATCTGGAGCCTCTACCGTCCAACATAATTGGACATCGGAGAGAGTTTATCAGCTTATTTACAAGCTTGTCTAAAATATACTATATTTTTATAAAGATGTCAAGTGTTTTTATAAATTTTTTTAAAAAAATTAAACTGCTTGATTTTGTCATTTTTGTCATTTTTGTTGCTGTAACGGCAGTTGCGTTTGCCACAGCACGTAAAATCAGTAGTGCACGTGTTGAACTTATTGTGCACACGCCGCATGGTGTATACGCATATGACATGTCAAACGACAAAATCATCGAGGTAAACGGCGCTCTCGGTATTTCGCGTATAGAGATTGTCAGTGGAACAGCGCGTTTTATTGACTCTCCGTGCCCGAACAAAACATGCGTATACGCGTATCCTATAGGTGAAGCAGGTGCATGGGCTGCGTGTTTGCCAAACCAAATATTTATCAGGATAGAAGGCAGTAATGCAGGGGCAGCTGACGTAATGGCGCAATAACTGTTGACGTAATTACGGGCAATTGTTTCGTCGCCGTGCAGTGCACAAGAATCATTTCAAGGCTGGATGCAAGAAAAGCTTTCCTTTGCATAAAATTGGCGAATTTGACTGCTGCTATTGACAAATAATAGATTTCACAATAGTATGTTTGCAACATATTTGGAGAAAAATGGAAAAATACAGCCGTGACATATTTATGGCGGATTTTCTGTTTTTATTGTAGGAGGATGTGTATGAAAAAATTTATGGCATTGGTATGTGTTTTGGCGCTTGCCACAGTGTCGGCGTTTGCAGTTGAAACATATGGTGAATTAGACTTCTCAATTCCAGTTTTAAGCGAAGTTGAGTCAAATGGCACGGACAAAGTAAAAACGACATCGCTTGCAGGTGGTTTTTCTGGGCGCGCGATGATGAGCAACATTGTCGGCATTTATGGAGCCGTTGATGTTGTATTTCCTATGAAAATAGTTAACTCACTGGGCGCTGAAATAAAGCGTGACGTATTTGAAAGATGGGCAGGCTTTGATGCGCTTGTTGGATTGGCAATTGTTCCTGTAAACAAAGGCATGTTCAAATTGCTCATTGCACCTGGATTCCACGTAAATTTTCAATATATAAAATTTAGCAGCCAGCTCTCTGGTACATCGACATGGCTTGGAGCAGGTGCAAACCTCATGGCAGAATTCCACTTTTCCGAGAAGTTCTACTTCGCTGCCGGTACAGGGCTTTTTTATGACTTCCATATTTTTAATAAAACAAGATATAGCGGGGAATTGGCTGCTATAATAGGCAAAGCATCTGATTCTCAGAGTGGGCGTGCAAAAGCATTTACTGTACAGCCTCGTGTCGGTATTGGTTTTCGCCTTTAATACCATTGCATAGGAAAGTTGCACGCGGCTTTCCTATGTCGGCATTTACAAAAGCATTGATTCGTGCGGAGAAAACAAGTCTTGAACGTCCGTCTGCGTCGGGGTTTGTTTCTTAACTCAAGAAAGGCTTCAGTTAATTAATGTATTCTCCTTTGCCTGCTTGACTATTCCGATTTTTTAAAAAGGGCTGCGACATCATCCTTATGAACTTTTCCTTGAACATCACAGGGAAGTTTTTCGACATAGCGATAGCGTTTTGGAATTACAATGTTTTCGAAAAACTGCATAAGGTAGTCGTGGAAAAATCGATTTATTTCTAATTTTTTCGATCCTCTAAATTTTTCGATTCCATCGTTATTAAAAACG
>JAFSRD010000021.1 GCA_017446265.1 Treponema sp.
GAGAAATATCTGCATGCTGATAGCGGGCCTGACGTATGTAGATTTCTCCCATAAAATAATATGCAGAGCCAATGCGCGAACTGCTTTCAGGCGCACTTGCAACATATCGCTGAAACTGTTCAAGCGCACCGTTATTTTTTCCAAGATAATATTTTGCCTCGCCAAAAATTTCTATGAGACGTAAATCGTGAGGACTCACTTTAAGCCCATCTGAAGCACGCTGCTCCGCTTCTGCATATTGGCGGTTTCGTACAAGCGACCAACACAAAACAACATACGACTCTACGCGCATAGGATTTTGAGCAATCTCAATTTCACACACGGCAATTGCCTCTGCGTAATCCCCATTTTGATATAAAACGAGCGCATCGCGCGGCGGCTGGCGGCGTTGCGGTGCAGTCTGCGCGTTTGCCGATGTTTGCGTCTGGTTCTGTTGTGTCTGAGCAGGCTGGCTCTGCACGTGCTGCTGCGTCTGCTGTACATTTTGCTGTGCTTGCACAGTTTGATTTTGCGTCTGTTGCGGAACGTGAGGAGTCATTTCGACTGCTGGAGCTGGAGGAACTGTTTCCACAACTGGCTCTGCTTGCGGCATTTCTTGCGCGCCCATGTACACGCCGAGAAACAAAAGCACACATATGATTAGTATCTTTTGTGATTTTTTCATGCTATTTTACCATAGTGCATCTGCCAGTAAATGCACTTCCAGGCTCAAGAACAACTTGCGCTGAAGTAATGTCTCCGTCAAGCGAGCCCGATGCGGTTACAAACACTATCTTCTTCGCAACAACATTGCCCTTCACTTTTCCTTTTACAAGCACTCTGTCTGCTTTTATATCCGCCTCGACCGCCGCACCACTGTCAACAACAAGATCGCTCGTCGCATCAATGCTGCCTTTTACGTTACCACGGATCATAAACGGTTTTGCAAATCTGATGCTGCCAGTGAACGTAATGTCAGGCTCAACTACTGTATCAAACGCTTCTTCTTCAAGATCAAAAAGGTCTGTTTCTTTTACATCAAACATGATTTATACTTTACCGCGAATAATTGCAGTGGTCAATACTATACATCTGAGACAGCCGCTGTTCCTGCATTCATCGATGCGAGGAACGCTTCGTTTGTCTTTGTCTTTCTCATGCGGTCGAGCAAGAGCTCCAAAATGTCCGTATCTTCCATAGGATTGAGCACTTTGCGCAACACCCACATTTTCTGCAGCTCGTTTTCAGTAAGCAGCAGTTCCTCTTTGCGTGTTCCCGATTTTTTAATGTTGATTGCAGGGAACAGACGGCGTTCGGCAAGCTTTCTGTCCAAATCTATTTCGCTGTTGCCCGTACCCTTGAATTCTTCAAAGATAACTTCATCCATACGGCTGCCGGTCTCAATGAGCGCCGTCGAAATAATGGTGAGGCTGCCTCCTTCTTCAATATTTCTTGCCGCCCCAAAAAAACGCTTTGGTCTATGAAGCGCATTTGAATCAACGCCTCCAGAAAGCACTTTGCCGGAAGTTGGCACTGTCTGATTGTATGCTCGCGCAAGACGCGTAATTGAGTCAAGGAAGATGACAACATCGCGCTTATGCTCCACAAGCCGTTTTGCTTTTTCAAGCACCATCTCCGCAACTTGCACATGACGTGTCGCCTGTTCGTCAAATGTCGAGGAAATCACTTCTGCCTGAATAGAACGCTCCATTTCAGTAACCTCTTCAGGGCGTTCGTCTATGAGCAAAACAATCAAATACACTTCGGGATGATTTTTTGTGATTGCGTTTGCAATTTTTTGCATAAGGATTGTTTTACCCGCTTTTGGAGGCGCGACAATCAATAAGCGTTGCCCTTTGCCAATAGGATTAAATAGATCAAGTATGCGCGGAGCAATTTCCGTTGAAACAGTTTCAAGGTGCAATTTATTGTTTGGATAGAGCGGCGTCAAATTTTCAAACGGAATGCGTGTCTGGGCAATGCGCGGCTCGTCAAAGTTCACCGACTCTATTCTCAGCAGCGCAAAAAATCGCTCGCCTTCTTTTGGTGAACGCGTCTGTCCGTACACAGTGTCGCCTGTCTTTAAATTGAACAATCGTATCTGGCTCGGCGAAATGTAAATGTCGTCAGGACCTGGCAAATAGCTATTCTGCGGCGAGCGCAAAAATCCATAGCCATCTGGAAGTATTTCGAGCGCGCCCGAAGCGTAGATGATGCCGCCGTGCTCTGTATGCGCTTTTAAGATGACAAAAATGAGCTCCTGTTTTTTCATCGGCGCTAAATCATCACTTGAAAAGCCGTACTTCATTGCAAGTTCGCGCAACTGCGTCATGCCCATTGCCGTCAAATCATTTATGACAAGATGCAGCTTTTCTTCACCATCGCTGTCGCTTTCAAACGCAACAGCACTTTGATTTTGAAGCGCTGCATCAACAGCAGGGCTTGCGTTATATGATCGTCCAGCTGCATAGCGCCCATTTTTACGGTAACTTTGATTTGATGCACCGCTCCATTTTGTGCGCATGGCGCTCTTTTCGTGTCGCTCTTCCTGCTCCGCATCACTACCAGCTTCTTCCTCAATAGGGGCTTTGTCAACTTTAACAACTGCTCGCCTGCGTGGACGCGCTTTAGGTTCAGTGTCGTCATCGCCGTTCTGCGAAAAATTTTCTTCGCCTGAAATAGATTCATACGATTCAGGCTGCGCCTCATCTGCCTGCGTATTTTCTGTTGTCTGCTCCACGTCTCCCAATGCGCCACTTGTACGACGCTTACGTAATGGTGCCATTAAAAATTCTCCATATGTTTTGATTTATAAAATGACATAAATACATGCAAGAACATACGCATTCCTAAACAGGACTGCACAAACAGCAAGGAAACTGTTTCACGTATACGTAATTATTATCGCATTTTCCATTGTATGTCAAGTAAAAAAAATCATTTGTGTAAAAATTCATTTGAAACTGAAGTTTTACTCGTTGCTGCATTTTAACGAATGATATCTGACTGCAACGCGATTGCCTGCTTGTATTCAGAAGAAGCAACTGAAAACAAATCTATCTCCGGCTCCTTGTCAAGCATTGTAACTTGTCCTTCAAAATTAACATTGTTCGCTATGCGGAGGCGAGCTGCGGCAACATCACCAATAACGCTGCTTCCGCTACAGATTTCAACGTGCTCGGCAGCCTCAAGATTTCCTGTAACAGTGCCGGCAACAACTATGGAGCGCGCTGTTATTTTTTCTCCAGTACATACCGCATCTTTTGCTATTTCAAGATCACCGGAAGCTCTTATTTTTCCATTGAATTTTCCTGTGATGATAAGCTTATCTGTGAATTCAAGCTCACCGTCAAATTCCGTCTCCGGTCCAAATACAGTGACATTTGTTTTCTCTTCGTCAAGTTTTTCTGCCATGTTTTTATTATACGCTATTTTTCTTTTTTGTTCCAGATGATGCAGACAGCATTTAAAACAACTGCCGCAACAACAAACAATACAGCAAGCGCATCTCCAATCTTATCATATAGCGTGTTGCCCGCATCGCTGCCTGCAACCTCCAACAATCCTGTGACATATGTCTGTGTAAACGGAGCTGCTTCCTGCAAAACAGCGCCCGCAGTGTCAATGATGCATGTTTGCCCTGACGCAGTGCTTCTGACTGCGGGCACTCTATTTTCGACACATCTGAACACCGCCATTGCAAGATGCTGATTTTGACAGCTCAAACTCTTTGACCATGCGTCATTAGACATGTTGACAAACGCGCGCGCTCCAGCATTGACAAATTTTCTGCAATCGTTTCCAAATGTGTCTTCAAAGCAGATAGGAACAGAAAATGAAATGCCAGCCGCAGTGAACACCGTTCGCACATTTCCTTTTTGCCATAAATGAGTGTCCGCTTTTTCGAGCAGCGCGCGAAGGCGCGGCAGGCTTTCTGCAAACGGCACTGATTCCGTAAACGGCACCAGATGCATCTTTCTATAGATTTCAGGCTCAGGCGGAATAACATTTTTGCGCGGCGTAAACAAAAATGCGCTGTTGTAGTCGTCAGTGCGTCCTTTACCTGTATCGACGGCATGAAAATTGCCAATGACAAACACAGCATTTTTACTGTCGATAAACTGCAACACAGCATTAACTAAATCAAACCGCCTGCGGTCGTGGCGCAGCGCGTAATGAGTCAATATTGATGGCACGACAGACGTTTCAGGCCACACAACAAGCGCAATGTCAGGATTTTCTGAAAGCGCTTCATCAGTCAACCGCATGAGCGTCTTAACGTCCTGTTCATATGCCGCTATGCCGCCGCGCCACGGGTCAGTATTGTGTTGGATGGCGCACACTTTCACAAATTTTTCTACACGCTTTCTATGCGAAAGCGCAAACACACCGTATGCAACCACAAAGCATAGACAGCAAATCCACACGCACAGAGAAAACGCATGCGCTTTTGCTGCAAAAAAAAAGCTGCGAACTATGCTCTTGCCACTTGCGCCGTTACGCAAATCTGCAACATCAAGCAACACGCAATATATCCACGCAGAAAAAAAATCAATTAAAAACGTAAGCGTCCATACGCCAAAAAGCGATGCGCTTTGCAAAAGCACGCTGTTCTGCCACTGCGTATAGCCGCTCACTCCATACGAAAATCCCGCGAAGCCAAGCGTCTTGCCATACTCGTGTGCACAGAGAATAAAAAATTGTGCAAGCCACATGTGCCGTCCGCAAAACGAGTCAGCAATTTTCAATGCAAGGAAAAGGAGCGCGTAAGAAAGAAAATATTCAAAACAAACAGCCGTTGCAGCAACAGTACTGAACGTGACAACCCATGAAACAAACAGCACATATGAAAGCACACCGTAAAAACCGCCCCAGAGCCACACTGTTCTAAATGATGAGCGGCGTACAATAAAAAATGCAGGCGCCCACATAATCCACGCACATACAGGAACGCCGTTAGAAAAGAGAAAACCCGGATGTGCGAGTGCAAAACATACAGCTCCGAAAAAGGCAAGAAGCATGTTGATAAAAAAATGATTGCATGCACAAACTATGCTGCCATTATTGAGCTGCTTCATCCTGCAGATTCCTCATCGCATTTTTTAATTCTTGACCAGAACGAAATGCAGCAACATAATGCGGACGTACGGAAAGCTTCTCGCCTGTTTTTGGATTGCGTGCGACGCTGCGGCCTTTCCTTAAACGCGGCTCAAACGTTCCAAAACCGCGCAACTCAATCGTAGAGCCGTTTTTAAGCGATTTTTTTACTTCTTCAAGAAAATTCTCCACAACGTGCTGAACAGTGTTGCGCTCATAACGCGTGTTCTCGTAAATTGCTTCGACAATATCATATTTTGTTATTTTTTTTTGCGGCATAAAATCTCCCAAAATGATTATGAGAAAAATATCCAGCCGAAAAATACCCCGATGCTTTGCGTCAAAAAATGGCATTAAATCCGACTGCAACACCTTTAGAGAACACCCGCCTCGCCGCAAGCGGCGAGGCGGGTGTTTATTTTACTCTGCCGCGGAAACTTTGAACGTTTTATTATACAGGCTTGCCATGCGGGATTTTTTTCGTGCAGCAGCATTGCGCTTTATGACGCCTTTACTGCGTGCAGAATCATATTCCTTTTGCAACAACGTAAATTTTTCTTCAGCACCTTTTTGATCTTTATCTTGTACTGCTTTCATAAATTGTTTCACACGCGTTTTGCATCTTGTTTTTATAGCTTTATTGCGAATGCGCCGCACTTCGCTTTGTTTAAAACGTTTTTCAGCCGATGTCTGTTTTTTTGCCAACGGGAACCCCCAAAAATTACAAGATTAATATAGTATACTAGCAAAGTACATCAAATTAGTCAAGAGAATAAAAAATAGAAACGACATGCTGCATAAAATGGCAAGCACCTGCAGCATGTCGTGTTGGGCGTAAGGTTTTGTCGTACGTTTTACAACTTAACCGCAACCAAGAAACTGATGTTGTGCACAAGCAATTTATTTACGTTACCCCAGAAACGGTCGCTTCCATTGTAACCTGGATCGCCCTCATTGAAATTACTAGTAAAGTTTTTGAAGATTCCGTTAATAATTTTCCAGTCTACATCAAACTGCACTTTCTTTGCAATGTTCCATGTAAAGCCAGAACCCCATGTAATGTCACCTATAGTGCCAGTATGATTAAACAAGAAACCTCTATCTTTTGTTTTATCACCTCCAGCAGTTACATTTGTATTGAAGTTCCAGCCAAATGTCTCTATAGAAAGACCGATCCCAAGATTAAAGCGGAATTTTTCCGGCTTTACCCAAAATTCAGCGCCGAGTCCTACGTTTGGAGTAAAAACAAGATAATCATTTTTGTTATATGTTTGGTTAACATCACCTATTTTCTTTACATCACTTATAAAGCGCATGCCAATGGGAAGATTCGCGTTCAAGCCAAGCGCTACTTGTGGAACAGGTTGATATTTTACTTTATAACCTAAATTAATTTTCATAGATGTGTCTTGTTTGCCCTTGCGAATCGTTTCTATAGAGGCAGCAATACTTTTGCCTGGAATAATACCGCCTGCAATTGAAAGGCCTATATCAAACGACTGCTTAACATTCTCTTTAGGAGCAAGGTCAATTCCTGTTCCAAGCGCAACAACAAGATCATACTGACTGCTATCCGTCAATGTTACAAGGGTGCCATCTACTTTACTTGTTTCTTTATTTACATGCGCTTGAAGTCCAAGCCGTGCCCACGGATTTAAAGAGATGCTTCCTGCATCCATATTAAATCCAAGAGTAAGTTCTGGGAAAATGTAGTAATGCTCTTTCTTATTTACAGTTGTAATTCCGCTAGTAGTATTAGTAGAATTATCAACATTCACAGGTCGATAATAAAGACCTGCACGAAGACCCAAAATACCAAATCCAAACAACGCTTGCGCAGTAAATGTATTTGTTGTATCTACCTTTAGAGTTCCACTTTTGTTAGTATTTACAGTATTGCTAATGCTATGAGATTCTAATTTGCCTAATTTTCCATCAAAACTTAAACCAAAATAAAGCGGAGCAAGTTGTTTTGAAAAGCCCAGATTTATGCCACCCGCTCCCATATCGTAGCCTGCATAGCCAAAGAATTTTTCTGCATTTACATTCTTCCAGCCGTGAACATCCATAAAGTCGTCCACTTCTGTTCCAAATACACCAACAGTTGTACTCTTTGTAAATGAATACGGCGCACCAAGCGATGGAATCACAGAGGACTGCAATAGTGGTGTTTGTGCAAAAAGTGCTGCACTAGCACATGCCATTACTGCTGCAATGAGCCGTAAAAATTATATGTTGATAACAACATTTCGTCTACTACACTGCTGCGTAGTGCAGATGGGTCAATGCGCCTGCAAGCGCGTCTGCTGCATGGTCAGGTTTAGGTTCACTTTCCAAACCGAGCAGCAGCTTTACATATTTTTCTACAAGTGATTTATCTGCCGATGCTGTTCCCGTCACTGCTTTTTTAATTTGATTTGGCGTATACTCATCAAGCACAACAGCATGTTGCACCATGCACAGCGTTATAACGCCACGCGCTTCTGCTACTGCAAGTGCAGATGATGTGTTCCGCGAAAAATAAAGCTTTTCCATCGCAGCTTCGTGGGGCTTGAATTCTTCTATAATAGCACACAATCGATTATACAACGCGAGCAGCCGCTCATCATGCGGCGCGTGCGCAGTTGTCTCAATAACACCGTAACTTACCATGCGGTAGCGGCCGTCTTTAAAATCGACAACACCAAATCCTGTCGAAGCAAGACCGGGATCAATGCCGAGCACACGGCGTACCCTTTTGTGCGACCGAGATTTTGACTGCGTTCCGGGAAGCGGCTCAAACTGCTGCATGGCATATGCACTCCATATACATGCGCGGAATATGAAATGGACCTTTGTACATGTTCCCCTTGACAGGTGTTGAAAGCGTTCCATCTCGGTGCAAGTAACCAAAACATTCGCCGTACTCATCATCAGGAAAATGTTTATGAAAATAATTATAGACACTTGCAAATTTATTAAAATATGACACATCGCTTGTGATTGCGTATGCGTAAAGCGAAGCGATAATTGCCTCGCATTGCGGCCACCAAAATTTCATATCGTGCCAATATTCGTTGCCAGGCTTTCCGTCAATATCGCGAAAATATATGATGCCGCCGTATTCTTTGTCCCAACCGCGCTCCCACATCCACGTGAACATGTTTAATCCAAGCGACATTAATTTTTCACTTTTACGCGCAAGCCCTTCTTTCATAATAAACCACGCGCCTTCAATAGCGTGACCGGGATTAAGCTGCCGCCCTTCAAAATGCTCATGCTGCACGCTTCCATCTGGAGCACATTGCTCAAGTACCGCTTTCAATTCGGGGCGCACGAAGTATGTTTCAATCTCGTTTATAAGCGCATCAATATAATTATTAAAAAAATCTTTTTTTTCTGGTAAAGACGCACGCAACTCTGCAGCAGTATTTAATAAAATCATCGGCTCGCCAAATCCACGCGATGGACGCGTGACAGCATTGAACTTCGGAACGAGCACATCATGTGTTGAGCGAATTTTCTCAATCGCATTAAAAAGCTGAAATGCTTTTTCTGCATATGCTGACATGCCTGTTGCGCGCGCATACGCTGCAAGTCCGATTGCAGCAAACGTTTCGCTAAAATAGTAGCGAATGCGTTTGATAACAGGTTTTCCATCATCGGTGACACGAAAATACATTCTACCGTCGCTTGAATCTGTCGCATGCTTTTCTATAAAAATTGCAAGCGATTCACATGCGTCAAGATACTCGGGGTGATTTTCTCCGCGCTCTGCAAGCAACAGGTATGCAGTTGCAAAACTCCAAAGCGCACGTCCTTGAAACCAGATTGACTTATCTGTTTCAATTATCGTACCGTCTCTGTCAAGACCTGTATAGATACCGCCATTTTTTTTATCAATTCCATGCGCAAGCCAAAAAGCAAGCACATCATGCACAAGTACGTTTTTACAATACGTTGCAAACTCTACATGATTGAACTGATTATCAATAAGTGTTTTCATACTAAATAAAAAAGCATCAAAATAACAGCATATTTTTTCTGTAGGAAGAAAAAAAGCCCGGCGGCGGCCTACTTTCCCGTTTGATGGACAGTATCA
>JAFSRD010000022.1 GCA_017446265.1 Treponema sp.
CAAAAACATGCCCTCGCTCGACATAGAAGTAGTGCTGCTGCTCCAGTCTGTTCCTGCCTTTGCGTAAATAGTCGTAAGTGCCGTGCAACCGTAAAACATCTCTGTGAAGTTTGTTGCCTTACTGGTGTCAAAACTACTTACATCAATTGTCGTAAGTTTCGAACAGTTCTTAAACATCCCTTGAAAACTAGTAGCATTTGTCGTATTTAATGTGTCAAGTCCACTTATCGTGGTCAATGCAGTGCAACCCTCAAACATAGATGCAAAATCGGCTGCTACTTTACTTACGGCAAAGCTACTTACATCAATTGTCGTAAGTTTCGAGCAGTTCTCAAACATCCTTTTAAAACTAGTAACATTTGGTGTATTTAATGTGTCAAATCCAACTATCGAGGTCAATGCAGTGCAGCCCTCAAACATAGATGTATAACTAGTTGCCTTGCTGGCGTCAAAACCGCTTATGTCTATTTCTTTAAGAGAACTACACAGCTTGAACATATTCTTAGAGTTCACAGCAAGCGGTATTTTTTTTCCAGCGTCAGTGTAACCTTTTGCATAGTAGAGGATTGTCTTGCTGTTGTTGTCAAACCAAGCGACACATTCTGTTTCAGAACCATCTGCTGAAAGACGCGTATTGGCGGTGGTAACGCCAGCTGGAGCAGGGGTTTTGGAAGCTTTGAATGATGTTGCCCCATTATTTGCCTTCAAGTAGGCGCTAATAAGCAGTTTTTGAATATCTTCTCCTGTCTTCATGGTGATTGACAGCACAGTTGGTGCAGGCGTAGGCGTTGGTTCTGGTACTGGCTCATTTTTGTGCGGACAACCTGTTGCGATGATTGCTACGAATGTAAGCAATCCCAATAAAAAAAGATGTTTGCTTTGAGTCTTCATATAACTCCTCCAAAAAAAAATTTTTAAAACGCTTGTTTTAACTTCGCTCAACAACCGACAGACAGTTCTGCTTGTAAAGTAAGCAAAGAAAAGCATTTTAAGTGGGGCTTGTGTCAAGCCCCACTTCCCAGTATACTGGGAACTTTTTTTGGATTTTTTTTGGGGGTGTGGTTTTTGGAAGTGTATTAGGATGGAGCTTGTCTCTAAGTTTTTCTTTGTAATAGCATCTGTTCCCTGTCGAGTTTTTGCATAATACGAAGGTATGACATTTTAAAAAAAAATTTGGTATAATGTGGGGGATAGAAATGTCTGAATTATTTATAGGGGACTTAAATATGGACTTAGAAAATACAATTGGACAAAACATTACAAATAATAAAAAAATAGAAACATCCGATTGGATAAAAAAACTTCTTCAGCCGTCACAACTGGTCGGAGATTTGTATTCTATAAATTACGATTATGCAAAGGTTATTATTCATGACCATTACAGACATCAAGTAGGCGGTATTCCGAGTTTAAGTTTCTTAGTAGCTTCCAGACTGGATCCGAATCAATGCGATGCTGTAGATTATAAAGATGAAGATACATCTTTTATTCTTCTTCGTGTTATGGATTCAACTTCTTTACCTCAGGATGTTGAAGCAGAGAAAATTAGAGTGGAAACAGCGCAAAGAGTAAGCGGAAAAACTGAAATAAACTGGGATGATTCATCTACAATGGACTATAAGACAAGAAATCTACTTAGTTTTGCAGGCTTACAGTGTCGTATTGTGGGAACATTCTTTTTAGATGATGATAACAGCAATTCAGAAGCTCCTCTACAACTTCGATTCGGGAGTGACATATCAAATTATTATCCGAATCGCGGGTTAAAAGTATATAAGCCAAATGGCGAAGCTTTAAAGTGGATAATTAACTATATCGATCCTTACACAAAGCAAGCAAATATCGAGAAATACGGAAGCAATAATGAAGTTAAAATAGGTCATGTACGATACGCTTCTACTAACCGAAAGTATCAGCAGATTGATGATGTTCCTGTTTTTATATATCCCGCTGATTTGCTTTCACAAAAAACTGCTCTTTTTGGTATGACGCGAACAGGTAAATCTAATACGACAAAGATTATTGCAAAGTCTGTGTTTGAACTAAGAAAAAATCCAGAAAAACCGTTGCGTATTGGTCAGATAATTTTTGATCCGAATGGAGAATACGCAAATGAAAATGTACAGGATAATAATTCAGCATTAAAAAATGTCTATCAACTTATTCAAAATACCTACAAAGAAAATGAAGTTGTGACATACGGTATAACGAAACATCCAAATGATCCTGATAGAAAAATGATGCTACTCAATTTCTATTTAGATGAGAATCTTTCCATTGGTAAGGATATTATTAATAATGTGCTAGCAACAGATACTTCAAAATATATAAGTAATTTTGTACAAGTAAATTTTGATAAACCTTCTGATTATGAAACTAATAAATCTGCAAAAACTAGATACGATAGAAAAGTTCTTGCATATAGAGCAATATTGGCAAAAGCAGGATTCCCTGTACCACAAGGTTTACTGATTTCTACGAAAGGACTTTTTAATGACAAATTATTAAGTATCATGGAAAGTAGTCAAAGTGACAACGCAACGGAATATATGCAAGCCGCAAAGTCTTTCCGAATGGAACATCCTTCCTTAAATCAACTGGCAATAGCATTTGATTCGCTGAATAAATTTATTGGTGAAAATAAAGAATATAAGGATTTTGAAGCTGAGTATATTAAAAAATCATCATCGGGAAATTCATGGGCGGATGACGAGTTGAAGAAAACACTTGGAATATTTGAACGGCAAAATGGTACTCGACAAATTGGAAAGGCAATTCCTCAACACAGTGCAAATACATCTTCAGATTATGCGGATGATATTTATAGAGACTTAATTGAAGGAAAACTTGTTATAGTCGATCAATCCTGTGGTGACCCAGAATTAAATAAATCTTCTGCATATCGTATTATCACAAAGATATTCAAGAACAATCAACAAGAATTTATAAATGGAAATGAGAAAATCCCTGAAATATTAGTGTATATCGAAGAAGCACACAATATTCTTCCTGCTGGAAATGATTTAGACATGTCTGACATGTGGGTGCGTACAGCAAAGGAAGGTGCAAAATATCGAATTGGAATGGTTTATGCTACTCAAGAAGTAAGTTCCATTCAGAAAAATATCCTAAAGAACACATCAAATTGGTTTATAAGCCATTTGAATAATACTGATGAAACAAAAGAACTTTGCAAATACTACGACTTTGCGGATTTTGAGCCTTCAATTAGACGAGCACAGGATAAAGGCTTTCTTCGGATAAAAACATTAAGTAATTTATTTGTTATTCCTGTTCAAGTTGATAAATTTGATTTGAATGAAGATTTAAACAGATAGGAAGTAGAAAGACTTATGAGTTTTGAAGGTGAATTTGCACATTATGAACCACTTCGCAGAATTTTTTCAAATGAGAAAGTCCAAAAATTTCTTGATGAATTACAAGTGCAAGATATCTCATCACAGGCAGATATTGTATTAGGAAAAGTGATAAAAAAAACAGATTTACCAGTGACTAATAATCAACAACCAGATTTAATACTTGCAATTGATGGGAGCGTTGCAGAGGGTACAGTGAACAAAGGATTTCCTTCTGCAAACTTTGGTTGTATTACAGTAGCGTCTGTTTTAATGGACTTGAAGAAAATCCGTGTAATTGAGCAACAAAAGTTTCCAAACCCACAAGATGTCGTTGATACAGAGTCAGCGTCTTCCATAGAAGCTATTTTTCCTGGTTGTAATGTTATAAGACAAGGTGAAAAAGATGCTAAGTCGTATTTTAGAAAAACTTTGTATGAAGAATTAAAAAATAACTATGCCTTTCCGAATGGTGGAGAAAGTTTACTTGAGACTTACGAATACTTACTTGATATAAAATGCAATCAACTAGGTGGAATGGGTAGGCTCCCGAAAAGCCCTATTGATGGAGTAGATGAAGATATGACAGTGCAATACGGAGAATATCCATGTCCTTATACAGGAGAACCATTATATTCAACTGATGCCTTACGCCTTCATGAATTGTTAAATCCATCAGGAACTAATGGGGAGTTGTTTGGTCAGGTAATGGCTACTTTTGAAAAACTTTGGTTTGTAAATGTGTTGCGCTCTTTTGAAAAAAAGAATTGGCTTGCTACATTACGGAGAGTTGCTTTTTTTGTTGATGGTCCTCTTGCTGTGTTTAGTACAAGTTCTTGGTTAGCAAAAAGTATCACAGTGGAATTAAGGCGATTAAATAAACTTCAAAAAGAAATTAACCATCAAGATATGATCATTTTGGGTGTTGAGAAATCGGGAACATTTTTTAATCACTTTCAAGATTTAGATATGAATAAAGAAGGTGTGGTTGATTACTTTCCCCGTGAAGCAGCTTTGCTCTTGGATGATGAGTATATAAAAAAACATATTGAATTTTCTGAAAGCACAAAACCATACGGAGAAGATACTTACTTTGGAAGAAAATTTTTTTATAAAGCTTCCTCTGGTCAAAAAATAGTCCCCGTAATAGCTTCCTATTCAGATTATGAAAGAGATATTTTAACTGCATTGCCAGAGCAGTTTTCGAGATTACGAGATGTAATGGATTTACTTGATCAGCTAGTATCAAGTAGATACCAAAACTCAATTACACCATTAATTTCAGCACATGCAGAGGCGGCAATTCCATTTAATTTAGGGCAAAAATTATTTGAACAAATAGCAAGAGAAATACGCGAAAAAGGACAGTAGAGTTGCATGAATAGTTTGGAAAAGTTTTATAAAGGTCATAGTACTCCTGAGGCTCGATGGGCTAGATTAGGCCCATATTACGCGATGTTTCCAATTGAATTTGCTTTTGATGTAGTCAATACCTATTCAAAACCCGGTGATAAAATTATAGACCCTTTTTCTGGCAGGGGAAGTAGTTTGTATGCAGGAAGTGTATTAGGGCGAGAAAGTTTTGGGATTGATATAAATCCACTAGGATGGTTATATAGTAGTGTAAAACTTAAACCTGCAAAAAAGAATAGTGTTCTAAATCGCTTGAACATGATCTATAATTGCAGAAATGACTATGCAAACGAGCTAAACGAGTATAATGATTTTTTTCGTATGTGCTACTGTGATGAGGTATTAAAGTTTCTTATTTCAGCACGAACTAATCTTGATTGGAAAAAAAAATTAGTTGATAGAACATTAATGGCTTTCATTGCTATTTATCTTCATGCACGAATCGGAGAAGGTCTATCAAATCAAATGAAATTAACAAAATCTTTAGGAATGCAATATTCAATTAACTGGTGGAAAAGAAATAACCTTGAAACTCCGCCTGAAATAGATCCCTATGAATTGATAAGAGAAAAAATAGAATGGAGATATAAATACGGGATACCAATTCTTGCCGATAGTATTGTAAAGTTGGGGGATAGTTGTAAAATTACAAAGCAGTTAGCCAACAAGAAACAACAGGAATATTCATTATTGTTTACATCTCCTCCCTATTGTGGTGTTACTGATTATTTTATAGACCAATGGCTCCGATTGTGGTTACTTGGTGGTACTCGTGAACCTGAATATAGCAAAGAAACACATAAGGGGAGATTCAGTAACAAAGAACAATATAAGGCTCTCTTAGATACAGTATTCAAAAACTGTGCTTCTTTAATGGCAAAAAAAAGTTGTATATATGTACGAACAGATGCCAGAAGTTTTACATTTGATACAACTGTAGATGTATTAAAAAGGAATTTCCCTAAGCACAGAATGAAGATAGAAGACAAGCCGATACCTAAACATGTTACAACACAGACTATGATTTTTGCAAATAGCTCTAAAAAAGTTGGAGAAAAAGATATAATTTTAACTAATTAGTTAGTAATAAATTATGAGAATATGAATATGACCAAAGAATACATCAAACACCTAAAATTACAAAACAATGGCTCCCTTTCAAAACTTGTAAATGAAAATTTGTCGAATTTGGGAAATCTTACATTTATTCTTGAAAACATTGGTCATATTCAAAAGGGATTTGATTATTCGTGGTTGTTAGGTTTGATACATTATGAAAATGAAGCAGTAAGAGTACTGGTTATTAAAAATCTAGGAAAGGTTCAGTCTACTGATTTAATTCAAGTGTTTTATAATATTATAAATAAAGACAAAAGCACACTTGTAAAACGCGAAGCGGTTTCTGCACTGGGAAGAATGCGTAATGAACAAACAAAAGATATTTTATTAAAACTACTAGAAGACACGGACCCTAAAATTGTGTGTCAAGCAATTCGTGGGCTTCTTGTTTTTAAAGGTAATACTGAAATTGATAATCGATTAAAAAATCTCATTAATCATGAAAATGAAATTGTCAAGGCTTTGATAAAAAAAGAGTATTTTGCTAGTGCTCTGTATAAATCAAAAAAATTGAATCATACAGAGTCTTATGATTTCTTAAAAAATGTTATTGTGCATGCTGATGTTTTAGAAGCATTAAAATATGTTCCAGAAGATAGTATACATTTAACTTTCACCTCCCCTCCATACTATAATGCACGCGACTATTCAATTTATCCAAGCTATGATGCATATTTACAATTTTTAAGTGATGTATTTAAGGAAACGCATAGAATTACAAAAGAAGGTCGCTTTTTAATTGTTAATACTTCTCCTGTCATTGTCCCGAGAATTAGTCGTGCTCACGCAAGTAAGCGTTATCCAATACCATTTGACTTGCATACAATTTTAGTAAAACAAGGATGGGAATACATTGATGATATCATTTGGGAAAAGCCTGAATATAGCGTTAAAAATCGTGTTGGCGGTTTCCAACAACATCGAAAACCGTTAGGATACAAACCAAATACCATAACAGAATATCTTTTTGTTTACAGAAAGCAAACAGATAAACTGCTCGATTGGAATATGCATCAATATGAAAAGGATATAGTTGAGAAGAGCAAAGTACTTGACGATTTTGAAACTAATAATATATGGAAGATTTGCCCAAGGTCAGATAAGGTGCACCCGGCTGTATTTCCATCTGAATTATGCAAACGAGTTATTCAGTATTATTCTTATGTAGGGGATCTAGTTTTCGATCCATTTGCGGGAAGTGGAACAATGGGATATACAGCAAAAAAAATGAATAGATTTTTCTTTTTGACAGAAAAGGATGAAAAATATTTTGAATATATGAAATCATACAAACGAGAAATTTCACTCTTTGAAACTGAAAATACAAAGTTTTATACGCTAGAACAATTTAAGGAGAGCATAAAATGACAATAAAAGATCATGTTGTAAGGAAGATTATCGAACGAGTAATAAAGTCTGAAGATTATAGAATTGAAGTAGTTAATCTTTTAAATGCCGAATTTCTTCAATTCACAATTGATTTTTTCAAAAAAATTGTCGAAGCAAAATTGGCTTCAAAAGATATTACGATTGATTGGTATAAAAATGCATTTTTATCTGAAAAATTATCAAGTGATGAAATTGCTATTAATTCGGGATTAAATAAAAAGACTATCAGTAACATGTACCGTTCTGCAACGAAGCAAATTGTGTTAGAGGCATCTGTAGAACACTTTGAATCGCTATATAGTTCTATTCAAGCATTAGTTGACAGTGAAGAAGAAATTGATTTAACACTTACTATAAAATTTAAGGGCGTAAGTGTTGATTTGAATGTAAATGAAAGTCTAATCGTTATAAATACACTTGCAGTAAAACGTGCTGCAATTCGTGGTGGATTATGGAGCACTACTGGAAAGCGAGCTGAAAAATATCTCATGCTCACACTTTGTAAACTGTATAAAGTACCTGAAGATAATTATAACGCTGAGCATTTTGTTAAAGATAAGTCCTTAGATGTGGATAGGGAAATTGATTTCTATTTGAAAAGCAATGGAACTGAATATAAATGCGAAGTGAAACTCATGGGACAAGGGAATCCAGAAAGTGCTGATGCCATTATTGCTCGTGATTCAAATGTTTTTATTGCAGATACTCTTTCACAACAGAATAAAAATCAATGTGATAAACTGGATGTTTGTTGGGTAGCTTGTCGAGACCCTAACGGTTACAAACGATTTAAACTTGCATTGGATAAATTTAAGATTCCATACACCGATTACAATGGCAACCTTGACAAAGACTTGGTAAATATTTTAGATGAGTTGTTTTAAAGTTATGTAAAAAAATACTGATTAACTCAGGAAGGTTGAGTTAATCAGTGCATTCTCCTTTGACCGCAATTTCGCAAAAGAGGGCTGCATAATAAGTTTGTATTGCGATGTCATTCCGAATTTATTTCAGTATCTCAACGCTGCATATAGTGTAGATGCCGAACTAAATTCAGCACAACGATTCTTTTGGGACAGCCCATTGAACCTCCGCACGAATAAATCAAACGCCTGCTATGTAGCCGTAAAAATTGATTTTTGTGGATGTATAATGCGGTTGCCATGCAAAAAAAATTTTGTAAAACTTCCGTTTTTTGTTACTTTTTTGCAATTTAAACAGTGGGTGGAAAATTACAGCGCGTCAAGGAGGCAGACGGTGGTTGCTAAAACAATGTCTGTAAAAAACGATGCGTATGCATCAACGGAAAAATGGCGTGTTCCGCTTTTTTCGGAGCGCAGTGGATTGCAACAGTCGCAAATTGAAAAACTGCGTATGTTGTGCAACGAGCAGAACGGGCTCATTCTTGTGTGCGGAGAAGCGCAAAGCGGCAGCATGGTAACAGGCGAACTGCTCAAAGAAATTGCACGGCACGGCAAAAAAATTATGAGTGTCGAGCATGTGAGGACGGCATGCGGTAAGCACGCGTGCGGAGGGCAATGTCACTGTGCGCATAAGCATCATTGTCAAAATATGCCCTGTTGCAGATGCTGGCGACACCGCCGCACTTTGTTGCGCACTGTTCTTGCACAAAACGTAGACGTTGTTGCGACTGGCAAAATACATACTGCTGAAAATGCACAGTTTGCAGTTGATGCAGTTCTTGCAGGCATGCTTGTTGTTTCATCACTTTCGGCAGGTGATGTTGCAAACTGTGTTTTTCGCATGGTTTCATTTGGTGCAGATGTTGCGCTGCTTGCGTCAGTTTTGCGCGGCGTTATTGTTCAGCAACGCATTGCAGGTGCCCGACTTCTTGCAGACATAGCGCTGCCACAGCAGTCATTTAAAAAATTGGCAATTTCTCATGCAACAGAAGATGATTTGAATGAAGCGTTTGTCCACTATACAAATATTATTGCAGAAGTGCGCAGGTCGCTTGGAGTTGCTTCTGTTCATGCAGGAAAGGAGCGTTTAAAATGCGCACTAAAATTGCGTGCGCATTTTAATATGCAGTTTGCTTGAAACTGCACTACAGTTTGCGTTGCAAACTTACTTATCTACGTGTGCGCAGTTACACTTCGTGCAACTGCGCACCAAATGCATACGCTCGCAAGTTGAAACTTGCTCGCCTATGCATTTTTAAGGAGTGGCAGTATGCGTAACAGACAGACGGCAGCTGTGTTGATTGCACTGTGCATCATGTGCTGTTCGTGTGCATCGAATTTTTTTAGTCGTGCGCCGTACAGCATGCAGGGCGCAGTATCTCTTGAAAGTGATATTTCATGTGCGGGAATCACGCTTGCGTTGTATAACGCTTCGGGCAAAACTATCGAGCAATTTTCTGTTGTCATTTTTTTATGCGATTATGTCGAGGATGACCGCAATTCTTCAAACTGCGTAACAGCTGTTTTTGAACGCAACATTGCTGCAGGAGAAACGGCGGAATTTTGGCTCCCCATTGATGACTGCATTGCAGATGAGTTTGACACAAACGATTACAGCACGCGTGACGGAGAGCACCCGTATCAAATTGATTTTATGTATATAGACCGCATTGAATACGACGACGGCTCTGTCTGGGAAGATGAGTTTGGCATGTATGCGTTGCTGTAATGGAGGCACACGCACACCATGTATTGCAATGTACCATAGTTTTCATTTTACTGCGAGACGAATTCTTTCTTTAAAAAATTGATGTCAAGCTCCGGGTACAGCACATGGTCTTTCAAAAGTTCTTTGACACGCGTTTGCGCCTGCGCTTTTGCCGCTTCGTCAAGCACTATTTTGCCTTTTGCAGGTTTGCCATCTTTTGTTGTGCCTGGTTTTGTATTTTTGAGCACAAAATCAAGTAGCGCGGCAATCGCTTTCATGTCGCTTTCATCCATGCCGAGCGTTGTAAGACCTGGCGTTCCCACTCTTATGCCGCTTGTCCACCACGGACCGTTTTTGTCAAACGGGAGTGAGTTTGCGTTGAGCGTAATGCCGCATGCAAACATTGCAGCTTCTGCCTGTCGTCCTGTAAGCCCATATGTTGTCACATCTATGAGCATGAGGTGATTCTCCGTGCCACCTGTTTGCAGCTTCATGCCGAGTGTCATGCATTCGTTTGCAAGTGCGGCTGCATTTTTGACAACGCGTTCAGCATATGCTCTGTATGAATCAGTTTTTGCTTCTTTAAACGCGACAGCTTTTGCCGCAATGATGTGATTGAGCGGACCGCCTAGCACCATAGGGCATCCTTTATTTACATCGTCGATGAATTCTTTTTTGCACAGCACGAGCGCACCGCGCGGACCGCGCAGCGTTTTGTGCGTTGTCGAGGTGACAATATGCGCCCATGCAATGGGGTCGTATTCGCCAGTGAAAACTTTTCCTGCAACAAGTCCTGCAAAGTGCGCCATGTCTACCATGAGCACAGCTCCACACTTGTCTGCAATGTCGCGAAATCGTTTAAAATTAATTTTGCGCGGATACGCTGAAAAGCCTGTCAGGAGAATGAGCGGTCGCACTTCCATTGCCTGCTTTTCTATGGCATCGTAGTCGAGCAGCCCTGTGGCTTTGTCAACTGTGTACGGCACGCTTTCAAACATTTTTGCAGACACGTTCATGCGGTAGCCGTGCGTCAAATGACCGCCCGAATAATAATCAAGCCCCATGAGTTTTTGCACGCCGAACTGTTTGCGCAAATTTTCCCACTGCGCGCTTGTTAAATCGACAACGCTTTTTACGCCGAGCGATTCAAGCGCGGGCAGCTCCACTTTGTGATTGAGAATTGCCCAGAAAGCAACGAGATTTGCATCACAGCCTGAGTGCGGCTGCACATAGGCGTAGTCTGCACCGAACAGTTCAGCTGCTTCTTTTGCGGCAACAGATTCAACTGCGTCTATGTTTTCGCAGCCGCCGTAGTAGCGGTGTTCGGGAAATCCCTCCGCGTATTTGTCTGTGAGAAGATTTGCCATTGCTGCCTGCACATTGAGAGAGCAGTAGTTTTCGCTTGCAATGAGCTTGAGATGCGCGCGCTGAGTTTCAAGTTCTTTGACAATGCTTGCAGCGATTTCTGGTGCAAGTGCCGCAGTCTGTTGCAAGTTAGCGACATAGGAAATCATTGCAGGGTTTGGATTGCCGTTGCATGCGGCAAGGTAATTCTCCAACGGTGTGGACATGGTATTGCTCCTATGAAATTGAAGTAATTTCTCAAGACACAGGCGCGCAGTAGAAGAGTTAACTCTACGATGTAACGCGTCTAAACGCCAGAAGTGGTTTTAGTATAGCGAAAAAGGCAAATGATGCGCAAGGGATAGGAGTGGTGGCAAAGCCAGTCTGAAGCGCAGCGGAAGACCGTAGGCGCGTCAGACGCCGAAGCCACGCATAGCCCGGTTTTTGTCTGCTCTGTGCAGACAAAAATGCGCCCGCCTGTCATGCAATGGCATGCTGATTCGCATTTCTTTACGGAAGCAATCCTTCAATAAGAATTACGAGTATAAGGAGCGGCAACACGATGGAAAAATACCATTTGAGTTTTGGCGAAAGTTGTATGCCCGCACCTGTGTTCGCTTCTGCACGGTAGTTGTCAAACCCCCAACCCCATTTTGCGGTGCAGAAAAGCAAATAGATGAGCGAGCCAAGCGGCAATAACAAATTTGAGACGATGAAGTCTTCGCTGTCGAGTATGTCGCGCGCACCGATAAGACGAACGCTGCTCCACACGTTGTATCCGAGCACGCACGGTATGCTTGCAACGAGTATGAAAATGCAGTGCAAGGCGGCAGATTTTTTTCTGCTCCAGTTGAAGTTATCTATACCGCATGTAGTGAGATTTTCAAACACAGCGATGACTGTTGAAAAACTTGCGAACGTCATAAAAAGGAAAAAGAGCGTACCCCATATTCTGCCGCCAGACATGCTGGTAAAAACTTTTGGCAGCGTTATGAATATGAGTGACGGCCCTGCATCTGGCTCTACGCCAAAACTGAAGCATGCAGGAAAAATTATTAATCCGCTGCATAACGCCACAAATGTGTCGAGTCCGCAAATCCAGAGCGCTTCGCTTGCAAGTGTCTTTTCTTTTGACATGCAGCTGCCGAAAATTTCCATTGCCGCAACGCCGAGGCTCAATGTGAAAAATGCTTGATTCATCGCCGCTGTTATGACGCGTCCAATGCCGATGTTGAGCGCACGCTGTATGTCGGGGAGCAGATAAAAGCTGAGTCCGCGCCCTGTGCCAGGCAGCGTCATTGAGTGGACGGCGAGCAGCAGTATGAGGATGAGCAAGCCTGTCATCATTATTTTTGTGATTCGCTCAAGCCCTTTTTGCAAACTGAACGAGCAAATGGCAAATCCTGCAACAACGGTGATTGCCATGAACACGCCCATTTCGACAGGATTCTTGAGCATGGCGGAAAACACTGATGCGGCATCTATTGTGTTGCCTGCGGAACTGGCAGCTTGCGACGCAGTTGAAAATGTGCCGCGCAAAAATTTAATAAAGTAGCTGAACATCCATCCTGATACTGTTGTGTAGTACATCATAAGCAGAATGCAGCCTGCAATTGCAAACCAGCCGTGAATGTGCCAAAATGTGCCTTTCTTTTCCAACGCCTTGTAGCCGAGTACTGCGCTTTTTTGCGAGGCGCGTCCGACGGCAAGTTCCATAGTGAGCACGGGTGCGCCCATAATTACCAAGAATAAAAGATAGAACAGTACAAACACGCCGCCGCCGTATGTACCGGTGATATATGGAAACTTCCATACGTTTCCAATGCCTATTGCGCACCCTGCGCTTACTAAAATGAATCCGATGCGCGATTTAAATTTTTCTCGTTCCATAAACGATAAGTATAGCGAATGCATATGCAGATGGCAAGGCTAGGAAATGCTCATTTGTGCGGAGTAAAATTGCTTGCACTTTTGCAACTGCACTACAATATGAAAACGCCGCAAGATGATTAATGCCTATGCCTGCTTATATCCAATAATCGGGCGCACGAGCATTACATTCTCTATTAACACAAGTTTTGTAAGCGTAGCGCCTGCAATAAGATTATCAATATCGATTATGTTATATGCAACATCTCCCCGATTTTGATTTATCATTCCTGCGATATTAAGTTTTGACTCGCCTAATATTGTTGTAAACTTTGAAACAATGCCTGGAACATTTCTATTTGCAATGCACAATCGCATTCCATTTTTAGGAATTGGATTGTCTGTTGCAACTCGTGGGAAATTTACAGAATTTTCTATTATGCCTTTTTCAAGAAACGCACGAATTTGCTCTACCGCCATAATAGCGCAATTTTCTTCTGCTTCTGGAGTAGATGCTCCAAGATGCGGAAAGCAAATAATTTTTGGATGATTTATAAACTCTTCCGATGCAAAATCTGTAATGAACATAGAAATTTTTCCACTCTCTAATGCAGAAAGCATATCTATATTATTTACAAGACCGCCACGCGCAAAATTTATAACGCGCACGCCGTTTTTCATCTCTGCAATTTTATCTGCATTTATAAAACCTTTTGTTTCGTCAGTCTGCGGCATATGAATTGTAACGTAATCAGATTTTGCCAAAAGAGAATCTAACGTTTCTGCTTGCAAAACATTAGTGTTTAAATGCCATGCAGACTTTACAGAAATAAATGGATCGTATCCAATCACGCGCATTCCTAAATCTACAGCAGCATTTGCAACCATGGCGCCAATTGCACCAAGTCCTATAACGCCCAAAGTCTTACCTTTTAGTTCAGGGCCTACAAATTGCGACTTGCCTTTTTCTGCAAGCTCTGGAATTTCATCACCTTTTCCAGAAAGCGTTTTAAGCCATTCAGCAGCAGCAAGCGCTTTTCTATTAGAAAGCAAAAGTGCGAGTAGAACCAACTCTTTAACAGCGTTAGCATTTGCTCCAGGTGTATTAAAAACTACGACACCTTTTTCTGTTAATTTTGCAACAGGAATGTTATTAGTGCCAGCCCCTGCTCGTGCAACAGCTTTTAACGTTTTTGAAAATTCACACTCGTGCATATCAAAAGAGCGAACAAGGATTGCATCTGGATTTGTAATGGAAGATGCAATTTCGTAATCATCATGTGGAAATAAATTCAATCCAACACTCGCAATTTTATTTAACGTTTGAATTTTATACATAAACTATACCTCAAAATATTTCTCAAAAATCAATTCATAAAATCATGCAATTAAATCTTACTCGTTGCAAGCATTTTCTTTTGCAAAATTTCCCATAAACTCTATCAATTTTTTTACGCCGTCAAGAGGCATCGCATTATAAATAGAAGCCCTCATGCCGCCAACAGTTCTGTGGCCTGCAAGATTTACAAGCCCGTGCAACTCTGCATCTTTTACAAATTTTTTATGTAGAGCATCTGCTTTTGCCTCATCGCCTTCGCTTGTTAAAAAAGGAACGTTCATAAGCGAGCGACTATCTTTTTCTATCGGAGAAAAATAAAAAGAGCTGTTGTCAATGTAATCGTATAAAAGCTTTGCTTTTTCTTCATTTCGTTTTTTCATGCCGTCCGCTCCACCATTTTTTTCAATCCAATGAAGAACTTTGCCAACAACATAGATTGAATAGCACGGCGGCGTATTATAAAGCGAGTTTTCATCAGCATGAGTTTTATACGAAAGCATAGTAGGCATAAAATCGGCGCTACACTCTTTAATTAAATCATCTCGAATAATTACAAGGGTAACACCTGCAGGTCCTAAATTTTTTTGGGCACCCGCAAAAATGAGTGCGAACTTTGAGACATCAAGCGGTTCAGAAAGTATGCAAGAAGAAATATCGGCAACAAGTGGAATGTTGCCTGTGTCTGGAATATAATTCCATTTTGTTCCCTTAATCGTATTATTCAAGCAAATATATGCGTAATCGTAATCGCCAGCAATTTTTTCTATTTTGGGAATGTACGAAAAATTTTTATCTTCAGAAGAAGCTACAACGTCTGTGCGAATATATTTTTTTGCCTCTGCTATTGCTTTTTTGCTCCATACACCAGTGTTGACGTACGCTGCGTTGCCGTGTTTTCCTTTTAAATTTAGTGGCACACATGCAAACTGAGTAGAAGCTCCTCCTTGCAAAAAAAGCACCTTATAATTTTTAGGAACGTTCATAAGTTTTCGAACCATGCTCTCGGCATCTTCAATAATCGGTTTAAAATCTTTAGAGCGATGACTCATCTCCATAACAGATTGCCCCGTATTAGAAAAACAAAGCATCTCACGCTCGCATTCTTTGAGAATTTCCTCTGGCAAGCAAGCAGGTCCTGCAGAAAAATTATACACTCGGTTCATTTTTATCCTCCTAATTATTTTTTCAAAACAAAAAGATATTCGCTAACATACATATCTCTCTGCTGTAAATTTCTTCCACCGCGAAACGTATTGTATTTAATTTTTATAGTTTTTAGATTTCCGTATTTTTTTAGCATTTTTAACATTTCGTCAAAAGTTATAAATCCTTCAGAGTTATACGAAATAATTAAAAACTTTGCGCGCAAATTGCAAATTATTTCTTCCATACATTTTAATGCAGTGTGCGCCTTATTAAATGCAGAGCGATTCCAATCTTGAGTTATGCCGCTTACATTGCTTATTTCAACATCAAGTTTATTTTTTAGAATAAGATTTAGCATAAAATAATTTGAACCATAGGGATGCTGATTATAAGGCGGATCAAGGTATGCAATATCTATGTTTTTTAACTCTTTAGAAAGTTCAACTGCATCCTTTTGGTAGATTTCCAAATCACAAGAAAAATTACTAAATACAGGTTCCTTTAGTTCTATTCTTCCCAAAATGCGAGGAAGCGCGTCTTTTCCTGCAGCTCCAAAGCATCCGATTCCTGTATTTTTATCTTTGTAAAATCCTTTGAAAATGCCACTCGTATTTACATGAATTGAGGCTTCTGTAATTAGCGGTGCAAGAAAAAATTTTTTTAAGTGGTGTTCTGCAACAACTTCATCAATCAACTTTCTGTACGTGTCAATTAAAAGTGCGTTTTCATGTGTATAAAAAACTCGCTCACCTTTTTGGATATTTTTATCATCCTGTGGTGCATAGTTTTTAGAAATTATTCCCTCGTATTTTTCTTTTGCACACAAGTCTTCTATTTTTGATATTAACGTACTGCACACTTCTTTGGGGTAGTCTTTTTTATTTGAAAGATAGCAACTGTTTATTAAAGTTGAATAATTTTCTAAGTCGTTTACGACTAATGTTGATGAATATTTTTTTAACATTCGAGCAACAATCCCAGAGCCAGAAAATAAATCTGCACAATTAAATTTTTCTCTGCCAAGCTGCATCGAAATTTCTTTTACTTCGGTTTCTATGTTGCCAAGTAAACTTCTCTTATTTCCAAGATATGTAATTATTTGAGTTTGCAAAAAATCTTTATTTTCTTCGTTGTTCATATTTTTTTAACGTATACTTTTTTGAAAAAAACACCGTTCCGTTTTCTTCAGTTTTACTCGCTAGAGTTTTCTCCTCTTACAAAAAGAAGTTTTAACAGTGTTACAGGAGAAGCGTTTTCAAGAGCAACTGTTTTTGGCACCTTAAGCGTTACATCTGTATAATTTACGATTCCTCGTATTCGGCAATTTGAAAGACGCTCTGCAATAGATAACGCCTCTTCATTTTTTGTTGCTAAAATTGCCCAGTCAATACGCTCTGCTTTTATAACAGTTTCTAGCCTTGAAGCAGGATAGAGTGGAAAAGTTGAATGCAAAATCTCAGTACGATTCACGTTTGAGTCAAAACCGGCAACAATCGTAAATCCACTTTTTTCAAAAATGCCCTCATCAAGAAAAGCCGCTCCCAGTCTTCCTAAACCTACAATGCACGCCCTTTCTTTTTTGTCTAAAACATAATTTGGCAAAAAACCAAGAAGTGCGTTTTGCAATTCTTTTACATCGTAGCCGTTTGAAAAACCTTTTGAAAAACCAATGGATGCAATGTCATGTCGAATGAGCGAATCTTTACATCCTAAAAGTGTGCTCAACGTCTTTGAGGTAACTCTACCCGTCATGCGAGACAGCAAATGTTCTAATAGCACAAGACGCCTTTTCGTTGGCTCTGAAATTCCTTCCCTCATCTGTTGCCTCAAATCGTATATGCTTGCGTATGTATGCGTCAATCCCTAAAAAGTGCCAGTTTATAATAAAAAGCAAAATTCTTCGAAAAAAAGTGAAAAATGTGCAATCATTGTGAAATATTTAACAGTAATTAGCCAAACAGGTGCTATCGTTCAACTCTTGCTGCTTCAACCATGTAGCGAATCAAAACACCCGTATCGTCTTCCATCGTTTTTGAAATAACAAATATGAGGCTTGTGCCCAATCTGTCGCAAAATATTTTTTCAATTCTATAGTCGGTAACGCCTTTTCGCACAATATCGGGCGAACCAATTTTTTGACGGCTCACAACGCTGCCATGCTCATCACGTTTTTCAAGCATGATATAAAACGATGAGCGCGCGTTTTTGCCATTGCCGCTGACAGTAGGCACAAGGTCTATGCAATACGTTGCCGCGCTGCCAAGTGTTCCTGCAAAATCTTTGAACACAATTTGGTCTGTACCGCGCTTTGTCTCATCGCTGCAAATGTAAAGCACATGTTCAGGAACTGTCTCAACGCAATTATATTTTTTTGTGACAGCATAATTTTTTGCCACAAGTGCGTCATACACTTCCCTACCTGACTTTCCATTAGTTGCTGACGTAGGATTTGTTTTATACACTTCACCTTTAACAAAATCATTTTTTACCACGTCAACAGTATAAATCACAGCCCAGCCGCAAAACGTTTTGTCTGTTTTTCCATATTCACCGAACATGTATACGCGCCCGTCAGATGAAAAGCCTATATCTTTAAAAACCGCAGCATCTCCTGTAAATGCAGAAAAAATCACTGCAATAAAAAATAACATGCCGAAAACAATTTTCTTCATAGCATCCTCCATGCGACATGGCCATCTGCATGCATTGAGACAGCCCCATTGTTATTTTCGGAATGATGCAATCACGTCTTTACTATTATTTGCGTTCAAGGTATTATTGCATACATGACGCTAAAAACGCGCAACGTTTTTTTCATCGTACTGTTCGCATGTTTTTTCGCCGCGCTCATTACTAATTTTGCGTTGCTTTTTTACAACATGTACAGCGGTTCGCTCATTGAACCAGATACATTTCCTGCTGCACACATTTCAGGATTTTATGCAACGCGCTATTCGTTTGCCGCTGTTATACTGTCACTTTTTTTATTTCTGCTGTATGCCACGCTCGGCAGCATATATTTATATATTCAATTTGAAAAAACACAGTCTCTCGAAGTGATTTTTTTTGCTGTCTTTTTAATCGGCTGCGCAATAGAAGCAGTCAGATTATACGTTCCATTTTTCAATCTCTGGCATTCACTCTCAACGCTGCTCATATTTACAGGACGCGCTGTGTTGTTTGGACGCACTGTCGCGCCTGCCGCACTTTTATTCAATGCTGTTTTTAGCGGTACAGAACAGCGGCAAAACATTGAGCGCAATCTAATTGTGTTGCTCGTCATTTCAATAACGATGGCAACATTGATCCCGCTCAACACGGCAATCGTTTTACCCAATTTTTGCATTCACTGGGGAGCAAGTAAAACTATACTCACTATGCGCATGCTCATTATGGCAGCAGCAGTGCTTTCAGTCTTTATCAACATGAGGACGATGGGAACAAAAGAAAAAGCACCGTATGGATTTTTATCATTGACTGTCGGATACGCAATATGCTGCATTGCAAATTCCTTTGCCGCGGTGATTATTGGAAATATATTATTGTACGCCGGTACCGCAATATATCTCGGCAGCTTGCACCGCAAATACTTATGGCAATAGCGCTGAAGCAAGTGCGCCAATAACAACAGGAATGACAAGATTGTCAAAATCTTTGAGCGGCATAAGTTCTACGAGCATTGCCACACTCGCAAGAATAAGCGTTATCCAGACATCTTTGCAGACAGCATATGCAGAACAAAACACTGCCACAAAACACATAAGGCTTCCGATAACAGTTTTTCCACGCGTAAACGGAATGGTCATGCGCCCGAATAATTTCCCTGCAAGGCTTGCAAGACCGTCGCCAAACGCAAGCGCATAAATGCCAATGCGCGCCGCATCCCCTTTCCATATGAGTGCAGTTACAAGCACGCCAAGCACAAGCGTTACCGGACCAAGCACAAACCTATTTTCATCACGCTTGCGAGAGGCAGCCTCGGTAACATGTGCAATTACTGGAATCTGTTTACCGCGCATACGGAGCAACTCTGAAACAACATATATGCACAGCACAATTATCAGGCACGCGAGCATTTGCCAATACGCATACGCGAGCAATGTAGGAATGAGCGCGCTGCAAAGATGGATTGATTTTCTAAAAAATTCTTTTTTTATACTATTTTTATATTGCGCGTGCGCAATGCGCGAATCAGGAATCATTGGGTCAATTCCTTTTCACCGGTAAGTATGCGCGGAATCTCCGTATAAATTGCAGGCTCGTAGGCAGGAGTCGGATGACTCATGTAGCGCATATTCTGCTCCGCAAGGTTGCTTCCGCCAAGTCGCGTCATAGTCTCCTGATTTCGTGTAAGCGCATCCCATGCGCGCATGGAGATAGAAAGGTTCACCATAGCGGTTGCATTCATCTGGCTTGAGCCATTGCGGCGCGCAAGACGATGCAGCGTTACACCAAGATTGTTCGACGCTTTCAAATATAAATCGACAAACTCTGCCTGATCAGAACGAACTTGCGGAAAAAGCACACCGAGCTGCGCACGCTCATCATCAAGATTTTTAACAAGTCGCTCGTAATACCCTTGCGCCGCAATGTCGTCTGCACGGAGCGAAAGCGCATTGCCCATGGCAAGCAGCACATGATTGTCAGTTGCATTTTCTTCGCTCGCCCTGATAAATGAATTAATTGCACCCAGATAATCGTTTCGCGAATATTGAATAAAGCCGACTCTATAGCGCAGTGAAGCTGTGTCGCAGTGCGTCTGTATTGCAGTCAAATACTCTCTCAACGCGCTGTCATAATCGCCGCGGATAAAGTAGTCTATGTCTCCTGCATCTGCGTATAGCAGTCCAATCTGTTCTGTGCCTTCAAAGCCGCTGCTTTCTTTTTCACGCTCATACAATGCAATGCCGTCCGTGTATGCTTCTTGCGCTTTCAAATACTCTTTGCTCTTTGCATACTGCTCGCCGAGCAAGCGATACGAATCAATCTGCTTGTAGATGTCGCGCCGTCTGAGCGTCCTTGTCTGATTGAATACATTGATTGTGTGCTCAAGCATCCGCTGCGCGCGCTCATGTTCATCCATCTGAACAAAATAGCGTGAAAGATTGTACTGCGCAATCGGATTAGACGGGTCTGCGCTTACCGCACGGTCGAGCATGTCGCGCACATCTTCAATGCGCGTGCGCAAGTATTCGTCGCTCGGCGCAAGCGGTCCGTACAACTTGTCGAGCAAGTAGCCGCTGAGTTCTGTCCAATCTTGCGCACTCAACGATTTTGCTTTTGGATAAAACCGCTCTTTGAGCTGGAGCACTTCACGCAAGTTGTCGGTGCGCACAAAGTAACGCATCATGCGCGCCATGTATAAGTCAGTTGTGCCGAACAACTGCACGAGCGACGCATACTGCTTTCGAGCTTCTTCAAACTTTGTCGAATCTCTTTCAGTTGCCCACTCAAGATAGATGTCTCCGAGCAACAACAGCCCCTCTCTGTCGTTTATATGGTAGTCAAGCACATCGCGCTTTGCAATCTCTTCTGCTTTTTCATAATTTGCCAAGTCATCACATTCCATGCGCGCATATTCAATGCCCGCCTCTTTGTCGTGGTTAAAATAATTAAGAATGTTGCGGTACATTCGCCCAGCACGCTGATACTGTTTTTTGCTGCGGTATGCGCGCGCGTATTTGAAAAACCACTTCTTTTGCAGTTGATAGCGCGTCGCTTCAGTAAAGCGCATGTCAGACTGCGGAAACTCATCGGCTTCAATGAGCGCGTACCCCTGCTTGTACAAACTGTTTGCTTTGAGCGGATGATAAATAAAATTGCGTGTAAAAATTATCAGCGCAAACAAAACGACAAGCGCCGCAACTCCGATAATGATGCCTGGAATAATTTTATTGCGCAACTGATATTGCAGCGACGCTTTATACGCATTGTATTCTGCAGCAGTGCGCCGCTCAAAATCACGCGGCACGGGAATTGCAATGTCGAGCATTTTTTCAAGGCTCGATGCAACTTGACGAGCAGGCGCTTTGTTGAGAATCTTTTCTACAATTTCAAACTGTGCATCGTCAGTAAACTCGTTTGCCACGAGCAAGCTTTCTACCGCAATGCGCACATTGAGCGGATATTCAGAAAGATTTGCAAGAAATTTTTTATACTGTGCGTCAGTGAGCGAATTCTTCGGCAACTTGTCGCCTTGAGCGGCCCCCTTAAAATCGGGCGTTGGAAGCTTTATGCGCCCGTGTTTATCAGTCTTTATTTCTGTCGTATCGGAAAAGCCAGGAATCTCAAAATCCATGTTCCCGTCGCCAAATCCACCCAACTCAAAATCTGTTTTGCTTTCATCTGCAATTTGCTTGTCTGTTTCTGTAACAGTAAAATCAAGCCCATCCATGGCAGATGTGTCAAAATGCTCAATAAGCGAAGTGTCTTCAAAACTTTCGCTTTGCGCGCTTTCGTTTTCTGCATCTGCCTCCATAAAAGACGGCATCTCGTCGTCAGGGCTTTCCATAGTGAAGTCAAATGCGTCTGTGTCAAATGCAGCTGTTTCACGTTGTTGAGCAGAAGACATATCTGCCATCTCATCGCCAGACTGCATTTCTGCGCTCCCACCATCGTCAAAATCAGCTTCTTCTCCAAGAGAAATTTCAGCAGATGATGGCGCATTACCCTCGCTGCCGTCAGCAAGAGAAGCAAAATCAAAATCGGGAAGATTAAAATCTTCGCCAATGGCTGCTCCCGCAACTGCACTTTGCTTTTCGGCAGGCTCTTGCTCCGTCGAGGCAATCATGTCGGCAGGGGGCGCATCTGTATCTATGTCGGAATCAAAAAAATCATCTGCGCTTTCGCTCGTCATGTCAATTGTCTGCGACGAAGCGCCAAAATCATCAAATGCAGATGAAAAATCGCTATCAGGCAATGCAGGCGGTTCTTCCACCCCAACAGAAAAATTACTTTCGGACGGTGCAGGCGATTCATTCGTACCAACTAAAAGATCGACTTCGGGCAGTGCAGGTGGCGGCTGTTCTGTAGTGTCAAGCAAAAAACTCAATTCAGGCGGCAGTTCAACTTGGGCAGGTTTTTCTGGCGCCGCTTCTACGACCTCTTGCGACTCTTGCGGGAATGTCTCAACAGCCACTTCTTCGTCTTCAAACGATTCGCCGCCGAGCAAATCATCAAGGCTCATGTCAGCAATAGACTGCTCTTCAGGTTCCGCTGCAACTTCTTCTTCCGCTACAGGCGCTTCCATAAACTGCGAAAGGTCAGGAAAGTTGCCGCTTGCATCAGATGCAATAGGATTCAATATATTTGAAACATCGGGAGCCGCTTGTTCTTCAACAGCAACGCCTTCTTCAACAGGCGCGGCACTTCCTGCTCCAGTGATGTCTGAAAAATCATCAGGAGGCGGAGCAGCTTCTGCAGCTTGCATTTCCGCTTCTGAAATTTCTGGCATGCCGAGTACAAAATCTTCCGAGTCGTCAATGTCTTTAATTGATTTTGGCAATGGAACAACGACAGGTTTTTCACCGCGAGAAGCACGGTTTTCCGTTTCTTTGCCGAGAGCAAGAATATCCGTATTAAATTGCTTAAGCTGGCTTAACCCCGGCATACTGTATCATTCCTTTTAGTGCCGTTTTTGAACGTCCACCCCATATTTATTTTACCGCTAAAATAGCGTCCATTACAAGAGCATTTTTTCTCTTATCATAAATAACGGAAGATTTTGAAACTGACTTTACCAGCGCACAACATTTTTTATACGCTCAATCTTCACCGCCAACATGCCGATACAATTAATATGAAACGCGCTCTTCTTTTGTTCGGCGTTGCGCTCTGTTTTTTTCCAATTTTTGCAGCAGACCAAACTGCCGAAGAACAATTATTTGCGTACAACAATACTGTTCTCGAAATTTACCACGTTGGCGCGCCATATGAAATAAATAATTTTGTCGTGTTTACCGCTCCTGCAACTGCGCGCTTCACCGGCATTGCATTTGATTTTGAAGGCTACAAAACAATTCACCCGTTCAGCATCCGCACTTTATACGACATGGATGGGAAGCCTACCGAATCTCTCATGTTTTATATTTTAAGCCGCCCTGCGCACACGCATACCATTTCGTACCGCCTTGTCATAGACGGATTATGGACCACAGACCCAGCAAACCCCGACACATATTTCGACGAAGAGACAGGCATCTTGCTTTCACGATTTACATTCAACACATACACGCCTCTTGCCGCCGCATCACAGTCGCACGTTACCGCACAGACAAATGGCAACGCAGTGCGATTCGTTTACCGCGGCGCAAGCGGACAAAAAATCTACCTTGCAGGCTCTTTTACAAATTGGGACCCGTGGATTTATGAACTTACAGAAACAACTCGCGGATTTTATGAAATACACGTACCACTTGCACCTGGCACGTACTACTATACCTTTTATTCCGGCATGAACACGCTGCTTGATGCCACAAACTCAAACCGCGCATACACAAAAGACGGACGCACCGCATCTGTAATCACTGTCAAATAAAAATTGTTAATTACCCGTCTGTGATTTTTAAGGCGCATCGGAACTTGCCGCTGCATGCCAGATTCCCGCGGTCATTGCGCACTTCGCCTGCGCTCATCCCCTGCCAAAGCGTTTTGCCAACGCTTCCATATCGACCTGCCCGCCGCTGAACTGCTTCATAAGTTGCGCTTGCGCACTTTTATTCCGATAGATTTTTTTCATCATAAGTTTTGTCTTTTCGAACTGCTTTATCAATTTATTTACTTCTGCAACAGACGTACCAGAACCGTGCGCAATGCGCTTTCGGCGGCTCGGTCCAATTATTAAATGATTGGCGCGCTCTTTTTTTGTCATAGACTGAATGATTGCCTTTTGCTTTTTCATATCGCTCGTGTCGATGTCGCGTCTCTGCATGTGCGCAGAAAGACCGGGCATCATTTCCATGAGCTGCTGCATGCTCCCCATCTTTTGCACTTGCTCAAACTGCATGAGCATGTCGTCAAGCGTAAACTCGTTGCGCGCCATTTTGCGTTGCAACTTTTCCGCTTCTTCTTTATCTACCGTCTCTTGTGCTTTTTCCACGAGCGAAACAATGTCGCCCATGCCAAGAATGCGGCTTGCAATTCTGTCTGGATGAAAGCTCTCCAAATCTTCAGTCTTTTCGCCCGTACCTATAAACAGAATTGGCTTTCCTGTCATTGTTTTAAGCGACAGCGCTGCCCCTCCTCGCGCATCGCTGTCAAACTTTGTTAAAATAACGCCAGTCAGTCCAAGCGCATCATCAAATGTTTTTGCAATGTCTACTGCATTCTGTCCTGTCATTGCGTCCGCAACAAGAATCGTTTCGTCGCTCTTTATCGCTTTTTTAATTGTGACAAGCTCTTTCATCATAGCTTCATCAATCTGCAAGCGACCTGCAGTATCAACGATTATTGTGTCAAGCGCATTTTTTCGCGCATAGTCAAGCGCATGTTCCGCAACACGTACAGCATCTTTTGTCTCTTCCTTATATACAGGCACATTGATTTTTGCGCCAAGTTGCGAAAGTTGCTCAACAGCTGCAGGGCGCACCAAATCGCACGCAACGAGCAATGGCTTTCGCCCTTCTTTTGCCAAACGGTAAGCAAGTTTGTGGCTGGCCGTCGTTTTGCCTGAACCTTGCAAACCGAGCAGCAAAATCACAGACTGCGTATCAACACCCTTTAAATGCAAGTCAGTTTTTTCATCGCCAAGGTAGGACACAAGCTTGTCGTGAATGATTTTCACAAATTGCTGACCGGGGTTCACCGAGCGCAAAACTTTTTCGCCTTTTGCTTCTTCGACAGTCGCATTTACAAAGCGGCGCACAACGCGCAAGTTTACGTCCGCTTCAAGCAGCGCCATTTTAATTTGCTCTACAGTGTCCTCAATATTTTTTTCGGTAATAGTTGATTTTCCGCTCACCGTCTGGACAATCGATGAGAATGTGTTTGTCAATTTTTCAAGCATTAATCATACTTCCTGTATCAAAAGCTCGTTGATAAAATCGTTCGGCGCAATCTCTTTATTGAGAATGCGGTACAACCCGTCGCATATCGTAAGCTTGATATTTTTTTTCTTTGCAATGTCGTGCACATATTTGCACGCAACAGCACCTTCAGAAAGGTAGCCAAGCTTGTTCATATTCGCGATGATGTCGTCAAGATTTTTAAACTGTGCAAGGCTGTCTTTTTTGACAATGTCCTGCCCAAAGCGGCGGTTTCGTCCGTACACGCTCTTGCACGTCACTTCCAAATCTCCAATGCCCGCGATTGACGTAAACGTCTGCGCGTGCGTGGCGCCCATTGCAAAACCGAGCGTCTGAATTTCATTCAAGCCCGCTGCCATCAAAAGCGCTTCCGCATTGTCGCCAAACAACTCTGACGTTTCTGCAAGCGCATCAATCATGCCATATACAACTGCAACAATATTTTTTGCGGCAGCACACACTTGTACGCCCACCACATCAAACGACGAAAACGGCAAAATGCCAGGCACGCGCAAAAGCTCGCGTATGCGAATTGAGTTGCGCGGATTTTCGCATGCGGCAATCAATCCCGTAATTTTTCCAAGCGCAACTTCTTCTGCGTGGCTCGGACCTGCCACATACACGGTACAGCCTTTGTAGATGCCCGGCAAAATATTCTCGATAGTTTCAAGCACGAGTTTTGCACCATCATGCGACGGAACAAATCCTTTTGTGATTGCCGCGATGCACGCATTGCCGTCTGCAATTGTAGGCACTGTTGTAATTTTTTTTACCGTGTCTGCAAGAAAGAGCGACGGCGTTGCAATAATCACAAACTCCTTGCCGTTTGTAACCGAAGTTATATCAGTACTCGCCGCAATATTTTTTGACAGCGCATACCCCGCAAGATACTGCTTGTTTTCGTGCTCGTTGTTTATGCCGTCTACAACAGTTTGCTCGCGCGCCCAAATTGTTACATGGTGACCACCACGCGCAAGCGCATGAGCCACCCCTGTTCCCCATGCGCCGCCGCCAATAACGGCAACAGATTTTGCTTCCATAGTGCACAATTATAAACAGAAAAGCGCAGCGCGTAAAGAGTGCGCAGTTGCACGGAATGCACGCGCACACGTAAATGAGCAAGGTTGCAAAGCACCGCTTCTGCAAACGAGTGGGGCAGAGAGCGCGACTGCTCAATAGTCGAGCAGTTTTTGCGCTTTGTCTTCTGGCAGCGATTCAATGTCGCGCAGTTTTCTTTCAATAGCGCGCGTGCGCACGCCTGCAGAATCTATCTCTTTGCTTGCAGACTCAAGTTTTTTCTTTGTCGCTTCAAGCGCATTGCCAAATTTGCCAAACTCCGTGCGCACCGCCCCGAGCAGTTCCCACACGTGATTTGTCTCTGCTTGAATTGCAAGGGTGCGGAATCCCATATACAAACTGCTCAAAAATGCATCGAGCGTCGTAGGTCCTACAATCGTCACGTGGAATTCATTTTGAATCTGCTGTAAAAGATTTGGAATGCGCACCACTTCAGAATACAGCCCTTCAAATGGCAAAAACAGAAGTGCAAAATCTGTCGTGTACGGCACTTCAATATATTTTGTCTTTATGTCTTTGGCAAATTTTTTGATGTCGGCAACGAGCGCGCGCCTGTCGTTTTCCATTGCCTCTTTATCTGCTGCATCGTAATCGGCAAGCAGCTTTTCATAATTTACCGTCGGAAACTTTGAATCAATCGGAAGATAGATAAAACCTTTTTCCGTTTCTTTCGCAGGGATTTTTACGGCGAACTCGACGACATTTCCCGGATTTTCAGGATTCGGATGCGCATTTTTTTCATATTGCGACGGCGAAAGAAATTGCGACAGCAGCGCCTCCAACTGATATTCGCCCATCGTACCGGTCACTTTGACATTTGAAAGCGCGCGCTTTAAACCGCCCACGTCGTTTGCAAGGTTTTGCATTTCGCCTAAACCTTTTTGCACCGCTTCAAGCCGCTCGCCCACAAGTTTGAACGAATTGTTGAGACGCGTTTCAAGCGTGCTCTGAAGTTTTTCATCTACTGTTTGCCGCATCTGCTCAAGCTTTTGCTCGTTGCTTTTCTGGATATTCTGCAACGAGTTCTGTACCACCTGCTGCTGATTGTGCAGCGTTTCCTGTGTTGTACGCGTAAGCATTTCGAGCCGCGCAGAAATCGTCTCCATGAATTTGCTCAAGCCGTTTGTCATAGATTCGTTTGTGTTTTTTGTGAGCGTGTCGAGTTTTGTATTGACGGCAGTTTGAAATCCGAGCAACGTCCTGTTTGACTCTTCGCGCGATGCACGAGACAAACCTGCGTTTTCATTTCTATTGCGCGCAAATTCATCTTTGAGCTCTTTTTCATAATTGCGGAGCGATTCGGCAATATTCACTGCATTGTTGCGCTGTTGAAGCGCAAGCAAAATTATTACTATGATGATAACGGCTGCAAGCAATACAAGTACAGCAATTTCAAAAAGCGAAAGCGATAAATCCATAATTTCTCCTAAAAAAGTTGCCGCAATATACCTTCGGCAGTTTCATACGTTCCTAAAAATATCACGAGTTAAAACATCTCATTTTATAGCAGCCTGTTCTAAAACAGAGGTTTCTGCACAGGTTTCATAAGTATAGCGCATGTTGCTCGTTGTGCAAATAGCGAGCGTTATAGCAAACGTTGTAGCTGTCGGTAAAATACAGTATAGTATAGCTATGGAAATAGAACGCAAAAACGTACTTGCAAAAGACAAGTGGGATTTAACATCGCTTTTTGAATCTGATGACGCATGGGAAAAATCATTGAAAGAAATTGACGCGCTTACGCAAGAGATGACGCGGTATAAAGGGCAGCTTGACAAATCTCCGCAAACGCTGCTTGCAGCGCTCAAAGCATATGAAGCTGTCGATAAAAAAATAGAAGCAGTTGCCAATTACGCAGGTCTGCTGTGCACCGCGGACGAAACAGATGCCGCATCTCAAGATAAAGAAGGTAGAGCGCAAATGGCGTACACAAAGTATGCTGCTGAAACGAGTTTTTTTAATCCCGAACTTTTGGCAATTCCCGATGAAAAAATCAACGCATGGCTGGAGCTGCCAAAATTTGACGACTACCGTATTTTTCTAAAAAAACAGTTGCGTTTAAAAGCGCACACGCTTTCAGAAAAAGAGGAGCGCATCATGTCGCTTCAAAGTGAAAGCGCAACAACAGCACACAAGACGTTTACCATGCTCACCGATGCTGATTTTCAATTTGGCACAGTCACCGTTGATGGAACAGAAAAAACGCTTACGCAATCAACATGGAGCGTGTTCATGGACTCAAGTACACGGAGCGTGCGCAAAGACGCATACAAAAAATTTTATGCAGTGTTTGAAACATACGAAAATACGCTCGCATCGCTCTACGCGGGAAGCGTGCATCAAGATGTGTTTTCGTCTCGTGCACGCGGATACAATTCGTGCCTTGAGCGCGCGCTCTTCTACGACAATGTAGCTCCGTCAGTGTATCGTAATTTGATAGATACGATTCACGCAAATTTTCCGTCACTTCATAGGTATTATGCGCTACGCAAAAAAGCGCTGCACCTCGACGAACTGCGTCACTACGACGTATATGCGCCGCTCGTAAAACATGTGAGCACGCGCACATCATATGACGAAGCTGTTGCCATATGCCGCGAGGCGCTTTCGCCGCTCGGAAGCGAATACACGGACACGCTCTGTGCAGGGCTTACCGGCGGTTGGGTAGATAAATACGAGAATAAAGGAAAACGCAGCGGCGCATTTTCAAGCGGCGTGTACACGGGCAATCCGTATATTTTATTAAATTACAAAGAAGACGTCATACGCGATGTATTCACTATGGCACACGAAGGCGGGCACTCTATGCACACGTATTATTCTGTGCGCAACAATCCGTACATGCAGTACAACTACACGATTTTTGCAGCAGAAGTCGCGTCCACGTTCAATGAAGCGCTCGTGTTTGAATACTTGTTGCAGCGTGCCAAAACTGACGACATGAAAGCGTATCTTCTTGCAATGCGTGCAGGCGACATCCTCGCAACGCTTTTCCGCCAGACAATGTTTGCAGAGTACGAACTTACAGCGCACGAGCTTGTGGAAAATGGCACGCCACTTTCTGCTAAAGTGCTGCGCGGCATATATCGCACGCTTCTTGAACAGTATTTCGGTCCAGAAATGATTTTTGAACAGAACAGCGACCTTGAAGGGCTGCGAATTCCTCATTTTTACAATGCGTTTTATGTGTACAAATACGCTACAGGCATTTCCGCGTCGATTGCGCTTGCGCGTCGTGTGCTTTCTGGCGGCGCACAGGAGCGCGAAGATTACTTTGCGTTTTTAAAATCTGGGGGCGCGTTTTTTCCGATTGACGCGCTTAAAGTTGCAGGCGTTGACATGAGCAAGCCCGAACCTGTACAAGCAGCGTGCGATGAGTTTTCACGACTTGTGCACGAGCTTGAACGACTGCTCAAGATTTAGCAAAAATCAGCCGATTATATATACACGTAATGGATTTTGAGCAGAAACCTATATGGAGAATATAATTGAAAGAAATAGAGTTTAGCTCTTTTTTAACAAAAGTACCGAAATCAGAAATACATCTCCACATTGAAGCTGTTTTATCGCTCAGCTCAATAAAAAAACTCTACGAAAAACGATATGGCAAAAACATGAGCAAGGAAGATGAGGTAGCTCTTTTTTCATACAATAATCTCAACGGGTTTATCAACGCGTTTCTTGTCGTGCAGGACTTGTTTAGTTCAGTTGCCGATTTCAAATACGTGTTTGACGATTTAGGAAAATACCTTGCTAAAAACAACATTGTCTACTGCGAAGCATTTTTTGCGCCATCAGCTTTTTTGAAGAAAGGGTTTGATTACAGCGAGATGATTTCGTTGTTTTCAAAAAAGATTGCACAAATCAAAGAAAAATACAACATCACCGTAAAACTGCTGCTCGACGTTTCGCGCACATTTGGCTGTGAAAACGCAATGAAAAATTACGAACTTTTAAAACAGCATCCATGCAACGACATCATAGGCATCGGGCTTGGTGGCGCGGAGCAAAAAGGACCTGCAAAAGAATTCGGACCGGTATTCACAAAAGCGCACAAAGACGGATTCCATGCAGTTGCGCATGCTGGCGAAGATGTGGGACCAGAGTCAATATGGGATACAATCAAAGTGCTTCACGCAGAGCGTATCGGGCACGGCATTACGTCTATACAAGACGAAAAGCTCATCGCCTATCTTGCAGAATCACAGCTGCCGCTTGAAGTGTGCATCACGAGCAATGTGTTTACCAAGCGGTTTGTAAAAAAAGTAAGCGAACATCCTATCCGTGCACTGTATGATAAAAATGTTTTCATTACAGTGAACACTGACGACCCTGTCTTTTTCAAGACCACGCTCATTGAAGAATACTGGAAATGCTACAGCGAACTGCACTTTACGCTTGACGAAATAAAGCAACTTATCGCAAACGGATTCAACGCGACGTTCCTTTCAGACTCTCAGAAAAAATCATACATAAAACAGATGAACGCTGCGTGGAAAGAATTCATGCCAAAAGAATAATGTGCATGCCCGTTCGCGCATAAACCCGCAATGCCAAGTCAGCGCGTAAAAATGTCGCAGCAAACAAGCGCAATAGCCTACGAAACGCAATGCATGCTGAATCATTTTTTGCCTACTTCAAATACACCATCAAAAGCATGATGTCACTCACGCGAATGCCCGAAATGCGCGATGCTTGTCCGAGTGTGAGCGGGCGTATCTGCTCAAGTTTTGAGCGGCTCTCCGCAGACAGCGACACAACGCTGCCGTAATCAAAATCGCTCGGAATTTTTGTATTTTCCATGCGATGCATTTTTTCTACGCGCCTGTCTTGTTTCTGTATATAGTAGCGGTATTTAAACGCCACGCACGCTTCTTCCCACGCTTTTTCGCTGCAACCAGGATTTTCCATGTCGGGATTTTTTATTAATTTTTCAACGAGTGCATGTTGTTCTGCGTATTTTTTATTAACGCTGTCAAGTTCATGCTGCGTTTTTAGCCCTGCGTCAAACCCGTATTTTGTAAGCCGCTCGTCAGCAGTGTCATACCGCAGCTTTAGGCGGTATTCTGCGCGTGCGGTGAACATGCGGTACGGCTCTTTTGTGCCGAGTGTAACTAAATCATCTATGAGCACGCCTATGTATGCTTCGTCGCGACCGAGTACGAGCGGCTTCCATTGGGGAATTGTTGGAGAGGTGGCAAGAAGCTGTTTGCGCAGTTCTGCATCAGTGCACGTATTTTTTGCAAGCGTAATTTCTGCGCCGCACTGCGCCCTATGCGCTTTTGCATAGTAGCCCGCGTTGATGCCTGCAATAATTCCCTGCCCCGCAGCTTCTTCATAACCAGATGTGCCATTGATTTGCCCTGCATTGAAAAGCCCTGCCACGAGCTTTGTTTCAAGCGATGGAAAAAGCTGCGTTGGCTCAACGTAGTCATATTCAACTGCGTAGCCGGGCCGCGATGCAACAGCGTGTTCAAATCCGGGAAGCGTGCGCATAAACGCATCTTGCACGCTTTCAGGCAACGACGACGAAAACCCGTTTAAATATATTTCGTCAGTTGCAAGACCTTCAGGCTCCACAAAAATCTGATGACGCTCGCGTTCAGCAAAACGCATAACTTTGTCTTCAATAGAGGGGCAGTATCGCGGACCTGTGCCGTGAATCTTTCCGCTGTAAAGTGGCGAGCGTGAAATATTGCTGCGGATGATATTGTGCGTCTGCTCGTTTGTATACACGATATGGCACGGCACAAGCGGACGGTCAACGCTGCCGTTGCTGAATGAAAATGGAATCACGTGTGCATCGCCTTCTTGTACATCAAGCTGCGAAAAATCAATAGTGCGCTTGAGCACGCGTGGCGGCGTACCTGTTTTTAACCTGCCTGTTTTAAAGCCGAGTTTGCAAAGCGATTCAGTAAGACTGTTTGCCGATGCCTCGCCGAGCCTGCCGCATGGCGCGTCGTATTCGCCTATAAAGATGGTGCCGCCTAAAAATGTGCCTGTCGTCAAGACCGCCGCACGCACAGGAATAATGCGCCCGCGCTCAGTGGCAACTCCCGTAATCTTTTGTCGTCCTCTGTCGGCAGAAATTGTTAAGATTTCTGCAACAGTATCCATGAGCGTTGAAAGATTTTCCGTTGTTTCAAGCGTCTTTCGTGCGAGTGCGGCGTAGAGCGTTTTGTCTGCCTGTGCGCGCGGTGCACGTACAGCAGGTCCTTTGCTTTTGTTGAGCAGGCGAAATTGAATGAGCGACGCATCGGTGAGCTTTGCCATTTCGCCGCCGAGCGCGTCGATTTCGCGCACAATGTTGCCTTTTGCTATACCGCCTATCGACGGATTGCACGACATGCGCCCGATTGCCTCAATTGCCTGCGTTATTACAATAGTTTTCAAACCCATGCGTGCACATGCAAGAGATGCTTCTATTCCCGCGTGACCTGCGCCGATTACCGCAACGTCATATGAATCGTAAAAGCCTGCCATAGCTATTTGCACAGTACTTCACTGCTCTGTTTTTTCATTAAGGCGCTCTGTTTTTCTACGCACTTTCGAGCGGCGCTTTCGCATTGCACGCACAAGCAGCGTCACAATCGTCATGCTGGCAACGGGAACTGCAACAGCAATAAAAAATCCTGAAAAGAGGAAAAATCGTTTTACATAGCCGAGAGCGGCCCCAAGCAATGTAAAGAAAAACCATGCGCCTACTTCCCACCACGGCGTATATTTGTTGCCGGCATCGTCTGTTGCCCAGATAAAATCAGAAATCGTGTAGCCTGCAAGTGCGCCGAGCCATGTTAAAATGAGATACGGCGCGTCAAGCGTGTCGCCATAAGTTGAAGTGCATCCAGAAAAAATAAAATTAATAAAAATTAATAAATGATAAAAAAGATGACAGTTTGTTCGACGCATATGCTAGTCCTTGAGTTCTTCGTAAACTTCGACAACTTCTTCACGGCATGCTAGGAACGCTTGCACAACTTCTGGATCAAAATGCGTGCCAGAGCCGTGTTCAATTATGTCAAATGCATCGGATACAGGGTTCACTTCTTTATATGGGCGTTTTGAAACGATTGCGTCAAATACATCTGCCACAGCGAGAATGCGCGCTTCAAGTGGAATCATTTCTTTTGTCAACCCATCAGGATACCCCGTGCCATCCCATCTTTCATGGTGATGTTTTGCAACATTGCTCGCCATTTCTATGTACTGCTTGTCATTGTTCCTCATAATCGTACGGATTATTTCAGCACCGATTACCGTATGGGTTTTCATTATTTCATATTCTTTGTGAGTCAGTTTTTTAGGTTTGTTGAGTATTGCATCAGTAATTGAAATTTTTCCAATGTCGTGCAGCGGTGCAATTTTTCGCAACGTTTCAATCCATTCGTCATCGATTATGTCCATGTGCATATTTTGACGCCTCATTTCAGTTGCAATAATCCATGCATACGAACTTGTGCGCCTAACATGTTTTCCAGAAACAAGGTCATGTCCTTCTGCGAGTGTTGCAAACCCGCGTATCATGTCATCTTGAATGTCTGAAAGCCGATGCGTCTGTATTGAAACTTGTGCGCGGAGACTGTTATTGTATCTTTGCAAAATATGTTCTTTTTCACGTTCAGTTGTTATATCTTGCAATCCGAGTATATATCCCTCTATATTTTTGTATGAGTCAACAATTGGCTTGACTTCAGGCTTGTACACTTTTCCGTTAGATTCATAATCTTCGACATTTTCAACATTGTCGTATAAAAGCGGACTGTAAAGTTCGTTGAGTTCTTTTGATTTGTCATTGAGCAATTCATCCATTCTTATGGTTCGCAATACTGGGAAAATATTTGCCGCACATGTATTGTAATATTTGAGACGATATGATGTATCTACAACAATGATTGCGTCTTCAAGTGAATTGATAAGTGTTGTTTGCGCAAAATCTTTTATATCAAGGTATTTCCGCGTTGTGATAAGATATAAGCAGATTGCGCTTGCGAGCGTAATGCCGACAGGCACCATTTTAAACGGCTCTGTGCGAAAAACAATTCCAATAAAATAACAAATGCTTGGAATCATCACAGCAAGATATAATAATAAATTTGTCCGTATTCTATTTTTATTGCCCGCCTTGACTGTCTTTATAAAGACAACAGTAATCACAATATCTGCCAGTACAATCATGACATAATATAGTGTGTGAAAAATTCCATATCTTTTAACAAGCACATTTATGCCGTCAATTTTTTCAACGTGGTATGAAATGTAAAAAAGCTGGTGCTTGTCAAAAGTGAGCGTAACGACTAAAAACAGCGCACTGGTAACGATAATTATCCAGTATGCCCACGTTGGCATATTAATTTGAAAGTAACGCATGCCGAGAATCAAAAATACGCAATATAACATGCATGTACCAAAATACTCCAACTTTACCGCAAAAACAAGTATATCTGTTGAATTCGACGGACTTTGCACTGCACTCCAGTGTCCGAGCTGCACAAGAAATCCTGCAAAGAGCATTATCATTATCAGTTTTCGTTCTTCAGAAGCTTGCCAACGTGCTGTAATAATAAACGCTACAGCGCAAAAAATGAGACCTGCTCCGTATATCAGATGCTGGACAATATATAAATCCATATTCGTTCACTATACATTATTTTGAAGATTTTGCAAAGTTCTGCAAATTTACTTGCGTTTTTTTTTGCTATAGTATAGTATGAAAGCGTCTCCAAAAATTGAAGTTTTTAGAGATGCTCATAAGTCTACATCATCTTTCAGGAGGTTCACATGGACAATGTCGGCAGTTCGGGCGACAGCGTTGTTCCGTTGCCTAGTTACTTTTCCATGCGCAATCAGAGCCTCCAAATCAGCAATCGCTAATAATATTTGGAAACATCTCCAGTGCGCATGCTAGTTGATTAAAGATGCGAATTTTATAGGAGATACGAATTATGGTAAAAGAACTTCTTGTACCTGACATTGAGCTGCTCATCAAAGAAAAACAATATGCGCAAACAGCGCAATTCCTTTCTTCGTGTCACCCGGCAGAAGCTGCGGAAATAATCGAAGAATTTGATGCAGAAGATGTGCATGCGCTGTTAGGCGAATTTGACGCGCAGGTGGCGGCAGATATTTTTTGCCGCCTGCCCATAGCTTTGCAGGCAGATGCTGCAGAATTAATGAACCGCACAGAACTTACTACGCTGCTTGAAACGTTGCCGCCTGACGACCGTGCAGACCTTGCAAAATCAATACCAGAGCAGCAGCTCGACGAAGTGTTGCCGCTCCTCGCAAAAAAAGAGCGAGACGAAATCAAAAAACTTGCAGCGTATCCAGAAGAAAGCGCTGGCTCTATTATGACGACCGATTACATTGCGTTTCCTGCATCTTTGACAGTGCAGCAGGCAATTAACAGGATACGGCTTGAAGGCGCGCAGCAAGAATCAATTTCGCTTGTTTTTGTTGTAAATCAGTCGCGCGTTCTCAGCGGATATGTAACGCTCGAAAAATTGATTTTGGCAAAACCAACGACAACGCTTGCAGAGATAAAGAAGCCGATAATTGCAACTGTTACCGCTGAATCTGATAGAGAAGAAGCATCCTTTACCATAACAAAATATGGCCTTATTGTTCTGCCTGTCGTGGACAATGCAGGCATGCTCATCGGCATAATCACGCATGATGACGCTATGAATGTTGTAGAAGAAGAGCGCACTGAAGATATGGAGCGCTTTATGGCAATTGCCGGCAAGCATCAAGATACAACCTATCTTAAAACATCAGTGTGGATAGAATTTATGCGCCGCATCCCATGGCTTGTGATACTTGCTGTATTCTCAACGTTTTCAGGCATGGTGCTGCAATCGTATGAGCAAACGCTTTCTACGTTGATGCTACTTACATTTTACATGCCTATGCTCACCGACATGGGAGGCAACACGGGAAGCCAATCTGCAACAATTGTCGTGCGCGCGCTTGCACTCAAAGAAATAGAAGCCCGCGATATTTTCCGCGTCATTTGGAAAGAACTGCGTGTTTCACTCATGCTTGCATTTGTGCTTGGCGCAATTGCACTGCTTCGCATTTCGCTTACGGGGAGCGGCGCGGCAATCCCTGCATATCTTACGCTACAACA
>JAFSRD010000023.1 GCA_017446265.1 Treponema sp.
TATTGTCGTTCTTCGTGATGCGTTTTTGCTTTTGCTAAATCGCTTATCACTTCTTCTTCATTCTTTTATTTGACAGGTTTTTTAACTTGTTGATTTATCGTAAGACGAACGCATTTTTTTGAAAAGCAAAAATTGCAAAAAAAAAGTTTTACGATACCCTTTAATTTGTTTTTTATGCCCGGTGACCATAGAGGAGGGGTAATACCCGTTCCCATCTCGAACACGGAAGTCAAGCCCTCTTTCGCCGATGATACTGCACAAGCGGGAAAGTAGGTCGTTGCCGGGCTTTTTTTATTCTACTGAATACCGCTCTTTGTGTGAATGTGAATTGTATTTGCACAACAAGCGGTGTTTTTTTTGTGTACACGGGTGCGATGTTTTGTCTTGCTTTGCTTCTTAAATTGATTTAAGCAAGATGCTTTGCACTTGCTTAAATGTTGTTCATCTCCGACACCTTCGGTACGGAATAACTATTGTAGAATAAAATAACGCCTCTGTGTGAATGTAATTGCGTTTACACTGTGGCGTTTTTTTTGCCGATGTACGATTTCGTATATCGGTTTTTTTACTTGTCTTGCTTTTTTTTAATAGGAAACTTCTAAAAACTTTAGTAAATTTCCAACAAATCGTTGAAAACGAGTTTTTAGAAGTGCCCACTACTTCTGTCTAGTGAAAAATTTTGCACAAAAATTCCAGTGTACACTGGAATCGCTGTTCTTGACAGAACAGCGATTTATAAATGTTTCGGTGATAGGTATGGAGGAAAAATGTTTTGTGCATTTTGTGGAGAAGAAATAAAAGACGGTTCGGCGTTTTTTTTGCGAGAGAATTTGTGTGATATTCCTTTCTTGCGAAAAATTTTCTGTGCTACAGTAGCACAGAGATTTGACTCTTGACAGAGCCAAATCTAATTGGGACGCTTTTGGAGATAAAAAATGGATTACAATTTAACAGAAAAAAATAATGAACTGAAAACCGATTTGATACACGTAAGAAATGTATTAAATGACTGTGAATCAAAAATGTCATTTTCGACAAATGATGAGTTGTTAGATAATATCGATTCTATAATAGAACAGATTGATAATAAAACTTTTACAGTATCTGTAATTGCAACTATAAAAGCTGGAAAATCAACTTTTTTGAATGCTCTTTTAGGTAATGAATATCTTCCATCATCAAATGTTCCAGAAACATCAAATTTATTGTTCATAAGAAATTCAGAAGAAACTCTTTTACAAAAAAATAAAGAAGTAATAAAAGGCATAACAAATATAAAGAACGAGATAGCAGAAAGAAATAGAAATGATAGAGAAAACGGTGTAAATATACACAATAAATATACGCTTTTTGTTCCATACGAAAAATTGGATTCATTAAAAAATCTTAATTTTCAATTTGTTGACACTCCAGGTCCGAATGAATCAGATGTTCCAAGCCTAAAAAATGAAGTTGAAAAAATATTGAAAGTTTCTGATGTAATAATTTATTTAATGGATTATGGGAAGCTTAATTCAACAGATGAAAGCGAATTATTCTCAACAATTTCTACAATTCGCAAAGATTTACTTTCAGATATAAAATCAAAAGTATTTTTTGTTGTCAATAAAATGGATAACAAAAATACAAATTCTCTAAATGAAGAGGAAACTATAAATTTTGTAAAAGAACAATTAAAAAAACAGTTGAAGATAGATAGTCCTAATATTTATTGTATTTCTGCTGAAAATGCATTGCTAGCAAAAATGATAAAAAATAAAAATTATAAAAGGATTGATGATATAGGGCGAAAGGCATTTGGAGATTTTGGCTGGTCTGATGATGATACAGAAGATATAAAAGTAAGCAAATTAACAAATATAATTCTAGAAAAGTTTATCGAAAAATCTGGTGTTCCTCGTCTAGAAGACAAAATTATAAATTTCATTGTTTCAAATAGCGAATCCCTTTTTTACGAGTCCATTGTCTCAAAAGTAGTAAATATAATTCAGGAGATAAAAAATGTTTTTTCTACCAAAAAAAATTAATGGAGAAGGATGAAGAAAATTTAAAAAAACTTGAGGACGAATTGTCTTCTAAAATTGATGAAATTGAAAAGCAGTTAAAAGTCATTGATTCAAAAATAATAAAAGTCGCTCAGGATATAAGAAAAGATATTGATAACTCATTTGATAGTTTTGAGAAAACAATAACAGAATTTATAAAACAATTTGTAACTTCAAAAGATAAATCTGGGAAGAATAATGAAATTGCTAGCGATATAGAGGATTTTATAGATACTGGTGCAGATTTTGCAATTGAAAAATTGGCTCAAGGAAAGAATGATGAAGAAGGAAAGAATGATAAAGAAAAAATAAGAATAAAAAAGTATATAAAATGATTTACAAATTTGGAAAGGCAACTCTCAAATTAGCCCATGCCATTATTGTTCATTGGAATAGTTCAGATGTTAATAAATCAGAAGAAAAAGCAAAAGAACTAAATTCTTATCTAATTCAATATGTAGAAATTGGCTTCGCATCAATAAAAGAAGATTTGGAAATTGAGGCAAAAGATAAACTCAATAGTGTAAATTTTGATATTAAAGAGATTATTAATAAAGCTAATTCAGAATTATTCTCAACTGTTAATAGTAAATTACAGTTAGATGAAAATCTAAAGCCTATTGATATCGAAATTCCATTAAATGATAGTTTTCAAATTAATGCAGATTATAAAGCTTATATTGATAAGCAACAAGGGAAAGGTGGTTTTTGTAAACCAAGCTACACTGTTTCCGTTGAACTAAATCCTGAAAAAATTATTTCTTTCTGGACTAAAGAAATTTCAAGACAAAAGAGAATTTCAAAGAAAGCTGTTAATGAATACATTCAAGTTGCAATAAAAGAAAAAATCGAAGAAACGAAGAAAGAGTTCCAGAAAAATGCAGCAACTTTTATCAGTTTAATTCAAGAGCAACTTCGGGAATGCAAAAATAAAAAAGAAACATCTGAAGATAATTAAAAAATAATTAAAGATACAATATCAAAAATAAAGGAAATTGAGAATAAAGTAAAAATTGAAAACTCAATTCTATAGGTTAGCACATAACATGCACTCAAAGCGGATGTCTCAGTCAAGCCGTGCCACCGTTTAAGCAATTGTTACACTTACGCGAAAATAGTTTAACATGAATTAAATATCTTGCACACGGGGGCAAGTCTCTTTGTGCAAGATGGGGAGCGATAATATGGCGCAATACAGAATGCCGTTGCCATGGGAAAATGTACCAAGAGTATGTAAAAATTGCGGTTATCACGGAGTTGGGAAAAACTTAGAATACAGATTTTTCGGACTAAGTGGAGTTATAAAATGTCCGAAATGTGGTAAAAGGAAATTTGTAAAAGACCCAGCTGTTGTTTTCTAGAATTTTATGCTAGAACATAGATGTACATACTTTTCAAAATCGGCATTACACTTTCGTACAATATAGTTTAAAACGCTATTATAAAAAAAATATTTACGAAGACTTTGATAAGTTTATGATTGAATTGGCATACTGCACGGAAAATTTTATCATTAAAAATAAGAAAAAATAAAAGTCCAAAGATGATTATGATTTTCGCAAATTACACATATTTGCACATCATTGTAACAGATTTTAAAGAATATAACTCTTCATAGTAAATAGTGATTTAATCTTTCATAAAGAATGCGTGTTTCCTTCGTCCTCGAAAAATTTTTCTGTGCTACAGTAGCACAGAGATTTGGCTCTTGACAGAGCCAAATCTAATAAGTGTTCGTAGAAGATGAGGAGACGTAGAAACGATGGATAAATTAATTAATTTATTGGTTCACGAATTTAATAAAATCGATATTAAATATTTATATGATTGGGATACGCCAGAAGACATACCGTTTGTCGATTATACAAAAACAAAGTACGAACAAGCTGTTTATTTAAAAGAAAACTTGTTTAGAACTATACTAGGTGAAAATTTACAAGAATGGGATAAAGATAAATATGCTAATCTTTGTTTTTCTGTTATACGGAAGTGGGGCGGAATTAAAAAATTTGGAAGCGGTGATTGGGAAGATGCAAGGAAATTGCAATTTGAAGATATACTTACTGATCTTAAAAATGGAACTGAGATTCAATTAGTTGATACGATAGCATCTTTGTCAAAAGCACTTGCATTTTCCGATTGCAAAAAATATGCGATTTGTGATTCTAGAACTATTCTTTCTCTTAACTATTTTATTTTTAAAAGTAAAACATCTTATAAAATGTTTAGTTTTCTTGAAGGGCGAGGTACAAAAGTAAAGGAAGCACGGGAAAAATTTGAAAAAATCTGTGATTACGAAAAAAGAGAAAAACATAAAGATACATACGGTGAATATTGCACTCTTCTACGACGCGAAATAGAAAAAAATCATAAAATTACCATTCAAGACATGGAAATGTTTTTATTTTCTATTGCGAATGATAAAAAAAACAAAGTAGTTGATATTTGCAAAATGATAGAAGATGACTTTGTATTACGGCAGAACTCATAAAAAGGAGAATAGGAAAATGAAAAAATTAGGAAAATTATTATTGCTTTTGATTATTCCGTTAAATATGTTATTAATATCGTGTCCTCAAAATTCGGAAGAAGTTCCAAATCAAAATATTCCTGTAACAAAAATAGAACTTTCTAAAACGCATATTGAACTTTCAAAATTGGATAATTATAAAAATTCGTATGCTAATAGAGATCGTAATAGAGTTTATGTAAAATTGTTGCCCGAAAATGCAACGAATAAAAAAATAAAATTCACTGGCGATTGTGAGCGAGATGAGAGTACAGGCAAACGGAAAGTAGGAACAGTTAGGTCTGCAAACCAATATTCTGGAAAGAAACCTTATGACTGGTTTTTTGATGTCTTCTTGGATGGAGAGGTGCAAGTCGGGAACGAATATACTGTTATATACCAAACAGAAGATGGTAAAGTTCAAAGCACTTTAAACATAACTATTGTTCCTGTAAAAGCGACAGAATTAATTCTTTCTGAAGAAACGCTTGAACTTTCAATTGGGCAAAGTTATTCGCTTACGGCAGAAATAAAACCTAACGAGACTACAAACAAAAAAGTGATATGGTCAAGTAGTGATGAAAATATTGCAAAAGTAGACGAGAATGGAAAAGTTACAGTTGTTTCGAAAGAAGGAGCGGTTTCGTGTACAATTACTGCAACAACTATAGATGGATTTACATCAACTTGCAATGTAAAAGTTTTACCAGTAAATGTTACAGGGCTTGTTCTTTCAAAAAAGAATTTAGAACTTGCAATAGGGCAAGACGAAACTCTTTCTGCAAATATTTCTCCTGTAAACGCTACAAATAAAAAAGTAACTTGGAAGAGTTCTAATAGTTCTGTTGCAACAGTAGATGTGAATGGTAATGTGAAAATTGCATCTTCTGCAAAGATTGATGATACTTGCACTATTATTGCGACCACTGAAGATGGTGGCTTTACAGCAAGCTGCGAGGTAAAAGTTATACCAGTTCGTGTAACAGGAATAGAGTTATCTAAAACTACTCTTGAACTAAATGTAAATGGGAGTGCTGGGGTTTATGCTACAGTTGTGCCAAATAATGCAGTTAATAAAAATATAACATGGACAAGTAGCAATGTAGAAGTTGCAACAGTAGTGGGATATGATGGTGGTTATGGGAGAATCAGCATTTCGCCAAGTGCAAAGGTTGATGACACTTGTACTATTACTTGCACCACTGAAGATGGTGGTTTTACAGCAAGCTGTACTGTAAAAGTTGTTCCAGTTCGTGTAACAGGTATAACTTTTGAAGGTTACGATCCTACTTTTGATAAGCTCTATCTCGATATTGAGATTGGAAGAAGTAAACAATTAACTGCAATTATAACTCCTGAAAATGCAACGAATAAAAAAGTAAAATGGAGTAGCAGTGATACAACTGTTGCAACAGTGGATGACAATGGTGTTGTAACAATTCCCAGTACAGCAGAAGTCTATAAAAGGTGTACGATTACAGCCACTACAGAAGATGGCAATAAAAAAGCGACTTGTTCAGTATGTGCTATTCCAGTTCTCATAACATCAATCTCACTTTCAGAAGAATATCTTATTCTTGAGCCAGGAGAAAGTGCTAAACTTTTTGCTACTGTATTGCCTGAAGATGCTACACACGAAACTGTACGCTGGGAAAGTAGCGATACCTCTGTTGCAACTGTGGATGAAGATGGATTTGTAACTGCAATTGCTACAAAGGGGGGTAGTCAATGCACTGTATATGCAGCCTCTTATGCTTATGGTTGTTATTCTAAAAGAATTCCTGTGATTATTAAAATACAGGGTACAGAAGGAATGAAAAAAATTGAAATGAAAAATAAATCATTCAAAATGGGTAGCGATCTAATAGTTTCTGCTTTAACTGCTGCTAAACCTGTACATGAAGTGAGTTTTACTCGAGATATATTGATTTGTGATCATGAGGTTACAAAAAAAGAGTGGTTAGAAGTTTTTAGTTCATATAATATCCAGTCTTATGCTGATACACCAAAAGACAATAAGGACAATATCCCAATATATGATATTAATTGGTGTTATGCAATAACATATTGCAATAAGCGAAGCATTATAGAAGGTTTAGAACCTTGTTATTCTGTTCAAACCTGGAATTCAGGTGTTAGGAATGAAGTTGATTGGTTAGCTCACGAACCTGATTTTATACCTTCGGATTCAAATGAGTTTCATTTATATGAATGGAAAGAAATAACTTGCGATTTTACTAAAAATGGATATCGATTTCCAACAGAAGCCGAGTGGGAATATTGTGCACGTGGTGGAATAACAGATACAGATAAAATTGTTTGGGCAGGAACTACAGATGCATATGAAGTATGGAAGTATGCACGTTATAATTATGCTGAATCTTTCCCAGGAAAGCGGTTATTACCAAATGCTTATGATTTATATGATATGTCAGGGAATGTTTCTGAAATGTGTTGGGGGAATTATGTATATAATGAACCAAATGATAATTATCAAGAAATTGTAAACCTTGCAAAAAAATATGAAATACCTCTTCGAGGCGGTAATTATGAAGCGAAGGATAGGGAGTATGTTAGTGTGACATCTCGTTGGGAAGGATCGGCTGATTATACTTATAATGGTCGAGGTTTCCGCGTAGTGCGTACTGTCGTGGAGTAGGAAATAAGGAGAAAAATTGTTATGGATAATTGCAAGTATAGTAATAATGTGTGCATAGATGGGATTAAGCATGAGATCTGTTCAAATGAAGAATTGAAAACAATCAATAAAACAGATGGAAAAAACATTCCTTGCATGGGACCAAAATGTGGGAAATTTGAAGAAAAAAAAGAATATAAAGATGAAAGGAATTGATTGAAATGAAAGATAAACTGTGAAAGTACTTAACTTTGTTTTATTCTATTCACTATGCAGTTGCATTCATACTGACTAATCTATAAAAGGAGACATCTTATGCCAGACGAAGATATAATCAAGTTACTTGTTAGACTAAGAGGAGAACGAGAATCAAAAGAATTTGAGATAGAGAAAAACTGTTTTGAAACCGCTTGGGAGAAGTCAACTCCAGAAGTAAAAGATTTAATACGCACGTGTTTCGATCAACTGTCAAGGAAAATTGAAACATATAATAAACAAGATAAAGAAATCTTGTGATATTTTTTATTCGCACCGAGTGCTTGATGTTTCTCGCCAAGTTATGTTGCAGATTGTAATGAAATTATTTAACTCGTCGCTTTTTACGACGAGTTTTTTATTATTTTGTACTTTCCTTGTATTTTATACTCCTCGAAAATTTTTCTGTGCTATAGTAGCACAGAATCAGCGTGCTTGACAGCACGCTGATTAATAAATATTTCGTAGATAAGTATGGAGGAAAAATCTATGAGAAAAGTTTTTGTTGTGTTAAGTGCAATTGCTTTTGTTGCACTATTTGTGTCTTGTGAAACAACTCGGTTATCTTCTGAATCAGTTCCGCCAGAACTAGTTGGAAAGTACGAGGGGGAAGCAACTGGTCAAATTGCTATTGGACAATCTGCCCCTTTAAAGTGGAAAGCAGAAGTAACAGAAAGTGGGGAATTCTTATTTAGAATTCAAAATCGTGATGCAAAAGGTTCTATAAATGCTAAAGGAGAATTTTCTGTTTCGCAATCACAATTTAGGTATTCAGGTACAATAGATAAGGATTCAGGTATTGTCGAAGGTATTATAAAAGGGAGTATGCTTGGAACAAGGTCATTTTCTTTTGGTGCTATTGACGGGAAAAAGGTAAAGTAGTATTTAAAGTTACCTCGAAAAACTGTGACAGGGCGGCGAAGCATCTAGATGCGTTTTTCGAGGTCATCTTATGAAATTTCATTTCAAATGTTGTAGGAGTGCAAATGGCATTAGAAAAGATTGAACCTTTCAACTTTAATAAGTTTAAAGATATGACCAAAGGTAGTGTGGAGAAAATTGTATCCTATTTTGAAGAGAGCGAATATGGTTCTTGGGAAGCTACTTTAAAAAAGTATTCATGGCAAGGCCAAAAGTTTAGTGACGGTGAGACTATTCGCAAAGATTTTAATAAAAAAATTAGAAGTTCTAACGAAAATATTTCTTATGTAATGCAAAAAATACTTGGATGGGGAGGAATGAAAGCTTTTGACAAAGGTGTAGAATTAAAAGTAGTTGAATCGTTGAAAATTTTAGACAATGAAAATGTAGCTGACTTATCAAAAATTTATGCGGATAGAATAGCGAGTGTTTCAAAAATTTATGAAATGTGGAATCCAAATAAATGGATTATTTATGATTCATATTGTGCAAGAGGTTTGCAATGGATTGTTAAAAAGTTTTGGGAAGATGAAGGCAAGGAAGTGCACTGTGAATTATTTCGTTTTCCGTGGCCTCCTGGCAGGAGCAGCACACCTATAGAAGGTTTTCCAAGAGTAGCAAAGACAGCACCACGACAAGCAATGCTGGGTTTCGTTTATGCTTCGTGGTTATGTAGACTAATCGCTCAAGAATTGAATTTGAAAAATGAAACTGGTTTCAACTGGGAAGCGTATCATGTAGAGATGGCATTGTTTACACTTGGTCATAAAGTATAGAAGTATTTTATCTTAAGGTATCTCTAAAAACTTAATTCTTTATAGCTACCTTAAGATAAAGGTAGTAATCAAAATAAAGAATTTAATGATTGGCATAAAAAAGTTTCTGAGCGATTTGTTGACGAAGTTTCAAAAAAAGGCAAGCAGTTTGGATGGGTAGCAAAAGTATTAAATATATGTTTATTTCAGTATTAGATCACTGTCCTTCAATTTTAGATGTTCAAAATCAATCGAATTAGATACTTTAAGAATAAATCCATTTGTCTTGTCTTTGAAAATTTCTTCCGTGGTAGATATTGAAAATGCAAATGATAATTTGTGCTTATTAGAAATGTAAGCATATTTTTTTGTATACTTTTTCTCTGGATGTACCGTGCAAAAATGCACAATAGTGTTTTCTAATTGTTCAACGGCATCTTCCCAAAAGGATATTTTTTCACCTTTGTTGTTTTTATGTTTAGTTTTCCAATTTTTTATTTCAATAAAAATAATAATATCAGTCGTGTGAATCATAGCATCGCAACTTTTTTGCTTCTCTTGGCGTGAATTTACAGATCGATAAAAAATAATATTTCCATCAATCGGATTAAAGAAAATATCTTTTCGATTATGCGATTCAACTTCAACATCCCAATCGTCTTTCTCTTCGTAACTGATGTATGCAGATCCTTGCTTTTTAATTGACATGGGATCAATAATTCCAAATTTTTCAACAGCTCTTACTCGTTGTTCATTTTCAAAAAAGTTTAATTCCATTATTCATCCTCAATTTCGAGTAACGCAGAGAAATCTTCATTGGCTTTTATCATTGCGTTGTTCAAGTAATTATTATCTGATGGAAGGTTTTTATAATGTTCTAATTTAGTAATCGTTCCGTCATCATGAGTTTCATAGATGATAATTTTTCTTCCGTCAGTTGCAGCAGCTTCTGGAACAATGTGATTTGTTTTTTTAGACGATATTCCATTATTATGCATGTCTTTTACTTTTGCACTCAATGTTAGGTATGAGATAATGTAGGGACTATGAGTTGTAATCATTAACTGGTTATCATTTGACCTGTTGTTGCAGTCAAGCAAATCAAAAAGGATTTTATTTTGCGAAGTTGGAAATAGGTTTTGCTCAGGTTCCTCGACAATATTAATGAACCTTGACTCAATTATCCTGCATGCTTTTTGTTCTTCTTGTTTCAAATATTCTTCTTGTTCTGGAGATAATGGTTTTTCGGATTCAGAATTAGTCGCTACACCTAGTCCTAATGCTCCAAGTAATGACAGTATCCCTAAAAATGCATGCTTCCCTTTATTTTCATTACTTGCAATTGCTGCAATTAATTCAGCCGCCCCAGCTATTCCTAATATTGCGATGAGAGCAGAGTAATCTTTTTCAGCTGTTTTCTTTTCATATAGACTTAGCAATTGTTTATCGGATGAATAGCGTTCAACTTGATGTTTTGAATAGTATTGCGAAACAACAGAAATTGGAGCAAGAGATTGAATACCAGAAGATGCCTCAAACAATTCAACTTTTTTATTATCATTGTTGATGATAAATGTTTTTTGTGTAGCAGAATCGTATAGATACGAATAATTATCAATGAGTTCAATTTTTTTGCCAGTAAAAAATTCTCTAGCTTCATCGTAATCCTCAAGATATGTAAAGAGGTTTCTTAAGATACCCGTTACTTTCGTTGCATTAGGAATAGTAGACAGTAAGTTTCTTTCTGCTGGGGCATAACATATTTTTGGTTTAATATAAGTATCAGTAACTTCCTGAACACTCAACTTATTATTGTTTATCGTGAACTTAAAGGCTGTCCCAATATATTCAATTTCCGAGTTTTCTTGTAAATAAGATTTGATAGAATGATATGCAAGGTACTTGTTTGAAATTCATTAATTGTTAAATTTTCTGGAAGAAAATCTTTGCGGACAAGTGCCTTTTCAAGCCATGTAAAAGTTGCATAAAGTTTAGCGACTGTGCTTTTGCCTGTTGCTTGATTACCGATAAAAACTGTAACTGGAGAAATCTCAAGCCCCCCATCATTCTCGTTAAAGCCTGTCGTAATTGGTCCAAAGTTTCTAATTTTTAGTTTTGCCATCGTCATTTCCTTTTTGTTATAATAGCATATTGTTGCAATATTTTGTATATTTCTTCAAGGATTTTATTTTTCTCTTTGAATCAGCATAATTTATAATTGAAAAATTGAACATTTGTAAAATATTATCTTTCCGAATCTATATTAAACCAAGGCAATAATTTTCCGATAAGAAAATCTTCCATGTAAAATCTACGAATGAAATTATTTTCTCTTATTATAGAGAGATGAACCCGCTTGTTTATTTTACTAAAAATGTTAATGTTCTTTTTCTGATAAAGATAATCAAAACCAGACCGAAATTGGCAACTTGTAGTTTTTTTGTATAGTTCGCTTGTTGTATTTGGATATAAGTTATTAGTTTTCAAAAGCAAATGTTGTCCTAGTCTTTTTTTTATATCTGTGCTTTTTCCGACATATAGGCATATTTTTTCATTGTCAAGATTCCAGTCCCATGAAAGACTCTGGGTTTTCCGATTAGGACCTTTAATTTGAAGATTTCGTTTTAATGTTCTGATTATTTTGTCGGAATTATCAAACCAAAAGATATACAAACCTGCAAAAGAAATGTCTTTTTTATATTTTTTCGTTTGAACATCTACATATTCATTTAGGCTTTTAGTTTCTTTCGCACGATTTAAAATTTCTTTTTCATTAAAAATAGTCATTTGTTTGCTCCTTTTTAGATTTGCTATTATTGCGTCATAGTATATCAAAAAATTTTTCTGTGCTACTGTAGCACAGAGATTTTGTTCTTGACAGAACAAAATCTAATAAAGATTTCGTAGAAGATGGAGAAAGTGGAAGTTAACGATTCTATTGAATTGGTAAAAAAAATTTTCGCTGATATTGAATCGGGTAAAAAAAAGAATGAAATTCTTTCGGGAAATGGATTAGAGCAATTTGATAGTATAAAATATCCTGAAATAAAATTTACAATATCAAAATCCGAGATAGAAAAACTTAAAGAACAATCTTTAATTACTGAGGAAAATAAAATTGAAAAGAAAACCAAAGAAGCAGAATAATTCGAAAGAAGTTTTCAAATGAAAGGATATATGAGAATCAAAATATTATTTTACACAGTAGTAATCGTGATGTCTGCTCTGCGTTTATCATGTATAAGTACACGAATTAAAAGAGAGGGGGCTTCTGCTTTTTGGGAAGAGAAAATTGATACTGCCATAAAATATTTATAGAAGACATTGAATTAGAAAGAAAAATTGAAGTTTCTAGCGAGGCGAGCTCTTCCAGCTGTTTTGTCTGAAAAAAACAATGACACACGCGCATTGTGGTGAAAAATGTGATATAATGGCATATGCTCGACTATATTTTATTGGGTGTTGCCGTCATAATCATCATTTTTGCAATGCGTAATTTTATTAAATTGTTAATTAATAAAAAGGCGGTTGCGGCATCAACAAGCAAAAAGAAATCGTTTTCGTTTGCAAATTGTCCGCTGTGCGCCTCGCCGCTCTATAAAGAAGATTTATTTTCGCGCGTGTTTCGCCCTATGACAGTAGACGACCAGCGATGCATTATTTTAGGATGTCCGCATTGCTACCCTCGCACCGATTCGGGCATAAAGCGTGTATGTCCTGTGTGTCATAAAGTGGTGCCGGTAGATGGTCATCTTGTTGCGCGGCTTTTCAATAAAACAAAAGATGGCAAAAAGCACATTATCGTTACTGGCTGTACAGAGTGCTGCAAATATGAGCCGAAATAGCGTGACTTTGTAGGTGATGGTGTGATTTGTGAGGTGGGATTGTTGTTTTATGCGATGGGGTGCTGTTGTCACTTCGTGATGCGAACTGCATTCTTGACTTTTTTAATCATGGTATATAATTTATGAACGTGGATAATAAAATTATTGCAAGTATGAAGCACGTCTACAAGTCATTTTTTGGCGTTCACGTGCTTGATGACGTGTCGTTTGAGTTGCGTGAAGGCGAAGCGATGGCATTGCTTGGCGAAAACGGCGCGGGAAAATCGACGCTTGTAAAAATTATTTCAGGCGTATATACGCGCGACAGTGGCAGCATGGAACTGTTTGGCAAAGAAGTGGAAATAAATTTATCGCCGAAAAGAGCGCAAGAACTCGGCGTTACGATTATTCATCAAGAGTTGAACATGTGCAAACATTTGACTGTAGCGCAAAATATTTTTCTTGGACGCGAACTTTGCCGTGGTCATGTGCTCAACGAGCGCGAAATGCGCAAGCGCACGCAAGAAGTGCTTGAAGAATTGCAAATAACTGATATTGCTCCTGACACAATCGTCGGCAACCTGCAAGTGTCAAAACAGCAGATGGTCGAAATTGCAAAAGCGTTTCAGACAAATGCAAAAATATTAATTATGGACGAGCCGACGAGCGCGCTTACCAATAAAGAGATTGAGCGGTTGGTTGCAATTATCAAGCAACTCAAAGCAAAAGGTGTCGGCATTATCTATATTTCGCACCGTCTTGAAGAGTTGCGTGACATTGTAGATCGCGTTACCATTATGCGTGATGGCAAATTCATCACCAGTTGCAATTTCAACGATATCACAATGGATGAAATTATTAAATGCATGGTTGGCCGTGAAATCAAAGAAAAATTTCCGCGCGTGTCAATGCCAAAAGGCAAGAAGATTTTTTCTGTCAAAAACATCAGCTCCGATAAAAATGTGCGTGACGTGTCGTTTGATGTATATGAAGGCGAGATACTCGGCATAGCGGGGCTTATGGGTGCGGGGCGCACAGAGACAACGCGCGCCATATTTGGTGTAGATAAAAAAAAGTCAGGCGTTATTGAACTTGATGGCAAAAAAATAATTATTAATTGTCCGCAAGATGCAATACGGCAGGGCGTTGTACTTGCGCCAGAGGACCGCAAAAAAGACGGACTGTGCACAAAACTTTCCATAAAGGATAATCTAGCGTTGCCGAATCTGGATGTCTTGTGCAATGCATTTGGCATTGTCAATCGCAAAAAAGAAAACGACATGCTCAACGCAGCTGTGCAAAAACTTTCGCTTAAAATGGCGGGCGGCAATAAAGATGCATCGTCGCTTTCGGGAGGCAATCAGCAAAAACTTGTTGTAGCAAAATGGCTTTTGCGCGAAAGTCGCGTTATCATGTTTGACGAACCCACGCGCGGCATTGATATTGCAGCTAAAGTAGAAATTTACAATTTGATGAACAAGCTTAAACAAGAAGGGAAAGGTGTTGTATTTGTGTCGAGCGAGTTGCCTGAAATTTTAGGCATTGCGGACAGGATTGTTGTTTTATGTGAGGGATGCATTACTGGAGAAGTGCTTGCCGCAGAAGCGACGCAAGAAAAGATAATGTATTTTGCGACGCGGTTTTCTCAAAAAAAGAAAAGCGCAGGAGAAACTGTATGAATAAATTGCAAGAACAGAATCCGCTGAAACAATTGCTTGAAATTCGCGGCATGGGGCAAGTGCTTACTGTTACAGCAGGACTTGTTATGTTGTGCATTGCATTCGGCATTGTCAATCCAGCGTTTTTCAACAACCGCAATGTTCTTAACTTATTGCGTCAAATTGCACCGATTTTGCTTATTGGCATAGGGCAGTCGTATGTGCTTATCACTGGGAATATTGATTTGTCAATTGGCTCGCTGGTTGGCATGAGTTGCATGATAAGCGCAACGCTTATGACAAAAGGTGTGTATCCATGGGGCGCAGTTGCTGTTACGCTTGTGTGTTGTTTGGCTATTGGAATTTTAAATGGGCTGCTCGTTGCATTTTGCAAATTGCCTCCATTTATCGCTACGCTTGGAACGATGACGATTGCGCGTGGTATTGCACAGATTGCAAATGGCAATTATAACACTGATTCAATTGGAGATGCGGCAGAAGGTTTTAGAAATTTCTTTTATTACGGGAAAACATTTGGTTTGTACAATACGATTTGGATTGCGATTGTGTTGTGGTTTGCATTCAATTTTATATTGACGCGTACGCGTACAGGCAGGCACATCTATGCAATTGGTTCAAATAGAGAAGCGGCACATCTTTCTGGTGTTAATATTATTTCAACAACAGTAAAGGCGTATTTTGTGTCATCGTTTGCATCATGTATTGTTGGTCTTGTTATGTGTGCTATGAGCGGCATGGGTACGATGGACAGCGGCAACTCATATGAAATGTTTGCAGTGGCGGCTTCTGTTATTGGCGGTGTTTCAACGCTTGGCGGACAGGGATTGTTGTTCGGTACTGTCATAGGCGCTTCAATTTGGGGGGTGCTGCAAAACGGCTTGCAGTTTGCAGGTGCGCCGGTTGCAATCAGAAATATTGTCATCGGCATCATTGTCATTCTATCGGTGCTGCTTGACATCATTGTGCGCACTGACAGGCATATTGTGGCTAGGAAAAAATCGTTGAAAAATTCTATTGCTTAAAAAGCATGGAATATTATTAATTTTAAGGAGGACGGTATGAAGAAGGTACCTTTCATCGTCAGCATGTTTGTTTTAGCAGCGTCTGTGTTTGCAGGAGGCAGGCAAGATGCAGATGCAAAGAAAGTCTATTTGATTACGATGGACCAGATGGACCAGCACTGGGTAAACGTAAATCAAGGGTGTGAAAAAGCGGTAAAAGAAATTGGCGGCATTTCTTACAAATGGCTTGCCCCAGACGTAAAAGATGATAACAAGCAAATTGAATGCATAAACAATGCTGTTGCAGACGGCGCAGATGTTATTCTTCTTGCAGCGAATGGACCGACTGCTGTACAGTCTGCGTTAAAAGAGGCAGTTGCATCTGGTGTGAAAATTATTTATGTTGACAGTCCTGCAAATTTTCCCGGCGAGCAGACGCTTGCAACAGATAATAAAGCAGCTGGTATGACTGCTGGCAAAGAACTTATTAAAGCTCTCAGCGCAAAGGGCGTCACATCGGGTTCAATCGGCATTATCAACACGAATGCAGCAACAACTTCTACAACGGAACGTGAAAATGGCTTCCGCACTGCGTTTGCCGGCACGAATTTCAAAATCCTTGCGACACAGTATTGTGAAGGTGATGCGGCTCGTTCAAAAGATGCTGCGTCGAACTTTATTGCGCAAGGGTGTGTCGGGTTGTTTGGCGCAAATGAAGGGTCAACAGTTGGCGTTGGAAGCGCGATTGCAGAGTCGGGCGATTCGGCTGTAGGCGTTGGCTTTGATAAATCAGATATGATTATGAATCTGATTCAGCGTGGCGCGCTCGTTGCGACAATGGCACAAAATCCCGATGTGATGGGCTATGAAGGCATGAAAAGTGCGGCAAAAGTGCTCATGGGCGAAAAACCAACCCCCGCTTATTACGATACCGGTGTTTCTGTTTTAACAAAAAAATAAAACAGTTGCGCGTAGTGTGACGTTATGCATCCATCTGTTTTGCTGCTTGCAGAACAGATGGATTTTTAAAAATCACTGTTTTTGCATGCGGTAGCTATGGCAGCGTAATCGCCTATGGTGTCGCCAAGTGCGGAAACGAGAATGCGGCAGTTTTTTGCCGAAAGCGCAAGCGCTTCTTTTTGTATAATGCGTTCTACTGTTGCACGAAATAATTTTTCAGAGCGCGTAAATATGCTTCCTATGATGATGCATTCAGGATTGAGAATGTCAATCAACAGCGACAAGCCAAGCCCCAATTTTTTTGCCGCTGTCGCATAAATCTGCATGGCAAGCGCATCGCCGCGTTCTGCCGCACCTGCAATTGTTTTTGCGGTTATTTCATCATCGCGCAGATTTAATAATTTTGATGCTGTTCCGTTTTTACGAGCTTTTTTTATTAGCATGTGTCCGAGTTGTTTGATTCCACTGCCAGAACAAAAGCCTTCAAGCGAACCTTTTTTGCCGTATCCTAGCGGTCCTGTGCGAGCAATACGGACGTGCCCTATTTCCCCTGCAAGCCCGTTTGTGCCTTCGTATAGGCATCCGTTGAGGATAAGCCCTGCGCCGAGACCGGTGCCGCATGTAAGGAACAACATGTTTGTACAGCCTTTGCCTGCTCCGAATTTCCATTCAGCTATTGTACACGCGTTTGCGTCATTTTGCAGAAATGAAGGAATAGAGAGCTGATGAGTAATGTATTGCGTTGCGGGAACATTGTCCCAGCCTGGTAAATTGGGTGGCGACATAATTACACCTGTCGTACTGTCGAGCGGACCGCCGCAGCTGATTCCTGCCGCAACAGGCTTTAATGCGTGTGTGCGAATCATGGTGCGGGCATGTTCTGCAAGCTTTTGCAAGATGCGTTCCCATGCTACAGGTTTTGTTGCAATTTGCACTCGGTCAACAATGGTGCACATATTTTGCTGCCAATTTGCCTGCGCTGCGACGACTGCGCATTTTGTTCCGCCAATATCAAATCCTATGTAGTCATGTGTGTGCATATTGTTACTATAACACGAAAAAAATCGTAGAAAAAGCGCAAAGCACGAATGCAAGCATCTGTTTTCGGACGCAAAAAAGTTAGCATCTGCTATTGACAAATGCGTCAAGTTAGCGTATATTAACTAGTAATTAGGTAGATTAAATTCGTGCAGCTATTTTTATAAGGAAAGATGAAGAAGGGGGAAGTGTGCAATGCCATTGTCAATGTGTGGAGTTGGGCAAGAGTGTACAGTAAAAAAAGTTGGTGGCTCGCCAGAAATCAAGCAGCGCCTCAATGAAATCGGTTTTAATGTGGGAACGCCTGTGTCGGTCGTTTCTTCAATAAATGGGAATATCATTGTTCAAGTGAAAGATTCCCGTTTCGCAATAGATAAGGCTATGGCAAACCGCATTATGGTATAGAATTGGAGGCATAGAAGTAATGAAGACTTTGAGAGACGTTGCTGTCGGGCAAACGGTAACGGTAAAAAAGCTGGTGGGGGAAGGCGCGCTCAAACGCCGTCTCATGGACATGGGCTTCACAAATGGATGTAGCGTATATATCCGCAAAGTTGCGCCGCTTGGCGATCCAGTTGAAGTTACAATCAGAGGATACGAGTTGAGTGTCCGCAAAAATGATGCCGAATGCATTGAGGTTGAGTGAGGTGGCAGTATGGCAACGATAAAAATAGCGCTTGCAGGAAACCCAAACTGCGGCAAGACGACAATGTTTAATTCGCTCACTGGTGCAAATCAATATGTGGGTAACTGGCCGGGAGTTACTGTAGAAAAAAAAGAGGGCAAGTTGAAAGGCAATACAGGTGTTGTTGTAACCGATTTGCCCGGCATTTATTCGCTTTCTCCATATACATCGGAAGAAGTGGTAAGCCGTGATTACCTTGCAAGTGACGAGCCGAGCGCGGTTTTAAATCTTGTTGATGCGACAAACATTGAGCGCAACTTATATCTTACAACGCAGATTCTTGAACTGGGGAAACCTGTCATTGTCGCGCTCAATATGATTGATATTTTGAAAAAATCTGGCGACCAAATAGATAGCGTAAAACTTGCTGCTGCGCTCGGCTGCACGGTGATTGAAACATCTGCACTCAAAGGTTCGGGCGTAAAAGAAGCGGCAAAGGCTGCTGTAGAAGAAGCGCGCAAAGCGAAAATAATTGCACCGAAAGCATGTTTTTCCAGCGATGTTGAAAGTGCCATTTCGCAAATGGAAGCGCTTGTGCCGTCTTCTGTTGCTGCGCATTTGAAACGCTGGCATGCAATCAAAATGATTGAGCGCGACAGTGTTGTTATGGAGCGGTTGCATCTTACTGCTGCGGATGCTGAAAAAGCAGAGGCGATTATAAAAGCGCTTGAAACTGCTCATGATGACGACAGCGAGTCACTCATAACAAACGAACGCTACAACTATATCACCGCGCTTTTAAAAGATTGCCACAAAAAATCAGCGCGCATGCTCACCACGTCAGACAAAGTTGACAGAATTGTAACAAATCGTTGGCTCGGCATTCCTATTTTTTTGCTTGTCATGTGGTTTGTATACTGGGTGGCTGTTTCCACAGTCGGTACGATGGGAACAGATTGGGCGAACGATACATTGTTCGGTGAATGGATTCAAGGCGGCACAGAGGCGCTCCTTGAAAACGCTGGTGCAAACGAAATTTTAATTGACTGCATTGTGAACGGCATTTTAGGCGGACTCGGTGCGGTACTAGGATTCGTTCCGCAGATGGCTGTGCTTTTCCTGCTGCTTTCTATTTTAGAGGACTGCGGCTATATGGCGCGCATAGCATTTGTCATGGACCGTGTGTTCCGTCAGTTTGGGCTTTCTGGAAAATCGTTCATTCCGCTGCTTATCTCTTCAGGATGTGGTGTTCCGGGCATTATGGCAAGTCGCACGATTGAAAACGAAAATGACAAGCGCATGACGATTATGACGACTACGTGGATTCCGTGCGGTGCAAAGTTGCCCGTCATTGCGCTCATGGCAACAGTGCTTGCGACAAAACTTACTGGTGGCGATGCATCGTTTATCGGACCGCTCATGTATATTGTCGGAATTGGCGCTGTGCTTATTGCTGCAATAATCCTTAAAAAAACAAAGCCGTTTCACGGACCTGCAGCTCCGTTTGTTATGGAACTGCCTCAGTATCACTTGCCGCACGTGAAAACGGTGCTTTTGCATACATGGGAGCGCGTAAAGAGTTTTGCAATCAAAGCGGGAACCATCCTGTTCCTTGCGTGCATTGTAATATGGTTCCTTTCAAGTTACGGATTTGGTGAAGACGGCTTTGGTCTTGTTGATGCACCTGATTCAATCCTTGCTGCGATTGGCGGTGTGTTCCGTTACATTTTTATTCCGCTTGGATTCGGTGGCGAAGTTGGCGGTTGGCAAGCAGCTGCGGCATCTATCTCCGGTTTCTCTGCAAAAGAAGCTATTGTTTCTACAATGGGTGTTCTTGCAAATGTTGACCCGGAGATTGCGGAAGCCGCGCTTGAAGACGAAGAAGCAATTTCGACCGTTGTTGGTGTTGTGGGCGCATGGTTCCCGACGGGTATTGCGGCGTTCAGTTTCCTTATGTTTAATTTGCTTGATTCGCCATGCCTTGCTGCAATTGCAACAATGGCAAACGAATTGAAAAACCGCAAATGGTTCTGGTTTGCAATCGTATTCCAAAACGTGTTTGCATATATTTTGACAATGATTGTGTATCAACTTGGCATGCTCATTGTGCACGGCGTGTTCGGAGTGGGAACAGTTGTCGCAATTGTGTTTGCGCTTGCGTTGCTCGTTGCGTTGTTTAGGCCGAATCCGTATGCAAAAGAAGACGCAATGAAAAAAGCTGCGATGGCAGCTGCATGATAAAAATGCGCGTCATAAACGTAAAAGACGGCGCAAAATTAAAAAAAATTGCTGCAAAAATAATGCAGCATTTTGAGGTAGATATGATTGCAAACATTATAGTCAGTGCTGTTCTTATGGCGGGAATTGTATTTTCACTTCGATCAATTGTCAAGCAATGGCGCGATGCAAAGCGTACGGGCAACATGGGATGCATTGGATGCAGTTGCGGGTGTAGCAGCGATTATTGCTGTCATACAAAATGATTGAGGTGCATTGTGAGTTTTGATGAAACTGTCATGCGATGCGGTGCGCCTGCGCTGTGCGGCATAAAGCCTGCATGTTTGTTTTCCATTCGCAAAGGGCAATACAACAAGTGCAAGCTCGGCGAATGGAAAGCAGCGTTTACTGAATGCGGCAAGTATGTTGTTGCGTTGCCACGTACAAAGACGCACATGCTCTTTTTTGTGTATGACCGTTCGCTTTTAGAGCGGCGGTGCAGTGAATGCAAGATAAAGCGGTATTTGTTGCAAAAAGGGTATCCTGTCGAAGCGGGATTTTGTCCGTTGCTTGCGGAGTTGTTGCATCGGCTTGTAGTTGAAAAGGCGTTTCCGCATGAAGTGGGCGTGTTCCTTGGATACCCGCTTGAAGATGTTGTTGCGTTTGAAAAAACAGCGGGCACGCAGTTTCGTTACAGCGGCTCGTGGAAAGTGTATGGCGATGTCGCAGCTGCGCAAGAGCAGATGAAAAAATATAGAACGTGCAGTACGTGGTGCAGGCGAATGGTAAAAAGGGGCGTGCCTGTTCCGCTTGCGGTGCGAAGATATATAGCAATTAATAAATGATGCTTTGGAGGTAAAAAATGACAAAGGCTATTGTATATGCCAGCACAACAGGCAATACGGAAGCTATGGCACAAGCAATTCAAAAAGGTGCGCAGGCATCTGGCGCAACAGTTACAATGAAAACAGCTGATTCTGCTTCAGGCTCAGATGTGCTTGCTGCAGATGTGCTTATACTCGGGAGTCCTGCAATGGGCGATGAAGTGCTTGAAGACAACATGGAATCATTTTTCAGTTCAATTGAAAGCGGCTTAAATGGAAAAAAAGTTGCATTGTTCGGCTCGTATGATTGGGGCGATGGAAAATGGCTTCGCGATTGGGCAGAGCGTGTTAAAAAAGCGGGCGGCACAGTAGTAAACGGCACAGGGCTTATGGCACAGCTTGCTCCTGATGATGCAGCGCTCAAAGCATGCGAACAGCTTGGAGCAACAGCATAATTGTTGCGTATAAAACAGGTTCTTCTGCATACAAGAGGATTGTCAATCCTTTTGTGTGGAACATAGCTACATAGAAAAAGTTACCAGCTTTTTACAGGACTCGTGCGTATGCCACACGCGTGCGGGTCCTGTTTTTTTGCATACCCGTACTGTTGGAGGTTTCATGGTATGATAGCAAATGTCATTATTATTTTAATAATCATAGCAGGTGTATTCGGCGGTATAAAATCATTTTTTAAACGTGCGGCTGGAAAAGGTTGTTGCACTGACGGTAGTGCAATCAGAAAAATTGATGTGAAAGATACGAATAAATTACACTATCCGTATAGGGCGCATGCTTCTGTCGGTGGCATGACATGCAAAAACTGTGCGGTGCATGTAGAAAATGCGCTCAACACTCTTGATGGTGTGTGGGCAACAGTTGATTTGAAAAGGCACACAGTGACAATGTTGCTCAAGAATTGCAATTGTAAAACAGCATTGGTGAATGCAGTCTCTCAATCAGGTTACACGTTGGGCAACATAGAGATTGCGGATGGGGGAAATATTTCTGCGTAAAGATTTGTATTTATTTCATATTTAAATTATTTACTTTCTTGGGCAATAGTAGTATATTTTAACTGTATGACAATGTGTTGATTGCACCGTCTGTATTACTGTGCAAATTGTGATTTTGTGTGTTTTTGCGCACCACGCTTCGCAGCAAAATTTTTTGTTGCTGAGGAGTTCTTATGGGAGATGCTATGGAACGGCATGATGTAATGATTATCGGCACGGGTCCTGCAGGGTTATCTGCGGCGATTACAGCAAAAATCCGCAACAAAAAAATTATGCTGCTTGGCAGCAGCAATTTAAGTACAAAAGTTGAAAAAGCACATGCCGTGCAAAACTACTTAGGGCTGCCGTCTGTTACTGGCGAAAACATGCAGAAAGCGTTTCGAGAGCACATTGCATCTATGGGCATTGAAATAACAGAAGGACGCGTAAGCGCAGTTTTTCCGATGGGAGACTACTTTGGTGTACAGTCATCGCTCGGCATGCTTGAAGCGAGCACAGTCATTCTTGCAACAGGCGTTGTTATGGGAAAGCCGTATCCCGGCGAAGAAACATTTCTTGGCAAGGGCGTAAGCTATTGCGCTACATGTGACGCGCCGCTGTATAAGAAAAAAACAGTTGCAGTGATTGCCGCAAGCGTGCACGAAGAGAGCGAGGCAAACTTTCTTGCAGAAGTTGCAGAAAAAGTATATTACGTTCCACTTTATAAAGATGAGGTGCATACATCTGAAAAAATTGAAATTGTGCGCGAAACGCCAAAAGAAATTGCAGGCACCTCTCATGTTGAATCGTTTGTGACGAATGCAAATACGTATAGTGTTGACGGCGTTTTTATTTTGCGAGAAAGCATTGCGCCAGGTCAACTTGTGCAAGGCATTGAAATGGACGGCGCTCACGTGAAAGTGAATCGCTTTATGGAGACGAGCGTGCACGGTTGTTTTGCGTGTGGTGACATTGTCGGTCGTCCGTATCAGTATATTAAATCAGCAGGTGAAGGAAATGTAGCCGCTCTTTCTGCGGTAGCCTATTTGGACACGCATAAGTAGTTATGTAAAAAGCAACAAACTGCTCACTCTTTATCGAGCACTTCAAATGTGCGCACGCGTCTGTTGCCTCGTGAATCAGTTACGGTGAGCGTGTGTGTGCCAGGCGCAGCGTACGTCGTCATTTCGTGAACACGCTTTGTGCTTCCCAAATACTCGCCGTCAATGTCCCAGTACAGCGTTGCGTTTTTGTCGCGGTTTACTGCTTGCATCACCATGCGCCCTGTCGTTCCGTCAATCTCAATAGGAATGACGATGTGCGCTCCTTGTTCAGGAAAAACGATTGTCAATTCTTCACGAGCGGCAATGCTTCCCGACACATACGGCGGGAGCGTTTTGTAACCGAACACATAGCGCGTGTACCAATATTCAAGAGATGGCGGAAGCACAAACCTGTTTTCAATTTTCGGGAGTTGTCCTGCGTATTCACCTGTCATGTCCTGCACTGAAGCGCGGTATTTCCCGTCGGGCGTGAGCGACACAGGTAAGCAATAAGGGCACAGCTCGCTTATGGGAGCAGCAAGCGGACGCAATATTTTTTTTGTGTCGCTGCAATACATGCCCGCTTTGTAGCCAGAGTGAGCGCACGCTGTTTCAAGCGTCAAATCATCATAGGGAACGCTCGGCTGATGTGTTGCTGGCAGCGTTGAAAAAATGTCGAACATGAGCGGTGCAGATGTGGCAACGCTTTTTAAATCAGGTCGTCCGTGCCCTTCTGCGTTTCCAACCCACACGCCTACCGTGTATTCTTTTGTTGTGCCGATTGCCCACGCGTCGCGGTTGCCAGTGCTTGTTCCTGTTTTCCATGCGATTTTTTTTGCATGTGCATACGACTGCCATGCTGCCTCATCATCAGGGCGCGCGCCTTCTTCAAGTGCGGTAAGTGTTAAATACGCTGCCCCTGTTGACGCAGGAAAATTGTGCCACGTGCTACGTGCATTATCACATGCGGCATTCATGAGCGCGGCATATGCGCGCGTTGCTTCTTCAAGCGTCACTTCTCCGCCGCCGAGTATGAGTGGCAGCCCGTAATCGCTCACTGTTCTGTCAAATGTTGTAAATCCACATTTTTTCAAGTAGTCGAGAAAAGCTGTAATGCCATATGTCCGCAGTTCGCGTATGGCTGGGATATTGAGCGAACGTGAAAGCGCTTCGGCGGCGGGAACAGCTCCGCGATAGACGGGAATGTTGTTCTCTGGCTTGTAGCTGCCAATGCGCGTAGGCACGTCAACAACAAGCTGGTTTGGAAGCAGCAAGCCAGTGTCAAGCATTGCCGCAAACAAAAACGGTTTTAGCAAGCTGCCAGAACTTCTGCGCGAATTGACGATATCTACGTCGCGTGAGGTTGCATTTCTGCCGCCACTCCCCGTGTTGCCGCAGTATGCGAGTATATTGCCTGTCTGCGTGTCTATGATGATTGCCGCTGCGTTGTTGATGCCACTCCGCGAAAATTGCCGCGACCATTTTTCAAGCAGCGCAGTTGTATTTTTTTGCAGCGTGGCAGTGAGCGTTGTAACTATACGCGTTTCCGCAAATGATGATGCCGCTTCTGGCGTTCGCGTTGCCGTCGTGCGATTCTTTCCGCTAGATTTTTTCATCCGTTCCAAATAATGTGGTGCGTAACTAGGCAAGTCATACGGTTTTTCTGGAAGCGATTCTTCAAGTGAAAGCAGCAATGTTTCCTTGTCAAAACAGCCACGCTTGTGCAGTGTATGCAGCAAGTTGTCGCGCTTTGCACGGAGTATGTTTTTGTTTGTGCCAGGATAGACGAGCGAAGGTGCATTGGGTAAAACGGCAAGCGTCGCTGTTTCTGCCCAGGTGAGCGAGTCAGGAGGACGATTAAAGTATCGCCACGAAGCTGCTTCAATGCCTACGACATTTCCACCAAACGGCGCATTTGCCGCATATAGTTCAAGTACGCCGCGTTTTGTGTAGCGCAGCTCATAAAAAAACGCAAGAACAGCTTCTTTTGCTTTTTGCGGCAACGTGCGCGGCGGATTATGTTCAAGAATGCGCACCGTCTGCATGGTGATTGTAGAGCCGCCTGAAACAATGCGGCCAGTGCGTGCATTTAAAATGAATGCACGACAAATGGCAAGAAAATCAACGCCGCAGTGAAAATAAAACCGCCTATCTTCAAATGCAATAATTGCTTTTTCAAATTTTTCTGGCACGATGTGTGGAGCAAATCGCCATTGCCCGTCGCTTGCAACAGACGCACCAAGCAACTCGCCGTTTTTGTCATACAATGCATATGAATACGGTCCGCCTGCATGCGAGATGTGCACAAGTGGAATCGTAATGTATAGGGACAACACAAGCGAAACAACAAACGCCTTTACAACGCCCGCATTTTTTATCGCGAACAAATTTTTACACACGAGAAGAAATATTGTACGAATATGCTGTGCGCCGTTGTGCTTAATGTGTTTTAATAAAAAGCACATAGTATATCTGATGTGATTATAGCATAGTTTGTGAATATATGAAAAGGAGAACTGTGTAATTGACTTCTGTGCTCGCGCTATGCTTTTTTTCCTTGGTTTGCCACAGCCTCCATTTTTGCTTTAAGTGCGTCTTGGTCGCCTAAATAATAGCGCTTTGTCACTTTAAACGAGTCGTCAAACTCATACACGAGCGGCACGCCTGTCGGAATGTTCACATTCAAGATTTCTTCCGCGCTCATGTTGTCAAGATATTTTACTAACGCACGAAGTGAATTGCCATGCGCCGCGACAATGACGCGCTTTCCAGCCCGCATGTCTTTTTTAATGACACCTTCAAAATAGGGAATGACGCGCGCTATAGTCGTTTCAAGACTTTCAGCAGGCGGCAACTCTTTTTCGGCAACATCACGATACATGGCTTGATTTTTTGCGCTGCGTTCATCTGAAGTTTCAAGCGCAGGCGGCTTTACGTCAAACGAGCGTCGCCAGATTTTTACCTGCGCTTCGCCATATTTTTCTGCCGTCTCAGCTTTATTCAAACCTTGCAATGCGCCGTAGTGACGTTCATTTAGTTTCCATGTTTTATGTACGGGAAGCCAGTTCCTGTCCATCTCATCAAGGATGTGATTCAGCGTATGGACTGCGCGTTTTAAATATGACGTGTAGCAGACATCAAAATCAAAGCCTTCTGCTTTGAGCAACTTGCCGGCAGCTTTTGCTTCTTCGTGACCTTTTTCGCTTAAATCGACATCTGTCCATCCGGTAAACAGATTCAGTTTGTTCCATTCGCTTTCACCGTGACGGACAAGAACTAATTGCATCATATGCGCCTCGTAAGTATAGTAATTTAATTAGCATATGCTAATTAAATTACTATACTGCACTGACTGCGTTTGTGCAAGCACACGGAACACTGTTTTTACAGCACAACGAAGCGACTTCATCATGCGCAGTGTTTTATGATATACTCATGCGTATGAAAAACTCGTTCAATCCAAACAGTGCATTTATGTTTGCGCTTGCAGCGTTTGTCATTTTGTTTGTGCTTGCACAAGCTGTATTTTTTCTCGTGCGTGCAATCCGTCGCGCGCATGCAATTGGCATAAAAAAATCACTCATACGAAAAACGATTGGCTCAACAGCTCTCTTTTCGCTTGCGCCTGCATTCTCAATTATGCTTGGTGTTGTTACGCTTGCAAAAATTTTAGGGCTTCCGCTTCCATGGATCCGTTTGAGCGTCATCGGCGCAATTACCTATGAACTTCCAGCAGCAACATCTACAGTAAATGCACTCGGGGTGCCACTCTCAGAAACAGTAACAGACGCATCTGTTTTTTCGACAATAGCATGGGTGATGACGCTTGGCATCATGGCAAGCATTATCCTCACGCCGATTCTTATAAAAAAAATCCAACGTGGAATTGTCAAGATACAAACAAAAGACGCAAAATGGGGCGACATCATGATGACATCGCTTTTTATGGGAATGATTTCAGCTTTTTCTGGCATGGTGTTTTCACATGTGCGGGAAGGAATGCCTGGCTTGCTGCCTGTCGCAGTGCTCGCAGTTTCTGCGCTCGTCATGGGGTTTTGTGGTTTGCTTGTTAAAAAAGCGCATCTTGACTGGCTTGAAAACTACGCATTGCCGTTCTCAATGATTGCCGGCATGCTGTTTGCTTCGTGCGCAGCCGGTGCATTCGGTGCACTGTAAGCGCTATAAAAAGGAGCAAAACATGCATTTTGAAGAATATATGAAGCGCACTCATTTTTGGGGACAGCTGTGGATTTGGAGCGCAGCATGTGTCGTCGTATTTGTGCCTGTTGCAATATGCGTAAAATATAACGCGTGGCCGCACGCTTCGTCAGTGCTCAAAGGCTTGCTTGGCGTTGCGCCTGTCTATTGGACTGTCGGGTTCATTGAAGTAGTTACGTTTACGCCAATGCTTGGAACAGCTGGCACGTATTTAAGCTTTGTTACCGGCAACGTAACAGCATTAAAAGTGCCAGCTGCGCTCAACGCACTTGAAAGCGCAGGAATAAAACAGGGAACTGAAGAAGGCGAAATCATTGCAACAATAGCCATTGCAACAGCATCAATAGTCACAACGTTTGTAATTACGCTTGGCGTGTTGCTCTTTGCACAACTTGCTCCAATTATCAATTCGCCAGCGCTCAAACCTGCATTCGACAATATTCTTCCTGCACTTTTCGGTGGACTTGGCGTTGTGTACATAAGTAAAAACTGGAAAGTTGCCGTTGCTCCGATGCTTTTTATGATTGTGCTTTTTTTGCTCGTGCCATCGCTTGCAAATTCTGTAGGAGTGCTTGTGCCTGTCGGTGTATTGGTTGCGCTTGGAGCTTCGCGCATTTTATATAAACGGGGATGTATTGCTGAACATGCCATTTTTTGATAGATTATAAAGCAGTTTTTTTACATTTTATTTAAGGAGAAGTATATGAAAAAAAACACATTAATTTTTGCAGTTGCTATTGCACTGCTTGCATTTGCGGGGTGCTCAAAAAAGCAGAGCGCAACATCAAGTGCGGCGTTCCACATTGGCATTGCAACAGGAACAGTTTCGCAATCGGAAGATGACTTGCGTGGTGCAGAAGAGCTTATCGCGCGTTACGGTTCTGTTGCGCAAGGCGGCATGATTCAGCATATCACGTATCCTGATGATTTTATGTCGCAGCAAGAAACAACAATCTCGCAAATTGTCGCGCTTGCAGACGACCCGCTTATGAAAGCTATTGTCGTAAATCAGAGCGTGCCAGGAACTGCAGAAGCGTTCCACCGTGTCAAAGAAAAACGGCCGGATATTCTCTGCTTTGCCGGTGAAGCGCACGAGGACCCGCTCGTTATCCAAAAATCAGCAGATTTGGCAATCAGCGCAGACTTTATGTCGCGCGGCTACACGATTATTTGGGCTGCCAAACAGATGGGGGCGAACACATTTGTGCATATCTCGTTCCCGCGTCACATGTCATACGAGTCGCTTGGACTTCGCCGCAACATTATGGAGCAGGCATGTGCAGATTTAGGAATCCGCTTTGTATTTGAAACTGCCCCCGACCCAACGAGCGACGTAGGCGTTGCAGGCGCACAACAGTTTATCCTTGAGCATGTGCCTCAGTGGATTGAACGCTATGGCAAAGACACTGCATTTTTCTGCACGAACGATGCGCACACAGAACCGCTCCTTCGCCAGCTTGCGCAGTACGGCGGCATGTTTGTAGAAGCAGATTTGCCGTCTCCGCTTATGGGATACCCTGGAGCATTTGGCATTGATTTGACGGCAGAAGCAGGCAATTTCCCTGCAATCCTCAAAAAAGTTGAAGATGTTGTCGTTGCGCAAGCAGGAGCTGGAAAATTCGGTACATGGGCGTATTCATACGGATTTACAGTGAGCGCGGGTCTCGGCGAATTTGCAAAGCGCATTGTTGAAGGAACCGCAGACGTATCGAGCAGCGCAGACTTATTCGCCGCTCTCGGTGAGTTTACGCCTGGCGCAAACTGGAATGGCGGCTACTATGTTGACCAAAACACTGGCGTTCGTGCAACAAATCAACTCCTTATCTATATGGACACCTATATTTTTGGTCAAGGTTATTTACCTACCACCGAACTTGAAGTTCCTGCAAAATATTTCCAGATTAAGTTTACAAACTAGTTTTTGAAAAAAATGCCTGCCTGTGCCACTGACGTATAGGCGGGCATTTTTCTCTGATTTTTTTTACACTGCTGTCAATTTTTCATATGTACGTGTTTTCTGCTGACACTTTTTATTGAACATGATATACTTACTTCTATTGCATCAGGATAAGGAGTTCTATGGAAACACCACTTTTGTCGTTAAAAAATATCACAAAAGATTTTTCAGGAACAGTCGTTCTTGAAGATATTACGTTCGACGTGCACGCGGGTGAGATACTCGGACTCGTAGGCGAAAACGGCGCGGGCAAGACAACACTCATGAGCATTCTGTTTGGCATGCCGCAGATTGCCGAATCGGGCGGCTACGGCGGCACAATTATGCTTGACGGAAAAAAGGTCAATTTTAAAACGCCATTTGATGCACTTGATGCAGGAATCGGCATGGTGCATCAGGAGTTTTCGCTCATTCCAGGGTTTACCGCAGCGGAAAATATTTTGCTAAACCGCGAAATCACTAAGCGCAATTTCATGGTAAACATATTTGGCAAACGCATGAGCGTGCTTGACCGCATTGCAATAAATAAACGCGCGCAAAACGCAATCGATAGGCTTGGCATTCACATTGATGCAGGAACAATTGTATCAGAGATGCCGGTCGGTCACAAGCAGTTTACAGAAATTGCGCGAGAGATTGACCGTGACAATGTGCGCTTGCTTGTATTCGACGAGCCGACGGCGGTGCTCACCGAGTCGGAAGCAGAAGTGCTTTTAAAAGCGATTAAAGAGCTTGCCGCGCAGGGCATTGCGGTTATTTTTATTTCGCACCGCCTGCGCGAAGTGATGGAAATATGCGACCGCGTGGTAACGCTCCGCGACGGTACATCCGTGCGTAATGTTGCGGTTGCGGATACAAGCATTGCAGACATTGCCGCTTCTATGGTTGGGCGTGATGTTGCCGTTGGCACACCGACGGCAACAAGAGAGCTTGCGCACAATGACAATGTACTGTGCGTCGAACATTTGTGGGTTGACATGCCCGGCGAAACAGTTCGAGACGTAAGTTTTTCAGTAAAGCGCGGTGAAATTTTTGGCATAGGCGGGCTCGCTGGTCAAGGAAAGCTCGGCGTGCCGAACGGCATCATAGGACTCTTTCCTGCAGGCGGCGCAGTTACGTTCAATGACACGCCGCTTCCACTGGGCAATCCGAGTGCGGTGCTCAAAGCTGGTATATCATTCGTTTCCGAGGACCGTCGCGGCGCGGGCCTTTTGCTTGACGAGAGCCTTGACTGGAACATTTCGTTCAGTGCAATGCAGGTGAAAGATATGTTCCTAAAATCGTATGGATTTTTCAAGTTGCGCGACGAAAAAGCGATGAAAGAAAACGCCGAACGGTACATTGAACTGCTCGACATAAAATGTACCGGTGCAAAGCAAAAAGCGAAAGAGCTTTCTGGTGGCAATCAGCAAAAAGTGTGCCTTGCAAAAGCGTTCTGTCTTGAACCAAAATTATTATTTGTCTCAGAGCCGACTCGCGGCATTGACGTGGGCGCAAAAGCAATTGTGCTTGATATGCTTCGTCGCTACAACAAGGAACAGGGCACAACGATTGTGATGATTTCAAGTGAGCTTGAAGAATTGCGATCAGTGTGCGACCGCGTGGCAGTCGTATCGGGCGGAAAGATTGCCGGCATTTTAAACGCGCACGCAGAGCCAAAGCAGTTTGCGCTTTTAATGTCGGGCGAAGAAGCGGAGGAAAGTGCATGAATCAAAACATACTCAAAGAAAAAGTGCAGGCATTTGGATTGCCGCGCCTCATTATCGCAGGTTTTTTGCTCGTGTTGCTTGTTGTCGCGCCATTTGTGGGTGTGTCGATGAGCGCGGTGCTCGGTGACATCGTTGTGCGTTTCGGGCAAAATGAGCTTTTGACGCTTGCCATGATTCCAATGATTCTTTCCGGTGCAGGCTTAAACTTTGGCTTGTCGCTCGGCGTCATAAGTGGCTTGCTCGGTGCAACGCTTTCCATGCAATTCGGCTTTACCGGCTGGCTTGGCCTTTTTGGTGCAATGATGCTTTCAGTGCCGTTTGCCGTTTTGTTCGGCGTTGCCTACAGCATGCTTTTGAACCGCGTGCGTGGCGAAGAGATGACAATTGCGCTCTACGTGGGGTTTGCCGCCGTCATGTTCATGTCAATCATGTGGCTTGTACTGCCGTACACAAGTGAAAACATGGTGTGGGGCTACAAGGGACAAGGCTTGCGCACAACGATTACACTCGACGGTTACTGGATGCATCAGCTCAACGATTTTCTTGCGCTTAAGATAGGTTCGTTTACTGTTCCCACCGGCATGCTTTTATTCTGCGCACTCGTAAGTTTTATAATGTACCTCTTTATGAAAAGCCGTACGGGAACAGCTCTTACTGCCGTCGGCTCAAACCCTCACTACGCACGCTCAAGTGGCATCAACATAAACCGCATGCGCATGGTAAGCGTTGTCGTTTCCACTGTAACAGGCGCGCTTGGCATTTTGGTGTACCAGCAAAGTTATGGATTCATTCAGTTGTATCAAGCGCCGCTGTACATGGCATTTCCTGCGGTGGCGGCAATTTTAATTGGCGGGGCTTCTATTACCAAAGCATCAATTGCAAATGTTGTCGTGGGTACGATTTTATTTCAGGGCATACTCACGCTCACGCCGTCTGTCATCAACAGCATTTTACAGACAGATGTGTCGGAGGTCATCCGCATTGTGCTTTCAAATGGCATGATTTTGTACGCGCTTACACGAAAGACACGGGAGGAGCGATGAAAAAATTGACAAACGCAAATGTAAAGAGTTTTCTTGCAGACAATCTGGTCGCAGAAATTTTTTTAGTGCTCACTATCGTTTCAATTCCGATTTCTGGTTACTCAGGAAAATTTATCCTTGATGAAATATTGACACGCATTGCACGCAATTCGTTTTTAGTGTTTTCGCTCGTATTGCCGATTATGGCGGGCATGGGCATAAATTTCGGCATGGTGCTCGGCGCAATGGCAGGGCAAATCGGTTTAATTTTTGCGATGGATTGGGGCATATCAGGCATACAGGGGCTTGCCTTTGCAGCTCTTGTTGGCATTCCCATTTCCGTGCTGCTTGGCTGGGTTGCAGGCTCTATTTTGAACCATGCACGTGGGCGAGAAATGGTAACGAGCTACATCTTGGGCTTTTTCTTTAATGGCGTGTATCAGTTTATTGTGCTATATTTGTTCGGAAGCCTTGTGCCGCTGCACAACAAAGCAATAGCCCTTTCGCGTGGATGGGGCGTGCGCAATACGCTCAATCTTGACCCCGTGCGGCAAGCGCTTGACAACATGCTCATGGTGCGCATTTCTGGCATTAAAGTTCCCATTTCAACGTATCTTGTAGTGGTGCTCTTGGCGCTTTTTATTGTGTGGTTTAAAAAGACAAAACTCGGTCAGGACATGCGCGCGGTGGGGCAAAACCAGCAAGTTGCGAATGCTGCGGGCATTCCTGTAGAAAAAACGCGCATCGTTTCAATTGTGATTTCTACTGTGCTTGCATGCATAGGGCAACTTATCTTTTTGCAAAACCTCGGCAACATGCAAACGTACAACGCGCACGACCAGACAGGATTTTTTGCTGCTGCCGCAATTTTAGTAGGCGGAGCGTCTGCAAGCAAAGCGAGCATTGCAAACTGTTTTGCAGGTGTCGTACTTTTGCACTTAATGTATATTGTTGTGCCGCGTGCGGGGCAAAACCTTTTTGGGAACGCGAATATTGGCGAATATTTTCGCCAGTTCATTGGCTATGGCGTGATTGCGCTTGCGCTAGTGATTCATGCATGGCGAGCATACCGCAATGCAGAAAAAGCGCGCATGAACTTGAGGATAGGCATAGCGTAATTATTGATGAAATTGCAGAGCAATGTGAAGAGGAGCCATCTTTTGTAAAAGATGGCATATGCCGTGTTGCTTAACAATTGATTTCCGTGCCCATAAGTATTTTTGCCTTGACGAATTGCGCATTGTACAATACAATGGACATGTTTGGAAACTTCGTTATCAAACAGGTTTAATCTGTAAACAGCAGCTACTTGTAGTATAGTTTTGATTTTCGAACAGGAGTGCGTATGAAATCAGGTATGAAAAATATGGTAAAAGTGGCGGCAACACTTGCTGTGTGTGCGACAATCTTGATTTTCGCTTCATGTAAGACAACGGCAAAAGGTGGACTTGTTGCAGAGTACCGCTATGGCATGACAACCGGCGACACTTCAGGCTATACATTCTATCGCTTCTACAGCAACAACACATTTACGCGTGGCGCATATGGAAAAACGGGCGGTAAATCAGGCGAAATTGCAATGGAAAAAGGCACCTATACTGGTAATGCAGCGGATAATGGCACAGTGACGCTTACTGTCACATCGACACTCAACGCTTTAAGCGGCGAATGGCTTTCTTCCTCGTCATCGGATATGGAAAACGGTACAATTTCAGGAAATATGTTCATATTCAACGGCATCACATACGCAAAATACACCAAGTAAAAACACGAAAATACGCACATGTAAAGATACGATGCTATGTACCAATGACAATTGCTCCTTTTAGGAAAAGAGTTGTTGCTTCAATCTCATTTTCAGTACATTGCATGTCATGCTGTTCAAAAAATCTTTTATCTTTGGAAACGCCAATTACCTTGAATGTGAATTAATCAGTGTTTCTTCTACCGACTCTTTAATGCGTGGACAACGAAGCGGTTGTATTTAAACGTTTGTGCCAGAAAAAATCAGGTCAATATTGTAGACATTTTTGGAAATTTGTGTTATAATAAGCACCAATTCAACTGAACAGGAGGGTGTATGAGCCTAAAACGAATTGCTGTGCTATTTTTAGCACTTTTTGGTTTCTGCTTTGCAGCCTGCAAGCAAGTAGTCGAA
>JAFSRD010000024.1 GCA_017446265.1 Treponema sp.
AGTATTGAACATTTTTATATATTTAGCTAAAATATAACAAGTTTATGAACGGAGGAGATTTTTATGAAAATCAAAAAAATTATTATGGGCATTCTTCTCGCATGCCCATTGGTGTCTGTAATGGGCTGTGCTTTTTTAGGTTCGCTTTCTAAAACAGTGTTCCTTGAAACATATCAAGCCTCTACTAAGATGCAAGATATAACAATCGCAGGGTATAATGGGGAATTGCTTCTTACCGTTGCTGCTCCAACTGATACAAAGGAGTTTGCTATAAGGGCAACCCTTACTCAAAAAGATGGTCAGTCAAGAACCTTTGAATTGGGCAAGGGAACATACACAGGGGATTTAACTGACACTCGAAATAACCCAGCCCCTCGTGCAACCATTACTGAAATATTAAAAAATGGTCAAGTGACAAAAATTAGTCCATATACATTGACACTTGATGTTACTTCATCTAACTCGTTTAGAGTACATTTGCGCGAATTTGCTCGAATGTGCGGTATTGACACAACAAACGATACTCGCTGGAATGAGTTTATAACATTTAATAGTAGTTTACAAAATATTGTAAATGAATCTCGAAATTAGTTGGAGATGATACTGAAAAGGCTGTGCGTTAGCGTTAAAACAGATACCTAAAACGATTTCGATACTGTGGTTTTAGGTTTTTGGGTGCTTTTGACAAGCAGCCTTTTTGTACATACTGGCTTGTTTGTATAGGCAAAGGGTGCTTTTATCTTGATGGAGGATGTAAAATGAAAAAGATACTGGTGATATTTTTAGGTCTGTTGTGTTTGTCTAGTTGTGGAATGCGACTTGACATAAAGGCGTTTATATCGCGCGAGTTTGCACGAGAGACTGAAGGTCTTGTCCTTGTGGACTATGACCCTTGTTCCATTGTATATGAGGGGGGGGGGTACTACCGTCTATGTGCCCAGTGAGAGACTGGTTACAGGAACATTCAGTATTGACAATGAACTAAAAATACCGCTTGAGGTGCGGTTTGATGTGGCTGCAGGAAGTGAGCAGCTATTTGAAATGCTCCCGACTTCGCTGAATCAGGAAAATATTGATACTTGTCAATTTTCATTTAAACTTAAACCTAATGCGGATGTTTGTCCAAATGATGACGGCATGCCTGTAACTTTCCCAATTCCTATTACTGTTCAACTCTTTCGTTTAGGTTCAAAAAGGCTCTTTAGTACAAAAAACTTTGAAATCATGTGTAATAGTCCACCTGAAGGTCGTTTACTTTGGGATGATACCGAAAGAGTTTTAAATGTGATTGTCCCCAATAAGCATGTTATAGATACGCAGTATATAACGCTCAATGTGTCTGGGACGGTTATAGAAAATGGGCGACCAGTAGAAAAGACAGAGCCTTGGACAGTAGAAATTATTGAATTTTCTGGAAGTGTTAGTGATGTGGAGAGTAGTATTTCTTTGGAACCTTCTCGTTTTTTAGGGCGCGTGAAAAATGATGAGAGCCCATTAGGTGGAACACAAAATCAATTAGCAGGTCCTCGCGGTGATGTGATTATAAAGGGCTTCACGCTCACCGATGCATTTGGAGTAAAAACTGCATACAATGATGAGACAAACATAGGTGAAATTTCTGGAAAGATAGGGATTCAAAAAATAAAATTGAACTATAATACTAGTAGTATCGATATCGATGTACCAACAAAACCAAATAATCAGGATCCAAATAATTATATCAATAACTTGTCAAGTAGCATACACACAACAACAACATTGACTGATGTAGATGCGAGCACTAAAATAACCTTGACTATTACACCAAAGGCCTCTGATAAGTGGGTGTATTATTCTGCGAACGCCCCACAGAAGATCGGTGATTCCGTTAATGGGGTGGTGAACATTACTCCTAGCACAGATTCAAATGGTTCGATAACCGTAGAGTTTTATTTAGTACAGAATTGGACTGCCGGTTGTGTACGCCTTCAGGTAACACCAGAAAATGGAGATTGGGCGACACATGATTTTGTGTTTAAGCCTGCTAGCACACCTTAATCGTTTACTTTTATGCGTTCAAGAATTGCTTTTAGTTCTTGAGGAACAGTTTTTTTGGGTTCTTTTGTATCGTTCCTTGTGACTGTTTGCTCTTTCGTATGGGGTGGTTTTTGGCTTGGTTCGTTGGGTGTAACAGCAGTACTGGGGTAGTTTTTTGCGGCTCGTGTTTTAATAGTCTGTATTGCGAGTTCTGGGTAATAGGTGCGCACTTTTTGAAGAATCGTTTGTTTTAGAAGGTGCAATTCTTGAGCGATAGCAGGATGGTCTACTTCGATAATAATTGATTCTTGCTTTATATCAATAAGGCGACAGTGCGCACAGAGTTTTTCGCCTACAATGTCGCCCCAACTGTTGACCACTTTTGCAGCCTCATGCATTCCGCTATATTTTTCGACAAAAGTATCAATCACATCTTTCATTCGTGTGTATTTTGCGTTAGCCATTGTAAAAGCCTCCATTTTCGACATGGTATATCTTTGTATGTTGTTTTTTGTAGTGCTCAAAGGGCTCGCCTGGCAAAAAGGTACAAAACAGTTGCTCATACACGGGAAGCAATTCAGTAAATCGTACTCGTTTTTTGGGGTCTAATTCTAAAAGCACATCGTCTAAAAGCAAAATAGGTTTGCGCTGCGTTTTTTCAAAATAGTATTGGGCTTGCACCGAGCGTAGTATAAGCGAGATTAAGCGAATTTGCCCAGTCGAAGCGTGCGGAATAAAGGGGGTTTTGTCATGTTGGTATTGTACTTTATCGCGTTGTGGTCCTGAAAGACTTGTTTTGAGTTCTATATCGCGTAAACGGTGTTCTTTTAGGTAGACAAGGATTTCTTCAACTGAATGATACGGCCAACTACTTTTATACTCAAGATGTATATTTTCGATTCCGCTTATTTTATGGTAATGCTCGGTAAAAAAAGTATTTAGCTCATCTATAAGGTGCGCTCGCTGTTCTACAATCTGTAAGCCTGTTTCAGCAAACTGAATATCTATTGTGTCAAGTAAATCTTGACGATGTTCTTTTAAAATAGCATTTCTCATTTTTAAGATTTTGGTAAAGCGCCTCATCGTGTCAATGTATTCAGTGTTGTGTAACGAAAGTGTTTGGTCTAAAAAAAACCTGCGGTAACTCATTTCACCATTTGCAAATGCAATATCGTCATGACAGAATATAATACAAGGGATAGTGTTAATAAGTATTTTTCTATCGGTTATACGCTTTCCATTTTTTGTAATTTCTTTTTTTTTTGACTGAGAACGTATGTGAATACTGTGGAAAATATGCTCGTTTTCCCTATATTCGCCCGAAACTGAAAAAAACGGCATCCCATGTGTGTATATTTCAGAATCGCTTTTTGTGCGGAATGAAGTACCGTATGCCAATATATACAAGGCTTCTAATAGGTTTGTTTTCCCTTGTCCATTTTGCCCAAGTAAAAAAACTTCGGGATAGGCAAGGTCAATTTTTTGTTCTTGCAAATTACGGAAGCCCTTTAATTGAACTGAAATAAAAGCCACAATTCCTCACACAGTTTGGTATTTTTTTGATTGTAGTTAAAAAGCGATTTTTTTCAAGTTTCTGTTTTATGTTTGCGTATATGCTTGTTTAAAAAACGTATTTGATGCTGGGGCGTTTTTTTAACTTGCAGTTTGCGTTTGCAAACTTGCTCATTCTTTGTGCATTCTCATTTCATTGCGAATGCACAGGGTTTGTAAGGTTGTTTAAAAAACGCTTTAACTGCTGGGGCGTTTTTTAACTTGCAGTTTGCTCTCAAACATGCTTATTCTTTGTGCATTCTCATTTCATTGCGAATGCTAAGAGTTGTAAGGTTGTTTAAAAAACGCATTGGATGCTGGGGCGTTTTTTAACTTGCAGTTTGCTTTTGCAAACATGCCTATTCTTTGTGCATTCTCATTTCATTGCGAATGCGCAGGGTTTTATGGTTGTTTAAAAAACGCATTGGATGCTAGGGCATTTTTTTAGTTATATAATCTTTCTGATAATGAACACAAAGCGACTAACTACATTACGATAAACATTATAATCTTTCGCCCATTAAAAAGTTTATTATTCCCACAATCGTAAAGCCTTGTTCAGTCGTTTGAGGCGCTTTCTTTCCACCGACAAGTACGATTTTTCTGAACGAATCAGTTATATGTAAAAATGGTCTAAGTTCAATAGCGGCTTTTTCTTCGTCTGCCATAGTCAATGCCGATTGAATGTAAAGTCGCTCTTGCGCTTTGTTTGCCACAAAATCAATTTCAAGTTGCTTTTTTTGACCGCTTCCTTTTTTGTTCGTTTCATAGATTCCAACTACTCCCACATCAACATCATAACCGCGGATTTTAAGTTCATTAAATATGATGTTTTCCATGAGATGCGGTTCTTCAATTTGACGGAAATTCAAAAGTGCATTCCTTAATCCTGTATCAACAAAATAGTATTTGAGAGGAGTTGAAATATATTTTCGCCCCTTTATGTCAAATCTTTTTGCACTGTCAATCAGAAATGCACCTTGCAAAGCCTTTGTGTAGGATGAAATTGTATTTACACTGACAGTCTGTTTTTTTACCGAAAGAAAAGTATTTTGTATGTTTAGACTATTCGTAAGGGAACCAACAGATGAAGCAAGAATATTCAACAAATCAGAAATATTTTCCTCGTTTTTGAATTTATTTCGTTCAATGACATCTTTTATATAGGTTTCTGTAAAAAGATTTTTTAAGTAAGAACTTTTTGCTTCATGTGTTTTTGCCTTCACCGTAAAAGGAAGTCCGCCATACATAAGATATTCGTCCCAGCCGTCGCGAACATCGCCGTTGTATTTTTCCATGAACTCTGAAAAACTCAATGGGAAAACACGAACTTCATCGCCTCGTCCTCGAAATTCTGTCAGAATATCGCCTGAAAGCATCTTGGAATTTGAACCTGTTACATACACATCAACATTTTCTCGTTTCAAAAGGGAATTCAGTACGGAATAAAATGTAATAGGTTCCGCATCTATTATTGATGTGTCAGGATTTTTTATGCTTTTTACAAATTGTATTTCATCCAAAAAAATGTAATACTGTTTTTTGTCAACAAGCAGTTTTTTGAGATGGGCATCAAGGACAAGCGGATTATGAAGCGAAAAGTTTTCAGTTTCTTCCAAAGAAATTTGGATTATGTGAGAATCTTCAATACCTAAACGGTTTAAATATTTCTTATACAATTTAAAAAGCAAAAATGATTTTCCACACCTGCGAACACCTGTAATTATTTTTATAAGTCCATTGTCTTTTCGGGCGATAAGTTTATCTAAATAGATTTGGCGTTTATACATGATTTTCTCCATTTGCTAAAAATATGATAATGAAAAATATTGTGCGTCCGCACATTTATTTTCATCGTATAATTTATCGGCTCTTTTTGCTATAAGTTGAATAGATGTAGCTTGTTTAAAAAACGCTCTAACTGCTGGGGCATTTTTTAACTTGCAGTTTGCTCTGCAAACTTGCTCATTAATTGCGCGTTCTCATTTCATTGCGAACGCGCGGTTTTTAACAGTTCCGATTTTGAAAAATCGTTCACTGTTAAGATGTTTTCTGCAAGAATTATTTCAAGCACCTCTTTGCAGATGTCGGTGCAGGCGTTGTTCATGCGCAACTAAAAGAACAAACCAAGTGAATTGACCAAATTTTTTTTGACACTAATCAAGAAATAGTGGTATAATAAAATACTTTTTATATTACAAACTGTTATAGGAGGTATGAGATGAAAGGAGCAACATGCATGCTGCTTGGCGCAAGTGCAATTTTTGCATGCAGTGTCATGCTTGTAAGTTGTAGGCACAGCACCGGCACAGGTGGAAAAGGAACTAGCGGAGGAACGACTGTTCCAAGTGCAAGTGCACCTGACGCAACCGGTTTTGTTACAATAAGTGCAGGTAGTATGCCACTTAATAGCGATGGCTCATATCATGTAACGCTTACAAAAGCCTATATGATGTGCGACCACGAGGTAACCCAAAAAGAATGGCAGGATGTTATGGGAAATAACCCGAGTTATTTTCAAGGTGAAGAAGCAAATAAAAAAGTAGCCGATGGCGAAGTGCAAAAAAACCGCCCAGTTGAGCAAGTAAGTTGGTATGAAATGATTGCATATTGTAACGAGCGAACAAAAAAAGAAAATATCAAACGAGGTTCAAGTAGTGATATAGATTATGTCTATTTTAGTGATGGTACGTTTACAACACCGTACACCACAACTGACGCTAGTTCAAGTAAATTACCATACATGCGAGTTGACGCAAACGGTAAGATAGACGCTACAGGCTATCGTCTCCCAACTGAAGCAGAATGGGAAATTGCTGCACGCGGTGGACTTACTGGCGATGTGTATGCGGGCACTAATGATGGAAATAAATTAGGCGATTATGCATGGTATACTGCTAACAGCGACAGTAAAACCCACGAGGTAAAGAAAAAGCAACCGAACGGCTATGGACTCTATGACATGAGTGGCAATGTATGGGAATGGTGCTGGGATTGGTACGGTAGCTATGCTGCAAGTGCAAGCGACCCTACGGGTGCCTTGTCTGGCTCGGGCCGCGTCTTTCGTGGCGGTAGCTGGGACTTCTCCGCCTCTCTCTGTCGTGCGTCTGACCGCGACGGCCTCTCGCCGTCGGACCGCGGCAGCTTGGGCTTTCGCCTTGTTCGCTCCGCGTGAGTTTACCCTCGTTTAAAGGGTGCCCCTGATAGTGCTGCTTAGCCTTGTTTAAAGCCTGTCAGAGACAGGCGGAACAAGGCTAAGCGGGCACTATCAGGCTTTAAACAAGGCATGGGCTGCGCCCCTCGCTGCTCCGATTTTTGCTTGCGCATTGCGCAGGCGCGTGCATGCTCGTGGTACGTCCGCGTAACAAGTGCTCTGCACGGCAGTGTATGTTGAAACGATGCGCCTAGCCCGCCCTGTAGCAGCGATAGTCCACCGCAGACGGAGCCGCAGGCGAGAGGCGGGACTCGCAACGAGCCCGAAGGGCGAAGTTTCGAGCGCGGAGGATGAGCGTGAGCGAACTGCGGAAGGGCGGCTATTCAAGGGAACCTCTAAAAACTGTGACAGGGCAGCGAAGCATCCAGCCAGTTTTTAGAGGTTCCCTCAAAGCCTTTGCTCCAAAAAAATAAAAATATAGAATTTGATTTTCGGTGCGACAAGTTGGTGCGACCTATTTACAATTCTTTCTGTTTGTCATATACTTTTATTTGAGGTGCAGTATGGTTTTCCCGTTAGAAGAGCTTGTCAAGTATCAAGACAACATTTACGAAGTCACTGTTGCGGCGAGCCGTCGTGCTTTTCAGATGGCAAGAATTGAAGATCCTGAAATTGAAGCGCATGAAGGCAAAGTTGTGTCGCTTGCTGCGCAGCAAGTTTTTGACGACCGAGTAACGTTTAAAATTGAGGAGCAATAACAGTATTGACGCGCAGCGCATTTTGTGCAATAATAAATCTGTTCTGAGACTGAGGTTTCCGAACAGGTTTATTCGTGCGGAGGGTGTAATGCCCCGACGCTTGCGTTGTAAAAAGGGTATTAAATCCGACTGCAATACCTTATAAGAACGCCGTGCCCCGCTGCCGCTTGAAGCTGCGTTGCGAAGCTGCGACGGGGTTGGTGATTATAAATCATGTATCAATTTTATAAATGAGGAGATAAACCGTGCCCTGTGGGAAAAAACGAAAGCGTCAAAAGATGGCGACGCATAAGCGGAAAAAGATGCTCAGAAGAAACAGGCATAAAAATAAATAGATTCTGTATGTTTATTTTTGTTCCCTAAAAATTCAACAACGAGCGAAACATCAGTTTTGGAAATTGTTGAATTAGTGTGCAGTTGCACGCAGTATAACTGCGCACACGTAGATGAGCAAGTTTCTGAAAGAAACTTAAAGTTAAAAACGACGCGCCATTTTCAGTGACGTTTTTAAACATTGCGTAAAGGCCGTGCATGTGTCACGGTCTTTTTTAATATAGAAAACGGAGGCGCATACGATTCTTTCCGCCATTCATTCACCTACAGACGTAAAAAAGCTTCCCGCCTCGCTTCTTGCGCGCCTTGCCCGCGAAATCAGAAAAGTGATTATACAAACGGTGAGTGAAAACGGCGGACACTTGGCAAGCAATCTTGGAGCTGTGGAACTTACGATTGCGCTGCACCGCGTTTTTGAAAGCCCGCATGATGCAATCATTTGGGATGTAAGCCATCAGTGCTACGCGCACAAGTTGCTCACCGGGCGGTACAATCAGTTTGCAACGTTGCGCACGCATGGCGGCATTTCGGGCTTTACGCATACAAGCGAGAGCGAGCACGATTTTTTTAGCAACGGTCACGCTTCCACCTCTATCTCGCAAGCGCTCGGACTGCTTATGGCGCGCAACTTGCAAAAGGCGGGCGGAAAGGTGGTTGCTGTTATCGGAGATGGCGCGCTCACAGGCGGCATGGCGTTTGAGGCGCTTTCTCATGCGGGGCAGCTTGCAAAAAATCTCATTGTTGTTTTGAACGACAATCAGATGTCGATTGACCACAATACTGGCTCTATTTCGCGCTATCTTTCGCGCATGACGATGAGCGCGCAGTATCAGACATTCCGCTACAAAATAGACAGATTGATAGACCGCGTGCCGTATTTTAATAAATATCTTGAAAAACTTGCGTTTCGTTTTAAGCGCGCCATAAAGGGCATGTTTTTGACGAACAATCTTTTTGTCGATTTGGGATTTGAGTATGTTGGACCGCTCAACGGGCACGATGAGCAAACGCTCGAAACTATTTTGCGCCGCGTGAAAAAATTGCCGCGCCCTGTCGTCGTCCACGTTGTGACAAAAAAGGGAAAAGGCTATGCACCTGCGGAAAAAAATCCCGAGCATTTTCACGGCGTCGCTCCATTTTTTCTAGCTGACGGTACGCCAAAAGAAAAAAGTGCGGTTACATTTACCAATGCGTTCGACAGGGCGCTCTGCGAGATTGCCGCAAAACAAGAACATGTTGTTGCGCTTACTGCCGCAATGACGCACGGCACGGGCCTTGCCAATTTTTCGCAAAAATATGCGTCGCGCTTTTTTGATGTGGGCATTGCAGAAGAACATGCAGTCACATTTGCAGGCGCTCTTTCGCGCGGCGGGCTTGTTCCTGTCGTTTGCATTTACTCGACGTTTATCCAGCGGTGCATTGACCAGATTATCCACGACATTGCGCTGCAAGGCGTGCATGCAGTTTTTATACTCGACAGGGCGGGTGCTGTTCCTTCAGACGGAGAGACGCATCAGGGGCTTTTTGACATTGCGCTGCTTCGTCCTGTTCCGAATGTGCGCATCATGTGTCCTGCAAGCGCTGTAGACGTACGGCTGTGCCTTGAATATGCAGTTGCTTCAAGCGGCGTGTTTGTCATACGCTATCCAAAACTTGCCTGCCCGTCAGAGGTGCCGTCGTTTTCGCTTCCTGTCCATGAAGGCAGGGGAACGCTCGTTCTGTGCGAATCGTTTGCGCCGTCGCTTGAAGCGTCATTTGAAAACACCCGCCCGCGTTTCCGAGTTCTGCTCGTGTGTACGGGCGGCATGTATGCGGAAACGCTCGTTGCCGCGCGCTCGCTTCTCTTGCAAAACGTGTATGCAGACATATACGCGCTCCGCTTTATTGCGCCAGTAGATGAAGCGCATTTTGTCTCTGTTGTTTCACAATATGATGGAGCCGTGATTATTGAAGATGGCGTCAAAACAGGCGGCATTGCAGAATGTCTTGAACGCGTACTCATAAAGTCGGGCATTGCGCATGTGGCGATAAAGACGTTTGCAAATGCGTTTTACGCGCAGGGAACAAGGGCGAATGTTTTGGAAGATGCGCACATGACGAGTGGCGACATTGAACGCGCAGCACTTTCGTTTGGCACGCTCTCTCCGCTCGACGCGCGTTTTGCACGTAGTGTGCCTTGCGCAAGCGCGCAAGATGGCGCAACATGCAATGGAGCGCAAAACGACGCGCGTGTGGACGAACAACATAAAGACGCGGTGCCCACTGCATGAAAACGCTTGTCTTGCCAAACCGCATCATTTCCACGCCGCTTCCCGCGTTCATCATGGGCATTGTAAATGCGACGCCTGATTCGTTTTTTGAAAGAAGCAGAGGCGGGCTTGAACGCGCGCTCAAACTCATAGAAGAAGGTGCTGACATACTCGACATAGGAGGCGAATCTACGCGACCTGGCGCGCAGTACGTGAGTGCGGAAGAAGAGCTTTCGCGCATTATTCCTGTTATCAGAGCGGTGCGAAAAGTGTCAGACATTCCCATATCTGTTGACACGCGCAAAAAAGTTGTCATGGAGCAAGCGTTTTTAGAAGGAGCCGACATTTTGAATGACGTTTCCGCACTTGAAGATGACAAGGCGCTTGCCGAGTTTGTTGCGCTCAAAAAAATTACGGTAATACTAATGCACAAACGCGGAATTCCTGCTATAATGCAAAACAACACGCAATATGCAGATGCTGTCCTTGATGTGAGCGACTACCTTGAATCACGCGCGCGCTATGCCATTTCGTGCGGCATAGAAAAAACGCGCATCATCGTTGACCCTGGCATAGGCTTTGGCAAAGACGTAGTGGCAAACAGCGCGCTCATAAAAAATTGCGGCACGCTGTGCGGCGGCGACTATCCCGTGCTCATCGGGATTTCGCGAAAAACATGCATAGGCGACATGACAGGACATGGTGTAGATGAACGGCTGTATGGAACGGTTGCGGCAAATGTCATTGCAATACAAAACGGCGCATCAATAGTACGTGTTCATGATGTGATTGCAACAGCCGATACTTTAAAGGTGATGAATTATTTACAATAAAGCAGGTGGCAGGATTGAAAGCGCTTGACAGTTTAAAAGCTGTATATGACATCATTCGCATTTTTCTCGATGTGGGAATTCTTACATTTATATTGTACAAACTGTATGAACTTATTGTTAAGACAAACAGCGTGCAAATTCTTAAAGCTGGCGTTCTTGTCATCGTGGCATATATCGCTGCAACTATTTTGCGATTCGACACGCTCTTGTGGCTTCTCAACATTATGGCGCCAGGATTTATTATTGCGTTTGTGATTGTGTTTCAGCCTGAAATACGCAAGCTGTTTCTTAAAATGGGACAGAGCCAGTGGTTCGCGTTTGGCAGCCGATCAAAGCATACGTATGTCGATTCAGTTTTAATTGCTGCTGAAATGCTTTCAAAACAGAGACGCGGCATGCTCGTTGTATTTCTTCGCCACACAAAGCTTGATGACATCATTGCAACAGGAACGCGGCTTGATGCAGATTTGTCGTCGAGTTTGCTCGTAACGATTTTTGGTATGGACACGCCGCTTCACGATGGTGCGTGTTTTGTGCTTGGCGGAAAGCTTGTTTCTGCCGGCTGCTTTTTGCCGCTCAGCGAGCAGTACGACATCAAAAAGACATTCGGTACACGTCACCGTGCTGCGCTCGGCCTCTCGGAAGTTTCTGACGCAGTTGTGCTTGTTGTATCTGAAGAGACAGGCGCTGTGAGCCTTGCATATGACTCTCATCTTCACTACGATTTAACAATGTCCGAATTGACAAAAATTCTTGAAACGCTTCTTGAAATCACGCCCGATGCATATCAAGTGGAGGACACAATTGATGAAAGCAAACAGGCTGTTTGAAAAATTGCTTGAGCATTGGCCTGCAAAAATTATTTGCTTTGGTCTTGCGCTCGTTCTATATATGGTTCACATCATATCTGTCTTTGACAGGAAGTCTTTTACTGTGCCGCTTGTCGTACAGGCAGCAGGCTCTCTGAGTTCTGTAACAAATCATCCTAACTATGTGCGCGTCACTGTACGCTCGACGACAGAGAATATTGCAGAAACGCTTGAATCAGATTTTACTGCCGTGCTCGACCTTACTTCGTACACAAAAGCAGGCGAGTACGCTGTTCCTATTTCAGTGCAGCTTGCGCCAAAACTTGTGCTCATGGATCCGTTCGAAGTTCGGGTTAAGCCTGGCTATGTAGATTTGCAGCTGGAAGAGAAAACGTTGAAATTTGTTAATGTCGTTCCATCACTTGCAGGAGAAGTGGAGCACGGATATGCGGTGACAAATGTTGCTGTAGAACCTGCCACCGTGCAGATTATTGGACCTCATTCAGTTGTGGAGGGAACGTCGCATGTGTATACCGGACCTGTAAATATCAATAGCATCAGCATTTCGCGCAGTTATGACGTTGCGCTGCAAAATATCAATGCGCTGCTTGACGTGCAAAGTCAAACGCAGCAATTTCACGTGCAGGTAACTGTTGAGCCTGAACCACTTGCACGCAATTTTACGAGCGTAACAGTGCGTCCTATGTTCCTTGCGCCGCAGTTTGAAGTGCAGGGTGAACTGCCATCAATTTCATTTGATTTGACAGGCACTGTGCCCGCGCTTGAAAACTATTTGCTTGATGAAAACGCTGTTTTCATTGATTGCAGTGCAATTGCAGAAGAAGGCGATTATGAGCTGCCTGTGCGTTTTTCGCTTCCTAACAGCGTGCAAGTGGAAAACAAAAGCGTTGAGACGGTGGGCATCACTGTTGTGCTCCGTTCAAGCGATGAGCTGCCTGTCGAGGATGAAAACGTGCGATGATATACGGAATCGGATGCGATATAGCTGCTGTGCGCAGGTTTGCAAAATGGGTTTCAGATAACGACATGATTGCGCGTTTTTTCAATGAGCAAGAAATCATTGCAAACGGCACGGATTTGCACAAGTGCGAGCATTACGCAGTGCGTTTTGCGGCAAAAGAAGCGTTTTCAAAAGCGCTCGGTACAGGACTTGCAGGGTTCAATTTGCGCAATGTGTATATAGTGCATGATGATGACGGCAAGCCGAAGTTGATGCTTTCAAACGTTGTAGCAGAGCTTGTTGAGAAGCGATGCGGCGCAGGCGCACGCGTGCATGTGTCGTTGAGCCATGAGAAAGAATATGCGCTTGCATTTGTCGTCATCGAGGTGTAAAATAATTTTGTAGTTGCGCGAAATAAAAATGCGGGAGGATGACGCGTATGGTGCAAGGAGTAAAAAAAGAATCTGACAAAAAGAAAATTGCCTACTCGTACTGGTCTAAAGACAAGTGCATGTGCCCTGTGTGCCGCAAAGAGTTTGACCGTGAAGTGATGCTTTCAGGTCAAGGGCGTATGATTGCAGGAAAGCTTACCGACGAGTTGCATCGTATTTTTGAGCCGTCAAAAAAATATGGAAGAATTTATCCGCTCATCTACGACATTGGCGCGTGCCCGAATTGTTACACTGCAATGCTCTGGTCAGATTTTAAAGACATGAAAAATAAAGACGCTATGGATGCTATGTATATGCACAGCGAAAAACGCAAAGCTTCGGTGAACACAGTTTTTCCCTATTTTGATTTGCGCCGTCAGCGCACGCTCTTTGACGGCTGTGCAATGTACTACATGGCGCTGCTCACCTATGATGATGCAAATCTGGAAATGCTTCCTACGATGAAACGCGCATTTCTTTCGCTGCGCCTTGCGTGGTTGTGTGGCGAACTTGATCAACGGTGTCCCGGTCACAACTATGACTATATGGCAAAAGTGCTCTATCAAAAGGCAACGTATTTTTATCAACAGGCGGTAATAAACGAGACGCAACGTGTTGAAAAAAGTTCTACGATTGCAAATTGCGGTCCCGACATGGACAAGAACTACGGATGGGATGGCGTAATTTATCTGTGCGGTTTGCTCGAATATAAATATGGTCAAAAAAATGACCAGCAATTGCGTTTAAAAAAACTGAGCGAATCGAAGACAGCTATTGCGCGCATCTTTGGACTTGGCAAATCGTCAAAAGCAAAACCCGGTCCGCTGCTTGAAAAGTCGCGTGACTTATACGACAAGCTTTCGCTTGAAGTGCGAGACGATAACATTTAGCACGTACAGGGGCACATACAGGAAAAGGCGTGCGCAATATTTTACTGACGATTTCGTATGACGGTACTGATTTTTGCGGTTGGCAGCGGCAAGATGGAAACCCAAAAGTACGCACAGTGCAAGGCGCGCTTGAAGAGGCGCTTGAAAAAATTCACGGAAGCAAAATTATCCTCTACGGGTCAGGGAGAACTGACAGCGGCGTTCATGCGCGCGCGCAAGCAGCGAATTTTTTTTCGCCTGCCGAATCAATTCCGCTTGAACGCTATCCATTGATACTGAATAATTTTTTGCCGCACGATGTGCGTGTGATGAGCGCACAAGAAGTTGTGACAGATTTTAACGCACGCTTTTCTGCGACAAGCAGAGTATATCGCTATTTTATGTGCACAGACGACGTACCCGTCGCAAGCAGCATGCGCTACGTGTGGCACATAAAACGCATGCCAAACGTGCAAAAGCTCAATGCGCTTGCTTCCTGCTTGCGAGGCGAGCTTGACTGCGCATCGTTTGCTGCTTCAGGCGATTCAAGCGTTTCTACAAGCCGCTATCTTGAGCGCGCGCATTTTTTTACGCAGCAGGCACAGGGTTCGTTTCCAGTTGGAAATCTTGTTGTGTTTGAAATAGAAGCGAACGCGTTTTTGTGGAAAATGGTACGGAGCCTCGTTGGTACGATTATGCAGCTTGAAAAGCAGTGTGCAGATGATGATGCGCTTCGGTGCATTTTGGAAGCAAAAGATAGAAAACGCGCAGGTGTTACTGCACCGCCGCACGGACTTTTTTTGTGGCAGGTGCAATTCAACGGCATTCGACGCCACGCGTAAAACAAGCAGCATAAAGCGCACGCTGCCAAAAGGGAAGGTGGCTGTCATCAATTCATATGCATGCACTGTTTGAGCGCCCTTGCCTTATGTGTCATTTACGCGGTATATTTTACATATGGCAAAGAAAAAAATAGACGACATTGATATAACTCAAGAAAGTGACAGCGTTCATATTTCCCAAGCGGAAGTAGATGCTGTCTTCAACAAACTCAAAACTACATCTGACAACAAAAAAACTGACAGCACAGAAAAAAGCGCATCAAAGAAGAGCGCAAAAAAATCAACAGAAATTGTGCCAGCAGACCAAATGTTGCCGGTAAAATTGCTGCTTGTGCCGCTTGCAGGGCGTCCTATTTTTCCTGGCATCTTTACGCCACTTATGATAAACGCTCCTGACGACACAAAAGTAATTGAGGAGGCATATGCGGGTGGCGGCTATATAGGCATCTGCATGCTCAAAAACGATGCAGAAAGCCCTGCTGTTTCTGACTTGCATGAGGTAGGCACTGTTGCACGGATTATAAAAAAAATCAATCTCCCCGACGGCGGACTCAATGTGTTTATTTCGACGCTCAAGCGATTTCGTATACGCAAGGCGCTGCACAATGGCGCACCTATGGCCGCCGCTGCCGAGTACCTCGATGATGAAGAAGACGACACGTTTGAAGTAAAGGCGCTCACACGCGCGCTTTTAAGCGAGATGAAAGAGATATCGGAAAACAATCCGCTTTTTTCCGAAGAGATGCGGCTCAATATGGTGAACATAGACCATCCGGGAAAAATTGCAGATTTTATTGCATCCATCCTCAACATTGATAAAGCAGACCAACAGAAAATTCTTGAAATGGTAAACGTGCGTCAGCGCATGGAGCAAGTGCTCGTGTATATTAAAAAAGAGCAAGAGCTGCTGCGTGTGCAGAAGAAAATTCAGAACGAACTGAACGAGCGCGTTGAAAAAAATCAGCGTGAATATTTTTTGCGCGAAGAGCTTAAATCAATCCAAGAAGAACTCGGTACAGATGCAGAAGGGAATGCCACAGATTATCAAAAATTTAAGAAGAAAGTTGAAGAGTTTCACTTTGAAGGTGAAATAAAAGAAGCCGTTGAAAACGAGCTTGAAAAATTCAATTTGATGGACCCGAATTCTGGCGAGTATATAGGCACACGTAATTTTCTTGAATTGGTGACGCAGCTTCCGTGGAACGAAAAGCCGTATGAAAATTACTCGCTTGACGAAGCAAAAAAAATTCTTGCGCGCGACCACTTTGGTCTTGACGATGTAAAAAAGCGCATTATGGAATTTTTGTCTGTGCGCAAACTCAAGCAGGACGCAAAAGGTACAATACTGCTGCTCGTCGGTCCTCCCGGTGTGGGAAAAACAAGCGTCGGGCATTCTGTTGCGGACGCGATGCATAAGCCGTTTTTCAGGTTTTCTGTTGGCGGGCTTCGAGATGAGGCAGAAATTAAAGGGCATCGCCGCACATACATAGGTGCGCTTCCTGGAAAAATCATACAGGGCTTGAAAATTACAAAGACGCGCGCTCCTGTTTTTATGATTGACGAAATCGACAAGATGGGGCAGAGCTATCAGGGCGACCCTGCAAGCGCGCTGCTCGAAGTGCTTGACCCGGAACAGAATGTGGGATTCCGCGACAACTATCTTGATTTGCCGTTCGACATTTCAGATGTGTTTTTTATCCTTACGGCGAACACGCTTGACTCGATTCCCGAGCCGCTGCTCGACCGCGCGGAAATCATTCAGCTTCCCGGCTACATTGACCAGGAAAAAATCGAGATTGCAAAGCACTATCTTATTCCGAAAAACATTGCGAAAAACGGGCTTGCAAAAAATCAAGTGGCATACACAAAAGACGCGCTCCTCATGATTGCAGAAGAATACGCGCGCGAGGCGGGCGTGCGCAACTACGAAAAGAGCATTGACAAAATCCATCGCAAGATTGTAACAGAGCTTATGGCGGACGCAGAAAAAAAAGCGGCGGCGGCTCAAGCAAAGCTCAAAAAAGCAAAAGACGCAGAACGTGCGGCAAAAAAAGCGAAAGATGAGCGCGTGCTTACACAAGCAGAAATTGACAAACTTGTGCAGGCGAACAGAGATTTGACGCAAGCAGAAATCGATGCGCTTGTCAATTCGCGTTGGAAACTTTCTCAAAAAGAAATAGATTTGCTTGTTGCAAAAAACAAGATGCTCACGCAAGCAGAGATTGACAAACTCGTTGAAGCGAAGCGCGAAAGTGAAAAAATACACGCGCGCGATTTTGTGGATAAAACGAAAAAATACACGATTGATGCAAAAGCTCTTTCAAAATATCTGGGCAAGCCTGTGTTCGACGAAAGTGAAATCAAAAAGGCGAATGTCGCAGGAACTGCAATAGGGCTTGCATGGACGAGCATGGGCGGCGACACGCTGCTCATAGAAAGCATTGCATATCCGAGCAGCAAAGGCGGCTTGCAGTTGACAGGTCAAATGGGCGATGTTATGAAAGAAAGCGCGCAGATTGCTATGAACTGGGTAAAAGAACGGCTGCTTCTGCGCGGCATCAAAGACGAAGCGTGGTTTGAAAAAAATATGATTCACTTGCACATTCCTGAAGGCGCAGTCAAAAAAGACGGACCGTCTGCGGGAATCACTATGGCGACGGCGCTCATGTCGCTTTTAACGGGCAAAACCATAAAAGCGAATCTTGCAATGACAGGCGAGCTTTCGCTTACGGGGCAAGTGCTTCAAATTGGCGGCTTGCGCGAAAAGACTGTTGCCGCGCGTCGCAACGGCATTAAAACGATTTTGATTCCTAAAGCAAATGTGCGCGATTTGGAAGAAATCCCCAAGCATGTAAAAGCGGGCATTACGTTTATTCCTGTAAAGCGAGCAGAAGACGTGATGGAAAACGCATTTCAAGGCGGCGTGTTGAAAGATGCAAAAAGCGCGCGTGTAACGCCTGCAAAACGCACTGTCGGCAAAAGCACGAAAAAGCAGGTAAAAAGGCGCGGAGAAAAATAGCAGGGCATCTCTGTCTTGCGACAGCCTTTGCAATGCGGAACGGTTGCATGCAAGAGCGAAAAGAATATTGATGCATGCCGTACATTTTTCTCTTGCTCAAAGCATTCCTATTTCAACAAGCCACGTACGCAAATCTTCGTTCCAGTGATACGCTTTCATAAACGCGTTGTTCAGCATGCCGAATCCGTGCCCGCCTGTATTGTACGCAACAAATCTGCACGGCACGCCTTGCTCATTGAGCGCGGCAAAGAGCAGTTCGCTGTTCACAAACTTGACAACATTGTCATCGCGGCATGCAACAATGTACGTGGGCGGCATGTCAGCAGGGATTTGCTTTTCCATAGAGAATTTTTCTTTACGCTCGTCGCTCATGTCTTTGTGCAAAAGGCTTTTGCGCGACCATATGTTTGCAATGTCGTCGCGCATGGAAACGACAGGATAGATTGGCACGACAAAATCGGGGCGCAGGCTGACGCGCGTTTGTATGCCGATTTTTTCAAGTTCGTTGTCTGTGCGCGCAAATGCGCCTGCCATAGTCACAAGGTGGCCGCCGGCGGAAAAGCCTATTGCACCAACTTTGTGCATGTCTATGCCGTACGCGTGCGCATTTTCCCGCACAAGCTGTATTGCGCGCTGTATGTCTTGCAGCTGCGCGGGATGGTGCCAGTTTGCGCGCGCCACGCGGTATCGCAGCACGAACGTTGTAACGCCGAGCGAGTTGAAATATTTTGCCGTGCAGTGTCCTTCGTTGTACATGCCAAGGTGATGATAGCTTCCGCCCGGACAAATGATGAGCGCAGCGCCGTTTGCGTTTTTAGGTTTGCTCATAAACATGACGGAATCTGCGCGGCGCATATTTTTTACGCCTTTCCACAGCGGGATCATGCGTTGTTCAGCAAAAAGCGGAACTGAAAAAAAGAGGAGCGCTGCAAGCGCGGCACGGCGCATATGTGCAAGTGATTTTGTGTGCATGGCAAAACTGTAGCGGAATATCACGCGTGCGTCAATATTTGCCGCTTGTGCTTGAATAGCATGTTATGTTCCAAAAAACTGAAGTATGTGTCACGGTCAAGAATGATGTGGTCGAGCAGCGTAATGTCAAGTATGCGCGCCGCATCAATGAGCGTCTGTGTTGTCAAGATGTCGTTTTCGCTCGGCTCGCATGTTCCCGATGGATGATTGTGGCACACGATCACTGCTGCAGCGTTTTCTGAGAGCGCGTCTGAGAAAATCTCTCGCGGGTGCACGAGCACTTTATTGATTGTGCCGATTGTTACAACGTGTATCTGAATTATAGCGTGCCTGCCGTCGAGTGTAATGCTCAAGAAGTGCTCTTTTGGCATGACAGAATACTGCTTTACAAACGGTACAACATCTTTCGGCTGTTTTATTACATGATGCATGTGCGCGTTTTTGCGTCTGCCGAGCTCCAACGCTGCCGCTATTGCAAGCGTTTTGCCTGTGCCCATGCCTTTGATTGACGCAAGATTTTTTATAACATCGTTGTTGTTTGATTTATACAGCGTTTCAACAACTTTGCGCGAAAGCCGTCGTATGGGAACATTTTTTGTACCGCTTCCGAGAATGAGCATGACAAGTTCCTCGTCGCTCGGATACTGCAGACCGTGCTTTAAAGCACGTTCCCGTATATCAGGTTTGTTGTGGTAGTAGTTCATCATGTATATATTTGCAAAAAAAGTGCGTTTTCGGAACATTGTGCCGAAAATAAAGTATGATTTTATACAAACGATTTTCTAAAGACGCGGCAGTGCGGGCGCTATATGCTGCTTGCGCGCTGTTGTTTTTTTCATGCGCAACGTTGCCGCCTGAACGCACAACAATTTCGCGCAGTTTGACGGGGCAGGGCGTTGTACCTGCGGAGCTTCTGGCAGCCTTTCTGCGTGAAAACAATGCGAGCGTGTCCCAGCGCGATGCGCTCTATCTTGCCAGATGCTACATTTCAGAAGCAAACGATGAGGGAATCAATTCAGATGTTGCATTTGCGCAGATGTGTCTTGAAACAGGATTTTTAAAATTCGGCGGGCTTGTCACTGCCGACATGCACAATTACTGTGGGCTTGGCGCAATAGACGAAACGCACCGCGGCGAATCGTTTGAAACAGTGCAGCTCGGCGTGCGTGCGCATATTCAGCACTTGAACGCATACGGCGACACAGACGAGCTTGTAAATCCTGTTGTAGACAAGCGCGCGCGGTTTGTAACGCCACGCGGCAAAGCCCCGACAATATTTGAACTTGCAGGCACATGGGCGCAAGACGCAGCGTACGGCGCAAAACTCGACGGCATTTTAACAAGGATGGAAGGCGTGCACCGCGTTATTCATCCATGATGGTAATTTCTACGCGGCGATTTTTTATGCGCCCCGCTTCGGTGTCGTTTGTTGCAATAGGCTCTGTTGCGCCTTTTCCCTGTGTGAACACATGGTACGCATCGCGGACACCGAGCGCAATCAAATAATCTGCAACAGCTTGCGCGCGTTCTTCAGAAAGGAGCTGCCTGTCGCGCTCGTTGCCGCGCAGCGCAGTGTGCCCTGTGATGAGCAAATCGTTGTTGTAGCTTTTGAGGATGTCTGCAATTTTGTCGAGCTTGCGTTTTTCACTGTTGCGGAGCATAGACGAATCTGCAAGAAATTGAATTTTGTCAAGGCTGATGGTCAGCCCTTTTTTGCCTTTTTTTACAGACACGTCTTCCAGTCCAAGTTTTTCAACAGTGTCCTGAATTTTTTTCATAGTCGTGTCGTCATTTGTGCGCGTAAACTCTGTCACTTCTGCTTCCGCAGTTCCTTGAAATGTAAAGCGGTCGCCGTAGAATGTTTCTATGATTATTCTAAACTCCTCGTTGTAGTGGTCAATCTCGCCACGCTCGTTGTCCCAGTAAAGCGTCTGGTGCGAATAGCCCATAGTCACTGCGGGGCGGTTTAACAATTCTGCCGTTTCTGCAGAGACAATGCCGTCTCCTGCGCGCGCGCTGATTTTTGGGCTTTCAAAATACAAGTTGTATTTTACATCGATGACGTTGAATGTGCGCTTTCCGTCTTTTACAATGCCCTTGTATTCATATGATGCGGTAAATGGAACCTGAAACGGCTTTTGAATGCCGAATGTGCGCCGCAAGTCGTGTGCTTCGTGTCCTTCCGCAGTCCATGTGTCGCCCGGCTTAATCGCCTTGTCGGGAAAGATAGGGCAGTCGCGCACAACAGGCATAAAATAAATGTCTTCCATCGTGTATTCGCCGCGCGCGCTTCTGGTAAAAACACTCTTGTATTCTTCTCCCCACGTAAAATGTTTTCCGCTCGACGTGCTCGTAGAATTTTCAGATGACATGAACACCGCTTCGCACACGCCGCTTCCGTCTGCGCGCGCGTCTGTAATTTTTGCTGAGATGCGCGTAATGATTTCCGCATGGTGATTCATCTGATTGTTGACAAACACATCTTCGTGAACTTTTGAAAGCGTGCGGTATGAGTCGCCTTTTTTATATTTGAACGTGAGCGCTTCTGCTTTTACGCCTCTTGTTATGATTTGTTCTGGTGCGCCGCTTGATGTGCCGTCAGCTGCCTGTGCAAAAAGCAATGCCGTGCAGAGCAGCATAAAAGCGACTGCAATTTTTTTGTAGATGAAAAAGCTGTTCATTGCATCATCTCCTGAATCTGAAGCTCTAATCAGCGGTGAAGCGTATTTCTTGCCAAAGCTCGTTATACTTTTCCAAGCCTTCTGCTACATCAAGTTTAAGCTCGCAGTGTTCCATTTCTTCTGCTTTGTACATGGGCGTTGTCTTCATGTATTGTGCTGCCTCTGTGTTCACAAAAGAGGGGAAGCGGAAAAAGTCGAGGAACTGCGCATATATTTCGGGACGGTGAATGAAATTGATAAATTTCATGGCAAGGTCATAGTGCTTTGCGCCTTTGAGAATTACCATAGAGTCTATGTACATGGGGCCGCCTTCTGCGGGAATGAAAAAGTCTATCATGTCTTCCTGTTTGCTTTCAGGCACTTCGCCATACACAACTTCCGCGTATCCCTGACACACCCAAAAATCTCCTGCTGCAAACGACTTGCCAAAACCTTCTGCATCAAATTTAACAAGATTTGGCTTCCAGCTGTTGATTATTAAATCTGCTGCACTTCTGAGTTCTGCGTCATTGAGCGAGTTTACTGAATGCCCCTGATGCACGAGCGCGTCTCCTATAACTTCCCGCATGTCGTCCATCATTGAGGCGTGACCTTTTATGCGCGCATCTGAAAAAATGTTCCAGCTGCGCTCGTAGTTTGAAAGGCGCTGTTTGTTCACTGCGATGCCTGCCGCTCCCATGTAGTATGGCACGCAGTATTTCATTGCGGGGTCGTATGTCGTTTTTTCGAGCACCGCAGGGTTGATGTATTTTTTATTTTCAAACTGCTCCAAATCAATTTCGCGCAGCATGTTTTGATTGATCATGATTGACGCGTAATCTTGTGACGGAAATGCAATGTCGTACCCGCTTGCACCGGCGCGGAGTTTTGCGTACATCACTTCGTTTGAGTCGTATGTGTCAACTTTTACAGTGCAGTTGTATTCCTGTTCAAATAGACGCAGCGCGTTTTCTGGCGTGTAGTACGTCCAGGTGAACAAGTACAGCGTATTTGAAGATGCGCCACCTTTTTTTGAGCATGATGATAAAGCTAACACGCAGCACATGATGCTTGCTGCAATCAAAGCAAATGGTTTCATTTTTTTCTCCTGATAAAAAATAATTTTATTAATGGTTCCCATGTTTGCCGCGAGGCGTGCATGGAAATGACATTGCAAAAGATTCTCGTATCTGGCACGGGAAACACCATGTTTTGAATCAATGCGATGCTGCAACAGTTTTAAGCGCGCTTCGCAGCGAAAATGCGATAAGGCATGTGGCAAGAATCATCACGCATGAAAGCGAGTTGATGACGGGCGACACGCCAAAGCGAATCATTGAATACACGTAGAGCGGCAGCGTCGTGGAGCCAGGTCCTGCAACAAAGAACGTAATCACAAAATCTTCAAGCGACATAGTGACAGCCATGAGAAAGCCTGACATAATTCCAGGAAGCAGCGACGGCACGACAACTTTAAAAAGCGTCTGCGCTTCTGTCGCACCCAAGTCGTGTGCCGCTTCAATAATTGAAAAATCAAATTCATCAAGCCGTGCTTTTACCATAAGGTACACAAACGGCAGGCAGAACGTCGTGTGCGCCGCAAAAATAGTGAACAAGCCGAGCGGCAGGTGAATGCCGCTGAAAAAGATGAGCGTTGAAATGCCCACAATCACTTCTGGCAAAACCATTGGCAGGTATGTGACTGCTTCAATAAATTTTTTGCCGTGGAATGTATGCCAACTGCAGCCGATTGCAGCAAGCGACGCGAGCACGGTAGAAACTGCTGCGGAGGTGAATGCCACAATCAAACTGTTGAGCAGCGCTTCCCACAGCGGGCGCGAGTTGAATATGAGCTCTTTGTACCAGACGAGCGACACATTGGTGAACTCTGCGCCTTTGCTCTCGTTGAATGAGTAGATGATGATGACGATGAGCGGCAAGAACAAAAATGCGAGCGTAAAAAAAAGCACAATACTTGAAAACGAAAAAATTGCCGCACGATGTTTCCATGATTTTTTTGCGTGACGGGCAGGCTCTGCAATTTTATGTTTTTTAAGTGCGGGGAACAGCACAAAAAATATATTGTTCATTTTGCAGCTCCTCCGACAAACTGCGGCATGCTTTTTGCCGTGTAATTTTCTTCTGTGGTTGTCGCCTTGAGTTTTGCATCGCGCTTGTTTGCCCTGCTTATCCACAAGATGCCTGCAACGCTCACGAGCGTAATGACCATTGAGAACGCTGCTGCGAGCGGCCAGTTGCGCGTTTTTTGCACTTGGTCAACGATGATGTTGCCGAGCATGTATGAGTCTTTGCCGCCTACAAGAAGCGGTACCGTGTACGCGCCAAAAATTGGGATGAACGTAAAGATGATTGCCGTGACAATGCCGCTGCGTATGCCGGGTATGAGCACTTTAAACATCGACTGGATTTTTGTCGCACCCAAGTCGCGTGCCGCTTCAAGCAGTGAAAAATCGAATCGGTCAACTGCGGTAAAAATCGGCAAAATTGCAAACGGCAAATACATGTACACAGACACAAGAATCACTGCGTTTTGATTGTACAAAAACTGCACATAGTTTTTTGTGATATGCAGCGTCATCAAGACTTGATTCAATATGCCGTCGTTGTTGAGGATTGACATCCAGGCAAAAACGCGTATGAGTGAGTTTGTCCAAAACGGAATGATTATTAAAAAAAGCAGCAGCGTCTGGTGACGGCTCCTTGCCATTGCATATCCGCACGGGAGCGCGAGCAGCACAGTAATCAACGTGGAGGCGACTGAAATCTTGAGCGTGCGCACGACCAGCACGCCGTAGCTCGGATTGAACATTTGCTTGTATGCACCCAGCGAAAACTGCATTTCAACGCCACCATACAAGCCTTTTTTGAGAAAACTGTAAATGGTGATGATGACAAGCGGCGCAATGAAGAACACGACAAACCAAGCGCCCATGGGCCAGGAATAAACTGTGCCTTGATTGACAACTTTATTGCGCTCGGCAGTTTTTGCACGCGACGATTTTTTTTTCATTTTTGAATGTCCTCGACAATAAAGCCGTCTTCTGCCGCCCATGAGATGTACACGTCGTCTTTCCACTGGATTGCAGGACCGTCGTCAAAGTAAATCGTGTGCTGCTTGAACACTTTTACAAGCGCGCCGTTTTCAAGCCGCACATAAAACTTGGACTGAAAGCCTGAGTACACAGGCTCTTCGACAATGCCGCGGAACACGTTGATGTCCGTTCTGCCGTGCGTTTCTGGAGGCTCTTTTGTGATTCTGATTTTTTCAGGACGAATGGTGAATGCCACATTCTGCCCCTTCTGCGTCGCAACGTAGTCGGTCACTTGCATGTAGCGGTCAAGACTTGCAGTGGCTTCAGTGTCGCTTGCAAGCGGCGCCTGTTTTCCGAGTGCGGGCACTGAAAGCGTCACCATGTAGTCGGGGTCTTTTCCCGGTGTCTGATGCGGCACGCAGTCGGCAACCTGCGCCTCAAACAGATTTGTTTCGCCTATGAACTGCGCCACAAACTGCGTTGCGGGACTCTCGTAAATTTCAAACGGCGTGCCTATTTGTAAAACGCGTCCGTGATTCATGACAGCGATGTGGTCTGAAACAGAGAGCGCTTCGCTTTGGTCATGTGTTACATAAATGAACGTGATGCCGATTTTGTCGTGCAAGTTGTCAAGGTCAATGAGCAAGTTTGCGCGGAGCTTTGCATCGAGTGCGGAAAGCGGCTCGTCGAGCAGAAGCACTTTTGGCTCGTTGATGAGCGCACGCGCAATCGCCACGCGCTGCTTTTGTCCGCCAGAAAGGTGCGACGGTTTTTTGTGCATGTGCTCGTCGAGCTGCACGAGATGAATGTAGTGGCGCACTTTTTCGTCAATGATGTCTTTGCCCGTTTTTTTTATGCGCAGCGGAAACGCAACATTTTCGTATACGGAAAGATGCGGAAAGAGCGCGTATGTTTGGAACACTGTGTTCGACTGCCGTTTGTCTGGCGGAAACGGAATGACGTTCGTGTTGTCGAACAAAACTGCACCATCGTCGGGATATTCAAAGCCAGCTATGATTCGCAAAAGCGTTGTCTTGCCGCAACCAGAAGGACCAAGCAGCGAGAAAAATTCCCCCGGCTTGATGGTGATGTTGATGTCATCGAGCGCAACAAAATTATTGTCGAAACGCTTCGACACATGGTCAATAATAACTTGGCTTCCGTTCACGTCAACCGACCTCAGTAATCAATGATAGAGCGCGCATACGGTGCTCTTGCTGTATACACGAAATACATTGCTGATAATCAATGTATTTGTCAATAGTTTTTATCGCTTTTTTGCACGAATATTTTTGCGCTGTTTTGCCATTTTTTTATGCAGTCAGCAAACTGAAACAGTATTGCCGCTGTGTGCCCCGCGCAGCATGTGTTGACCGCTGCATGTTACAGCAGGCGCGACAAAATCATAAAAAGTGCAGTGCTGCCGAAAATGCTTATCATGGGATTTCGTTTCCATACGTGGAGCAGCACTGTTGCACCTGTTGCGCAAAACGAGGGAATGCCCCACGGCTTTGCTGCAATGCGCACATCTTTAAAGCAGTACACCACGAGAATTGCTATGACCATTGGCGGAATATATTTTTCGACAAAGCGGATGATTCGCGGCGGCTCTCTGTGTGAAAACAGCGCGAATGGAAATGCGCGCGTTGCAAAGATGATGAGCGCACAAATGGCAGTGGCGGCAAGCGCGGAGGAGAGCGCAAGCGGTTCGTTCATTTTTCAACCTCGCGTTCTTGCGCGGCTGTTTTGGCAATTGTTTTTCCACGTACAGCAGCATTGTTAAATTTTCTCCCGCGCACGAAAACTAATGCGGCAAGTGAAAACGCGAGCGAAACGAGCAGAATGTTGCCGTCTGCGATAACGCCGCACCGCGCAAGCGCTACGCTACAGAGCGCAACAAGTGCGCCGAGTACGGGCGGCAACACGTCGCGCGATTTTTCGAGCTGCTCAAGTAATAAAACGATGAACAACGCAGTAAGCGCAAATTCAACGCCTTCAAACGAAAACGGGATGAATGTGCCCGCAACTGCTCCAATGATGCCGCCTGCAATCCAGTATATGTGGTCGAGCAGTGCAATGGTGCCGTAAAATGCTCCTGCGTCTGCTCCGTCGGGAACAGTGCAGCTTGTTAAAAGCGAATATGTTTCATCAGTGAGCGCAAAAATTATGTATGGCTTCCATGTGCCCGTGTGTTTGAATTTTGTTATGAGCGAAAGCCCATAGACAACATGGCGGATATTTACGAGCAGTTCAGTGATGGCGATTGTGCCAAGCGATGCACCTGCGGCAAACAATCCCATAGCTGCATATTGACCTGCGCCCGCGTACATGACAATGCTCATTACGGGAGCAAGCCATACAGGATAGCCCGCGCTTGCAACCATCAATCCAAACGGAATTCCTATGGCAATATATCCAAAGAAAACAGGCGCAGTGATACGCGCCGCTTGTGCAAAATAGCTTGCTTTCATTACGAGTTCAACCTCTATATCTGTGCAATTATATAGTTTTGCCGTGCACTAGTCGAGGTGGCGCATGCATTTCAATTCACGGAAATCATATGTAAAAAAAGTTGATTTTTTTAGAAAAGAACGTTATACTAGAACGTGTGAGAACGTTTGTAACGCAAACCGTACTATAAATGCGAAACGCGACATTTCATTTAGACTGCCGTTAGGAGCGGAAAAGTTATGAAAACGTTGCTATTTTTAAAATCAAATTTTTGTCCAGTTGTATTTGTGCGCACTGCTGTCCGAGCAGTGTTGCATGTGTGCGCCGCGCTTTTGTGCGCCAGCATGGCATTCATATTTGCCGCATGCGACTTTTTTACTCCCACCTGGAACGAGCCTGTAGGCGAGTGGTTTAGAAAATATACGAGCGAGGCTGCAATAGACAGGCACGTGTTCTCGTCTTTTTACACAGGCACTGACGGACTCTCGTGCGTAAGTACTGAAAGCGACTGCACCGTTACGTTCTACATGAGGAATCCGCAAAATTACGACCTTGCGCCGCGGTGCAGCTTTAGCGGCGG
>JAFSRD010000001.1 GCA_017446265.1 Treponema sp.
ATCATCGTGCGGACTTCCGCAAGCGCAGATTTCCGTCTCGGCGACACAGTGAATTTTGTGCCGAATATGGAAAAAGCAAAGTTTTTTACTTCGGATGACGATGAGCTTAACATTTGTGATAAAGTGGAAAAGAAATGGTAAGTTGATTTTTTGAGCCACCGTGAAATATCGGTGGTTTTTTATTCGTGCGGCGGGGTTGGTGATTAACAAAATACGTACAGAATTCATGTTTTCAAATTTTGTGAATATTTTCATTTACTAATGTATTTTTTTTCGCTATATTCTTACTATGCTTCAAAAAAATGGAGTTGTTCTGTACAAAAATCAATGTGCGCTCATCATCGGCATTGACGGCGAAAAATATGTGATTTCCATGCGTGTTTCCTCTGAAAAAACGCAGCGCGTCGAGGTGAAAGTGCGCGAAAAAGATGTTGTTGCCCTTCATCCTGGTCCTGTTGCAAATCTTGAAGCGCTCCTTGATTTTTTCGACAATGCAATCCCAACGCAAATTGCAGAAGTGCATGAGTTGCTCCTTTCAGACGAAGTTGCTGCGCATGCGCCTAGTGCGCTTTCAGAGCTTGCGGAACTTATGCGCTCATCGTTCAAAGCGGAAGAAAGCTATGCGCTCTACTGCGCGCTGTGCGCGTGCAATGAGTTTGCGCTCGACGATGCTGCATTTAAAACAGGAGCAATTGCGTTTGTACCGCGCAGTGCCGAAGAGATGGCAACACTGCAGCAAAAAAAATATGAAAAAGAACACGCCGGCGAACTTCGCGCTGCGTTCATCAAGCGGCTCAAGCAAAAAAAACTTGATTTGCCGCAAGACTCGTCGTATATGACAGAAGTTGAATCGCTTGCGCTCGGACAGACAGAAAAATCAAAAGTGATGGCAGAGGCAGGCATTGCCCAGACGCCTGAGAAAGCGCACAAACTTTTGCTCGACACGGGCATGTGGCGCATAACGCGCAATCCGTTTCCAATGCGCTACGGCTTTTCTTTTGCCTCTGCAAAAGAAGGATTGCCGCCGCCGCCCGACGAGGCCCGCCTTTCAGTAGAATCTGTGGCGTACGCTATTGACAACGCCTGGTCGTCTGACCCCGACGATGCTGTTTCGTGGGACGGAACATATCTATGGATTCACATTGCAGATCCCGCTTCTGCTGTCATGCCCGAAAGCAGCATTGACAAAACTGCACGAGCGCGAGGCACAACGCTCTACCTTCCTGAAGGGGCGAGCAGAATGCTTGCAGAGACATCGCTTGCAGATTATGCGCTCGGTTTGACTGAAAAAAGTCGTGCCCTTTCGTTTCGCATGCAATTCGACGAAAAAGGTGCAATAGGCGACTGCGCTGTTATCCCTACCATTGTGAATGTAAAACGGCTTACGTACAAGGAGGCTGACGAAAAAAAAGAGAGCAGCGAACTTGCGCCACTTTTTGAAATTGCACGACGCAACGAAGCGCGAAGGAAAAAAGCGGGAGCAGTTGCAGTAGATTTGCCAGAAGTGCATATCACTGTTGACGAAGCAACAAAAAAAGTTTCCATTGAGCGCGAAGTGCATTACGAGTCTGCAAACATGGTGCGCGAAATGATGCTGCTTGCAGGAGAAGGAGCGGCACATTTTGCTTTTAAGAACAACATTCCGTTTCCGTATGTGAGTCAAGAAGCTCCTGATATTCCAAAAGACATTCCGACAGGGCTTGCAGGCGATTTTAAATTGTTAAAATGCATGAGGAAGCGTAGCGTAGGCATTACGCCTGCTCCTCACGCTGCAATCGGTGCTGCGATGTACAGTCAAGTGACAAGCCCGCTACGTCGTTACGGCGATTTGATTGCGCACGAACAACTTCGCGCTTTTTTGGCAAACCGTCCCCTCATAGATAAAGATGATATGCTCATGCGCATAAGTGAAGGAGACGCTGCCTCTGTTGCGGCGCGCAAAGCTGCTCGCGCAAGCGAAACGCACTGGAAACTCGTTTACCTTTTACAAAATCCAGAGTGGTATGGCGATGCTGTGTGCGTTGACAAAAAAGACAGGCAGGTGCAGTTGTACATACCGCTGCTCGACATGCAGTCGTTTATTGTTCCAAGACAAGATGTGCAGCTCAATGATGTGCTTACGGTGCGCAGTGCGTGCATAGATATACCGAATCAAAAAGTTAACTTCGTTCCCGTTGAGCGCGGATAAGGCATCATTCCCGTGTGAGTTGCACGAGCGCTGTTTTTCGGCTATAGTTACGGTTGTGAATTTTATTGAAGAACAATTGCCGCAAAAAGACGACACTGTTGTCGTAGGACTTTCAGGCGGTGTCGATTCAACAGTGACAGCATTGCTCCTCAAGCAAACGGGATGCCGCGTTATTGGTGTGACGATGGCGCTGTGGAAGGGCGATTTGCCCGCTTTGCCCGATGGAAAAAAACTGCGCTCGTCGTGCTATGGTCCCGATGAAGTGGAGGACATTGCGGCATGTGAGCAGTTCTGTGCGGAGCACGACATTGAATACCGCGTCATAGATGTGAAAGACGAATACCAAAAGCACGTGCTCGACTATTTTAAAACAGAATATCGCGCAGGGCGCACGCCAAATCCATGCATACGGTGCAACAGTTTTATTAAATTTGGCGCGCTCCTTGACGGCGTGCAAAAACAGGGTATAGCGTATGACTATTTTTGCACCGGTCATTATGCAAAAGTTGTGCGTCCGCATGAAGGTCTATGGCACACAGACAAAACGCCTGCAATGATTGCAACTGCGCTTGACAGCACAAAAGACCAAACATATTTTTTGTATCGCATTCCATCTGCGACGCTTGAAAAAGTGCGCTTCCCGCTTGCAGCAATTGAAAAAAAAGATGTGTTTGCACTTGCGCGGCAGCATAATCTTGCGTCAGCGTTGCGCGAAGAGAGTCAGGATTTCATACCGCCCGAATATTTTGACATGCTCTTTTCAGACAAAGCGTCTATTCCCGGTGACATCATAGATTTAGACGGGCATGTGCTAGGTCGTCACCGTGGCATTGAACACTATACAATCGGCCAGCGGCGTGGACTCGGTGTGTCATCGACTCGACCGCTCTATGTTCATTCAATTGACGCAAAAAACAATCTCGTGGTGCTTGCAGTCGAGAGCGAGCTGCATTCGTCCGCGCTCGTTGCAGATGACTTTGTGTGGCCGGGCGACGTTGCACCCGACGAGCCGTTTGATGCGTTTGTCAAAATCCGCCTTGCGTCAAAGCCGGTAAGGGCGCGCATTGAAAAGTATGCTGCCGTGCACGAATCGTCTTTAAGCGAGCATGCGTATCTCATTACGTTTTCTGAGCGCGTGCACGCAGTTGCGCCCGGTCAATCGGCAGTGCTGTATCGAGACGGCGTTATTGCAGGCGGAGGCATCATACATCACGCTGTCGCATAAAATCCGTATTACCTATTGACAAAGTATGGAATAAATCATATAGTTTCAGACTGTCATACTATAAAACTAGGAGGAATACTATGACAAAAATTGGCAAATCACTTTTTTTTGTTGCACTTGCAGGAGTAACGGTTTTTGCGGGGTGTAAAAAAAACAGCAACAAACTGCTCACTGTTGGAGCAACGCCTGAGCCACATGCGGCAATTCTCAACTTGCTTGTTGACGACTTGGCGCAAGAAGGCTTTACGCTCAAAGTGCAGGAGTTTACTGACTATGTTGTGCCGAACGAGGCCGTAGAGTCTGAACAGATTCTTGCAAATTATTTCCAGCATCTTCCATACATGGAGTCTTTTAACAAAGAGCGCGGCTTTCATTTGGTGAGCGTTGCGGGAATCCATATTGAGCCGCTTGCGTTGTATTCAAACAAAGTAAAAGCTGCGGCAGATTTGCAAGACGGTGCGACAATCGCCATTCCGAATGACCCGACAAATGAAGGGCGTGCGCTCTTGCTTTTGCAGTCGGCAGGATTTATTACGATTAGCGATGCAGCCGGCCTTGAGGCAGTGCCGTCAGATATTGTTGAAAACAAAAAGAATTTTAAATTCAGAGAAATTGAAGCAGCTTCACTTCCGCGCGTGCTCGACGATGTAGATGCCGCTGTCATCAACGGAAATTATGCGCTTCCTGCAGGTCTCAACGCATCGCGCGATGGCTTGATTGTAGAGGGTTCTGACTCTCCCTATGTAAACGTGCTTTGTGTAAAAGACGGCATGCAGAACGATGAGCGCGTGCGTGCACTTGTAAAAGCGCTCACAAGCCAAAAAGTGAGAGACTACATAGAACAGCAATATCCAAACGGAGAAGTAATAGCTGTATTTTAATAAATTGTTAAAGAATATGCAGTTGATTTTTCTGCTCCGAGAATATCTGTAAGCGTCATGCCAAGTGCATTTCTGCCTGGCGTGAGCGTCACTTCGCCAAGCAGCTGCAGGCGTTCATCGGGGTAGAGCGCTTCTTTTGAATAATTTTTGCGCCTGCCGGATGCATACACAAGCGTTCCGTTTTGAATGAGTTGGTCGTAGGAGATTTCATCAACAATAACGCCGTTTATTGTTATGCGCGTTTTATACGGAATGGCAACATGCTGCCGCTGACGATAAACGCGATATACGCCTGCCGGCAATGTACGTTGCACGAGCAAATCATAACGCGTCTCTTTGTTTTCAAGCGTTATACCTGTGAGTGTGAGCGGCAACTCTTCGCCAATTCTCGGCATGAGCACGCGTGGATTTATTACATTGCCATTTTTTGTGTCGAATGTCTGAAATTCTAAACTTGAATGCCCATGCTGCCAGCCTGAATTGCCACTTGAGCCGAATACTGTTCCTGCTGCCACCGTTTCATCTGTGTACACAGATGGCGTGAGCGTTTCTTTGTCTATGTTGCCATATATGGTGAGCAAATCATTTTGGTGTGCTATGATGACCGCATTTCCGAGCGCAGACGGGAAAAAACACGAGTCGTCATCATATTCATTTATAACTGCAATAATGTGGCCATCGTCAGCCGCTTGTATGTCGGACGTATCTGCAAATACGAGCGATGTGCTTATCATGCCGCCGCGAAGTTGACCGAAATATGAAAAAAACATGTCTGACATAATTGCTTCTTGCGGCCAGTCAAACGCAAATGTTGGAATGAAAATTGCGGCGAGTAAAAGCGGAATAATTTTTTTTATCATGCTGCGTCTCCTTATTAATTTTTTGAAATTTCGATGTGCGAAATAGTTGCATCTTTTCCTACAAAGAGATTGTCGCCGTCGGTGCGGATAAATGCTGTTGTCGCATCAAAAGAAAACGAGCCGAGCAGCGTACAAAATTTTTCTATGACAAATACTGTGTATGTTGCGTTGTCTTTTGTGAGCACGAATACCAAATCATCTGTTTCTTGAAGCAGAATAGCTTGACCGCTCAACGCGAGTTTTGCATGTTTTCCCGACTGCGTGTGCACAATGCCAAGCCCTCCTGCAAAATTGTACCACACAAGAGAATCATCTTTGCTGAACTGTACGAGGCGCTGGTGCACATCTCTCTGCGTTGTAAATTCATGAAACACTGCTTTTGACTGGAAGCTGTCTTTTTTTGTTAAGACGAACCGCTGCTGATTTTGCCCTGACACAGTTGCAATCATTGTGCCGTCTGAAGAAATTGCCGCACCGAGTATGACGGGATAGTCGCTTCCGCCGGGCGAGAATTCTTGCGTGAGCATGCCGTCTGAAGAGAACGCGCGCACAGTGCCGTCTGAAAAACCTGCAACGCATCCACCAGCTGATGAATTGAATGCAGTAATTGTCGCAGTGCCCTCATATGTCCATGCGCGCTCGCCTGTTGCAGTGCACTGCACAAACGACGAGCCGCCCGGCAAAAATACAAAAATACGGCTGTCATCAAAAAAGGGAAAGCCGCTCTCATTGATTGTGCCCGCCGCATTTCCGTCAGGGGTAAAAAAAACGACAGAAGAACTGTCTGCGCTGTAGGATGCATAGTAGTGCTGCGAGATTGAAGCCTTGAACGGGAACGTTTCAATTGATGCAAGCTTGCCGTCTGTAGTAAAGTAACCGAGCGTCTGTCCGAGCTTGAAGTAGAGCATGTCGCTGTCATGCGGCACGCCTGTGAGCGACTGCGCGCTCGTTTCAAGCTTCCATTTGGGAATAAACTGGTACTCGTCGCTGAGCGGGCGTGCGGCGAGCATTAAATAGACTATGCAAAAGGAGATGCCAAAAAATAGTGCAAAGGCAATACTTTTTTTCTCTTTCATGGTAAAATATGCTATAATAATAATCAGCTGATGTCAAGAATAGTACAGGAGGATGACATGACAGATGAAGCATTGCACGATTTATTTGATAACGCAGTTGCCGCTTCAAAAAATGCGTATATCCCGTATTCGCATTTTCCCGTTGGAGCGGCGTTGCTGCTTGAAGACGGCAATATAATCACCGGTGCAAATATTGAAAACCGCTCGTTCGGATTGACAAACTGCGCAGAGCGCAGCGCAGTGTTTACCGCAGCTTCACAAGGTTATCGCACATTCAAAGCAATTGCAATCGCAACGCCAAAATCTGATTACCCTGTCGGTCCGTGTGGCGCGTGTCGGCAAGTGCTTTCTGAATTTGCACCTGCGGAAACGCCTGTCGTATTCGGCCCTGCATGGGAAAACAGCGTCAAGGCAACGCTCGGCACGCTGTATCCATACGATAGCCTCCACGAGCTTGCGTCTGAACTGTAGCATTGTGCCCTTCGGCGTGCTGCGTTTGTCGGCGTGCTTTGTTTGAAACCATATTGAAAAACATTGACAATTTTTCACAAATAGTGCAAGATGCACTCATCATGGAAGACGCAATTCTTACAATTGAAGAAGTGGCAAATTATTTGCGTGTATCTGACCGCACTGTGTACGATTGGGCGCAACGCGGGGAAATCCCTGCCGGCAAAATAGGAACCGTATGGCGATTTAAAAAATCAGAAGTTGAAAAGTGGGTGAACGAGCGGCTGTCGTCTTCTTCTGTTGGTGGCAGCGTCGCATCGGTGCAGGTAAAAAACATTCTTTCGCCCAGTCGCGTCATCTTTATTTCTCAAACGTCAAAACACGATGCGCTTGTAGAACTTGCAAAAGTGCTTTCGACAGCGCCGCAAATAAAAAATTCCAGCGAACTTATTTCAGAAATCTTAAAACGCGAAGAACTCATGTCTACTGCAATCGGTCGCGGCATTGCAATTCCACATGTGCGCCTTTTTTCTGTAACAGATTTAGTGATGGCAGCCGGCGTATGCAAAATGCCTGTCGCAGATTTTCAAGCGATTGACGATGCGCCGGTAAACTTGCTTTTTATGATTGCCGCTGCATACAATCAACATTCGTACTATCTAAAAACACTTTCTTATTTTTCTGCAAAACTCAAGAAAAAAGAATTGCGCGATTCGCTCGCCGCAGCAGAAACGCCGCAACACGCATATGAATTATTAATTGCTGAATAAGGGCGCACCTGCCGAACGGCAGGCCGCGCTTTCCGCACTTCGCCGTCAACGCGGCTCATCCCTCGCTTCGCTCGGGACTAGCGGTGCTCCAATCGCTTGCACGCTGTGCGCGTTACGGCAGTTCCACCGGCAGCCATTTGCTTGTGTCGCTGAACTCTTGCGCAATTAGCCCCATGTTTACAGGTGCAGTCGTTTCTCCAAGCAAAAATTCGCGGTCGCCTGCTTTCATGCGCGCATTTTCTTGCGCAGATGCAGAAGTCACTTCTGCACCAAATACTGCGTGGCCATAATCGCGCGAAACAAACAGCGCCGTTTTTGTTCCCATGTTTTCAAGCAGCGCGCACAGCAAAAGGCTTCGCGTGTCGCAGTCACATCCTTCGCCAGTGAGCGCGGCAATGAGGTTTGTAAAATCTGCTGCATTTTTTTCGCGTGCATATGTAAAGTTCTGCGTCCATGTCAACAAAAGCTGCGCCATGCCTTGTGCTGCATCTGCACTGTTGAGGCGGGCAGCATCTTGTGCAAGCGCGTTTTGAATGTCGAACGCGGCACGCTTGAGTCGTCCGAAACTGTCGCGAAAAATAGTTCTGTAGTATCGCTGCCACGCTTCTTTCCATTGCGCATTTCCTGCGTAGAATGTCAAAACGCTGTATTCAACATTTACAACAAATTCAGCAGCTTCTGCATCTTCTGCGCCAATCTTTGTCTTTATCTGCTTATTATTAATTGTTAATGTTATATCGTGCATGTCAGTGCTTGAATACGCATATGTTGCAACAATGCCCGGCTCGTAATAGCTGCCGCGGTCAACTGCAAGCGAGTTTAAAATAGAAATGATGAACTGTTCGCACTCTTTTGCAGCGTTTGCATCTGCATAGCACAAAAGTACAAGGTGCGCCCTATTTGACGGAAGCTCGACGCTCGTTGCCCAGCCAACATAGTTTGCATTATTGAGCTGCATTGAAAATGTGCCGAGCGCACAATCAGTGTTGCGCCAAACAAATGCCTCTCGTTCGCTCGTTGCGTTCGGAAGTTTTGCAATTACACCGTCAAATGCTGCTGTCGCGTTCTCGTAAGTGCCGCTGTCGTACAGGCGCATGGCAAGCGAGACGGGCAGCCTGTCGTGCGAAAACAGATATGACATGCCGTCTTCAGTTGCATCTGCAACAGAAAATCCTTCAGGCAAGTCAAGGCTCCAGCCATAGTCGTTATCTATGACAGGTTCTGTAAAAAGCGGCAACGAAAAAAGCGCAATGCACAGCGTGACAACAAATCGCCGTATTCTTGTCATTTTACCGTCCTTCGTTTATAGTGAGTGTTATGAATCATATTCCCATTATATATGAGAATGAAAAAATTATCATCATATATAAACAAGCGGGCATTTCCGTACAAGGCGGTGCAGGAATCGCGCATCCACTTGACAAAGAACTTCCCAAACAGCTTGGGCATGAAATTTTTCTTGTGCATCGACTTGACAAAGATACTGCGGGACTTATGATTGTAGCAAAATCACACGAAGCGGCGGCAGCGTGGACGAAGCTTGTTGCTTCGCGCGCAGTGCAAAAAGAGTACGATGCGGTCTGCATTGGAAAATTTGCTAAAAAATCTGGAACGCTGACAGACAATGTGAGGGAGCGTGGCGTTTTGAAGAAAGCTGTTACGCAATATGCGGTAACTGCCGAATACGAGCGGATATGCGCAGGAGAAGTGGTTGTGCTTTCGCTCGTACATGCAACGCTTCAAACAGGGCGCATGCATCAAATACGCATTCACTTTGCAAAGCAGAACTGCCCTATTGCAGGCGATGACAAGCACGGCAGTTTTGCACAGAATAAATTGTTAAAAAAAGAATGCGGCATAAAGCACCTTTTGCTTTGCGCATCGTCGCTTACGTTTGCGCCCGACGGTCATGTGCGTACATTTGCAATAGAACTGCCAGAATACATGCACATGGACAGCTATAGTTTTCGTCGCATAGGTTAGGAGGAGTATGCATGGTCGGTCTAAGTTTGCGCGTGCCATGTGATTGGATATGCGTACTGTCAACATAGATTTTTTTATTAGGAGGTATGGTATGAAAAAATCAATTTTAGCAATTTTTGTCTCGTTTATTTTTGTGGGAGCGGCGGTCTCGCAAAATTCAAAAAATTTAATAATCTATTTTTCAATGCACGGCAATCAAGTTGAGAATCTCACAGATGTCAATTCAGGCTCAAGCCGCGTCATGTACGACGGAAAATTGACAGGCATAACTGAAGTAATTGCAAAAATGATTCAAGACGAGGTTGACGGCGACATAGTGTTCTTGGAAGTTGCGCAGCAAAATAAATATCCGCGCACATATAAAGCTGCAACAGACGTTGCGCTCAAAGAGAAGAACAGCCGCACGCGCGTTCCAATTGCAACGCATGTTGATGTGAGTGGCTATGATGCCGTCTTTTTAGGATTTCCCACATGGTGGTCCGATTTGCCTATGGCATATTACACCTGGCTTGATGAAGTAGATTTATCGGGCAAAAATGTATATGTGTTCTGTACAAGCGGCGGCTCAGGCATGGTAAATACAATCAACGCGATTCAAAAAGCGGCGCCAAATGCACGAGTTGCAAAGCAGGGCTTTCATGTGTACTATACGCGCGCAGTCAATGCAAAGCAAGATGTGGCAGCGTGGCTTATGCAGGTAGGCGCAAAATAAGAGGCGGTGCACGCATGACAAAGCAGCAGTTGCGCATGACGCTTGACGTTGTGATGACGGCAGTTTCAATCGTGCTCATGGGCGGAAATTATTTTTTTCCGTGGGACGGCGTGCATGAAATTCTTGGTGCATCGCTTTTTGTGCTGTGGATTGTGCATGTGCTGCTCAATCGTCGCTGGTACGGTGAGCTTTTTAAGGGTGCGTATTCATCGTACCGTGTGCTTCAGTCAATTGTGAATTGTGCGCTGCTTGTGTGCGTGCTCTCGCTTATGATAAGCGGCATTATGCTGTCTGCGCATGTGTTTTCATTTTTGCACATTGATTTTGGCGCAGAGTTTGCGCGCACACTGCACTTGCTCGGCTCCCACTGGTACTTCGTTTTTATGTCGCTTCACATAGGCATGCATATGTCGCTTGTTTTCCGCATAATTCAAAACGCTCGTGCCGTGCAAAGTGCAAAAGGTACAACGACAGCATGGCGCATGTTATTGATTGCAGTGTGCGCATATGGCGTGTATGCGTTCATTGTTCGTGGTATCGGAAAATATTTATTTTTGTTCCAGCAGTTTTTCTTTTTCGACATGGAGCGCGGCTATGTACTTTTTTTTGCGGATTACCTTGCCATACTGGTGTTGCTGGCGGCTGTGTCGTATTATCTTGCTGCCGCATTGCAAAAACTACATTCATAAGTTTTTTTACTTGACAAGTGTAAACACCTGTGTATATACTTTAAGTAATCAAGGAGGCTCGGTATGTACTCTACAAAAGTCTTTATGAGCGGAAACAGCCAGGCTGTTAGAATCCCAAAAGAATATCATATTGATTCATCAGAAATGTTCATAAAAAAAATTGGAACAACAATCATTCTTTATCCCCAAAGCCGTCTATGGGAGAATTTAAAAAAAAGCTTTTCGGAATTTACAGATGATTTTATGTCCGAAGGTAGAAATCAGCCCAACCTTGAAACACGGGAAGAATTTTAATGTATCTTTTGGATACAAATATCTGCATTTTTTTAGTAAAGAATAAATTCCCTGTTCTTACAAAAAGAATTTTTGCTTCTGACAGTAGTGAACTGTTTTTATCGTCAGTTTCAATTGCTGAAATGGAATATGGAGCATCAAAAAGTCGGAATAGGGAAAAGAATCGGCAGGCTTTGTTGGATTTTTGCACAGACTTTGATAATATAATTGACTTTACGACAGAAGATGCAGAAGTTTATGGTGTGATACGAGCCTATCTTGAAAAGTGCGGAAAAGTGATTGGCCCCTATGACATGCAGATTGCGGCTCAAGCTATGACAAGAAATCTTACTATTGTTACAAATAATTACGATGAATTTGCAAGGATTCCTTGGATAAAAGTTGAAGATTGGACTAAAGAATAAATCAACAACCTTGCCGCAAACAGCGAAGTTTTGAACCCTCGACGCGAATCACTAACTCCGACGCAGAGCGTCGGAGTATGGTGTTCCCATAAGGCATTGCAGTCGGGTTTAATACCCTTTTTACGATGCAAGCGTCGGGGTATTCGCCAGTCGCGTAAGCGACGAGTTAAATAATTTCCTTACAGAACGAGCTGAAGGCTCATTCGCCAGTCGCGTAAGCGACGAGTTAAATAATTTCCTTACAGAACGAGCTGAAGGCTCATTCGCCAGTCGCGTAAGCGACGAGTTAAATAATTTCCTTACAGAACGAGCCGAAGGCTCATTCGCCAGTCGCGTAAGCGACGAGTTAAATAATTTCCTTACAGTTCGAGGCTGTCTAATAAGAATCGTTGTGCCGAGTTTAGTTCGGCACCTACACTATATATGGTGTTGCCATTCCGAATTTATTTCGGAATGGCACTGCAATACGAACTTATTAGACAGCACCATTGAACCCTCCGCACGAATCAAAACAGCAGTGCTTATGGGCTGCACGTCTTAATAAAGGGCGCGCAGATATTTCCCTCGTAAATATAGTACACAAAAATATAACACGCTGTGCATATCAAATAGTGTATATTTTCTTAAAATTATATTATAATGACGCAACAGTGTTTTATACGTTCTATGCATCTATACAAAACACGTGGATAGGGAGAAATTGTATGAAAAGAATGGTAAAAACGCTTGCACTGCTTGCAAGCCTTGCAGTTGCGGCGAGCGTGTCCGCATGCAAGAATCTCGCAGGCGGCAATGGCACTGGCGGAGGAGAAACGGCATCTGCCATTATAGAATTTGGGCGCTGGCCGCAAAGCAAAAAAGCTGACAGCGTAACAGTAGATGAAAGCGACAGCGAGGTAGTCGGCATGTTCACCTATTACAAAGGAAGTGACGGCGAGCAGTATGCAAAAGTGAGCAGCGATTACTACAAGGTGGAGCCAATCAAGTGGCGCGTGCTTACGAACAATTACAACGGCAACAAACTTCTTTTGGCAGAATGTGCGCTCATGCCGGTACAGTATTATGATAATGCTTCCCAAAGAACGATAGACTCTGATACTGTATACGCAAACAATTACAAACATTCTAAAGTTCGTGCATGGCTCAACGGCATTGCATACAAAAAAGGCAGTGCCGATAACGAAGAGTACAACGGCAAAGGCTTTTTGCAAACGGCATTTACTACAGATGAGCAAGGAAAAATTAACAACACAACTGTGGACAACAGTGCGGAAAGCACAAACCCTGACGGGGATGCAACATTGTGGAACTCTGGCAGCAATCAATACGCTTGCGAAAACACCAGCGACAAAATCTTTTTATTGAGTGAAAAGGAAGCGACGACTGAAAGCTACGGCTTTGCAAAGTACAATGTATACATAAGAGATGGCAATGGTACGACAGAGAGCGCGCGCCGAATAATACCGACAGAGTTTGCAGTGGCACACGGCGCAGATAAAGACAACTCTACTGGCGGCTCGCATTGGTGGCTGCGCTCTCCTTACTATGACCCCGAGACTATCGCGTGTTTCATCCATGCCGGCGGCAATGCCAGCGGCAGCATCCCTGTCTTCATGAGTATAGGCGTTGTGCCCGCTTTGTCAATTGCGCCGTAGGTGCAATTGTTAATCCATTAGCCTGTCTGGCCCTGAGCGTAGCCGAAGGGGCAAGGCAGGTGCAGTTCCTAGCCCGACCTGAAGTTGTGCGGAGCAGTCGGAGCAAAAGCGACGACCGAGCGTGAGTGAGCAACGGAAGGGCGGCTATTCAAAGCCTTTGCTCTTGAAAAAATAAGAATGTAAAAAATTGATTTTTGTGACTACGACAATCTGCAGTTGACGCAACTGTGCTATTTTGATATTATATAAAAAATATGCGGGGATGGTGGAATTGGTAGACACGCTAGCTTGAGGTGCTAGTGGCGCGAGCCGTGCCTGTTCAAGTCAGGTTCTCCGCAAAAGGATTACTGGTTTTCCGGTAATCCTTTTTTTGTTATCGTTAGCAAGTCGTATCTTTTTGAGTAAATTTATGAGCGCAGTAATTGTTAATTGCATTTCGATTATTATAGGTTCAATTGTTGGATTGCTTTTCTCAAAAAAAATGTCAGATGAGTCATTAAACGTAATTCAGACTGCTGCCGCAGCCGTCACTATTGTGCTCGGTTTGCAGATGGCATTTCAGTATCAGAGCATTGTATATTTAACGCTGTCTATGATTATCGGCGGATTGCTTGGCACCTGGTGGAACATAGATGGCCGCATTTTACAGTTCGGCGCTTTTTTACAAAAGCTTGTGCAATGCAAACAAGTCGGAAAAGCCGCAAAAACTGGCACGTCGTCGGAAGTGCTGGAGCACGATGGCGCAACTGGCGGTCCTGAGCACGACAAAAATTTTGCATATGCGTTTTTGAATGCATCTGTACTTTTTTGTGTCGGCGCAATGTCCATACTCGGTTCATTTAAAGCTGCCATTGAAAAGGACAACACGCTCATTTTTACAAAATCAATTCTCGATGGATTTATGGCGATTTCATTTACTGTTGCAATGGGCATAGGCACGGTGTTTTCGTGTCTTGCAGTGCTTGTGTATCAAGGTGCGCTCGTGCTGCTTGCCTCGTTTTTGCAGCCGTATGTGTCAGACGCGATGATTGCAGAACTTACCGGGTGTGGCGGCGTCATGATTGTGATGATAGGAATTAATCTGCTTGGTTTACGAAACATCAAGACAGCAAATTATCTTCCCGCGCTTTTGCTTGAAATAGTGTTTGTGGCGGCAGCTCCATTCGTTAAAACATTGCTAGGTATGTAAAATGCCTAGACTAAAATAGCTCTTTTGTTTATAATTATAATTAAGGCAACACTGATTAAGTTGAATGCGAGTTAATCAGTGTATTCTCCTTTAATCTTTTCAATCACAATGAGTGCAGTTCCATGCTTTCAGGCGCTGCATAGCTTTGGAGGAAATATGACAATAATTGATATGCTCAAGCAAAGTGGTTTGCTTACGCTGCTTGGTATGGGCGTTGTGTTTTCGTTCATCATTATTATGATTTTGAGCATGCATGCGCTTCACACAGTTCTCCATGCACTCAAACTTGACGTAGAAGAAAAAAAATCAACTCCTGCACATGCTGTTGTTCAACAGACAACTTCTGCTCGCGATGACGCTGCTATTGCGGCAATTGCTGCGGCTTTTCATAAATAATATTTAATAACGAGGAAAAATATGGCAAAGAACGTACAGATTTCAGAACTTGTGCTGCGCGATGCACATCAGTCGCTTTTTGCAACGCGCATGACAACAAAAGATATGCTTCCTGCGTGTCCTATGATAGACAAAATCGGCTATTTTGCAGCAGAAGCGTGGGGCGGGGCAACATACGATTCATGCATCCGCTTTTTAAATGAGGACCCATGGGAACGTCTGCGTCAGTTGCACAGCGCCATGCCGAATACAAAAATCATGATGCTGTTGCGCGGTCAAAACTTGCTCGGCTACCGTCATTATGCAGACGATGTTGTAGATAAGTTTGTCGAAGCGGCTGCAAAAAACGGCATAGACGTGTTCCGCATTTTTGACGCGTGCAACGACCCGAGAAATCTTGAGCGAGCGGCTAAAGCCGCAAAAAAAACAGGCAAGCACGTGCAGATGGCAATCTCGTATGCGACAACGCCGTATCACACAAATGAAGTATATGCAGATTTGGCAAAACGCTATGCGGAATTTGGCGCGGACTCAATTTGCATTAAAGATATGGCGGGGCTTTTAAAGCCGTTTGACGCGTATGACTTAGTAAAAGCAATAAAGGCAAAAGTTGACGTGCCTATCCTCATTCACTCGCATGCGACAACAGGTTTGAGCGTGGCTACATTGCTCAAAGCATCAGAGGCGGGAGCCGATATTCTCGACACAGCTATTTCTTCTATGGCTATGGGAACTTCTCATAGTCCTACGGAGACAGTTGTCGAAATGCTCAAAGGCACAGAATACGACACAGGGCTTGACACAAAGGCGCTGCTTGAAATTGCGGCGTATTTCCGCGACATACGGACGCATTACGCATCGCTTGAATCGCATTTCCTTGGGGCCGACACGCGCATTCTCGTTTCGCAAGTGCCGGGCGGCATGCTTTCAAATCTCGAAAGCCAGCTTAAAGAGCAGGGCGCGGCGAATAAAATCGATGACGTGCTCAAAGAAATTCCGCTTGTGCAAAAAGATGTGGGCTACGTGCCGCTCGTAACTCCTACGAGCCAGATTGTGGGCACGCAGGCAGTTTTCAACGTACTCTTTGGCCGCTACGCGCGCCTTACGCAGGAGTTCCGCGATTTGCTCACCGGTAGGTACGGCGCAACGCCCGCGCCCGTAAACGCAGATTTGCAAAAAGATGCGCTTAAGCAGAATAACATGGAAGAACAAGTCACATGCCGCCCGGCTGACTTAATCCCGAACGAATGGGAAAAATGCATTGCAGATGCAAAAAACGCAGGTGGCAACGGCAGCGACGAAGACGTGCTCACCTATGCGATGTTCCCGAAGGTTGCAGAAAAATTTTTCAAGGAGCGCGCAAACGGACCTGTTGACGCGCAAAAGGCGTTCGGCACAAAAGCCTCTAGCGTAAAAAAAGCAGGCTCGTATACAGTCACCGTGAACGGTACGCCGTATGCAGTGACAACACATGACGGAAGCGACAACATTACGGTAAACGGCGCGCAATATACTGTTACATTTGGAGAAGCGGGAGTTGTTCCTCAAACAACTTCTTCAGTCCAAGCAGCGCCTGTTGTTGCAGGAGGCATGGAAATAAAAGCGCCTGTTGCGGGCACGCTTTTGCGCTACGTTGCTCAAAACGGCAACGATGTAAAAAAAGGTGACACTGTATTGATGATTGAGTCCATGAAAATGGAGCTTGAAGTGAAATCTCCTGCAGACGGTAAAGTGACGTTTGTAGCAAATCCAGGTGACCAAATTAGCGCAGGGCAGGTGATTGCAAATCTTGGCGGCAGCGTTCAAGCGTCTCCTGTGCAGCCTGTAGCTGCTCCTGTGCAAACAGCAGCTCCAGTGCAAGCGGCTCCAAGCGTTGCAACAGGCGGAAAAGCAGTGAACGCACCTGTTGCTGGCACGCTGCTTCGCTATGAAGTTGCAGAAGGAGCTTCTGTACAGGCAAACACGACAGTGATTATGATTGAGTCTATGAAGATGGAGCTTGAAATAAAAGCGGGAGCAGCGGGAAGCGTTCACTTCCTTGTAACGCCCGGCTCACAAATAAGCGCTGGACAGCAGCTTGCAGAAGTAAAATAGGACAGATGCCATGAATACGACTAAAGACATACGAAAAATTTTTATCATCATGTTTGCAATTCTCGGCATTGCAACAGTTTTTTCTGTTGCACGAAGCACGGCATTTGCGCAGAACACAAACGAAGAGCAGGCGTCGCTCCGTACAATTAGAACTGCTAAAATTGCAAACTCTGAAGGCATCAAAAATATTGATGTTCCTACATTTCTTGTAAATGTGTGGCATAATACGGGAATCTATCAGGTGATTCACACGCCTACAGCGGCAGAGATTGCAGAGGCAAAAGCGCTGGAAGCGGCTCGCGCCGCAAAAGCATCTGTTAATCCGTTTGCAGATGTCAGAGTGCCTGCCTGGTACAATATTGTAATGATTGCCATTGGTTTTTTAATAATCTATCTTGGTGCGGCACATGGGTTTGAACCACTTTTGCTCATTCCAATCGGCTTTGGCACCGTGTTTGCAAATATTCTCGGCGCGGGCATGATAGATGCTCCTCATGGCATGTTGCATATCATTTACAGTGCAGGCGTTGGCAATGAGTTTTTTCCCATGCTCATCTTTATGGGTATTGGTGCAATGACAGATTTCGGTCCGCTCATTGCAAATCCCAAGACTGCGCTGCTGGGAGGGGCGGCGCAGCTGGGCGTGTTCATTACGTTGCTCGGTGTTGCGCTTTTCAATCTTTTACCAGGCGTTGACTATAACATGCTCCAAGCGTGTGCTATTGCAATCATAGGTGGCGCCGATGGACCTACATCAATTTACGTTTCTGGCAAGCTTGCACCTGGGATGATGGCGGTTATTGCAGTTGCTGCGTATTCGTATATGGCGCTTGTTCCTATGATTCAGCCGCCGCTCATGAAGCTGCTCACGACAAAGAAAGAACGTTTAATAAAAATGCCACAGCTTCGTCCTGTGTCGCGCACTGAAAAAGTGCTTTTTCCGATATTGCTCCTTATCTTAACAATTTTGCTTTTGCCTCCTGCAGCGCCGCTTATAGGCATGCTTGCTTTTGGAAATTTTGTAAAAGAAGTGGGCGTTGTGGAGCGTCTCTCAAAGACAATACAAAACGAGCTTATGAATATCGTTTCCATTTTGCTTTCACTCGGTGTAGGTGCACAGATGACGCCAGAAAAAATTATGAACCCCAGTTCTCTTGGCATCATTGCGCTTGGTCTTGTTGCCTTTGCATTTGCGACAGTTGGCGGTCTTTTGATGGCAAAGCTTATGAACGTATTTTTGCCTAAAGACAAAAAAATCAATCCGCTCATCGGTTCAGCAGGCGTTTCTGCCGTTCCTATGGCGGCGCGCGTTACAAACAAAGTGGGGCTTGAATATGATCCCACAAACTTTTTGCTCATGAACGCAATGGGGCCGAATGTCTCGGGCGTTATAGGAACAGCAATTGCAGCGGGCGTGTTTATTGCAACATACGGTTGATGCGTTTCACACGTGTGTGCTCCTTGTCTGCGTGTTCATGTGTGGTGCAGGGAGCATGCGTGGTCGTCGTGTCATCCGTCAAAGTTTGTGCCAGTCGTGTAGGCTGGCTGGAATGGTGGCGCACTGATGACAGAATTGCAAAAAAGCAGTAGAGTATCTGTATGTCTATAGTAGTAATTATTGCAGTTGTCCTTGTGTCATTGTTTGTCGTGCTCACGCTGCTTGTCTATCTGCTTTTAGTCATTCCCACATTGAGCCGCCGCAAAGGACCTGTTCCCGAAGTATTTGAAGACAATGTGCGTCTTGCACCGTATCTTTCAGAAATTCGTGCCGCTGTCGATTGGTTTCACAGCGCAAATCCTGAAACGCTCCGCATAACGTCATTTGACGCGATTCCGCTTGCCGCCTGGTATGTACCCGCAAAAAATGCACGAGGCACTGTCATATGCATGCACGGGTATCACGGCTCTCCTGTAGGCGACTTTTCGCTTGCAATAAAATTCTTTCACGACCATAATTGGAATGTGCTTTTGCCGCACGAGCGTGCGCATGGTGAAAGCGGTGGGCGTTATCTTACGTTTGGCGTGCGTGAGCGATTTGACTGCCGCGACTGGGCAAAGGCGATAGACGAAAAAAACAACGGCAGCCTACCGATTGTGCTTTATGGCATCTCTATGGGATGCGCGACAGTTGTCATGTCGTCAGGGTTGGAGCTTCCGAAAAATGTGGCATGCATCATTGCGGACTGCGGCTACACGTCTCCCTTTGACGAGATTGCGCATGTGCTCAAAACATCATACCACTTGCCGCTGTTTCCAACAATTTATCTTTCCGACATGCTTGCGCGTCTTGTAGCGGGATTCAGTTTGAAAGAATGCTCTACGCTCGATGTGCTTAAAGTTAACAAAATTCCTATTATGTTCATTCACGGCGATGCTGACAACTTTGTGCCTACGTACATGTCACAGAAAAATTATGAAGCGTGCGTTGCAGAAAAGGAGTTGCTCATTGTAAAAGATTCGCCGCATGCAATCAATCATGCGCTTGACAGAAAAAACTATGAACAGTCAGTGGCTGCGTTCATCAAAAAGCATGCAGGGATATTTTAATTAGGGGAAACGCTATTCTTTTTTTCTAAAAGAATCTTTTCCCGCGCTGCAAAGCGGGCATGCCCAGCTGTCGGGAATATCTTCCCATTTTGTGCCGGGCTCTATGCCGTTGTCAGGGTCTCCTTGCGCAGGATCGTACACGTATCCGCAGATTGTACATTCATACTTATCCATATAGCACCTTCAATGTAAAAAAAGAAATCGCTTCATTCTACCATGAGATAATTTGCATTATAAAAATCGGGCTACCGGAATTCGAATCCGGGACCCCAAGTCCCCCAGACTTGTACGCTAACCAGCTGCGCTATAGCCCGAAATGCGCTGCGCATGGTGCGCAACACGTTTTACATACTATAACGGAAAAATCGTGTTGCGTCAATGAAACGTGTGTGTTATTTCACGCACACCGTCGCTCGTTGTACACGAAATAAACCCTGCGTCATGTCCGATTGCATTTGTATATATTTTCTGCACAGCGTTAATAAATTTTTCAATGCTGTCGTTATGTACGAGTGCGATTGCACAGCCTCCGAATCCTGCTCCTGTCATGCGCGCGCCGATGCAGCCGTCTTGCATGATTGCGCTTTCTACAAGCGTGTCGAGTTCAATGCCAGTAGCTTCATAATCGTCTCGCACGGAGTTGTGCGCTTCTTTTAATAACATTCCGAGTTGCTGCAAGTTTCCAGCTTTGAGTGCTGAAACTGTTTCCAAAACGCGCTCGTTTTCAGTGACGCAGTGCTTTACACGTCGGCAAATTATGGCGTCTTTAATTGCGTCTTTGCATGCGTCAAACTGCTGCACTGAAAGGCTGCATAGATTGGGAATGTCTTTTGTGTTTGTATATGTGCCTGAAGGAAGCGGTATTGCCGCTTTTTTCAGCAACTCAAGACCGAGTTCGCATTCTGAGCGCCGCTCGTTGTATTTTGAATCTGCAAGCCGCCGTTGCTTTTTTGTATCCATGACGACAAATCGGTAGTTGCCAAGTTGAAGGGGCACATATTCGTATGAAAGCGTTGCGCAGTCGAGCAGTTCCGCCGTATGTTCTTTTGCTGTTGCGATGATGAATTGATCCATGATGCCACAATGCACGTTCATAAATTCGTGTTCACTCTGCTGCCCGATAAGCGCAATATCTTTACGCGCCACAGCAAAATTGAATGTTTCTGAAACAGCGTATGCAAAGCAACATTCAAGTGCAGAAGAAGACGATATGCCGCCTGCGCTCGGAATGTTGCTTGCGATAAGCACGTCAAATCCGCAGGAGAGCGAGAATCCCCTGCGCTTTAAGATTGATAAAATGCCGTTTAGATAATTTGCATAGTCATTTTCTTTTTTATATGAAAAAGCATCGTGTATGGTGTATGAAAACGTGCCAGGAAATTTTAAATCGTTGTACGTAATTGCTGCATCGTTGCGCTTTCGCATTGCAATATACAGATACTTATTGATTGCCGCTGGAAACACTTTTCCGCCGTTGTAGTCTATATGCTCGCCAATGATGTTGATTCTTGCAGGGGCGGAAAAGACGCGCACGTGATGTGCGCTTGTTCCGTATAATTTGTTAAACTCGTCAAGGAGATTTTTTACGTCAAAATCAATAGTGCTGTTTGTCATAAGACAATTTTATCACAATAAGAGGCGCATGCACGAATTTTGATGCTTTTACCGCATCAAAAGCGTTTTTGTGTCAAGACTCACCGTTTCAGCAATTGCCGCGTTGTCACGGAGTTTAAGCACTGCGAGTGCAATGCCCTCTGTTTTCGGGAGTAAATGGCATATTGCTTCAAAATACGGCTGCAATTCGCTGCGGCATGAGTCGTCGAGTTTTTCACCTTCTTTTGTGTCGCTGAACCACGCAACGATATTTTCTTCTTTAACAAATTTGCTTACCGCGTCGATGTCGTCTTTGCTCACTTTGTCAAGGTTCATGCCGTCAACGATGAGCGCAGATATGTTCACGCCACCTGTTTTCAACGCTTTAAGCGTGTTTATCACTTTTGGAAGCGAAAACGTTTCCTGACTGAAATTTAAAATAACGCGGTCACGCACAACAGTATCTTTCAATTCGGGATTGTCCGTAATATTTTTTTGTTTTGCAATCTCTGCAAAAATACTGTCATACCATGAAATTACGTTTGATGAATGCTGATCGAATGAAACATGAGCAAGCGGCTTTCCATGAAGCAACGCATCAAGCCCAAACTGGACGAGTACAGATGTTTTGCCGAGTCCCTTTTTTGCAGTGACAAGCCCCATTTCTCCAACTTGCAATCCGCCGTTTGTAATTTTGTCAAAACAACGCACCGGGCTGTGATTAATAAAATCATCTTTGTTCATAGCAATTACCTCTTAAAACGCAGCGCAAGCTGCATGTTTTATTTTTGAGCGGCTTTGCGCTCTTCTTGGTATTTCTTTATAAGCTCATCGGAAATCGCGTTAGGCACTTTTCCGTATTTGAGGAATTCCATAGTGAACTCCGCCTTGCCTTGCGTTGATGAGCGCAAAATTGTCGAAAAACCGAACATTTCAGAGAGCGGCACTTCCGCATTTATCGTTGACATGTTGTTTTCATCAGTTGTGTCTATGATGATTCCGCGCCGCTGGTTGATAAGCCCGAACATGTTGCCCTGAAATTCTGTAGGACCAGAGATTGAAACTTTCATAATCGGTTCGAGAATTACGGGTTTTGCTTTTTCATATGCCTCGCGGAAGCCGCCTATTGCAGCAGTTTGGAATGCGATGTCAGAAGAATCTACAGGGTGGTACTGTCCATCGTTGATTGTCATCTTTACACCGACAATAGGGAAGCCGATGAGCGTGCCTTTTTCAAGCGCTTTTTGAAAGCCCTTGTCGCACGAGGGAATATATTCGTTTGGAATCGCTCCGCCTTTTATTGCATCGACAAATTCGTAGTCTTTTTCTGCGAGCGGCTCCATGATTCCTGCAACGCGTCCGTACTGTCCTGAACCGCCTGTCTGCTTGCGATGCGTGTAGTTGAATGTCGCGCTCTGCGTAATTGATTCGCGGTATGCAACTTGCGGTTGCCCGACGACAACTTCGCATTTGTATTCACGTTTCATGCGCTCAACGTAAACAGCAAGATGAAGCTCGCCCATGCCCTTTATAATCGTTTCATTTGATTCTGGGTCAACATATGTTTGGAATGTCGGGTCCTCTTTTGTAAAACGGTTGAGCGCTTTTGCCATCTGGTCCGCATCGCGTTTTTCTTTTGGCGTTATCGACTCTGATATGACAGGGGAGGGCACATACATTGATGCCATAGAGTAGTTGAGGCCGCCTGCGGTAAACGTGTCGCCAGAAGCGCAGTCAATGCCGAAAAGCGCAACAATATCGCCTGGCGTTGCCATGTTGATGTCTTCCATCTTGTCCGCGTTCATACGCACAAGTCTGCCAACTTTGAACTTTTTGCGTGCGCGAGTGTTGTACAGTTCTGCACCTTTCGAAATTGAGCCTTGATACACACGCACATAGGTAAGTTGTCCGTACTGACCGTCGTCAAGCTTGAAAGCAAGCGCGACAGTAGGCTTGTCGGCAGTATTGAAAAGTTCAACTTGCGTTTCGTTGTTGTCCACGTCAAGCGCAAAATTACGTACTTCTGTTGGATCGGGAAGATAGCGCGCTACGCCGTCAAGCAACGGTTGAATGCCTTTATTCATGTGCGCAGAACCGCAGAACACTCCGACAAACTGCTCTGCAAGCGTACCTTTGCGGATTGCAGCGATAATCTCTTCTTCTGTCTCTTTGCCTTCAAGCGCATCTTCCATGAGTTTGTCGTCAAACATGGACACAGCGTCGATTAAATCTTGGTGATATTTTTGTGCGTCGTCTGCCATGTTTGCAGGAATGTCCGCTATGCGGAGTTCCTGTCCGTCGTTGCCTTCAAAATAAATCGCTTTCATTGCAATTAAATCAACAACGCCTTCAAGCTTGTCTTCAAGTCCTATGGGGAGCACAAGCATATGTGCATTCAGACCGAGTTTGTCACGGAGTTGCTCGCATACATGGATAGGATTTGCACCCTGCCTGTCGCATTTGTTGACAAATGCAATTCTGGGTACATGATAGCGTTTGAGCTGTCTGTCTACAGTGATTGACTGAGACTGAACGCCTGCGACTGCGCATAAGACAAGGATTGCGCCGTCTAGTACGCGCAAGCTCCTTTCAACTTCAATAGTAAAATCGACGTGGCCTGGAGTGTCGATTAAGTTGATTGTGTACTCCTTCCATTGTACTTGCGTTGCAGCAGATTGAATCGTAATGCCACGTTCGCGCTCAAGCTCCATGCTGTCCATAGTTGCGCCCACGCCATCTTTGCCACGAACTTCGTGAATCTGATGGATCCTATTGCAGTAAAACAGAATGCGTTCCGACAACGTAGTTTTTCCCGAGTCGATGTGCGCGCTGATACCGATATTCCTCACTTTAGAAATATCAAAATCCATATTGTTACCTCATTATATAAAATCACAAAATATGAGCAAACAGTATAGCATGTTGAGGATGTTTAATCAAGGTGGCGCATTAAATCTGTAAATAACGTGTGATGCAGCGTGCGCTCAATATTTTCCTGTTGCGCTTACTTTGAACGCATATTTAATAAATTTTGCTGTATATGTGGCAGAAAACGAAAGGGCGGCGCTTCCGCTGTCATATGCGCCTTTTTTTTGCTTGAGCGAAAAGCCCGCACTTGTTGTTGTCATCAAATTTTTCTCCGATATTGCAAGCGACACTTTTACAGACTGCGATGATGACTTACTTGAAAATGCGCATGACGCTCGTACTGACGGGTGCAACTTTCCGTGTGTTGTTGAAAATTGCGTTGAAACAGTGTATGTGCTGTTTTTGGCAGATGCGCCTTCGCTTCGTGAAAATTCAAATCCATCTGCGGCAAAAGACAAACTTGCTGAAAGCTGCTTGTCTACATACTGTGCGCCGAGAGAAAATTTTTCTGTTTCATATGCGCTGTTTGTTGTCGCAGCATATTTGCGCTGAGTAAGCGAAACTGCTCCAAGTGTAAACGAGGGAAGGCGTGGAGTAGCAAAACGCCACGTGTACTGCGGGGCAACCCGTACTTGTGCAAGCGTGTGCAGAGTGGAACTGTCTGTAGTGAAGATGCCTGTGCCGTCTGCTGCAAATCCTGCAAAAAGCACGGTAAATTTTCCGAGTGTCAATTTGTTTTCACTTCTGAATGTAAAACGCGCGGGTGCATCTGGCTGCGTATATGCGTTCACGGTGTTCATAGAAGTGAAGTGCGGCGACGACACAAAGGACTGTACGGCAAACGCGCCGAACCAGCTGTTTTTAAAAAACGGCATTTCTGAAAACCAGAGTGACGATTTATTTTCGAGAAAGAATCTGCCGCCTGTGAGCGAAAATCCTGCTGTAATCATGCGCGGAAATTTTATTAAAAAATCTGTGGATGCTGCAACTGTGCCGTCAGCACGGCAGTAAAATGCGCCGCCGCTTCCGTTAAATATTTTCCAGTTTTTTGGAAAGCGCATGTCGAGCGAAGCGGCAAGCTGTTTTTTGCCGCTTCCAGAAGATGGCAGCAGTGTCGTGATGCCCGTTTTTGTTGAAACAGATTTTGTGAACGGTGAAACGGTTGTTGCCAATTCTGGAGAAGAGAGACGTGAAAAACTACCGCTTGCAGAAAGCGTTCCCGCTTTGACAGTGAGCGGAAAAGTGACAAACTGCTGCAACGAAAGCAACGCGCCGTATTGCGGCAACGCGGCATTTTTGAAAAATCCTGCAAAGCTTCCCGCTTTTTTAAACGATGCCTCAGGGATTGCCTCGTATATGCGTACATCTGCATCGCGGAACAATGCACGTATGCCGGCATTTATGCCGAGCGATGTCTGCGCCATGTTTTCAAACGGCAGCGACGCAGACGACGACATGCTGAAATTGATGCGGCGAAACAAATCGCTTGTGCGAGATTCTGCATTGAGCGGAACATATGCCAATGCGCATAGCACGGCAAGAACTGTGCGAATGCGCACAGCATTTTTTATAGAGCATTTCATACTCTATCATTTGCAAAAAAGTTTCTGTTTCGGACCATGTGCCGCTATTTTTTTGCAAAAAAAATGCCGGGTGAGGAGGGCACCCGGCAAACCAATTAGGAGGCAAAAAATCAATTTGCGACTGATGATGTCTGCGTCACATAGCTTTCAGTCGATTTGAATTCGGTTATCTGTGCAACGCGCGTGCGCCAGTATTCTGCTTCACTTTTTGTCATGTATGGTCCGATGCGCACGCGGTAGTATACAGTGCCTTTGCTGTCCTTGTGCGTGAACACATCGGCAGGGATTTTGTTGTCATCGAGAACAGTGCGCGCAGTGTCTGCGCCGCCTTTGTTTGCAAAAGACGCTGCCTGCACCCAATACTGCGTTGTCATTGCAGGTTTTGCAACTGCTTTCTGAGCAGCAGGTTTTGCAACTGCGCTCTTTGAAGCAGCATTCGCTGTCGTTTTTTGCGACATGCTTTTAGGTGGTGTGTTCTGTACTGGCACAGCGTTCGCAGGCGGCGCGTAGATTGTTTTTTTCACTTCTTCTATTTTTTGCGCGCTCGCTTCATTTTTTGGCGTTATGGCGCTTGGTTCTTTCGGTGCAGTTTTTAACGCGTTCAAATCTATGAGCGTACCGTCAGCTGATTCACTGTGCGAACGCGCGTTTTGCTCGCTCGTGTAGTTTTTTTCAATGCCGTACACTGTGGCATTTTGCGCAATCACTGTCATGTCGTTTACGCGCGTCACTGATTCATGTGGCTGTGTGCCTGACGCAGGCGGGAACGCGTTGTGCGACGTCGAGTGTTGTTCTTCTAACGGTGCAAGAGCGTTTGCATCGCTCTGTTCGTTTTGCATCGTCATATTCTGTTTTTCCGATGACTGTTGTGACGGGTATATCCAGCCGTCTGATTGTGGACGCGATTCAGGCGCAGTTGCTGCAATGTTCTGCATGTTTCGAGAAGCAGAAGATACAATAAGTGCTGCGCCGAGCACAACGAGCAAAAATATGCCGACAGCAGCGATAATCCATAACGTGCGTTTTTGTTCCATATTCTTTTTCCTATGAATATTTCTCTATAACAAATATCGGCACATACGATGAGGAATTAAATGATTATTTTGCATATTTGCGCTGCATGCGCGTATATTGCGCCGCTGTTGTGCGCGCATCGTTGTAAAGGAGCTGCAACAAACTATCGCGTGTAGCGTGCACCGTTGCCCCATGTCCACGAGCCGCCGCCGGCACCTATTTCAAAATGCAGTTTTGCAATCCCCACATCAATCATAACGCGCTCCTCATCTTTGCACGCTCGTACAGATGCAGCATTGTTTTTCCACTCAAATACAAACGGCTGCAAATTTCGGGCAGTAGGCGCTTTTTGCACAGCTTCCATTCCGCGCACAAACCAGTCAGGCAGTTCGGCTTCATGATCCGTCAGTTGCTCAATAGTTTTTCGAGAACGGCTTTTCATCATGTTTTCCATGAGTCGTTCTTTGAGCGAATGCTTTTTGTCAGAGTAGCCGAGCGCAATTACGCAGTCGAGCACTTCATCTGCTGCAATGTTGCAGTTGCACGACGATTTGTCGTAACTTGTTCCTACCCAGCATGTTGAAAGCCCCATATCTGTTGCCTCAAGCACAAGTTTTTCGCCGTACCAACCTTCTTTTTCCAGACGATTTTCATCTCCTCGTTTTCCAATGAGCGCAATGTAATTTTTTACGCCCACAAAAAAGCCATAACTTTTTTTGAAGCCATCAAACGCTGATCCGCCAGTTTTGAGAACAAGCTGCATATGCAGCCCCGACTTTCTGTTGTACGTTTTGATAGCGTCGAGCAGTGCAGCCACTTTTGACTTTTCAATTTCCTTTGCAGTATATTTTCTTCGCGACACACGCACATCTATTGCAACTTTGCAATTCATAGCTAACCTCCGCATAGCAGAACAAGCGTTTTATTATTAGCAATAGCTAACTATTTTACTATAATGTGATTTTTTGCTGCACGTCAAGCATATCTTTTTGGGGAGCAAACTGCTGGAAGAGCCAACTGCTTCAGGTTCGCTTACGCTCATCCTCTCCGCTACAAATAAAGTCTGCGGCTCGGACGCTTCGCGCCTTGCGCATTTGGGCTAGGTCGTTTCCAATTTTTTAAGTGCGCGCGCAACAGACGCGGAAAGTTTTTTGAGCGAACCGCTATTGTTAATTTTTATGACAGGAATGCCTGTGGCGCAATATTTTGCATACAGCATGCGTTGTGTGCGAAAGCGCGCGACAATGTGGCAAATCGGCATGCCGTCTCGTTTTTTTGCGCGAAAAAGACGCTTTACATATGGCGCTGTCACAAAAAGCGTGGCTGTGCATTGCTGCATAAGGCGCGGTGTTTTGTAGAGCGCTGTGGCGTTGAGCGCCACAGCGCTCTCTTTGTGCTCGGCTATAAATTGCTCTGCAAGTTCAATGACGCGCGGGTATACAATCGCTTCCTGTTTTGCAAGCAGAGTTTTGTCGCCAAACACGAGCACGCCGAGTGCGCGCCTGTCGAGCGTTCCATTAGCTTTTAAAAGTTCCATGCCGCGCTCTCTTGCGTTTGGCAAAAATGTATTGACAATTTCTTTCGTTGCGTCTTCAATCGCTTTGTGTACGAGCGTGTCCGCATCAACAGTTGCAAATCCGTTTTTTTCCAAAATGGCGGCAACTGCGTTTTTTCCTGCTGCCATTTTTCCTGTTACGCACACTATCAATGGAACGCTCCCCAATTTTTGCCGCTTTCAATTGAAACGCGCAAAGGCACTGAAAGCGTTACTGCATTTTCCATCTTTTCACGCACGAGCGCAATTGTTTCTTCAACTTTATCTGAAGGACATTCAAGTATAAGCTCGTCATGTACTTGCAGCAAAAGGTGTGCACCGTTTTGCGTGCTGCGCAATGCTGCATCAACATCAAGCATCGCTTTTTTTACGATGTCAGCAGCGCTCCCCTGTACGGGCGTATTTACAGCAACGCGTTCTGCTCCTGCTTTTTCCATTTTGTTGCGCGAATTGATGTTCATAATTTTTCGCCTGCGCCCGAAAATCGTTTCAACGTATCCTGTCTTTTCTGCAAACGCAACCGTCTCTTCAATAAATTTTTTGATTGACGCATACTGCGTAAAATAATTTGTGATGAACGCTTGCGCTTGCGTGCGGGGAATTCCTAAATCGCGCGCAAGACGGAACGCACTCATGCCATAGATGATTCCAAAGTTTATTGTCTTTGCAATGCGCCGCTCGTCAGCGCTCACGTTTTCAGGCGGTGTTGCAAAAAGGAGCGAAGCGGTTGCGCGATGGATGTCTCTGCCGTCATTAAACGCGCGACGCATGTTTTCATCTTTTGAAAGATGCGCGAGCACGACAAGCTCTATTTGAGAGTAGTCTGCGGAAATAAGATGCGTGTGTGGCAACGCGGTGAACGCGCTCCTGATTCTTCTGCCGTCTTCATTTCGTACAGGGATATTCTGCAAGTTCGGGTCACGCGAAGAAAGTCTGCCTGTAGCTGTTCCCGTCTGCATGTAGCTTGTGTGCACGCGCCCTTTTTTGTCACACAGTTTTGGAAGCGCTTCAACATATGTCGATTGCAATTTCGCTTTTTCCCGATATGCAAGAATTTTTTGCGGCATCTGGTGATACGCTGAAAGTTCTTCAAGCACGCTCGTGTCTGTCGAGTAGCCTGTTTTTGTTTTTTTGCCGTGCGGCAGTTTAAGTTCTTCAAATAAAACTTCTTGCAGCTGTTTTGGAGAAGCAATGTTGAATGCATGTCCTGCTATCTCGTAGATTTCTTTTTGCGCGTCTGCTATTTCGCCAGTGAGCTCCGCATTAAATTTATCGAGCGCGCTTTTATTTATGTGAATGCCACGCAGCTCCATCTCTGCAAGAATGGGAAGCAGTTTCATTTCCACGTTGCAAAATAAATCAAGCAAATTATTTTTTTCAAGCTCCGCTTTCAGCACATGCCAAAGCTGGAGCGTAAAGTCTGCGTCTTCTGCGCCGTAGTCAACTGCTTTTTCAAGCGGTACATCTGCAAATGTTGCGCCTTTGGGTACAATGTCGTTGTATTCGATTCCTGCAAGTGCAAGCTTTGTCTCTGCAAGATATTCAAGCGCGTACGGTGTGCGTCCTATTTTGTCCGAATCTAGCAGCCATGCGGCAATCATTGTGTCTGCAATTTTGCATAGCGGGGCGGCATATTCGTTTTCTTGCATCATGCCGTTTGTGCGCAGCACTTCGTAATCAAACTTGCCGTTATGCATAACAACAGTAACATCACTGCTTGTAAAGAGCCGAGTTATCTGCGAAAGAGCATCTCCTAGTGATATGAGCGGTCCGCCAAAAAGCGAGTCGGTGAGCATGAGCGGCACATACACTGCTTTTTTCGCCTCTGTGCACAGCGAAAAACCAACAAGGCGCGCACTCATCGTGTCAAGGCTGTCTGTCTCGCAGTCGAACGCTACGTATTTTTCTTTTGACGAAAGCACGTCGTCTATGATTGATGCAAGTTCCTGCATGTCCGTGACAGCGCGGTAGTCGCCTTTGTTTTTTGAAAGCGGTTTGAGCTGTTGTGTTTCTTGTTGCAATGCGCCGTTTGCAGCGTCATTGCCGAGCGCGCTTTCTTTCGCAACGTGCTTGCCTGATGTGTGTGCTGAGCCCTCTTGTGACGTGTATTCTGCTGCAAGTTCTGCATACGATTTTGCAACAGCAGGTACTTCATACAATTTAAGCTTTTCTGCGCACGAAACAAAATCAAACTGGGAAGCGGGAATTGCGCTTGCAATAGTTTCCACACAGGGAACAGTAGTGCAAAGTGCAATCAATTTTTTTGAAAAATATGCGTTCTCTTTTCCGCTGCGGAGTTTTTCGCCCGCCGCTCCTTTTATCTCGTCTGCATGAGCATACACGCCGTCTAAATCTCCGTACGCAGTAAGATACTTGCACGCTGTTTTTGGCCCCACGCCTGAAACGCCGGGAACATTGTCAGACGTGTCGCCAACGAGCGAAAGCAAGTCGAGCATTTTTTCAGGCGGCACGCCCCATTCTGCTCGCACGCCTTGCTCGTCGACAACTTTCCAAACGGAGCCTGCATCAGGTTTTAAAATCTGGGTTGTATTGTTTATCAACTGCATTAAATCTTTGTCGCCTGAAAGAATGCGACAGGTACGTCCGTTTTGCGCCGCCTTTGCTGCGACAGTTGCAATGATGTCATCTGCCTCATAGCCGTCGCACTGCAAAATCGGAATGCCGAGCGTTTTTAAAACGTCTTCAATGAGTGGAACTTGCGCGTGCAAATCGTCAGGTGTTTTTGCGCGTGTTGCTTTGTATTCTTTGTACATTTTGTGGCGGAATGTGGGAGTTGTTGAGTCAAACGCTGCTGCAATGTAGCGCGGCTTGTAATGCGTAATAACCGCGTGCAGATTGCGGAAAAAACCGAACAGCGCGGAAATATTTTCACCGCGGCTGTTTGTGAGTGGTTTTGAGATGAACGCAAAATAGCAACGGTAAATTAATCCGTAAGAATCGAGAATGTAGATTGTATTGTCGTCAAATGTAGGCATAAGCTATTTTACCACGCAAACACGCGCTCTGCAATCGGAACGTATTACGTCGAATGCTGAATTTTCCGCCGCCATCATTGAGGAGGGCGTCAAGACGACGAACAATGGAACAAGAATCAGGCATTCTGTTTTTCTTGCCAGTTTTTTATGAGATTCTTCATAAGCAATTTCTTCTTCCGTTAGCATCTGGAGTTCATAAGTTCACAACAGTGCAACAGGGTCTACATCGCATTCAATGTATACGTTTTGCGGATGGCTGTACTTGAACAACAATGTGTGCGCGAGTTTTTGCAGGGGCGCAATATTTTTTCCGCGCAGTAAAATTTGATAGCGATAATTTTGCGCTATTTTTACAATCGGACATTCTGCGCTGCCAAGTATTTCCACATAGCTTTTTAATTTTTTTGCTGCATCTACAAGAAGCTTTGCTGCTTCTGCTGCACTGCTTTCTGCTGCTTTCTGACTTACGCTTCTAAAGACAAGGCGCACTATGCGCGAAAACGGTGGAAAGCCAAGCAGCTCTCTTTGCAAAAGTTCGCTTTTGTAAAATCCCTGAATGTCACCATGGCAAGCGGCTGCAATCGGCGCGCGCGAAGGGCTATACGTTTGCACAAGCACTTTTCCGTCAGGAAAAAATCTGCCTGCTCTTCCTGCAACTTGCGTAATGAGCGAAAACGTACGCTCTGCTGCGCGGAAGTCGGGCATATGAAGGGCAGTGTCGGCAAGCACAACACCCACGAGTTGCAAATGCGGAAAGTTCAATCCTTTTGCAACCATCTGGGTGCCGAGCATAATGTCATACTCTCCGCGTCTGAACGCGTCAAGCTTTTCTTCAAGTTCTCCTTTTTTTGAAAGCGCGTCTGTGTCAATCCGAATGATTTTCGCGTTCGGGAATTTTGCTTTTGTTTCCACTTCAATGTATTCTGTGCCAAATCCAGAATAGCCTATGTCAAGCGAGCTGCACTGCGGACACGACTCGGGCATTTCGCACGACCAGCCGCAGTAGTGGCAGCGAAGCCTATGCTCGCTCTTGTGATATGTCATGGGCACCGAGCAATTTTTGCACATCATCTCGTAGCCGCAACTCGTGCAGCGGAAAAAATGCGTAAAGCCGCGCCTGTTCAAAAATAAAATCACTTGCTTTTTTGCTGCAAGCGTAGCGCGCATTTCTTTTGCAAGCTCATCGGAAATACAGCTGTCTCCTGTGCGCTTTGATAAATCTATGCATGTGATTGCAGGAGGCGCTCCTCCTGCAAGGCGTTTTGAGAGCGTGTGCCTGATGAGCTTTCCCGTATTCATCAAATGCCACGACTCAACAGATGGCGTTGCGCTTCCCATGACAAGCGGTATTGCACGTGTTTGCGCACGATGCATTGCAACTTGCCGCGCGTGGTAGCGTGGAGCTGTGCCACTTTTGTATGAGCCGTCATGCTCTTCGTCTATGATAATCAGCCCTAAGTCAGGAACGGGAGCGAACACCGCGCTGCGCGCTCCTATGACAATGCGCGCTTCTTTTTGTAAAATGCGCCTCCACTCTGAAAGCTTTTGGCTCGGCGTTAACGCTGAATGAATGGCAGCAACTGTATTTCCAAAACGCGCTTGAACTGCTTTCAACACTTGCGATGTGAGCGCAATTTCTGGCACAAGGTAGATGACGCCTTTTCCATCGTTGATGATTTTTTCTGCTGCTTGCAAAAACACTTCTGTTTTGCCGCTTCCCGTAGGTCCGTAAAGATAATGAAAAGTTGCGCGTTCTGTATGTGCCGTCGGTGTTGCGTGTACATTTGAGGTGATTGCATTGTTGCCTGTGCGTGCGGCAAAAATTCCTTCTACAGCATTTTTTTGTTCGCTGGAAAGTTCCCGCGATTTTTTAAACGGCAGTTCATCGTCAAATGAAAAGCCGCCCGCGCTCGTCTCGCGCTTTCCCGACGGCATCATCACGGCAATTGTTTCCCCGAGCGTGCATACGTAGTAGTCTGCCATCCACGCAGCAAGCGAAAGCAGTTCGCTTGTTAAAAGCGGTTTGTCGTCTATGATGCGGCGTACGCTTCGAATTTTCTCTCTTGGAACTGACGCTGGCGGCGTACTGTTGATTGCGGTGATAAAACCTATGAGCTTTCGCGAGCCAAACGGTACTTCCACGCGCGTGCCGACTGCAATGCTGTTTGCGCTTTCATCATATAAACTTTCATCATATGCGTAGGTGAATGTTTGGGCAATCGGTACATTGAGCGCAACTTCAAGATACTGCATCCTCACTTCCTTCAACTGTGTGCTGGATGCGCTGCGTAGTCGGGGGCAAGTTCTGTAAGTTTTGTGCGGAACAGTTTCAAGTCTTCCCATGCGGGGCGTTTGAGCGATTCATTTCGCAGCAGCGCACTCGGATGATATGTGACGAGCAATGGAATAGTGTTGTAAGTAAAAAAACGTGAGCGCAATTCTCCGAGTGGCGAAGTTGTTTTTAATAAATTTTGCGCTGCCGTCCGTCCTGTTGCCAAAATCATCTTGGGCTTTAAAACGTGAATTTGCGCTTCAAGAAATGACATGCATGCGCCTGCTTCTTCGGGGAGCGGCGTGCGGTTGTTCGGCGGCCTGCATTTTACTATATTTGCAATGTAGCAATTTACATTTCTGTCGAGTGAAATGGCGGCAAGCATTTTATCGAGTAGCTTTCCTGCAGGTCCAACGAACGGCAAACCCTGCGCGTCTTCTTCTGCGCCCGGTCCTTCGCCGACAACGAGCACTATTGGATTTGGCACGCCCATTCCCGGTACAACATTCGTGCGTCGTTTTGAAAGCTCGCATCTTGTGCACGCTGCAACTTTTTGCGCAATCGATTCAAGCGTTACAGGAGCTGCTTGCACAAAAGGCGTTGTCGTTGCATTTTGTTGCGCGAAGTTGAGCGTGTCGTCGGCGAACAGCGGCGGCACTTCTGGAAAGTCAGGCGACGAGTACCCATACAAGCAATCAGATGATGTTTTGAGCAATGTCCACAGCGCTGTTTTTTCGTTTGCACGCATAAGTACAGCATAACATATTGCTTGCCGTTCGTGCAATAATACGATATAGTAAAAGGGTTGTATGAAAAAGATGTTATCTGTATTTATCGTTTTTATAGTTGCGCTCATTTTTTGCAATGCACAAGTAAGCGTTGCCCCAAACAATGATTTTTATGAATATGCAATGCATTGGCATATTGAAGGACTCGTAGACGAATTGCCACAGCTCAGGCCGTACCCGCTTTCTGTTGTAAAAAAGATTCTTCAACGTGTAATTGAAAGCGGAAACGATGATGAAATTGCAACAGCAAAATTGCAGTACGAAAAGATTTTTAATAAGCCGTGGAATATATCTGTCAATGTCGAAGAAAAAAATCTGTTCACTATATATGACAAATCGAGCAATAAAACAGACAGGCACAACAATACATTTCAAATCACTGCATCGCTTCAAGGGTACGGCGATTTTCTTTTAAGCGATTCGTTTGGCATTGGGTATCGTGCTGGCGCATCGTTTTCCTTTCTTGAAACAGCTGATTACGTGTATGGCAATGTGTGGAACGCGCCGCGCTACGATACATTTATTAAAAGCATTGATGCAAAAGCTGCAAAAATAGATTTTAACGCAGACTGCATTGTTTCATACTCTTGGAAAAAAATAATGATAACTGCGGGGTACAACAGAACAGGTTTCAGCTTTTTCAACGACGGAGGCTTGGCATTCAGCACCTATGCTCGTAATGCGCCGCAATTCACGTTTATGTTTGACGGAAAGTATTTTGATTTTGTGCAGTATTTTGCCGCGCTTGAAGCGTCTGATATGCTTGGAAACGGAAGCAGATACGGAAAGTTTATGTCGCTCCGTGCGTTGCGCATCAGGCCTGCAAGGCGATTCTATATTTCACTGTACGATTCGGTAATTTATGGAAAACGATTTGATGTGTCGTATTTCATTCCAGTTCCGTCACTCCTTATTTCAGAAGCGAATGGATTTGGCGACAATGTGCTTTCAGGAATTGCGTTTGAATGGAATATTGGAGGAGCAATTTCATGGATAATGGATATAGCGATCGACCATCTCGACATACAGCAGCTTGCGCGTTTTCACCTTAATTCAGATAATCGCGTTGCCTTTAAAACAGGCTTTGTGTTCTCTCCTCCTAAATCGCTGTGCAAAGTAATTACGCTTGACTACACGCTCATACGGCCTTACATGTATTCATATCTGAATGTGAATGACAGCACATATAATTTTTACTCGTACACGAACGGTGGACGGAGCATCGGCAGCGTAATGCCACCGAATTCAGATTGCGTCTTGCTCCAGATAAAGCTTGAGCCTATGAAAAATTTAAAAGTGGCAACATCCGTTTCTATTGCTCGCCATGTGAATGTGTATGAAACATTGTCGGATGAAGATGCGGAAAAAGTTTTTGCGGCAAGCAAGACTGGCAGACAGAATTCTTCTTCAGACGGCAGCGTCAATACACAGTATATGAGTTCTGCTATGCTGTTGTCAGGTGGTCATACAATGGTTATATGCCGTGGCGGAATGGGATGCAGCTATGAATTTCCGCGCATAAAGGCAGGAACGTTTTCGCTTGATATGAATTTTGCATATATGTACGTAATCAATGCGGGCGTTGATGAACCCATTTACCACAGAACAGGCACATTTGCAAACGCAAAAGACGCAAAAGCAAACTGGGAGCGCAACTTGCACGACGAGTATAATATCTATCTTTCAGTTGGATTTACCTATGCCTATTGAACAAAAAAAGCGCAAATTTATTTTTCTTTATCTTGATACAGGAGCGGGACATATGTCTGCGGCGCGTGTGCTTGCAAAAGCGTTGAAAGAGCAGCATCCCGACGCTGAAATAGAGATGCTCAACGGCTTTGATAAATACAACATATTCGGCCATGTGATGTTTGAAAAAGGCTACAACTACGCGTGCAATTATGTGCACGGCGCGTTTCCGCTCATCTACGACATAGCGCAGCACAGATGGGGGCAAACGATGTTCGTGCTGCTGTTGCGCCATCACACGACAAACTACTTGCGCAAAGTGATTCTTGAAAAACAGCCCACAGACATTGTGTCATTTCATTTTGCGCTCACACCGTTTGTCAAATCTGCGCTTCGCGGCATCTCGTGGAAAATCAATTTCACTGTCATGGTCACAGACCCGTTTACATTGCCAAACGCCTGGTTTTATGAAAACGATCAGAATTATTTTGTGTATTCTGAGCAGGCGAAAAAACAGGCAGTTGAACAGTGCGGCGTGCCGACAAAAAATGTGACAGTCGTGCCGTTTTTGCTTAACGAAAAATATCGTGAAGGCGCTCTTTCAAAAGAAAAAATCCGCGAGCTGCGTGTAAAGCATGGCTTTGCTCCTGACAAAAAAATAGTGCTGCTTGTTGGCGGCGGGGAAGGGCTTCCTGGCGCTGTCGAAATTGTCAGTGAGTGCGTGTTGCATGGCGCACCGTTTGCTGTTGCTGTCGTGTGCGGTCGCGATAAAGCATTTAAAAAAACGCTCGATATTTTTGCACGCACGTATCCCAAACTTGACTTGCACGTGTTCGGCTTTGTTGATTATCTTGACGAGCTTGTAAAAATCTGCGACTGCGCGGTTATAAAAGCGGGACCTGCAACGCTCATGGAAGTGATTTCATGCCGCAAGCCCGTCATCATCATAAAATATATTCACAATCAGGAGCTTGGCAACATGCGCTTTGCAGTTGACCACCGTGTTGGCTGGTACATCAGAAAACCTGGCAATGTGTATAAAAAAATTAACGAGCTGCTTGGCGACGAAAACTTTGATGAAGAAATGAAAAAGAATTTTGATAGCGTCCACTTGGACACAGACGCGGGAAAAGTTGCAACATTGCTGCTTGAGAAACGTGCGATGTAGTTTTTTTACTCTATTGCGTCGTAATGCCTGCAAGGGAGATAATTTTAAAATTATAAAAGTTTGTAGTTCCCATAGAAGACAGCAAATCAATGTGACGATTTAAAGTGAGATTGTTAGGTTTGAACAAATCCGTGTGACGATTTTTGGCGAATGTCATTTGGTATTGAACCTGCTGCACGAATAAAACATAGTGTTCGCTTTCTTGGCTGGCAAATCACTGACAAGCAAATTACACAGCTGTAAATCGCTTTACCTCGCGACTTTCAAATGCTTTTTGAATGAGTTCATCTATTTCAAGCTCGCTGTAGATTTTTTCTGCTTCTTCTATTGTTCCGTGCAGCACAGGATGTTTTGGCGAAAAAAGCACGCAGCAGTCTTCGTATGGGAGAATAGATGTTTCATATGTGCCGATTGTTCGCGCTGTTTCGACGATTTCTTCTTTGTCCAATCCTATAAGCGCTCGGAAAAGCGGAAACGAGGCGAAGTGTTCGGTGACGTTTAAGTTGCCAATCGTTTGGCTTGCAACTTGTCCGAGGCTTTCACCTGTGATGATGCAGTCTGCATGAACGCGCTCTGCAATCATGTTTGCTGTTTTCATCATGCACACGCGGAGCATGAGCGTTGTCCAGGCAACAGGTGATTTTTCTTTTATGCGCATCTGCACATCGGTAAACGGTACAATGTTTAAATGCACTGCAAGTCCATAGTGCGCAAGCGTTGCCGCAAGCGTTTCAACTTTTTTTTGCGCTTCTTCAGATGTATATGGATACGAATGAAAATACACGCAGTCAACTTTCATGCCGCGGCATATCATGCGGTACCCTGCAACAGGAGAATCTATGCCGCCTGAAAGCAGCAAAAGCCCTTTGCCGCTTGAGCCGACTGGAAGCCCGCGTACGCCTTTTTTTGCATCTGAATAAACAAAGCACTGTTCGCGTATTTCCACAGTAATTTTTACGTCGGGCTTATGCACATCTACAGAGAGCACGCCGCTTTTTACTGTTTTATCTGCCGTTTTGCAGCAAATATCATACGAGGTGAGCGGAAAACTTTTATCTTGCCGTCTCGCTTCTATTTTGAATGTTGCAGCCCCTTTTTCTTTTGCGTGCAGTGCGGCATTGTATACAGCATCGCTTATTGCCTCGATAGTTTTTTCACAAACTTCTGCTTTTGCCCAGCCTGTGATGCCTACAAGGTGCGCGAGCGCATGTTCCACTGCGTGCGCATCGTATTCTTCGCATTCAATATACAGTCTGCCTGCGCGAAGCGACACGCGCGCATTGCTTGAAGCAAGATAGCTTTTTACGTTTGCGACAAGCCTATTTTCAAATTCGCGTATGTTTGAACCTTTGAGTGTGAGTTCTCCGACTTTTGCAAGATATGTCATAGTAAGAAGTATAGGAAAAAGTATGGCGACGCACAAGCGGTAGCGCAGTTTTTCCTCGTCCACCTTTTGTTTGTTTGAGACCTGTTGCACTTGATTGCCAAAGCAATTTATTTTTGTTAAAATGCTTCAATTTATTGCGAGGCATATAACGTGCACGTTGCTGTATGCAAGAGAGATGAAATCGCTGTTTGTGTAATGAGGTTTTCCGATGATAAATGAATTGCTGCTTGTCATTTCGTTGTGCTGCTCATTTTCGGCGTTGCTTGTTTTTTTTCAATTGTTTAGAAAAGAAGGCTGCATGGCATGGATATGTTTGTGCACTATCTTTGCAAATATTGAAGTGGCTGTACTGGTGAATGCGTTCGGCATGGAGCAGACGCTTGGCAATACGCTTTTTGCATCAAGCTTTCTTGCAACTGATTTTTTAAGCGAGTTTTACGGAAAAAAAGAAGCGGAAAAAGCAGTGCGGCTCGGCATTGCTGCTTCATTTGTTTTTATTGTTTTTTCATTGCTCGTTGTGCGCTATGTGCCGAGCGAAAATGATCTGGTGTTTGCAAGCATGCAAACGCTTTTTTCAAACACGCCGCGCATCCTCATAGCAAGCCTTGCAGGATATGCTGCCAGCGAGTTGCTCGACGTGCAGTTGTATCATGCGCTTTGGAAATTAACAATTATGAAAAGCGGCTCGCGCGAAAAATATTTGTGGTTGCGCAACAACATAGCTACGCTTGCATCTCAAGCGGTGAATATTATTATTTTTAATTTTGCGGCTTTTTGGGGCGTATACGACATGAAAACGCTCATCTCAATCACGAGCGCGTGTTATGTCATCTACATCTTTACGAGTTTGCTCGACACGCCTTTTTTGTACATTGCGCGAAAGCTGCACCGAGTACGTGGGTAGCGCATTGCATTTTTAGCAATACCTCAAAAAAGTGCAACTAAAGTTATTTTCAGTTCTCGAAATTCTTTACTTTTACGCAGTGAACGATTTTGTAAAAATTAGAACTGATCAAAACCGATGAGACAGCGCCTCTGTTTTGATAACAAGGTTTTATGAAAAATAATTGTAGACATTTTTGGAAATTTGTGTTATAATAAGCACCAATTCAACTGAACAGGAGGGTGTATGAGCCTAAAACGAATTGCTGTGCTATTTTTAGCACTTTTTGGTTTCTGCTTTGCAGCCTGCAAGCAAGTAGTCGAA
>JAFSRD010000025.1 GCA_017446265.1 Treponema sp.
ATAATCTGCATATCTCCATATTCAATACCGTTGTGAACCATTTTTACAAAGTGTCCTGCTCCTCCATTTCCTATCCACTCGCAACACGGGATACAATTGTTTACTTTTGCAGCAATACTTTGAAAAATCGGTTTTACTAAAGGCCAAGCTTCCGCGTTTCCGCCAGGCATAATAGAAGGACCTTTTAGAGCGCCTTCTTCTCCTCCTGAAACGCCTGTGCCTAGGTACAAAAGCCCATTGCGAGAGGCTTCGGTTATTCGTCGCTCGGTGTCCAAAAAATTAGAATTACCTGCGTCTATGATTATATCACCTTTTTCCATAAGTGGCATAAGCAGACCTAACATTTGGTCCACAGCACTTCCTGCTTTTATCATAAGCATGATTTTTCGAGGTCTTGAAACAGATAAAACAAGTTCTTGCAATGTGTGCGTACCTATGATTTTTTTTCCACGCCCTCTGCCATTTATAAAATCATCTACGCGTTCAAGACTCCTATTGTATACTGCGACAGTGTAACCGTTTCGTTCCATATTTAAAACAAGATTTTCGCCCATTACCGCAAGACCAATAAAACCTATGTCCGCTTTCATATTTTTCTCCCAGTGATTGCACCACGCATTTTGTTAAGATTTTTTAAGCCCGCTTCTTTAAGTTGATTCATCACTTCTACATACAAAACATTGATAAGCGTAGCGACTGCAATGCTTGCAGAAAAAGACTCCGAAACAAGAGAGCTATGAAGAGGACTTACAAGAAGCAGCGTATCTGCTATAAGTGCAAGTGGCGAGTTGTCGTAACTTGTAATTACTACAACATGACATTTGCGTTTTTTTAGTTCTTCTGTAAGTGAAAGTGCATCTAAGTTATTTCCAAGGTGACTAAAAACAAGTGCTACATCTTTTGAATCTGTTTGAGAGGCGAGCATAATCTGCATATGAAAATCGTCAGAATATTGCACTGAAAGACCCGTTCTAACAAATTTGTGAAAAGCATCGCGGGCATTTATGTTTGAGCCTCCAAGCCCACACAATAGTATGTGTTTGGAGCCTGCCATAATAGAAGCCGTTTTTATAATCGCTTTTTTGTTAAGCACTTTTCTACTAGATTCAAGTGCCTTTATTGTATGCTTAAAAATGCTATCTGCTATATCATCTTTTTCTGAAACGCTTATTTCAAAAATCTGCGTGTTTTTAGCCGCACTCTCCTTTGCAAGTGCAATACGAAATTTTTGATAGCCCCCATAGCCGAGTTTTTTTACAAAGCGTACAAGTGTCGATTCGCTTATTCCTATTTTTTCTGCTAACTCTGTAATGCTTGGCTCGAATGATGTATTTCCATTTTTAATAATAAAATCGGCAATAGATTTTTCTTTTTCGCTAAATGTATTATAGCGATTTTTGATGTTGTATGTGACGCTTATAACAGCATCGTTTTTTTTGCTCATTTTTGCATCCTTTAAGTTGATAAAACTATATCATAAAAATAATTTTTATGCAAGGAATATTTTTTTCTTGACAGATTATTTTCTTTGATGCATAATAATGTTATCAATGTGCACTTTGCTTGCAAACAAAACTAGAGTGCGGTTTTAAAAGAGGAATAGCGTTATGCGAAAAAAACAAGATGTAGGAAAACCAATGGATATCATCCTTGTCCTAACAATTTTTGCTACCATGCTCTCTCTTATTCTTTTTGTCGTTTTTCCTCTTATCCGTGTAGCCATTCAAAGTTTTGTTTCTTTCGATGGCACTGTTTCTGGAAAAGCATATATACAAGCCTTTACTTCAGAAGAAAATTTTAAAGCACTCACACATAGTCTTGTTTTAGGATTTACTAGTGCAGCCCTTTCAACCGCGATTGGCTTTATATTCGCGTATTGTGCTTCATATATTAAAATGCGTGGAAAAAGCATTTTTAATTTAATCGCCATGCTTCCAATAGTTTCGCCACCTTTTGCTGTCGCTTTATCAATAATACTGTTGTTTGGCAGTAGAGGGCTTATTACATATACATTGCTTGGTTTGCGAGATGTAAACATTTACGGTTTCCGCGGACTTTTGTTTGCACAAACGCTTTCATATTTTCCAATAGCGTATCTTCTTTTAAACGGCGTTTTAAGTTCTATAGACCCGTCAATCGAAGAAGCATCTCGCAATATGGGAGGCTCTCGTGGAAAAACTTTTTTACATGTAACGCTTCCACTTGCCCTTCCTGGCATTGCAAACTCATTTTTACTCGTGTTCATTAAATCTGTGGCTGACTTTGGGAACCCTATCACAATAGGAGGAAACTATCAGACGCTTGCAACGCAAATCTATTACCAGGCAATCGGCAACTACGACATGCAAGGAGGGGCTGCCGTTGCAATCCTCTTGCTATTAATCTCTATGTCTCTTTTTGCGATGAGCAAACTCTGGGTAGAAAAGAAAACATTTGTCACCATTACGGGAAAGGCAGCTCGCAAGCGAGATATGATTTCTGAAAAACATATTGCAATCCCATTAAACACATGCTGTTATATCATCTCGTTTGTAGTTATTGCCCTGTATATTTTAATACCGCTTGTTTCTTTCGTAAAGTTATGGGGTATTGATTATACATTCACGCTCGAAAATTATCGTTATGCATTCAATGTCGGCAAAAAGAGTTTACGAGATTCTACAATTATGGCTGCCCTTGCAACCCCAGTTACAGGAATTCTTGCCATGATAATCGCATTTCTTGTGGTGCGAAAAAAATTTTTTGGAAGAAAAGCGATGGAGTTTATCTCTATGCTTGGAATGACAGTGCCTGGCACCGTTATGGGCATAGGCTATGTTCTTTCGTTTAACACGCCACCAATTGCAATCACTGGAACAATGCTTATCATTGTGCTTTCGTATGTATTCCGCTATTTGCCTGTAGGTGTGCAATCAGGACTTACATCTCTTAAGCAAATTGACCCTGCAATCGAAGAGGCCGCCTCTGACTTAGGTGCAAACTCATTTAAGACATTTGTTACCATAACGCTACCACTTATTAAAACGGCATTCTTTGGCGGTCTTGTCTATACATTTGTAAAAAGTATGACATCAGTAAGTGCGGTTATCTTCCTTGTGTCTGCTCGCTACAAATTACTTACGGTTTCCATACTCGATCAGGTTGATTCAGGTAAGTTCGGTGTAGCGTCCGCAATGTCGACGATGCTTATCATCATAGTGTATGTGGCAATTGCAATTTTGTATCGCTTTATAGGATTACTTGGCGTTAATAAAAAAGACATCAAATTAACGTAATAGAGGTTTTGCATTATGGAAAAATCAAAACAGGTACGTCTTGAACATGTTGTAAAAGAATACGAGGCTCCCGACAAATCTGTCTTTCGTGCTGTAGACGATGTAAATCTCGTTATATCACCTGGCGAATTTGTTACGCTTCTTGGACCGTCTGGATGCGGAAAGACTACAACCCTTCGTATGATTGCAGGCTTTGAAGTTCCCTCGCAAGGAGAAATATATCTCGGAGAAGAAAAAATCAACAAACTTACACCCGACAAGCGCGACACTGCTATGGTCTTTCAGTCCTACGCTTTATTTCCTCACTATGATGTGTTTAACAATATTTCCTATGGTCTTCGTTTACGAAAACTTACAAATGCAGAAATTTCTGAAAAAGTTTCTGCAATCATAGAACTTGTAGGATTAACTGGTCTTGAAAAACGCTACCCCAACGAGATTTCAGGAGGTCAGCAACAACGCGTCGCCCTTGCAAGGGCTCTTGTTATGGAGCCAGGCGTTATGCTTTTTGACGAGCCACTTTCAAACTTAGATGCAAAACTTCGCGTGAGCATGCGAACTGAAATCAGAAAAATACAGCGGAGGCTTGGACTTACGAGCATGTATGTAACTCACGACCAGGCAGAGGCTATGGCTCTCTCAGATAAAATCATCATTATGAATAAGGGACGCATAGAACAAATTGGAAGTCCAGAAGAGATTTATCAAAGGCCCGCATCCGAGTTTGTGGCAGATTTTATTGGGCGTGCAAACTTTATAAAAGGCATTGTAAAAGACATCGATGAAAAAGGCGTGCTCGTAGACTTGTACGGTGTTTTGCTGCATGTGCAAGGAAGCAGACAGTACAAGAGCGGTGAAGAAGTTACGGTCGTTGTAAGACCTGAATCTATCACTGTAGGTAACGAGGGGCAATTTGAAGGCGAAGTTCTAATGTCAATGTTTATGGGAGCACATCAAGAATACTTTGTGCAATTAGGCGATGTAACGCTTAATGTAGAGCAGTTAAATCCTATGGGTGCAATTAAGTTTAAAGAAAGCGAAAAAGTGCGTGTGCATATAAATGAACAAAGCATGTATATTGTCAGTTGATAATATATGGCACTGCTAAAAACTAATATATATCAACTTTGCTATTAGGAGGAACAAATGAAAAAATTTTTTGCAGTTATTACTGCCGCATTACTCGTAAGTATGCTAGGCTCCTGTGCTAAAAAAAATAGTGCAAAGCCTACCCATTTAACGATGTATGTCGGCTATGTTGAAGAGTACGGCATGAAAGTAGCAGAAGAATTCGAAAAGGCTTCGGGCATTCATGTTGATTTTGTTCGCATGAGTGCAGGAGAGGCACTTGGAAGAATCCGTGCGGAAAAGTCAAGTCCAAAAGCGAGCGTGTGGTACGGAGGCTCGGCAGACTCGTTTATCACTGCAAAGGGCGAAGGCTTGTTGCAAAAATATGTGTCGCCCAGTGCAAAAAATATTCCTGCAAACTTAAAAGATGCAGACGGCTACTGGACAGGATTAACAGTAGGCTATCTCGGATTTATCTGCGACAAGCGATGGTTCGATGACCATCCGAATGTTCCCTATCCAAGTTCATGGGACGACTTACTAAAGCCAGAATTTAAAGGACATATCATAGTCTCGAATCCTGGTTCTGCTTCTACAGGATATCTTCTTTTATCGACAATGTGCCAAATGCGAGGCGAAGAAGACGGCATCGCTTATATGAAAGCACTCAACGGACAAGTAAAGCAGTACACGAAAAGCGGAGAGGCACCGTCTCGCTCTGCAGCCTTAGGCGAATGTGCCATAGGCATTACATTTTTGCATAACGGCATCCGCTTAATGAAGCAAGGTTATGACAACATCTACCTTGCAGTTCCACAAGAGGGAACGAGTTACGAATTAGGCTCTGTTGCAATTATAGAGGGTGCTCCAGAACTTGAGGCTGCAAAAATGTTCCTTGATTGGTGCATGACGCCCGCATGCTTGGAAATCGGACAAAAGCACACAGACTCGTATCACTTTTTGTCAAATCCAGAGGCACACACTCCAGACGAAGCGACTGCCCTACGCGACACAAAATTGATAAATTACGACTTTATCTGGTCAGGCGAAAATAAAAATCGCTTGCTTGAAGCCTGGAACGAGGCAATAAAAGCAAATTAGGGAAACACTGATTAACTCAGAAAGGCTGAGTTAATCAGTGTATTCTCCTTTGACCACAATTTCTTAAAAAATTTTACGAAGGTGATTTTTTTTAAGGTCTCCGATATGATTTTCTGAAAAAGGACACCTTTGCAAAAGGTTTCCTTTTTCAGTCTTTTACTTTCCAAATCTATACGACGGCACAAAGGGCTGTACTCTCATTTACCTATGAAACGCTTTTTGGAATGACAAGGTTGAGCACAATGCCCACAACTGTTGCAAGTGCAACGCCGCCCAAGCTGAACACAAAATTACTTCCTACCGCAAACTGCAGCATGCCGCCGCCTATGCCTATGACCATGATAACAGACGAGATTGTCAAATTGCGTTTGTCTTGATAGTCAACGCCTTCTTCAACGAGCGTGCGCAACCCGCTTGATGCGATGAGCCCGTACAGGAGCATTGAGATGCCGCCGAGCACGGGGCCAGGAATTGTCTGAATAATTGCGCCAAACTTTTGGCAAAACGAGAGTACAAGTGCAATTACCGCAGCGCCTCCAATGACCCATACGCTGTACACTTTTGTAATTGCCATAACGCCTATGTTTTCGCCGTATGTCGTGTTCGGCGGTCCTCCCCATATTGCTGCCCATGTAGTTGCAAGCCCATCTCCTACGAGCGTGCGGTGCAAGCCGGGGTCTTTCAAAAAATCTTTTCCGACAACGCGCGATGTAGTGAGCGTGTCGCCCAAGTGCTCGCATATTGTTGCAAGCGAAACGATTACAAACGTGAGTACGGCAACAAGGTTGAATTGAGGCGCAAGCCAAAAGTATCTGCCTGCGTCATCTGTCTGCAAAAACGGCAACGCAAACCATTTTGCCGCGCGCACCGTGTCAAAATTGATAATGTGATATGCGGGAAAAATGGCGCCCATGATGAGCGTAAAAACATAGCCTCCCACAAGTCCTATGAGAATGGAGATGGTGTTGAAAAATCCTTTGAGGAATACAGTTGCAACAATCGCAATTGCAAGCGTCACCACGGCGATGCTTACATACACGAGCGAGTAATCTTGTGCCGCACCCGATGAGCCGACATACATTGCTTCGTTGATTGCGGTGGGCGCCAAGTTCAAGCCTATTACCACAATGACAGAACCTATGACTACAGGCGGCAGCGCTTTGTCTATCCAGCTTTTGCCTGCAAACTTTACGATGAGCGCGACAATGCAGTAGAAAAGTCCTGCAAAGATTGCGCCACCGAGCGCATATGCGCGGCCGTACTGTTGACCTATGCCGATAAGCGCGGGAATAAATGCAAACGATGAGCCTAAAAAAACCGGCACTTTCGCGCCGGTTACAAGAATGTATAAAAGTGTGCCAGTTCCCGCTGTAAACAGCGCCGTTGACGGATTTAATCCCGTGAGCAATGGCACAAGAATCGTCGCGCCAAACATTGCAAACACGTGCTGAAAACTCAACGGAATCCACTGCGCAAGCGGCGGCTTTTCATGTACCCCTAAAATTTTTGGTGATGCCATTTTTGCATACCTCCCTTAAGATTTTTTGCATTATAGCGATTTACACATTCTTTGGCTATAGGAATTTTAAAAAATAAAGTAAAATTAAAATTTTTTAAAAATCACTTGACATAGCTATAAAAAATCAGTATATTCATTATTGTAATTATTACAAATTTAGAATAATTACTTCACTTGTGGCAAGTGAAATTTTTTCTATGTAGAGGTGTTTTTATGAAACAATGGAGATGTACTGTATGTGGCTATGTTTTTACTGGTGACAATGCACCTGATGAATGTCCGCAGTGTCATGCGCCCAAAAGCAAGTTTGAAGAAGTAAAAGGCGAAATGGGCTTTGTCACTGAGCATCAGGTGGGCATTGCAAAAGGCCTTGATGCTGAAGTTGTGCAAGGACTCAACGAAAATTTCATGGGCGAATGTACGGAAGTGGGCATGTATATTGCAATGTCGCGTCAGGCTGACCGTGAAGGTTATCCTGAAATTGCAGAAGCATTCAAACGGTATGCGTTTGAAGAAGCAGACCATGCTGCGCGCTTTGCAGAGATGCTCGGCGATGTAGTGACTGCCTCAACAAAGCAAAACGTTGCCATGCGCGCGGCAGCAGAAGCAGGTGCGTGCGATGGTAAAAACAAGCTTGCAAAACGCGCAAAGGAGCTTGGTTATGATGCTATTCACGACAGCGTTCATGAAATGGCAAAAGACGAAGCGCGTCATGGTGCAGGCTTCAAAGGTTTGCTCGCACGATATTTCAAGTGAGATGCGATAGGTACGGCATGCCGAAAATAGGGGTGCTGTACCTCATCTTAAAAATAATGTATAATCTAATTAATAAAAGCAAGAGGTACGTTATGGAACATTATCACAAGATACTTGATGCCGCGGGGATTCGTCCGTCAGTGCAACGGGTTGCAGTCTATTCGTATTTGTGCGAACATCCTATTCATCCGACTGTAGAAACACTGTTTGCGGCTCTCTCTCCCGATTATCCGACGCTTTCAAAAACTACCATATACAATACGCTCAAGCTGTTTGAACAAAAGAACCTTGTCAGAGCAGTCAAAATTGAAGACGATAAACTGCGCTACGATGCGGAAATGCAGCCTCATATTCACTTCAAATGTGAAAAATGCGGTCGCGTCTTTGACGTTTACGACGACACTGCATTGCCTGCGTTCATGCTCAAATGCAACGACTTGATTCCAACGGGATTCACCATGTCAAAAATGCAAGCAAATCTCTGGGGCGTGTGCGCAGACTGCGCAAAATAATTATTGCTTAAAAGCATGTCATTTTCTCCCGATAGTTTAAAAGAGCTATTACTCAAGGGAAAACGACATGATAAGAAATACACTCATTTTAACAACAAGTATTTTATTTTGCATATGCATTCTTGGCTGCAAAACAACAGCAAAAGAATCATCTATTGTTGATTTGATCCTCAGCGGAAAGCAGAGCGAAGCGCGCAGCAGATTTCAAACAAAGTACGACATCAACGAAACAGATAAAAATGGTGAGACAGCGCTGCATGCCGTTGCAAAAATTGATGATGCTGATTTAGCGACATTCTTATTAATCAAAGGTGCAGACCCGAACGTAAAAAACAACGCTGGAGATACGCCGCTGCACACTGCAATAAAGTACGATAGCTTTGACACGGCGCGCGTTTTGGCAGATTGCGGCAACACGCTTTTTGTACGTAACGCAAAGGGCACGACTGCTCTGGATGCGGGCTTTGCACGCAACAATCACTATTACGATATTTTCATAAACGCAAAAATGAATGCGGCTGTCGATGCGAATGGAGACACAATAGTCCATTATTTTGTCCGCACAAAAAACGAGCGTGCAATAAACAAGTGCATTGCAAACAACATGCCGCTTTCACAGACAAACAGCAACGGCAAAACACCGCTCGACATTGCGTTTGAGAACACGGCAGATGCCGCATCTGTAGAGATTGCAGCAGCTCTCATCATAGGCGGCGCTGAGCGTACCGATGCAAGTTTTTCCTATTTTCAAAATGCAGTTGCCGAGCACAACCTCGACTATCGCTTTACTGACGGACAAACGCCGCTCCATTTGGCAAGCGCGCAGGGGCACGCGGGCATTGCAACATATTTGCTTGAAAATAATGCGCTCACTTCGCTGCAAGATATAACAGGCGCAACACCGCTCCACGAAGCAGTGCGGTACGGCAATGTCGCAATTGCGCGCTCTCTGCTCAATGCAGGAGCAAATGTAAATGCGGAAGACAATCTTGGCAAAACGCCCATCATGCTCGTCATTCCAGAACACGCGCGCCGCGACATGTACCAGCTGCTCATTTCGTACCGTGCAGATGTAACGCACAAAGATGCATACGGCGATACAGTGCTCCACTCAGGCGCAATGACGCAACTGCCAGTAGATATTTTACAGATGCTCCTTGCTGCACATGCAGACGTAAATACGCGCAACAAAGACGGCGTTGCTCCGCTTGCAATTGCCATCCAAAACAAAGACGCTGTGCAAGTGAAATTTTTTGCAGAGCACGGTGCTGATATCAATTCTGCAGACAAAAACGGACAAACGCCGCTCACGCTTGCGCTTGCAGAGAGTCAGGAGACGCTTGAGCTCGTCGTCAACAAAACAAATGTGGCCTCGCACGACTCATCAGGCAACTCGCCGCTGCATGTTGCAATCATGCAAAATGCAACGCTGCAGCAAATCCAATATATTTTAAGTCTCTCCGACAACGTAAATGCGCGGAACAGCGCGGGCAACAATGCGCTGTATCTTGCAGTACAAAAAAACAACAGGCAGCTTGGCGAACTTTTGCTCGCAAAAAATGCAGATATATTTTCAACTAACAACGAAAACGACTCGCCGCTGCATCTCGCGCTTAAAAAAGGCGGCGACACACAAGGCTGGCTCATCACATCGCGAACTATTGCTGCAACAGATGGAAGCGGCAATACTGCGTTGCACTATGCTGTTGAATGGGGGCTGAAGACTGCTGTCGCGTCGCTACTTGAAAAGGGCGCAAATGTGCAGGCGCAAAATGCCAACGGAGAAACGCCGCTCTTTAACGCGGTAAAAACAAACGATGCAGATATGGTAAATCTCGTACTCAAAGGCGGTGCGTCGTTGCAAGTGCGAGACCATCTCGGAAGTACGCTGCTGCACACCGCAGTGCGCTGGGATGCGAACAATGCTCTGCGCGAGCTTGTGCGGCTTGGCATAGATGTAAACGCGCAAAACGTTTCGGGAAAATCTGCGCTCGCAGAAGCCGTACTTTCGGGAAAATTGCACATGGCAAAATTATTAATTGATTATGGTGCCGACATAAATTCAAGCGACAATTCAGGGCGCACTATCCTCATGGATGCAATACGAGGTCAAGATGCAGATGTAATTTCTCTACTGCTTGAGCATCGTGCAAATCCACAGATTCAAGAGATAAACGGACGCAATGCATATCACGAAGCGACGCTTACGGGCAACATGCGCGTCATCACGATTATACGCAATGCGGGCGGAAATCCGCTTTCACGCGATAAGAATGGCAATACGCCATTCTCGCTTTCGTTTGATAAAGACGAGCAAATCGTTGCCGCTGTATTGGGCAACGACATGACTGTTACAGACAGCGACGGCAACACGCCGGCGCACATCATTGTACAGTCAAAAGGACCTGCAGCTGTTCTTTCACTGCTTGTACAGCGCGGCTACCCAACAGATACGCGCAATTCAGATGGCATAACGCCGTTGAGCTACGCAATAGAAAATAATTACGAAAACTACGCGCTCATTCTTTTGCAAAACGGTGCGAATCCTTTTTCATCAATTGATAAAAAAGGCAGAAACGCCGCATCCATTGCGCTTGCAAATGACGACAAGACCATGCTTGCAAATATTGTTAAATATGCGGGAACAAAATCAGACATACAAGGCAACACGATTTTGCATTACGCTGCCCGCATGTCTACGCCTGAAACAATACGCGCATTGCTTTCTTATGGATTGGACGCAACAGTAAAAAATATTTCAGGAGAAACGCCGTACATGACAGCAGTGCGCTGGAAACGCAACGATGCGGCATCAGTGCTGCAACCAAGCAACAGCGCAAAATAAATATAACGCACGGAAATCAATTTTTAAGCGCTCGCGTTAATCACCATACCCCGCTGCAGCGCAGTGGGGTATGGTGTTCTCATAAGGTATTGCAATCGGATTTAATACCCTTTTTACGACACAAGCGTCGGGGTATACGACAGTCGCATAAGCGACGAGTTAAATAATTTCCTTACAGTTTGTATCACGAAGTGATACATTGAACCCTCCGCACGAATGAAAACAGCAGTGCGTACGAGCTGCACGTCTGGATAAAGCCCGCATTGAAAACAGGTGTTGCTGCCCGTTTTCTACGTATGTTTCAATTTTTCAATCATTATGCGGAATGCGCTGTGCTCCTTATTCAACTCACGCGAGCCTCGTGTAATTTTGCACAGCGACATGCCGAACTTTTTTGCGATTTCACGCTGCGTTGTACCTTTGTCAATTTCTTTTACAAGCAACCATCTATTTGCAAAATCATCGCGTTCGGCAGGTGTAAAAAGGCATTCAAAAAAATCGGTAATCAAGCGTTTGTCGTTTGTCTGTGCAACAAGCATGCAAATTTCATCAAAACTTTTTTTTAACATTTTTGCAGATGCATGTGAAACCATCGTTGTATTTTTTTCATTCATAGTATATATGGTATCATGGAATTGTGTGAAAGTACAGTACACGCGAAAAATACCTCCGTGTATTTTTCGCGTGATGCAAGAATTTTCTGCGAAGCATAGTTTATGGTGCAAATTCTTGCAGCGCTATGTCGCGCCTCCTGCGCTCTGCTGTCAAGCTATGTGCTTAAAAAAAATCTAAACATGCGATTTTTTTACTCCGATAATCAACATGAGGCAGACTAGCTATGGCAGAAATCACTGAGATGGAAAAAGTGCTTTTGCGTGAAAATGAGATTCTCGACAACGTGCTCGCCGAGCAGAAAAAGTTGCGCGAAGCGGTGCAGAGCAAAACGTGGGACAATCTTATGGACACGATTGCGGCAATAAATACGCTCACTGAAAGTTTTGAAAAAGCGGAACTTGAGCGTGCGGTGCTTGAAGAGCAGCAAACAGAAGATATGAAGAAAACAACGCTTCCTATTCTTTCCCAAGTGCGCGGCAAGCTTGTGAAGTCGAAGACTGAAAACAAAGCGCTCGGAAGCTACATTTCGATTATGCGCGAGTTTATTCAAGGCGTGATTGATGAAGCGCTTCCACAGAGTCGCAGCACTGTGTATTCACGGAACGGAAGCATTGTTCATGCAAAGCCAAAAAGCGTTGTGGTAAACACACTGTCATAGCAGAGAGGTTCATATGGGTTCGACATTTTCTGGAATTGAATTAGGAAAGCGTAGCATCATGGCGCACACGCAGGCAATTACAACTGCCGGTCACAATATCTCTAACGCAAATACGGAAGGCTATTCGCGTCAACGAGTCGAATTTAAAGAATTCGACCCGCTGTATTTGCCCGAACTTGAGCGTCCTGAAGAGCCTGGCATGATAGGGCAGGGCGTCATGTCGTTCAGCATACGGCGCGTGCGCGATGAGCTGCTCGACTTGCGCATTGTGGAGCAGGCGAACCAAGAAGCGTATTGGGACACGCGCAGCAGATACTATACAATGCTTGAACAGATTTACAACGAGCCTGACGAAGTTTCCATTCGCAGCAACATGGATAAATTTTGGGAAGCGTGGCAAGAGTTGTCGATTCACCCTGAAAATGTTGCAGCTCGTCAGGCAATTGTAACGCGCGGCATTTCGCTCACCGACACTATCAACCAACGTTACGAGAGTTTGCAGGGCGTAAACACGCTCATAAACGGCGACATTGATGCGACAGTGCAGCAGATTAATAATTATGCTGTACAAATTGCTGCACTCAACGGAGAGATTGTGCGCTCGCGCGGCATGGGCGACAACCCGAACGATTTGCTCGACCAACGCGACAATCTCGTAGACAAACTTTCGCAACTCGTAAACATTACAACGAGCAATCGCGACGTAGATGAGTTTATGGTGCACGTTGATGGGCGCGTGCTTGTGCAGGGAAGCATTCCGCGCAGCTTTGATTTACGCACCGTAATCGACAACAATGGAAATCCGCAGCTCATCTGGGGCGACACGGGAAACGATGCATACATCTGGGGTGGCAAGCTCGGTGCGCTCATAGAGTTGCGCGATGTCGATATACGCAGCGAGATGCAAACGCTCAATACGATGACAATGAATTTTTCCGACTTGGTGAACGATGTGCACAGAAACGCGATGGGCATGAACAGGACTACGGGGCTTGACTTTTTTACGTCTCACCCGTTTGTCGAAAACGTGAACGGCAACTATGACTGGGATGCAGATGGCGTTATGGACCGCTCGTATATATTCCGCTTTACTGGAACGAATGCGCTCAACAGTCAGGAGCAGATAGGATTGCAGGGAACAATGACGTTTTCTGCGCCTACAGGAACGGTGGAAGTTGCATACTATCCCACAGATACTGTTGCAACAGTCATAGACAGAATAAACGACTCAAACGGCGAAGTAAAAGCGTATCTTGACAGAAACAATAATTTGGTGCTCAAAGCGACGACAGCTGCCGCACTGTCAAATCCTGATTTTGTCATCCGTCACGTTGAAGACAGCGGCATGTTTCTTACAGGATACGCGGGCATTCTCCGCGGAAGCGGGGCTGCAGGCGCATACGACTACTTGCAGGCAGACGCAGTGAATCAGTTGACTGAGGGCGCGCAGTTTGCTGTAACGCCTCAGGTAAATCCGTCTGCATACATTGCGGTAAATCCTGCGCTTCGTTCAGATGTGCTCAGTGTTGCAGCAGGCTTTGCAGATGCAGTTGGCGGCATAGCATCAGGCGACGGGCGCGCTGCCATAGAAATTGCCGCGATACGCAACACGCGCGTTATGATAGGGCACGAGCGTACGTTTGACGATTTTTTTGCAGACAGCGTGACGAATGTCGGGCTCAAAGGCGAGCAGGCGGCAACGCAGACGCTCAATCAAAATAAAATCATGAAAGATTTACGCGACTTGCGCGAATCAATCAGCGGCGTAAACATTGACGAGGAACTTGCAGACATCATCAAATTTCAGCACGGCTACAATGCGGCAGCGTCGTTTATAAGCACCTGGGACCAGCTTATAGAGACAATCATCAACAGGATTAGGGCGTAAGGTACAAGGAGGAAATTATGCGTAGAGTGAGCTCACAACTTAACAACATGGATGTGCAGGCTAATCTGCGGTTGCAGGAGTCGCGCCTCAACAAAATAAACAATCAAATTGGAAGCCAGCGGCGCATTCAAGAGTTGCGCGACGACCCGATTGCTGCCGGCCATCTTGTGCGCTATAAGTCATATCTTTCGCGCATGGAAAATTTTGAAAAGAATGCGCAGACGCTTTCCGATTTGTTCGTGCAGCGCGAAGGCTATATGACAAACTCGCTTGAAGTGCTGCATCGCGTGCGCGAGCTTGCCGTGACAGGTGCAAACGGCATTTATACGCAAGACGACATGCGCAACATGGCGACAGAAGTTGACGAACTTTTGAAAGAGCTTGTGCAAAACGCAAACGCAATCGGGGAAGACGGCAACTCGCTTTTTGCAGGTACGCAGACAAAAGTGAAAGCGTTCGACGTGGAGCTTGGCAATGTAGCAGGAAGCGGCGTGCCGCTCATCGAAAGCGTGCGCTATAACGGCAACATAGACGAGACGCGCGTTGAAATAGACGAGAACAAATATCTTGACACAGACAATTCGGGTGTGCGCACGTTCTGGGCTGAGCAGCAGCAGATTTTTGGCGGACGCGATGCAACACAGTGGCAGGCGAGCGCGGACGGAATTATTAAAGTTGACGGAAAAGAGATTCGCGTGAATGCGGGCGACAACGTGTATTCACTCGTTGCAAAAATTAACAACAGCGAGGCGGCAGTCAAAGCGACAATAGACCCTGTGACGAGCGCGCTCAACCTCACGTCAACTGACGCGCGTCAGATTTGGCTTGAAGACATAGAAGGAGCTTCTCTCAATGAGCTTGGCATTATCAAAGATGCAAGCCAGCGTCCACCATATAATCTCGGTGACGGCGTGCGCGTTTCAGGCGGCTCCATGTTCGACGCAGTGATTGCGCTGCGTGACGCGCTTTTGGCGGGCGACCACGAATCAATTGGCGGAAGAGTGCTCGGTGCAATTGACCAGGGCATTGGCAATTTGACGACGCGTATTGCAAAGTCAGGCTCCGAGTACGAGCGCGCTGAACTCAACATAAAACGCAATTCAAACACTGCGCTCAACGTGACAGGTCACATCTCTCACGAAGGAGATTTAGATTTTACAAAAGCTGCCACAGATATGAAGATGATGGACTACACTCATCAAGCAACATTGAGCACTGCCGCCCGCCTGTATTCAAGCACGCTCCTTGACTACTTGCGCTAACAGCAGAGGTATCGAATATGGACGTAAAAACAAAAACAATGGGCGTAAAACGTGTTGACGAAAATCATCTCTTGACAATTCCTGAAGGATTGTTTGGTTTTGAAGATTTTAAAAAGTACGCGCTCATTGAATCTGAATATGCGCCATTCATTTGGTTGCAGTCACTCGATGACGCGCAGCTTGCATTTTTATTAATTGATCCATTCACGATTTGTCACAGCTATGAGGCAGACATTGACGATGAAAGCTTGCAGAAAATCAGCGTGCAGTCTCCTGAAGATGTCATCGTCATGGCTGTCGTCACAGTTCCTGGCGCGGGGCTTCCGATTACTGCAAATCTGCAAGGTCCGCTTGTGATTAATAAAAAGAACAACACATGCGCGCAAGTGATTTTGAACGACAACCGCTGGACGACAAAGTACAATATTGCTGACGCGCTCAGCAAAACGCGGGAGGAAAAATAGATGCTTATTCTTTCCCGCAAAGTAGACGAGCAGATAAAAATCGGCGACAACATCACAATCACTATCATAGAAGTGCGTGGCGAGCAGGTGAAAATAGGCGTGGAAGCGCCCAAGAGCGTCAAAGTGTTCCGCGAAGAAGTGTTCAAAGCCATTCAAAAAGAGAACAAAGCTGCCGCCGTCACAGACACTGGCGCGCTCAATTCAATATCAAAACTGTTTTCTTAAATTTTTCTTTCCGAAAAGAGCATCCTTTTGTTGTTGTCGTACTGCTCATGCAATTTTTCTTCTGCTTCTGATGCGCGAAGGTACAGCGGTCCGCCGTAATCTGCAAGCGGAGCTACGCTTTGCGCAATGCGTTCCTCTGCAAGTGCAAAAAGCGCATCTGTCGTTATGGTAGAAAAATCGAGTGGCGTAAAAATGAGTTGAGCGATTGCTGATGCGTGCGCGGGCATATTTTCGTATAGTGCGTTCATGCGCTCTGCAAATAGCGTGGCATCTGGTCCGCAGCACACTATGTGGCGAACAGCAGCTGTGCAGTGCAATGGGCTTTCTGCAACTACGCTGCTTGCACTTTGTGTTGCGTTGTGTGTGCCGTGCCGCGTATTTTGTTGCACCGCAAGCGCATTTTCCAGGTTTGCGGCGACAGCTTCAACTGTGTAGTCGCCAGCTTTTACAATTTCTGAGCCGCGCTCAAAGCACGCGCAATAAAATTTATTTTTTTTTGCATTGATTGCGCTTGCTACAGGAAACGGCAACGCACGATACGGAAACGCATGCGCTTCAAGCGTTGGAATTGCATAGAGCGGCACATTGTGCGCATGAGAAACCGCTTTGAGCGCGGCGAACGCGAGACGCAAACCGGTGAACGAGCCAGGTCCTCCGCAAAGGGCGGTGTAGTCAAGGTCGCTTGCCAAAACGTCAGCCTTTTTCATAAGCTCATCTATTGCAGGAAGGAGCGTTTCTGACTGCTTCATGCCTATGTCGTACACGGCAGAGATGACAGAACTTTCATTTTTTACCGCAACGCAAAATCTCGTTGCTGCTGTGTCGAGTGCAAGCGCTTTCATATATGTGACTCATAGTGCAGGTTTTCACCGTTACATGCGGCGGTCTGCGTGACAGCACTGCCGTGCGCGGCACATGCGCCATCTATTGCACTATGCTGCCAGTTTTCAATTGTGATGGTGCGCGTCTTGTTGTCGTTTACACAGATTGTCAGCTGTATTGCCGTATCGGGAAGCTCTTCCTGCACTTTTTCGCTCCATTCGATGATGCACACGCCTTCGCCATAGAGCATGTCGTCTGCTCCTAAATTAATAAAATCTTCTGCACTGTCGAGACGATATGCGTCAAAGTGATAAAGGGGCATTTTGCCGTTGTATTCGCTTATGAGGCAAAACGTGGGGCTTGTGATTTCTTCTTGTATGCCGAGCGCGTGAGCAATCCCTTTTGTGATTGTTGTCTTGCCGGCAGCGAGCGTGCCGCGCATGGCAATTACATCGCCTTTAGAAAGCAGCGCGCCGATTTTTTTACCAAGCGCAACAGTTTCTTCCGCGCTTTTTGTGCAGAACGTCATTACGGCAACTTTCCTTGCAAGTCTTCTGATTTAATAAACTCTTTAAGCGCATTTTTTATAGGAACTACAGGATAGTCAACTGGCTGTGACAGCTGCACTTCTATATTTGTTTTGCCAAGTGGATTTGTCTCTATGCTGAACGTAATGGGCGTTTTATAATCTCCAAGCGGCAACTGTACAACTGCTTCGCCTTTAAATTTGCGAAAATAATATATGGCGCCGTCTTCACGGTACACATTCCTGAGTTCAAGCACTTTCATACCGACTTATGATATTCTAATTGTTTTTTTTTGACAAGTCATGCATCATCGTTTTGTTTGTGTGGCATATAGTTGTAGACGTAAGCAAAAATTTTATTGCGCGCTTCGTTTGAAATCTTCGTGAAAACTATGGCAAGAGACACCGCTTCGCTTGCAATAGTTTTATGTGTAGAAACGATTTTCCCAAACACATCATATGTTTTTTCTGCGAGCATAATTGAAACGGCAATATTTTGATTTTCTTTTATGGGTAGATTTGTTAAGATGCAGCAACCGTCAGCCGAGATATTTGCGAGCGTGCCGCTGTGCAGCTGCACTTTTTTATTTTCGTTTACTGCGGAAAACGTACATGGAATATTGACATTGCTGCGCTTTGTTTTTCGTTTTGATTGCATGCGCAAGTCGTTTGTCTGCGCAAGCACCATTTCTGTTCCGTTGTCTAATCCTGTCGAATATCGTATGACGCGCGACACAAACATATATGTCATGCCTAGATGCGTTGTAAAGACAAATTGCGCTTTTGAAAGCGGTTCTGGTTTTGCATCCGAATTGAAAAAATTGCGCGGCACGGCGAGCGTCATGTTCTTTGCTGTATTTTTTTTAAGCGTGCACTGAATCTGTGTTTTGTCGGGTGCAACGTACACAATCTTTGTGCCTTGTACAAGCCCCGTTGTCGAAGTAATGACAGATTCCGACGCTTCTGCCATTTCAATTTTGTAGCGGAGCAGAAAAAGCTTCGTGATTTTTCTTTCGTCTGCATGTGATGAAATCAGCATAGCATAGTATTTTTTGAAAATTGAGTCGAGCGCATCTGTGTTGTTGATTGTGTATGAGATGTTCGCTGCCTTTGTCGCGCGGCATATATCCCATAAAAGCAGTTCTTCGTCTTTTGCAAGCGAAAACCGCCGTGCTGCGACCGTGCAGTCTTTTCGTGTCGTAAGCCGCTTTTTTTGCGCTTCAATCCATTCTGGCGTGGAATGCAGCCGCTGTATGGAGCGATACACTAGATAGATGAAGATGCACACGACTATGATAAAAAGAGGTATGAGCATCCAATTGTATATGCCTGGCGTGTTGCGTGCTTGAATGGGGCTTATATTTGATGGTGGCGGGTTAACTCGCATCAAACAACTCCAGTGCTTTTGCGACAAGTTTAAGGCGCGGACAGATTTCGTATTCAGACAAGTCGCCGACAAGCACTGTGTCATTTGACTGGAGCGCGTTTTCAAATTCCTGCAGCACTGGCGTAAAGTCTGCAAAAAACTCTGCAAACGGTTTGCCGTCTATGAGCAGAGACGTATATGTCTCTGGAAAGAGCGAGGCGAGGGCGGCAGTATGGCAAAACAAGTCTATGTCATCTGCAAGCAGTTGTATGGCAGAAACAGCATCTTTGCCTTTGCCGTTTTGCAAATCGACAGGGATTTGCGCCATGCGCTCAGAAAGCGTTGTAAAGAGCGCGGAAAGTTTTTTAAAGCTTTCTGCTATAGACTGTTTTGTTACAACATCGAATTCTATTTTTGTGCTCTTTTCGAGAGGCTGCTGCGCAACTGCGTCAAATGAATCCGCGTCAATTTTTTTTCCATCAACGCGAATCCCGATGACTGCGGCGCTGTTGTCTTCACACGTAAGTTCAAATGAGCGCAACACGTCTCCAATTGTTTTTTCCCCTTCAAGCGTTGCATCAACTTGCGCGCCGTTTACATATAAATCCATAGGTGCTCCTCACGTGTGTTTATTCTCTGCTCCTGTTTTGCTGTCGTGTAAAATTTGAGATAGTGTTCTGCTGATTTTCAAGACTGTTGAGCGTGCCTTCCATTGCAGTAAATTTTTTGCGTAGTTCACGTTCTTTTTGATCAAGTTGCGTTTCAAGCCGTGTGATTTTTGTCTCTGATGATTTTATTTTTGAATCGAGCGAACTTGTCTTTGTGGCTATGATGCCGCCTGTCTGCACATATGCGCTAAGTTCTTGGTCGAGGCGATACGCAATTCCTGCGTCGATTATCAAATCTCCGTCAGTGTCATAGCCGAACATGTTTTTTATGTCTTCAATGTGAGAATCAAGCGCTGTGTCGAGTTTGTTTTCATTTATTTCAAGGTAGCCGCGCAGCCTGCTTGCAGAGATGCCGCCAAATCCGCCCGACGCGCTTGTAGAGATGCCTATGTCTGCAAGCGTAGTCACTTGCGCGCCGTCAACATACGCGTAGCGTGAGCTTTGTATGTTCTGCATGTTCGACTTCATCGACATAAGCGAGAAGTCTCCCATAAAAAGACCGAGCCGCTCTGTTTCTTTTTCACGTTGCGCATCTGTAAAATATGTAAGTTCGTCTATTATTTCGGGCTTGTTCTGCGAGAGAATATTGATGAGTGCAACCGCCTCGTTATATTTTCCGACAAACGTGATGAGCGCGTCTTTTGAAGATGCTTTGTCCGGGTCAATTTTGATAGTTGCGCTTCGGTCAGTCTTTTCGTGCACATGCAGCGTTACGTCGGGCACTACGTCGTCGATGTCGTTTGATGGCCTACGTATGGTAATGCCCTGATATTTGATGATTGCGTCCTGTGCTGTGGAGACGGCGTTGTTCGGCGTATAGCCGCCGGCAGTTTTTGTGTCATACGATGATACGCTCGACATGATGAATGATGTGCCTGTGTTGCGGTTTCGCACAGCGATTGCGGTGATGCCTGCGTATTCACTCGTATCTATGTCAACAGCAGTTTTTTCGCTTGTCAGAATGTCTGGTGTGGCTATCTCCCGTTCGCTGCCGTCGGCCATGACTGCATACACGACATGTGTCGATGTAACGGGCGCAAGCGGTTCAGTAGGTGTTTGTACGCTTGGACCAAGTTGCGCATCTGAAGGATTGTTGTATATAGTGACATCGCCAAAAAAAGCAGAACCTGCATCCGGCAAAATGGGGCGTTCTGGCGCTCTGTTCATTTCTACTGTTATGTCCTGTACAGCCTGCTTTGTGAGTGTAAATGTGATGTGCTGTCCTTGCGCCGCATCGGGAATGGCGAGCGAGAATCCTGTGCGCGGCGGAATAGTCACCGCGTTTTCAGAAACGCTTATGCCTGCGTTTGTAATGCGTGGCATGCCCGCCTGGTCCGCTGCGTTCGGCTCGTTCGGTGCAGCGCGGAATTCCGCTTGCATTGTTCCAAACGACACGCCGTTTGTTTTTGCAGGTGAAATCATACCTGCTTCTATGGCAAATGCTTTTGCATCGTCTTCAAATATGAGTCGGTTTGCTTCTCCTGTTTTTTGTGATTCTATGAGCAGCGTTTTTTGCCCTGCGCTTGCACCGATAACGAGCGATTTTACAATGTCGCCGCCACGCTTGTTGAGCGCGTTTGAAAATTCTGTGAGCGAGCCGCCTTTCCACCGAAATGAAACTGATTTGTCTGCAACTTTGAACGTGTATGTGCCTTGAGGAACTTTTTTGTCTTGTGGCAGCTCTGCGGAAAGAAAACGGTCTGCGGCCGCAGGTTGCACTACGTCTATCTTAAACGATTGGTACTGTGCTCCGCGGCTCGCATCCGCTGTAATTGCAAATTCGTCAGATGAACTTGCTAATTTATTGTTAAAAGGATTCTCGTAGGAATACAGCATTTTGACGCTCTCGCGAAATTCAGTAAGCTTGCGGTTTACATCTCGCCACGCCGTTTGCTGCGCTTGGTAGGTTTTGAGCGTATCCTGCTCCCTTGTTAGCGGAACACGCTCAACCTGCATCAGCTTTTCTACCGTATCGTTTGTGTTGTACTGGTTAGTGACACCCGGTATATTTATTCCTGGCATAAAATCCAACCGTCTGAATAAGATGATTAAATCATTTCGTCAAAAAGCAAGCCTATTGCTTTTTTCATGCTGACTTTCATCTTCTGGATCTCTTCCGACGGTATTTGCTTTATCACTTTGTTAGTGCTTGGATCCAATACGCTTATGACGATGTCGCCGAGCTCTTCATTTACGCTGAACCGCAGGCTTCGCCGTCCCATCACCATCTCAGACAGCCGTTGAAGCTGTTGAGCGTTTTCTTTTACTTCGGCAATATTTTGTGCAATGTTGTGCGCAACTTCCGCTCCTCCTGGCACAGATCGGGCTACACCGACAGTACCTGTGCCTATGGTTATACTTTGCGGAGCGACTTTGAAGTAATTCTGGCCATCCATTGCCAAATTCTGCCCGATAAGATTTGATATCGTATTCATAGGGCATTATCCTCCTGAAAAGAACGGGAAGGGGCGCATCCTTTCCGTCCACGCTTTGCTGTTAAAAGACAACATCCAGCAGCCTCTTAAACAGCAAGTCGATTTTTATTGCAGCAACGCCAAAACGTTTTGCGTTTGAGCGTTCGCTTGTGCAAGCATTGCAGTTCCCGATTGTGTGAGAATCGAGTTCTTTGTGTAGTCAACAATCTCGGATGCCATGTTCGTATCTCTGATAAGAGATTCGGCAGCCTGCGTGTTTTCCGCAGCAATGTTCACACCGCGTGCAGCCATTTCAAAGCGGTTCTGGTATGCGCCTAAGTCAGCGCGCTGCCTCGTTACTTGAAGCAGTGCGTTGTCTACAGCGGCCAGAGCAGCATTTGCCAAATCTGGCGAAGAAATGGAAATCTGCTGTTCGTCGCCATTCTGATTTTTGAGACTAAGTGCCTCAGCCGTCATCGTGCCGACATATACACGTACATTCTGGTCAACATTTGCACCGACTTGGAACTGCATGATACGGTCTCCGTCTTGGGCAAAATTGCCTTGCAGCATGTTCATGCCGTTGAATTGGGCCTGACTTGCGATTCTGTCAACTTCTGCAACAAGCTGAGATACTTCAACTTGGATTTGCATTCTGTCTTCATCGCTGTAGATGCCGTTTGAAGCCTGAACTGCAAGCTCTCGCACGCGCTGAAGAATATCTGTCGTTTCGTTCAGATAGCCTTCTGTCGTTTGCAAGAATGAAACACCGCTTTCAATGTTTCTGCTCGCTTGGTTCAAGCCGCGGATCTGGCTGCGCATCTTTTCAGACACGGCAAGACCTGATGCATCGTCGCCGGCTTTATTAATCCGTTCACCAGAAGAGAGCTTCTCTATGTTTTTTTGTATGTTGGCATTTGACACGCCGAGCACACGGTCAGCATAGAGCGAACTCATGTTGTGATTAATAACCATACTTGTGCCCTCCATGTTTACGTACCGCAAAACTTCATGCTTTGCGGCCTGACTGTGTTAGGCTGCTTTCCGGTTAGTGCGCCCCCGGAAAACTGATTCAGACCTTTCGCAGCAGGAAAAGTCAGCCTGACAGATAGCTGCGCAAGCCGATTTTTCCTGCCGCCACAGCCTATGGACGACACAATGTCAAAGAACAAAGCGCGTCTGAACACACGCTTGATACTGTGCAACTGAACGGGGAGGAGCGTAAACCCAATGCCCCATTTACAGTATACTACATTATCTCAATAATGACAAGACATTTTGCGACTGTGTGTTGGCTTGCGCCAGCATCGCAATACCTGCCTGCTGCAATACAGTGTCTTTGGTGAATTCCACCATAGAGCGTGCCATGTTCGTGTCACGGATGCGGCTTTCAGAAGCCTGCATGTTTTCCGCCGCAATATCGAGACCGCGTATTGCATATTCCATGCGGTTTTGATACGCGCCTAAATCTGCACGCTGCTTGTTGATTTTCTTGATTGCTTCATCAAGCGTACCGATAACGCGGTTTGCCTCTTCGGGCGTTGCGATTGACACTTTTGTTTCGTCGCCAAGGTTGCGAAGACCGAGTGCCATTGCAGACATGGTGCCGATGTACACTTGCGTGCGCTGGTCCATGTTTGCGCCAATGTGGAACCACATTGAGCTGGTCACTGTGTTTTCACCTGTCGGGCGTGCGAAGCGGCCAGTGAGCATGTTCATGCCGTTGAACTGTGCTGAACTTGCAATGCGGTCTACTTCAGAAATGAGCGAGGAAACTTCAACTTGAATTTGCATTCTGTCTTCGTCGCTGTAGATGCCGTTTGAAGCTTGAATTGCAAGCTCGCGGATGCGCTGAATGATGTCGGTTGTTTCTTGCAAGTAGCCTTCTGTTGTCTGAATGAAGCTGATGCCGTTCAATGCATTTGTAGAAGCTTGATTCAAGCCGCGAATCTGGCTGCGCATTTTTTCAGAAACTGCTAATCCAGAAGCGTCGTCGCCTGCGCGGTTGATTCTTTCGCCGGACGAAAGTTTTTCCATGTCTTTGGAAAGACCTGTGCCGGTGACTCCGAGTTGACGATTGGCAAATAATGCCGACATGTTGTGGTTGATAACCATAGATATTCCTCCGTGGAATAGATGTACGGTAGAATCCTTTCTACCGGTTTGCAAAAAAGTGCATCTGTTTACAAGGCTACATCTACACTTTCTTGCAAGTGAACTGCGGGCATATGACGGTTCGGCTTGTGGTAAGTCGCGTAATACACCTCAATTCGCTTTCAATATCGTCATGTATTTGAAAAAACTTGAACATTTTTTTTAATTTTTAATTTAAGGGAAGAAATTTTTTAAAAAAACACTATACATATGTATGATATTTTTAGTATTTGTCCATTGCAATTCAACAACGAGTGAAACATCAGTTTCAGGAGTTGTTGAATTAGTGCGCAGCTGCACGGAGTGCACGCGCACACGTAAATGTGCGAGTTTTTGCGAGAAAACTCGAAGCTAAAATGCGCGCGCCATTTCAGCGCGCATTTTAAACATTCTTTGAAAGTGCCCAAGCGAGCAAGTTTCAACTTGCGAGCGCGTGCA
>JAFSRD010000002.1 GCA_017446265.1 Treponema sp.
AAGATGAGGAGCGGAACATTTCTCCGACGATACACATTGCCCAGCACGAGAACGGCGCGAAAATCAGGGAGTTTGCCGACTATTCGTTCAATCTTTTTGCAAACTCAAAGCCGCCCGAGCTTTTGAGCCCTACAGTGCTGAATGATGCAAGCAATGAGAACGACCAAAAATTCGTGGTTGCATTTCGGGTGCCACATCCGACCGAGTACGGATTTTACATGCGGCATCAAGACATTGCGAAACTTACCATTGCGCATACCAACAACGTATGGGAGTTTCCTGTTGATGTCGGCCATAATGGACATATCACCATCAACGAGGGCAGTGATTACAGGGGTGGTTCATGCACGCTTACAACCAGCGACGAGGATCCGAGCAGTAAGAGCTGGAATGCCATAAACGGCAAGTACTTTCCTTATGCCAAAGACGGCCTCAACTACTACCTTGAGACAAACATGGCTGCGTCGGGAGATGCGGCGTTTACTTTGACGCTCACCGATTCTGCGGGGCTTACGAGCAGCGTCACGGCAAGTACACGCATGCCCAAGCTCTCGTATCCTGAAATCTCTAAAAAGGGCGAGTCTTACACGTACAGCAGTGGAGTCCCTGTTACAGTGGCATGCGCACAAGGAGAGACGACAGCAGCCTTTGTCATCAAAGCGCAGGCATGCGATGTGGCAAACAACCCAGTGAGCGGCAGTACTACCGTGCACTGGAAACTGTATAAGACAACATCCGGTCACCCTGATCCCGTAGCGGAAAACAGTGGTTCTGTCAGCAATGATGTGACCCTTTCCATAGTGCCCGGCACCTGGAGGATTGTGAGCTGGGCGGAAAAGGCAGGCTATGAGAAGAGCCGCACTACGTTCGTTGATGTAGAAGTCAGACCCCCCCGATCCTCCCGAACATGTCCGCTATGTAAGTGAGCGCGGAAATGACGATACTGGCAATGGCTCCGAAAGCTACCCCTTTGCCACCGTCAACAGAGCATTGATAACTGTTAATGATGAAAATGAAGACTGGACTATTTATGTCAGCGGCACTGTTTCAGGCAATGCAAGCCAGCACAGTACTATTGTAATCGACGGGACTGTGCAGGCAAAAGCCCTCGTCATAGAAGGTAGTGGCACAAATGCTACTCTGACAGCTGCCAACACGAAAATATTGGTTATTGAGCCGAGTGGCACCAGTAATCCGCCGCCCGTTACCTTAAAAAACCTCACTATAACAGATAGCAGTTCGGGAATATGGGTGAGCTCACCAACACAGGTAACTATCACTGACTGCACCATAAAAGATATGGATAGCGATGCTGCGTCAATAGGGCTACGTGTGGGAAACCCCGATAGTGTCGTAACTTCAAATGGCTCTACGAAAATCAGTAATTGCATATTAAGAAATAATACGAATGATTGCGGAGTAGTATTCATAGCTGGAACGCTCATTATGAAAGACAATGCTTGCATAGAGAATAATGAGGATGCTAGTGGTGTGGCTAATAGCGGCGGCGGCGTGACCGTATGCGGCGGCAACGTCTTTTTATGCGGCAATGCCACTATTAAAAACAATAGCAGTATGCATGGCGGCGGAATATATGCTTACGACGGAGCCAAATTGTATATTGGCTACACGCGAAATACAGACGGAAAACCCATAGCATACGATAATTTTACCGGTGGCATTTTTGACAACACCGCTAGTGGCGCTGGCGGCGGCATCTATCTGAGTAGCAGCACAAACGACGGCTACGCGTTCACATGCCTCATGCATGCGGGTAGCATTAAAGGTAACACCGCTAATATGGGCGGCGGAATATCCTTGTCTGGCACCCCCACTACTAACGACATATTCATTATGAATGGCGGCACCATAGCGGACAACACTGCGACGGCGGGCGGCGGAGCGATCTTGGTACACAACCGTAGCTTCACCATAAAAGGCAAAGCATCCATCCCCTGCGGTTCAAACAACACAAACGATGTTTTGCTTAGCGAAAAGAGAATAATTACGATAGAGGACGAGCTCGTTAATCATAATGAAGGCAATCCAATTGCGCTCACGTTAGGAGAGTTAGAAAATGACAGCGCAGCGGCAAACGGCCGCGTTGTTGCAACAGGTGTCGCCAACCAAAGCAACAAGTTCAAGCTCTTGAATGGGTACTACAAGCTCGTTGAAGAAACTAATAATAATGACAGCAGAGACTATAAGCTTGCCATGGATATTAGTAAGGTTACGGAGGAGCAGATAAGGAAGGTGTTGAGTGGCGGCGAGGGTGTATCCGAGACAGATAATACGAACCAAGATATACTTAACTATTTTAGTGGGCCTAAAACCCAAAGGTTATTTTTACAATTTTCAGATGATGATGATAACTTAATTGACTTTTATACCGCTTTTGAATTGGTATTTGACGGGAGGTCTAGTATAACCTATTCTCACTCTACTACTCGTAATTCTACCCCCAATTCCTTAACGAACAAAACTTTTACTTTTGATGATAGCAATCAATGGTACTTGGTTGATTTTGATGGTGATGGAACTGACGATATATCTATTCACTGGAATGATAATGCTATTTGGATAGGTCAGGAGTATGTAAAATACTACATTTTCAACTAGCCGCTCTTTTGTGTGTGTGTTGGAGCGAGTAAAAGAGTAGTTTTATAGGATAATTATATGAGGAAAAATAGTTTTAAGGTGTTTTTGGTGTTAAGTTTTATTCTCATGGTGAGCGCATGCCCACACAAAACGGAGCCTGAGCCTACCCCACCAATAACAACGGTAACTAAAACACCTACTGCAAGTGAAGCCGACGCAAACGGTTTTGTAACTATTAGTGCAGGTAGTATGCCGCTTAATAGCGATGGCTCCTATCATGTAACGCTTACAAAAGCCTATATGATTTGTGACCACGAAGTTACACAAAAAGAATGGCAGGATGTCATGGGTTCAAATCCAAGTGGGTTTCGCAGTAATCCAGCAACTGGTGAAGTGCAAGAAAACCGCCCAGTTGAGCAAGTAAGTTGGTATGATGCAATCGCTTATTGTAACAAGCGAAGCCTTAGCGAAGGCTTAACCCCTTGTTATAGTGTAAAGGTAGATGAAACGGAAGTTGATTGGGAAAATCTAAAATACGCTGATATTCCAACTGATAATAATGCTGATTGGAATGCTGCTGTTTGCGATTTTAGCAAAAAAGGCTATCGCCTGCCAACTGAAGCCGAATGGGAAATCGCTGCACGAGGTGGACTTACTGGCGATGTCTATGCAGGCACTGATGATGTAAGCAAATTAGGCGATTACGCATGGTACCGTGATAATGGAGATCTCAAAACCCACGAAGTAAAGAAGAAAAAGCCAAACGGCTATGGGCTATACGACATGAGTGGTAATGTATATGAAAGGTGTTGGGACCGGTATGGCGATTATACTACAAGCGAAGCTACCGACCCAACTGGTGCTGAGTTGGGCACAGAACGCGTTGGTCGTGGTGGACATTTTGACAGTTATCTTCCTAAACACTTCATGTCTTACCGTAGTAGAATGGCGCCTAACAAAAAGAACCATTATAATGGCTTTCGCCTTGCACGCACCGTGCACTAGCAATAGCAAATAAGGTCTTGCGTAGACAAGACCTTATTTATTGTGTATAAAGGTGTAAATTCATAAATGGGGTGGTTGTCAGTAGGTATGGCTACAGTTTTAATATTTCCTCTTGGGTGAGGCCAGTTATATCTTGAATCTCATATAGTGAAAAACCTTTTAGTAAAAGTTTTTTTGCCGTTTTACAAGCTTTTTGGTATGCCCTCTCTGCTTTACCTTCAGTGTGACCTTTGATTAGCCCTAGTGTTCTACCTTTAGCAAGCCCTTTAGCTTCACCCTCTCTAAAGTCATCCTTACGCCTCTCTTGGTCGATAGTTGAAAATTGAAAAAAGCCTTCAAGGGCGCTCTTAATCAAAATTCATGTACTATTAACTATAAACGGTTTTATCAAAATGGTTCAACTTGGTGTGACGAAACTAAAACTGAAACTATTACCTATGTAGAAGGTGGCGAGAACTCATGTGATCTTGACGGTGATGATATAGACGATATTGTCTTAGAAATAGACTACGCAACACGGAGTTACTCTATTTCACTTCTTTGTCACGAGGATGAAGAGGAACAGATAGTATATTATGTTTTTGATCCGTCATCAAATTAGGTTAATTAGAGAGTGACAGTGGTGATGGTATGAAATACTACATTTTCAACTAGCCGCTATCCGCTCTTGTTGCAATAGGCTCCTTTGTTTTGCGTGCGCTTTGCATTCAAAGCAAGAGAACAATGTCAATCTAGAATAAAATACTCTGGTGCAAAAGTTTTTCGTTTGCTATAATCGTAACTAATTCCAAAGTAGCCTGTTCTGAAACTTCAGTTTCAGAACAGGTTTAACCGTGCGGAGGAACTATGCCAAACAAGGTAACAGTGAGTTTTATCGGGTGCGGGGCAATGGGTGGCGCGCTTGTTCGTGCAATTTGCAAAAAGTATAATCCACAGCTTGTTGTGGTAAGCGATGCTCATGGAGAAAGTGCGCAGGCTCTTGCAAAAGAGACAGGCTGCCGCGCCGTTCGCACAAATGTTGAAGCGGCATCTTTGGGGAAATATGTGTTTCTTGCAGTAAAGCCCGCAGCAATTGCAAATGTAGTGCGCGAAATAAGCGATGCGTTGCAAGATGAGGCGGCGCTTATTTCAATGGCAGCAGGCGTAACGCTCGAAAAGCTGCGTGCGCTCACGAGCAAGCCTATTGTAAGAATTATGCCAAATACGCCTGCGCAAGTTGCAGAAGGAATGATTGCGCTCTGTTGCACAAGCGACGTTCCGGAACATGATGTTTATGCTATAACAACACTGCTCGGACACGCAGGCGTTGTAGAGCGTGTTGACGAAACGCTTTTCAATTGCGTAACGGCGGTAAGCGGTTCGGGTCCTGCGTATGTGTTTCTTTTTATAGAAGCGCTTGCAGATGCGGCTGTGCGCTGCGGCATGACGAGAGTGCAAGCGTACACATATGCCGCGCAAACAGTAAAAGGAGCTGCCGTCATGGTGCAGCAAAGCGAGAAAACGCCTGCCCAGCTTAAAGATTCAGTGTGCTCGCCAGGTGGCACCACAATAGAGGCGCTTGCCGCACTTGAAAAAGGCGGATTGCGCAGCACAGTGTTTGACGCGGTAAAAGCAGCATATGAAAGGGCAATTGCGTTGGGAACGTAGATTGGCACAAACAGTCATAGTGCGCCCGGTTTGCTATAACACGAGCGCAGCATGTTTTAAACGCTACTTGTATTTTCGTTTTACTTTCATTGTGGTCGTCATTTCTAGCGGCTTGTCAAGAATTGTCACTTTGGTAATTCTCGCATAGGGCGGCAAATTTTTGTTGACGTTATCAATATCTGTTTGAATCATGTGGCGCACGTCATCGGTAATGAAGAGCGCATCGTTACGCTTAACGCCGAACTTTGCAAACACGTCATCGCTCGGATAGACGAGCGCTTCAATGCCTTCCGATTTTTCTTCTGCGTTTTCCTCGTAGCCTTGCACAGTAATTTGCTGAATGTCGTCGCACAGTTGGAACATGTCTTCAATCTCTTCGGGGTACACGTTTTTGCCGCCCGACGTAACGATGATATTTTTTGCGCGACCGCAGAGAATAAGGTAATGCTCGCTGTCGAGTTTGCCTATGTCGCCTGTTTTCAAAAATCCGTCTTGCGTGAACATGGCTTTTGTCTCTTTTGGCATGTTGTAGTAGCCTTTCATTACCATGGGGCCTTTTACCGCAATTTCGCCAATGCCGTCTTTGTCGGGATTAATAATTTTGATTTCTTCGTATGGTGCAAAATCTTTTCCAACGCTTTCAATTTTGAAATGCTCAACAGGATTAAGCGTAATGATGGGGCTCGTTTCTGTGAGGCCGTAGCCCTGAATAAAGTTGATTCCTGCCGCGTTGTACGCTTTGAACACGCCCGAAGAAAGCGGTCCGCCGCCGCAAATTGCAACGCGCAACGTGTAGATGTTTGCCTGCACGAGCACTTTTTTGAACAGCACCTTGCCGGGATTTTTGCCAGTCGTCTTTTTGATGATGTATGAAAGCCCCATAAGAAATTTCATGAGGTTTGCTACGAGCACGCCTTTTTCGCGAATGCCTTTTTTGATTCCTGCGAGCAGCTTGTTGTACAAAAGCGGCACGCCGAGCATGACGGTGATTTTGCCTTCGCGCAATTCTTTCATCAATCGAGAAACTGCCATGCTTTTTCCAAACACGATTTCAGCTCCTGTAGAAAGCGGATTGATAAACGCCGCCTGCATGGTATACGCGTGATGAATAGGCAGCAGCGCGTAGAACACATCGCCATTGCTGTGACGGAAATTCATCTGTGCAATGTAGCAGTCGCTGATAAGGTTTTCGTGCGTGAGCATGACGCCTTTCGGCGTGCCTGTTGTGCCCGACGTAAAGAGGATTGCCGCAACGTCGCCGCTTTTTGCAGGCGCATTCTCTTTGATTTTTGCGGACTTTGCCGTGCCGCTTGCTTTTGCCGCGGTGCTTGTCTTTGCCGTGCCGCGTTGTTTTGGATCAGTTGCATCAAGGTTGTACACGTATGTCTTTGGAAATTGTTTGCTGAGCGACAGCGTTTTTATCGTTTTATATTTTTTTGCAAACCGCTCGTATTTTTCTTCGTCAACAAATAGCATCTTTGGTTCAGACGCTTTAATGAGATTTGCAACTTCGTCGTCGTGGAGCGCATAGTCAATGGGCACAACGATTGCACTTGCGTATAACGCGGCCAGATATGCTGTTGCCCATTCAGGAGAATTTTTTCCTGTGACGGCAATTTTGTCGCCTTTTTTAACACCGTTTGCCGTAATCCAGAGCGCAAGCTTTTTTACGTCGTCGAGAACTTGTGCGTATGTGCGTGTCCGCTTTGAGTCGCCAGGACCGTCAAAATCAGTGAAGCACGGGCTTTCTGGAAATCGCGCAGCAGAAATCGTTAAGACTTGCGGAAATGTTGGCCATTCACCGGTAAAAACTGTGCCGCGATAGTTTTCAAGAAAATCCCACGGGCGAGACTGTGTATTTGTCATAGAATACCTCGTAATTATGTTGATATATATTAAACCTGTTCGGAAACCTCAGTTTTCAAACAAATCTATTATACTACAAATTGTAAATTTATGGGTAAAAAAAATTTAAAAATTTGCCTATAATTATAGTATGACAAGTATATCAAAAAAACAGGTGATGCGCAGCATGGTAAAAAAACACGGCAAAGCAATCTTTGTTGTATTGATTTTTGTAGAATTGTGCATAGCTGCTTGCGCTTCAGAAACATTGACGGTTGCACAGGCAAAGGAGGTGCGCGAAAAACTTGTTGCAGACGCAAAAAAATATCTTGGCTCGTCGTATGTGAGCGGTGCCGTCGGTCCTACGTCGTTTGACTGTTCAGGCTTCATCTACTTCATCGTGCGTGAGTCTGCAAAAGTGCAGCTTCCACGCAGTGCACATGCAATGTACACGAGGTGCACAAAAATCTCTGATGACAAACTTGAAATTGGCGACTTGCTCTTTTTTTCAGCTTCATCTTCTGGCTCAATAACGCATGTAAGTTTGTACATTGGCGACAATCAAATTATTCATGCGGCAAGCGAGGGGCCAAAAACAGGCGTTATCATTTCTTCGCGAAATGAGCGGTATTGGAAAACGCATTATGTTGGCGCGGCAAGATTTTTGCCGTCTGCACGCGGCACTGCGGAAAATTAGGTAAACAGTGAAAAATTGTAAACAGTGAAAAATTGACAAAAATAAATTTCCGTAATATAATATTCACTACTTATAGTTAAAAATGGTTTTAGGAGCGGATTATGAATCAAATTGTCGTTTTTGACAAATCACTGATAAAGATACCCCGTCATGTTTATGTGTATCTATTTTTAGCATTTATGCTGCCATGCTTTTTATATGGTACGTTTGTATTGATAAGCGGTGCAATTACGTTTGAGGAATTTTTACGCATCAGTTCTGATCCCGTTGTATATGTTATGTGGGGATTAGTAGCTGTCAATCCAATTATCATCTTAAAGCGGCTTGAATTACATCACCTAAAAAAATGTGATGGCACGGAAAAATCTATGGACACTGTAAATAAAGTAGTGTACATGTATGAAATTCTTTTGATAGTTTTTATCTTTATGATTTCTATTTGTGAACCGATTGTATATCACGTTAGGAATATACAGCGGGGCATAGCTTATAAGGCATTTGAAGGGGAGTCGTCATTTGCTTTTGGCATTGTCATGCTTATAGGTGTCGTATGCATGTTGTCATTGCCGTCATACGTGCTGTTTTTGCATTATTTTGAGCGCTCTCTTTCATGGCTGCTTTTTAGGAAAACAAACAAGATGATGGGCGTAACGATGCGGATTTGCGTTGTAACAGTTTTTTCGCTGCTCGGCATGGCGCTGTCAATGATGTCAATTTTTATGATACCGGCAAATAAAGATATGTCAAACACTGTGCTGCTGCTCACCAAGGCGCTGCCATGTGCTATCGTTGTAGGCATTATGAGTCTGATAGCCATGTTTTTCGTTGCTAGAAGCATAACGCAGAGCATTGCCGAGGTTGAGCACTTTTCGGGCAGTATGTCTGACCGCGATTATGCGCTTGAAGCGCTGCCTGTCACTTCGCGTAGTGAGGTAGGTCATCTGGTAAATAACCTGAATGTGTTCTGCCGGACGACGCGTCAGCTTCTTTTAAATTTTAAGGAAACTATAAATGAGTCGAATGATACGACAAAGGCGCTCGTGTCGCGCATGAATGCAATGTTTGGTAATATACGCGAAATAACAGACGGCATTACCATGGTTCAAGGTGAAATGAATAATCAGGCGGCAGGAGTGGAAGAAACAAATGCATCTGCAAGTCAGATCATGGCAAACATTAAATCGCTGAATTCTGCGATTGAAGCGCAGGCTGCGGGTGTCGCGCAATCGTCTGCGTCAATCGATCAGATGATTGCAAATATAAAGAGCATGACGCAAGTTATTGAAAAGAATACAACGTCAATAAATTTACTTGCATCTGCATCTGATGAAGGCCGTCAGAGTGTTCGGAATGCGGTGGAGGCTGCACAGAATGTCATTACGCAGTCAGCGACACTTTTGGAAGCAAGCACGATTATCCAGACGATTGCGAGCCAGACAAACTTGCTTGCTATGAATGCGGCAATTGAAAGTGCGCACGCAGGAGAAGCGGGCAAAGGTTTTGCCGTCGTTGCAGACGAAATTCGGAAGCTTGCCGAGCAGTCAAGCGTACAGGGCAAAACGATTAGCGATAATTTAAAAGCGTTGTCAGCATCAATTCAAGAAATATCTGAAGATACAAAAGAAGTGTCTCAAAAATTTGACGCCATTTATGATTTGTCACAGACGGTGCGAGAGCAGGAAACTGTCGTTATGAATGCAATGACAGAGCAATCATTAGGCAATCAGCAGATTCTTGATGCAATGAAGAACATCAACGATTCAACAATAACAGTAAAAGATGGTTCGATAGAAATGCTTTCCGGCGGCGAACAGATTGTAAAGGAGATGACGCAACTTGCTGATGTAACGAGCAAAATAAATGAGCGCATGAGCGGCATGATGATGAGCGTTGAGCAGATTTCTGACGGCATCAAAGAGATGGAGGAATCGACTGACCAGACGCTTGCAGGGGCAGAACGGCTTTCTTCGACTATCAACATGTTCAAACTGTAACAAGCGTTGCAACGTTGCTGTGCGGCGATGCTTCTGCTGCCGTGCAGCGGGGTACGGCTGTGTACGCGACAGCACATTGGCTGCAGCTGTTATGTGTTACAAATGCGTGGCATCAGTTGTTTTACACGCAATGAAATATATGCTGTTTTCAAGATATAATGCGGCACTGCTCGCTATTTTTACACTTGCGTTTTTTTCAAGTTGTACTGCGTCAGTCGAACTGCGCGCGCACGATGATGGCAGCATATCAGCAACATATGAGGCTTCTTTTGGCAACGCATTTATTGCGCTTATGCGCGCGCTTGCAGGCGAGCGCGATGTGCCGCTTTTCAACATAGCTGATATGACGCAGCAATTTCACGAAATGGGCATTGGGGCTGTGCGCATATCATCTCCTACAGACGCATCGCTGTCAATTGCTGCGACAGTGCCGCATAATTCGCATGACGCAATTTCGCAGTCGGAATGTATTATGCGGACGGAACGCAGTATGACGCTTGCTTGTTCTCCAGAACAGTTTGCAAAACTGTACGAGTCTCTGCCGTCTACGTTGCAGTCGTATATTGATTTGTTTATGGCTCCGTCATTTTCCGGAGATGCAATGGCGAAGAGCGAATATCTCAATTTAGTTGCGTCTGTGTACGGAAAAAAGCTTGCCGATGAAGTTGCGGCGGCGCATGTTAAAATTACAATGCGCGGTGGGAATGCGGAGCAATCGTATACCGTTCCGCTTGTTGATCTTTTAACAACAACAGAACAGATTTCGTTTTCAGTTGCATGGTAAAAAATGTGCAACTGGTTAGCAAGTGCTAACTACAATTGGCAAACAATTTTTTTATCTCTTTCCAAAATATCATTTTTCCTTTATAATAAAATTCATACTAGCTATTGCAGGAGAACAAAATGACAAAATCAGGAAACGCAGGTTTTTCAAAATCTTTGCTTGATTTTATTAACGCGTGGAAAGAGAAACCTGGCAACCTCATTATGATTTTGCACCATGTGCAGGAAGAGCAAGGCTTCATTTCAAAAGAAGCGGCTATGGAAGTAGCACGCCTTATCAATGTACCGGTGGCGCGTGTGTTTGGGGTGGTGTCGTTTTATCATTTTTTTAAAACGGAAAAACCCGGAAAAAATCTTATCAACGTATGTCTTGGTACTGCATGCTACTTAAAAGGCGGGCAAGACATCCTCGACGAATTGCGGGCGCAACTCAAAATTGAAGAAGGTGCAACGACAACAAAAGATGGCCTTTTTTCTGTTGAGCCGGTGCGATGCATTGGATGTTGCGGATTAGCTCCTGTCATTTCTGTCAACGGCGACGTGTACGGCAAACTCACAAAAAATCAAGTTAAAGATATTCTTGCGCAGTATAACAAAGCGAGCGCATAATGCATTATTCACTGTGCGATATGATTGCTGATATTACACAAAACAGCATTGAAGCTGGAGCAAATCATATTGCGCTTGAATGCGTACAGAACGCGGATGCGCTTAATGTAACAGTACAAGATGATGGAAAAGGCATGAGTAAGGAAACGCTCGTTAAAGCTCAAAACCCATTTTATACTGACGGCATAAAGCATCCGAAAAGAAAAGTTGGATTGGGAATACCGTTCCTGATTCAAACAGCAGAAGAAACTAACGGCTTCTGGAACATTCAGTCAGAGCCAGGAAAGGGTACGACAGTAACGATGCGTTTTAATTTGAAAAACATCGATACGCCGCCTGTTGGCAGCCTTTCAGAATTATTTTTTTCTGTGATGACGCTGCCAGGAGAATACGATATGGACATTCACAGGGTTGATTTCGTTGCGCAGCGCGACTATTCGTTCAACCGCAATGAATTAAAAGAAGCGTTGGGAGGCGAGCTCTCATCAGCGGCGTCGCAACTGCTGCTGAAAAAGTTTATTGACTCTCAGGAAACTGGAGCATAAATAGAGGCATATGAACGATGCCGGTGAAATAACGCGACACCGTTCAATATATTAGATTGCCACTCTCATTTTATTGTGAACGGCGTTAAAAAGTCGTTCTAAAAGGAGAAAGCTATGACGCTAGAAGAACTGCGCAAGATGCGCACGCAGATGAAGACGGAAGTTGAAAAACGCGAAACTGCCGGCAAGACGACGCAAGTGATTGTCGGCATGGGCACGTGTGGAATTGCGTCGGGGGCAAAAGAGACGTTCAATGAATTCTTAAAGCTCATTGAGGAAAAAGGTCTTGCCAACTACGTGATGCTCCGTCAAACAGGATGCATGGGATTGTGCTCTCATGAGCCTACCGTTGAAGTTGTGTCGCCAGATATGCCGCGTGTTATCTATGGCGATGTAAAAGCGAGTGTGGCAAAAGATATTGTCGAAAAGCATTTGCTAAAAAAAGAATTGCTTGACAATCTTATTATCGACAAACCTGCCGCTGATATATTGCAATAGGAGAAAGTGATGGCATATTCACATTATATTTTGGTGTGTGGCGGTTCTGCATGTGAATCAAGCGCTGCAAAAAAAATTTATGAAAACTTGCTCGTAGAGGCAAAAACACAAGGCGTTGAAAAAGATGTTCAGATAGTCAAAACGGGCTGCTTCGGTTTTTGCGAAAAAGGTCCTATCGTAAAAGTGCTTCCTGAAGATTCATTTTATGTGAATGTTGTTCCTGAAGACGCACATGAAATTATTTCAGAGCAGATTATTAAAGGACGCGAAGTGTCGCGCCTGCTCTACGACAAATCAAAAAAATCTGTTGCCGATGTTGACGACATTCCATTTTATAAAAAGCAGCTTCGTATTGTATTGCGCAACTGCGGCATCATCAATCCTGAAAGCATTGAAGAGTACATTGCGCGTGACGGCTATGCTGGCCTTGAGAAAGCGCTGTTTGAGATGACGCCAGAAAAAATCGTGGAAGAAGTAAAAGTTTCTGGTTTGCGCGGACGCGGCGGTGCGGGCTTTCCAACTGGTTTGAAGTGGGAAGCCGGTTTAAAAGCGAAAGGCGCGGAAAAATATGTCGTATGCAATGCAGACGAAGGAGACCCCGGTGCATATATGGACCGTTCTACGATTGAAGGCGACCCGCATTCAATCCTTGAGGCGATGATTATTTGCGGCAAGGCAATCGGTGCGCACAAAGGGTTTGTTTACATTCGTGCAGAATATCCGCTTGCAGTGCATCGTCTTGAAATGGCTATTGAGCAGGCGCACAAAAATGGCTTGCTCGGCAAAAATATTCTCGGCTCTGGATTTGATTTTGACATTGAAATTCGGCTTGGTGCAGGTGCGTTTGTGTGCGGCGAAGAAACGGCGTTGCTTCGCTCCATTGAAGGAAAACGCGGCATGCCTACGCCAAAACCACCGTTCCCCGCGCAATCGGGATTGTGGGGCATGCCAACGATTATTGACAACGTAGAGACGCTTGCGAATATTCCTGTCATCATCACAAAAGGCGCAAACTGGTTTAATAAAATCGGCGATGAAGATTCAAAAGGTACAAAGGTTTTTGCACTTACTGGTAAAATTGCAAACTCTGGTCTTGTTGAAGTGCCTATGGGAACGACGTTGCGCGAAATTATTTTTGAAATAGGTGGCGGCATCAAGAACGGTAAAAAGTTCAAAGGCGTGCAAACAGGCGGTCCTTCTGGCGGCATCATTTCTGAATCAGAACTTGACACGCCGATTGACTTCGGTTCGCTCGTCAAGCTCGGCTCTATGATGGGTTCCGGCGGCATGATTGTCATGGACGAAGACGACTGCGTAGTAGACATTTCTAAGTTTTACATGGAGTTCTGTGTTGATGAAAGTTGCGGCAAATGTTCTCCGTGTCGCATTGGCACGCGTCAAATGCATACAATCCTCGATAAAATTTCAAAAGGCAGCGGCACAATGGACGACCTTAAAAAATTGGAAGACATTGGCAGCGCAATGCAGGCGTGTTCGCTGTGTGCGCTCGGTCAGTCTGCGCCAAACCCAACGCTTTCAACACTTAAAAAATTCCGTAGCGAATACGAGGCGCACGTCATCAACAAAAAATGCTCGCCGGGCAAATGTAAAAATTTGCTCACGTATTTTATTACGGATAAATGTGTTGGCTGTACGGCATGTGCCCGTCAATGTCCAGTGAGTTGTATTTCTGGCGAGGTAAAATCGCGTCATGTGATTGACCAAGCGAAGTGTGTAAAGTGCGGCTCATGCGAACGCGCGTGCAAGTTTCATGCAATCATAAGGAAATAAGGAGCAGTGGCTATGGCAAAAGTAACATTAACAATAAATGGACGGCAGGTGACTGTTCCTGCGGGAACGACAATAAAGCAAGCTGCAGAGACAATGGGAGTAAAAATTCCGTCGCTGTGCTATAATCCCGATTTAAAGCCGTGGGCATCGTGCGGGTTGTGCGTTATCAAAAATGTTGACCCGCGTACTGGTCGCGCACGCATGGCGCGTTCATGCTGTACAGAAGTTACGCAAGGCATGTGCATTGTCACTGATGATTCAGAGCTTCGCAAAGCACGGCGCACGGTGCTTGAATTGATTCTGTCAAATCATCCGAACGACTGTCTCAAATGCGCGCGCAATCATCAATGCGAGCTGCAAACGATTGCGGCAGATTTTGGTTTGCGAGAAATCAGATTCGACACTATTCTCAAAAATCAAGAAGAAGATAATTCGTATGCGGAAATTGTGTTGCACCGCGACAAGTGCATCAACTGTGGTCGTTGCGTAACGGCATGCCAAGAGATGCAAAATGTATGGGCGCTTGAATACAACGGACGCGGCGACAAAACAGTGATTGGTCCTGTTGGCGGTGTTGATATTGCGCACAGTCCATGCGTTCACTGCGGACAGTGTGCAGTGCATTGTCCTGTTGGCGCAATCACATTTAGCACACCGATTGACGACGTGTTTGAAAAGATTGCAGACAAAGAAATTACAACTGTTGCTGCAATTGCGCCTTCTGTACGTGCGGCGTTGGGCGAAGAGTTTGGTTTTAAGCCAGGTACGCTTGCAACTGGCAAAGTATATGCCGCGCTCCGTGCGCTTGGTTTTGACTATGTGCACGACACAAACTTTGGCGCCGACTTAACAATTATGGAGGAAGGCACAGAGTTGCTTAAACGCCTTACCACGAAAGGCAGTAAGCTCCCGCTATTTACGAGTTGTTGTCCAGGCTGGGTTGATTATGCAGAAAAGCGCTACCATGACATGTTGCCGCATCTTTCTTCTGCAAAGTCTCCTCAGCAAATGCAAGGTGCAATGACAAAAACATATTTTGCAGATAAAATGGGCATAAAAAAGAACAAAATCTACAGCGTGTCGATTATGCCGTGTACAGCAAAATTGTTTGAAAGTGCGCGCGACAAAAACATGAAATCAAGCGGTGCACAAGATTACGACATGGTGATTACAACACGTGAACTTGCGCGTCTTATCCGCCGTGCAGGAATTGATTTTAATAATCTTTCTGAAAGTCATGCAGATAATTTTTTGGGTGCGTACTCAGGAGCAGGCACAATATTTGGTGCAACAGGCGGCGTTATGGAAGCGGCGTTGCGCACGGCGTACTACCTTGTGAACAAAAAAGAGATGAAGCCTATAGACTACACGCCTGCACGCGGCTTGAAAAATGTACGCACTGCTGAAGTCAAAATTAACAAAGACACAAAAGTGCGCATTGCTGTCGTGCATCAACTTGGAAATGTTGACCAGATTGTGCAACGTGTGCGGCAAGAACTCAAAGAGGGCAAAGAACCATCGTTCCACTTTATTGAAGTGATGGCGTGCCGAGGTGGATGTGTTGCAGGCGGCGGGCAACCGTATGGCGCAACAGACGAAATCCGCAAAAAGCGGGCGGCAGCGTTGTACAAAGACGACAAGGGCAAAAAGCAGCGGCAAAGTCACAACAATCCGGAAATTCAGGCAATCTACAAAGATTTTCTTGGCAAACCCGGCAGCGAAAAAGCCGAGCGCTATTTGCATACAACATATATGAAACGATCTCTGTATACAGAGTGAGGAAGCAAGAGGAAGGTGCGTTGTATTTAACGGCAGAAATTGTTTGCGGCACAAGAATGTGCCGCAAACCGCTGTCAAAACGTTATTGCTTTTTCTACGTCAGCAATCAGTTGTAACACTGCCTCTTTTTTCCCTTGCCCGTTTAATTCGCATCCAAGAACATATAGGCAGTCAACTTCGTTGCGCGAATCATATTGCTTGCCATCAGGATAGAGAATTTTTTGAACGCACGTATACTGCTCGTAATCATACGGCTCTTCATTGAATGGTGAAATGCGGTCGCGCTTTTGCTCCCAGTTTTCTGTTGTCGATTTAAGCGCATCGTTTTGCGGTTTTGGCAATTTTGAGATGAACACATATCGATAGTTTTCTGCCCGCCTGTTTGTGTATACAGCAAGCGACCTATTTTCCTGCGTAAGTTTTTCGCCGTTAAATACGTACCCGACAGAAAGCGTAAGCACTGTGTCGTCTGCGGCAGAGAGTGCAGATGCGGGCAAATCGACTGCATACGAACCAGTTGTAATTGCAAGATGTGCTGCTGTGTATTCAAGCGTAACAGGCGCAATGAGCGGGCATTGCTTGCCGACAAACGCTTCTGGCAGCGCAAGATATTCTTTCCAGTTTTTTAATTCTGCTGAATACGATGGAAACGTATAATCAACTACAAATGACATGTCCTGCCTGTGACCGTTCAAAACGCTGCCGTAATCAGCAATTGCAACGAGCGCATACACGCCATCGGGCATGGGCAGCGCATACGTGATTGCCATGTAATCGACAAACGGCAGTTCCCAATAATTAACAAGCCAGGTGCGCTCAAAGCGGTCTACATGCTGCTCTGATTTGCACGGCTCGCCAAACGAAGTGATTGCAATAGCTTCCCCTGCAACATTTCTTGTTATTCTGCTGGCGGCGAGAATGTAATCCATATATGTTTTTGGCGAGCTCACGACATCTTTGAGTAAGACAGTATCTGGTTTTTTAACATATGCAAACGTATAGCCGAGCATGCTGCCGAAATTAACGGTGCCGTTGTCACCGAGCTGATATGTCGAAATATCTTTCGGTCGCGCGTAATCCCATTTGCCCGCATTTGACAGATAAATCGTATATGGAAATTTATTCATATGTGAATTTACAAGCATTTCCGCTGCACCTGTTGCTTTGGCAAACCCCTCTTTTGCTTCAGGTGCAAACTGCTCGCGCAATTTGTGCACAAGTTCATTGGTGTTTTCTATGTAGCGCGTTGTAATAGCTTTGCGCACTTCGTTGAGCGACTTCGGCAACGGTATAGTTTCATCAAGTACGTGATAAAATCGTTCTGTAAGAATTGTCGGCAAGCGGTAGTAAAACGGTATGTGCACAACGCCTGTGTTAGCTGCACTGTTTTTTGTTTCGGCAAACGGCAACGCATAATTTAAATTTTCGTTTTCGCTCTTTTTTGAAATAATGCCGAGCACATCGCCTTTTTCAGTTACAAGCGGTCCGCCAGAGTTTCCAGGACTTGCCGCAGCCGAAAATCGAAGCCACTCCCACGCGCCATTTTCTTCTTCATGCGTGCGGCTCGTGAGCATTCCGTTTCTGATGACAATGCCTTCGCCAAGCGCGTTGCCAACAGAAAACACTACCGTGTTGAGCGACGCTTCTCCTGCAAACGAAAGGCCGCGACCTTTTGCAACTTTGTAGCCTGCCGCAGTAAAGCAGATAAAATCGCGGTCAGTTGCAAACTGCGTAACAGAGTCAATTTTCCATGTGTTGCCGTTTTTGTCTCTCAAATAATAATTTGCATACAGCGTTTCTGAATACAGTGAAAACACATGAGCCGCAGAATAAAATTTTCCATCGTTCATAAGAAACGCTGTACCTATCGGCAAATATTTGTCGTTGCGGATTGCAAATGGAATACGCTCAAGCGGCAATTTTTTTTCGTAAGTGATGTTTCCCTCGTCCAGTTTTTCTACAACAACTTCAAAGACAGCTGCCTGAATTTTTTTCAAGACAGCAGGTTTGAGCACAGTCTGCGCGTGCAATGGTGCAAGTGCGCTTGCTAGAATAGCAATGATAAACTGATATTTCGCAAAAATTTTCATGACGACATTGTAATACATTTTTGCATAACAATCAAATATGTTTTTTTAGGCGTTGCGGGCTTTCGCCCGCCGGCACCTTCGCAATTCCGCTCACGCTCCAGCCGCTTCCTTCGCGCCGCTTAAAGCGGCGCGAAGT
>JAFSRD010000026.1 GCA_017446265.1 Treponema sp.
GAACAGTGAACGATTTTTGAAAATCTGAACTGTTCAAAAGCGCGCGTTCGCAATGAAATGAGAACGCGCAAACAATGAGCGAGTTTTCGCGAGAAAACTCGAAGCTAAAATGCGCGCGCCATTTCAGCGCGCATTTTAAACGTTCTTTATGTTATTTTTTTCTTTTTTCATGCGCTCAATGTGCTTTTGTTTTTCGTTAGTAAGAAATTCATCGAGGACAGTGATTTGTACTTTTTGATTTGGTTTGAGCGAAAGTTTTTCGAGTGGTACAAATTGTTTCCCGTCAAAATATCCTTCAATTGTCATGGCAATCTCCTTCTTAAAATTTAGCATCTGGATTTTATGCTATGGCTGTAAATATGCACAACGATTCTGTTGCATTATATACGGTAATGAATGCAAGTGCAATGCGTATCTGCACGTGAATTGCTTTTCTTGCAATAAACGCTGTCAGTTTCTACGCAACACCTTTCCCAAAAAACAGAGGGCAAACAGTGCGGCGTTTACGAGCACTATGGATGCACCTGATGCTGCACCTGCGTAATATGAAAATGCAAGCCCTGCGATTCCAGAGATGAGCGAAATGATGATTGCACAGGCGACATATCGCTGTGTGTTTGCACTTATCATTCGTGCTCCTGCGGCGGGCAGGACGAGCAAAGAATTTATTACAAGCAGTCCCGTCCACTGGATTGCGATTGTGACGACAACCGCAATTACGAGCGCAAAAAGCAGTTCAACGGCAAAAACATGTATGCCGCGGCTCTTTGCAAGATTTTTGTGCAAGTTGACGAGCAGCATTTTGTTGTACAGCAGCACCCACATGCACACAGTGGCAAGCGCAGCGCACAGCAGAAAAATGATTTCTCGTTCTTGGATTGATAAAATGTCGCCTACAAGATACCGCTGATATTTTGAGAAGTTGCCGCTGCTGCTCAAAAGCACAATGCCGAGCGCAACACTCACAGCTGAAAACACGCCTATTATCGTGTCGCTTGATGTGCTCCCGTACGACTTCACCGCGATTATGGTGCATCCGAGCAGCATGCTGAAAATCACCATAGTTGCAGTGGGCTCTCGTATGCCGAGTGCAACGCCGAGCGCAATTCCTGTAAGCGATGAATGCCCTATTGCATCGCTGAAAAATGCCATACCGTTTGAAACGATGACGCTTCCGAGCATGCCGAAAAGCGGGGCCGCTATGAGAATTGCCAAAAACGCATTTTTCATAAAGTGCGGCGAGAGCCATTCAAATGGTAAAATTATCGTAATAACATCATATATGTTCTGCATCTGTTTTCCTAAAATTGTTAAATCGTGTTGGCGGTGCTGCAATAATATGGCCAAATGTTTCTATGAATGGTGTTGAGTTGTACACTTCTTCGACAGTGCCTTGTGCTGTTATCTCTCTGTCTATGAGCACAACACGGTCTGCGTGGCGAGCAATGATGTCAAGATCGTGGCTTATCAGCAGGATGGTGATGTCGTAATTGTAGCGCAGTGAAGACACTACATCGTAAAACAATTTTATGCCTGTCTTATCAACTGCTGAAACAGGCTCGTCGAGCAGGAGTATGTCAGGCACAGGATGGATTGCAAGTGCGAGCATGACGCGCTGCATCTCTCCGCCTGAAAGCTCGCCTGCTTTTTTTTCTGCAAGCGATTCTGCACTTACGCGCGAAAGCACATGTTGTACGAGCGTTTTGTCTTTCTTACGTCGCGGCAACCACACAGGATAGCGCGACACACTTGCAAGCACTAAATCTTCAACGCTTACGGGGCTTCCTGCATCAAGTGAGAGTTGTTGCGGCACGTAGCCGAAACGCGGCTTTGTTGTGGGAGCCTTGTTCTCGCTTTCAAATGTTATGGTGCCCGTGTGCGGCACTGCACCGAGCAACGCTTTGAGAAATGTTGTTTTGCCCGCGCCATTCCGCCCTACGATTGCAGTAAGCTCGCCACAATGCATATGTAGTGAAATATTGTCCAGAATGACAGCCTTTCCCGACTGCACGGTAAGATTTGAAATCTGCGTGCAACACACATGCGCTTTTCCCAGTGGACAACTCATCTATTGTCTCCAAGCGATTCGACGAGCGTGCGCAAATTATTTTTTTGCGCGTCTATATACGCGTCTTCATGCAGCGCTCCTGTTACGCACGGATCAAGCATGTATACGGCGAGCCCTGTCTCTTTTGCAATGATGTCTGCCGCTTGTGAAGAATATTGTGTTTCTGCATACAGCGTGATTTTTTTGCCGAGTTTCTTAACAGCAGCAATTTCAGCGATAAGTTCTGCAAGCTCTTTTGCGCTTGGGGCAGTGCCAGGTTCTCGTTCAACGACAGACGCTACCGTAAAGCCGAACTCCTGTGCAAAATATGGAAACGCTTCGTGAAATGTGATGATGCTGCTGCCGCTGTACTGTGCAAGCGTGTTGTGCATTTCCTGTTCAAGCGCGGAAAGCTTTGCATCGTATGCGGCAGCGTTTGCTGCATATTGCGCAGCATGTGCGCTGTCGAGCAGTATGAGGGAGTCTGCAATTTTTTGCACTTCATGGCGCGCACCGCGTACAGAAACCCACACATGTGGATTTTCGTCAATGAGCGGAAACGCTTCCGATGCAGTGATTGTTGCGTTTTGTTTGAGAGCAATCGCTTTGTCTAAAAATGATTCCATGCCTGCACCGTTTGCAACGAGTATGTTGCACTGTTCTATTGCGCGCATGTCGTTTGTGGTAAGTACGTAGTCGTGCAAGCAGCCTGTATCAGGCGGCGCGAGCAGCACCAGTTCCACGTTTGGAACATCTTTTACGATATTCATGCACATGATGTAGAGCGGATAAAACGTGACGGCAATTTGCACTGTTTGCGACAAATCGCGCTGTGGTACTGCGTTTTTTTTTGTACATGAGGTGAGGATTGCTAAAATGAGCAATAGGGGCAACAAACGTTTTTTTGTATGCATGAAATGTATCATACTAGAAAATAGATTGTGCTACAAGCAATGCGCATGACAGCAATGAGCACGAAAAACTGTGAGGCGTTTCAAACGTGCGTGCAAGAGACTCTTCTGATGGCATGCTTCAGAAGAATTTGCTATAATGAACGTGTTCAATTTTGTGAGAGGCTCATATGAAAAAGTTCTGCCAGTTTTTGCAAACTCGTCCTGCTGCACTTGTATCGCTCGTTGTCATTGCGCTTTTGTACATGGTGATGATTTTTGCAGAGTTTGTTGCGCCGTATTCGGCAACGATGTCGTTCGGAAGCGATGCATTTCATCCGTGCAATGTGCGCATGACGAAAAGCGGGCTTGTCGCGCAAGAGTGCCGAGTACTCAATCCCGTATCGTGGAAATACGCACGCGTTAAAGGCAAATTGCATAGCGTGCATTTTTTTGTAAAAGGGAGCGAGTACAAACTGCTCGGTTTTATTCCATGCAGCTGTCATCTGTTCGGAACTGTGCCTGACGCAAACGGCAACACATACCCCGTGTTTTTGCTTGGTGCCGACAATTTAGGACGCGATTTGTTTTCGCGCATCGTGTACGGAAGCCGTATTTCCTTAACAATTGGATTTGTTGCCTCTGCGATTTCGCTTGTACTTGCAGTATTGCTCGGCGGGCTTGCGGGATTTTACGGCGGAACAGCAGACTGGAGTGTAATGCGCCTTGCGGAATTTTTCATGCTCATTCCGAGTTTGTATCTCATCTTGTTTTTGCGTTCGCTTTTAAACACGCAGATGGACAGCGGAACAGCGTACATAATCATCACGGTAATTCTTGCGCTTGTAGGCTGGCCGGGCAGTGCGCGCACAATACGCGGCATGGTTCACGCAATTAAACGTGAAGAATTTGTCTTGGACGCACATCTTGAAGGGATTCCTTCAACGATTATTATTTTTCGTCATATTATTCCGCAGATGTCGAGCTTGCTCATTGTGAGTGTCGCGCTCAGCGTGCCAGGTTTTATCATGAGTGAAACGACGCTTTCGTATTTGGGGCTTGGCATAAGCGATCCTGCGGTGAGCTGGGGTTCGCTCATAAATCGCGACATCTCTACACTCAACAACTTGCGCAATTTCCCGTGGCTTTTGTGGCCGGTGTTTTTATTGCTCGTTGTGACGCTTGCGTTCAATTTTTTAGGCGATATACTCCGTGATTATTTTGACCCATATCACGCTGTGTTTCCGTCGCGCAAAAAATGGAGAGACGTGAAACGCAAGGCGAATGCTGTAATGGCATCTGATAGCAGCACAAGTGCGGCTCAAGAAGCGTATGACGCAGAAAAAAATGACTGCGCCTGCACTACGAAAGAAGCACATGATGAGGGAATAGGCACGGCTTACAAAACGCATGACATGGAAGCAGCAAATGTCGCGCTGCAAACGACGGGCAACATGACGCAAGCGATTGCTGCATCGCAACCACATGGTTTTCTCCGTGTTGAAGATTTGCGCGTTACGTTCACGGTGCTCCGCGGAGCGGAACGCACCCACATATACGCGGTACGCGGCGTATCGTTCACAATGAAAAAAGGAGAAGTGCTCGGCATAGTCGGAGAATCAGGGAGCGGCAAATCGGTGACGACGCTGGCAATTCCGTTGCTCCTTCCGAGCAACGCGTCAGTGAGCGGGCATTTATGCATTGACGGAGTTGACGCGCTCTCGCTTGCACCTTCCGACATGCGCATGTTGCGCGGCAAAAAAATAGGCATGATTTTTCAAGAGCCGGGACGCGCGTTTGACCCGCTTCAAAGCATTGGCAGCGTGTTTTGGGAAACATTCCGCGCCATTGATGCGGCAATTACAAAAGAAATGGCGTATGAAAAGGCAAGCGCGTTGCTCAATGAAGTGGGGCTTCCCGATGCGCGCGGTCGCCTTGCAAGCTATCCGCATCAGTTTTCTGGCGGACAGTTGCAGCGCATAGGCATTGCGCTCGCGCTTGCGCAGGGATGTGAATTGCTCATTGCAGACGAGCCGACGACTGCGCTCGATGTGACTATTCAAGCGCAAATAATTTCACTGCTCGTAAAATTGAAAGCGACGCGAAATCTTTCGATTATATTTATCAGTCACGACATTGACGTTGTTGCTTCAATTGCTGACCGTATCATAGTCATGTACGGTGGCAAAGTGATGGAAGAACTCGTCGTGCGCGCAAACAATGCGACGAGCAGGAACGGCATTCGTGCAGACAGTATGGCAACTGGCAACTGCGCAGTCGCGGTGCATGACGCAGCATGCGGCGATGAAACCGTCATGGCGGAAACTGTTTGCGGCATTGAAAACGCACGGCATCCATACACACGTGCGCTGCTTGCCTCATCTCCGAAATTTGGCAGCCACTACTCAAAAGAGCGCATGAAGTCTATTCCCGGAAAAGTGAGCGACCCATCAAATCCTACATGTGGCTGTCCATTTGCACCGCGCTGTCAGTTTGTGCAAGCAGCATGCAGTAGGGAAAAGAACGCATGCCCAGAAATGAAAGCGTAAGTATGTGCGGTAGATTATGTAAGTAGATGAGGAAGCTATGGCATAAAAATTTTTAACAAATACATTGATTAATAATTCACAGGGTATTGAGAGGGATTAAAAGGCACTTCACTTGTTGCCAATTCTTTGCTAAAATTTCTGTCTCGTAACAACTCAAAACTCAAGCTTTCAGATTGAAATTTGTAAAGGGAGAATGAAAGACTTTATAAAGCAAAGTACTGAAAATGAAACTTTTGATTTAGATGATTATATTTATCAGTACATTTGAATACACCTGCATTAACTTTGACTTTCCACATAGTGTATAATATAATTAGGTATGACTATAATTGAAACAAAGCGGCTGTGCAAAAGCTTTAATCTTGAAGCAGGCTTTTTTGCGCGGCACGACAAAACAGTATACGCGGTAAATGACGTATCGTTTGCGATTGAGCGCGGAAGCACGTATGGACTTGTAGGCGAGTCGGGGTGCGGCAAGACAACGACGGCGCGTCTTTTAGTAAGCATGTATGCGCCTACGTCAGGACAAGTGCTCTACACGTCGAAAGTGCAGCAAACTGACGACGCGCGCGGAGTGGGGGCCAGTCTTTCGCATGATGCCAATTTTTCTGGTGGCGAAAATCAGACAGCAAGCGGCGCAAACTCCGCGATGCAAAACGGCGGCACGCAAGATATAGGCACATACTCAAAAAACGAGCTGCGTGCATATCGTGAAAAAGTAAAATATATTTTTCAAGACCCTGCGCGCTCGCTCAATCCGCGCATGAGTGTATACGAAGTTATCACAGCTGCGCTCCGCCACTCGTCAAAGTGGAACGGTACGGCAGATGCAAAAGAGCGGAGCGCAAAAATCATTGCGGAAGTAGGACTTGCCGAAAGCGATTTGTATCGTCGTCCGTCTGAATTTTCAGGCGGTCAGCGGCAGCGCATTTCGCTTGCACGTGCACTCATCATGGAGCCGGAAGCGCTTATTTGCGATGAAATTGTTTCCGCACTTGATGTTTCCATTCAAGGACAAATTATTAATTTACTTGATGACTTGCGCCACATGCGCGACTTAAGCTTTTTATTTATCACACACGATTTGAAAATTGCCTGTTATTTTTGTGATGCAATTGGCGTAATGTATCGCGGCATGCTTGTTGAAGAAGCGCCTGCCGCCGATTTGTACAAGACGGCAGTTCATCCGTACACAAAACTGCTATTTGATGGCGCACGTGGAAAAGCAACTGCGTCAAATGCAGAAGTGAAGACGACGCTTGCTGTAGAAAAAGGTTGCGTATTTGCGCATCGCTGTCAATACGCGCAGTCGCAATGCACGCTCAATATGCCCGTATTCAAACACATCGGCAATGGTCACAACGTACGTTGCGTGCTTGCAACATAACATTATTATTTTGAAGTTTCCGAATAAATTTAATATGCTGCTAGTTGCTTTTTACACTGCGGGTAGTTTTGCAAAACTTGCGGCAAGCGTCTCATCTGTCGGAATTTCATCGGTCATTGTGCCGTCGTTGAAATGTTCGTATGCAATCAGGTCAAAGTAGCCGGTGCCCGTCAAGCCGAACACAATGTTTTTTTCAGTGCCGCTCTCTTTGCATTTGAGCGCCTCATCAATCGCAACTCTGATTGCATGGCTGCTTTCCGGTGCAGGCAAGATTCCTTCAATGCGCGCGAACTCTTGTGCCGCTTGAAACACAGATGTCTGCTCAACCGCGCGTGCTTTTATTACACCGTCAGCATACAGTTGTGACAAAACAGGGCTCATGCCGTGATAGCGCAGACCGCCAGCGTGACTTGGCGATGGAATAAAACTTGAGCCGAGCGTATACATTTTTGCAAGCGGCGTTATCATGCCGGTGTCACAAAAATCATATGCGTATTTTCCGCGCGTAAAGCTGGGGCAAGATGCTGGCTCTACCGCAATAATCTCGTATTTTTTTTCGCCGCGCAGTATTTCTCCTGCGAACGGAGAGATAAGTCCACCTAAGTTTGAACCGCCGCCTGCACACCCTATGATTATGTCTGGCTCTATGCTGTATTTTTTAAGCGCAGCTTGCGTTTCAAGACCAATTACTGTTTGATGAAGCAGCACTTGTGAAAGCACGCTGCCGAGTACATAACGGTAGCCTTCGTGACTTACCGCATCTTCAACTGCTTCCGAAATGGCGCAACCGAGGCTTCCTGTTGTATCAGGATGCTCTGCCAAAATTTTTTTGCCTATGTTGGTTGTATTTGAAGGCGACGGTGTAACTGTTGCGCCATATGTACGCATCACTTCGCGGCGAAACGGTTTTTGCTCATACGAAACTTTTACCATGTACACTTTGCAGTCAAGGTTGAAATATGCGCACGCCATTGAAAGCGCTGTGCCCCATTGACCTGCACCTGTTTCTGTGGTCACGCCGCGCAGCCCCTGCTTTTTTGCATAATACACTTGCGCGATTGCCGAGTTGAGTTTGTGGCTGCCGCTCGTGTTGTTGCCTTCAAACTTGTAGTAGATATGCGCAGGCGTACCGAGTTTTTTTTCAAGGTTGTATGCGCGTATAAGCGGCGATGGTCGGTACATCTTGTAAAAATCAACTATCTCTTGCGGAATGTCGAAAAACGGTGTTGCGTCGTCGAGCTCTTGTTTTGCAAGATCTGTGCAAAACACGCTTTCAAGTTCTGCAAGCGTCATTGGCTTGTGCGTGCCAGGATTGAGCAATGGCGCAGGTTTGCGTTTCATATCTGCGCGAACATTGTACCATTTTGTCGGCAGCTCATTTTCATTTAAATAAATTTTATATGGAATTTGGCGCATCATATTATCCTCCTTTTGTTACTATGTATAGATACATAGTAACAAAATTGTGAAACTATGTCAAGAGAGGCTTTAATTTTGTGTTTTTGTTAATGCACTTTTCCAGTTGGTGATGAATGTTTCATATGCAGCGATCTGTGCATCCATTGCGGTTTGCTGTAGTGCGCCACGACCATCCCAGTTGTTGCCATCTGCAGCGTACAAACACTGCAATGTGTTTTCAAGTATTTCAAGTGTCAGGTTTTTATCTCTTTTTTGTCGCCGCTCAAGTAGCCGCAGTTCGTCTTCATAGCAGGTCTTATAGGTATTTTCAAGATTATCTTTAGAGCTTATCATACTTTATAGTATAATAAATAGCATTCGAAATGCAATAACGGGCAAAAATGCAATTTACCTGTTGTGAAAACGCTGCGTGCGGCGGGGTTGTTGTTGTTCAAGCTTTTTTGTTGGGTTAGATTTTTACGTGATTTACAGGATTTTTTTCGGTTAGATTTAACGTGATTTAATGCGTGCGCTAGACATGCCCGCTATTTTTTGCTATAATGCAAAACATGGCGTCGTACCCAAGTGGTAAGGGGCGGGTCTGCAAAACCCTTATGCAGCGGTTCGATTCCGCTCGACGCCTTGTAGACGGAGTGTCATTTGACATTCCGTCTTTTTTTATGCGAGTAGTTCATTTCGACAGGCTCAATGACCATATGCTGTGTTGTCGTGCATGGCAAAAATTGTTATACTAAATCACTTCTATGAAAACTGTTTCGTGTGATTATATAGTTGTTGGCGCAGGGGTGGCGGGTCTTTCTTCTGCGCAGTATGCCGCACGTTCTGGATTGAGCACGATTGTCATTGACATATCGGAGCCAGGCGGGCAGGCGCTTCACATAATGGAACTCGAAAATTATCCTGGCGTTTTTCCAAAAGTGAGCGGTAAAGATTTTGTCGCCTCTCTTAACGCGCAAGCGCAAGCATTCGGTGCGCACGTGGTGCAAGCGCATATCACTGCTGTTGATAAAATAGGCACGCTCTTTCATGTGCGCACGCACGACCAAGAATACACAGCTCCAGCTGTTTTGATTGCAACTGGTGCGGAACACAAGAAGCTTGGTGTTCAAGGCGAAAAAGAATTGAGCAGTCGCGGCGTTTCGTATTGCGCTGTGTGCGACGGTCCGTTTTTTCACGGCAAAAATATTGTCGTTGTTGGTGGCGGAGATTCTGCATGCAGCGAGGCGCTCTATCTTGCAACATTGTCGGAGCATGTTACGCTCATGCACCGCAGAATGCAATTTCGCGCAGAGCATGCGCTTGCAGAACGCGTACAAAAAAATGAAAACATCACGATTAGATTCAACACGATTGTAAAAGAGATTCGCGGAAACGGGCGCGTGCAGTCGGTGCTCATCGAAGACGTTGCAAGCGGCTCGCAGTCGGAATTGCCTGCGGATGCTGTGTTCATCTTTGTGGGCATGAAAGCGCGCACGGAACTTTTCGACATGCTTCCTAAAGACGCGCTCGGCTGCATTGTCACGAACGAAAAAATGGAAACGATTGTGCCGGGCTTATATTGTGCAGGTGACGTGCGCGCAAAAGAATTTCGCCAGATTGTGACGGCTGCCGCAGATGGTGCGATTGCAGCACATGCAGCAGCATCGTATGTGCAGACTGTTGCAGCGGGAGAGCGCATATGAGATGCATGCTGTCAATTCTTTTTGTCTCGTGGCTGCTGATTTCTCCGCATCCTGTCGTGCATTCGCAAGATGTGCGTTCGCTTTCAAACGGCGTGCCACTCGCAAAAACAGCAAATCTTTCAGGTGCCATGCAAGACGGAGAGCTGCTGGCAAAAGCGGCAAACCTTCCTGCCGACATTACATTTTGGAGCGACTATCCTTCCGATGTGCTTGCGCGCGCGCTTGTTGAGCGCATGACAAACGAAGAACTTTTTGCGCAAATGTTCATGTTTGGTTGGGCAGGCGCAGAACCTGAACAGCTTTTGTACGATTGGGTTGACCGCGGGCTTGGCAGCGTGAAAGTGTTCGGATGGAATACTGACGACATCCATCTTGTTGCGCGCGCAATAGCTTCGTTGCAACGTGCAGCCTCGCGAACGCGCTTTCAAATTCCGCTTTTTGTTGCGACCGACCAGGAAGGCGGATGGATTCGCCACGTAAAAGGCGAAACGTCAATTACGCCAGGCAACATGGCGATTGGTGCGTCGGGCTTCCCCGTTGACGCATGGTACAGCGGCTTTTACATTTCGCGGGAGATAAAGGCGCTCGGCATCAACATGAATTTTGCGCCGTCGGTAGATTTGTTCACGAATCATAGTTCCACAATTATCGGTCCGCGCTCGTTTGGCGACAATCCGCAAAGTGTTGGCGTGCTCGGAGCTGCATTCTCATCAGGGAGCATTGCAGCAGGCGTTATCCCAAGGTAAAAAAACTTTCCCGGACCCGGCTACACAGAAAACGACTCGCACATACATTTGCCAGAAATCAACATAGATGAAAAATTGTTTGTAAATCGCGAGCTTGTGCCGTTCCAAATTCTTATCAAGCAAAAGATTCCTGCGATTATGTCAGGGCACTTGAGTTTTCCACAAATTGATTCAAGCGGCGCGCCTGCTTCGCTTTCAAAATATTTTTTGACTGATTTACTGCGCGGCAAACTCGGCTACGATGGATTGATAATCACCGACGACATGATGATGAACGGCGACACGCTGTATGCAGGTTCTTTGACAAATGCGTTTCGACTTGCAGTTGAAGCTGGCAATGACATAGTGATTTCTTCAACAACTGCGCGCATGGGAGAGCCGTTGTGGGTTAATAATTTACGCCTTATGCAAACAGACAGCGCATTTTATGCACGCGTAAAAGATGCGGCGTACCGCGTCATCAAAGCAAAGCTCGACTATTTTAAAAATGGAAACGCAGCTCCACTTTATCCAAACCCAAGCACAATTTCGCAGTTTATCCCCGACAAAGATGGCGAAAAATTTTTCTTTGAACAAGCATGCCGTTCAATCACTGTGCACAAGCGAGGCGCGTTTCCATTGCCTGCACATAGCGCAGGCCGCGTACTTCTCGCAGGCTCAATGCAGCGATTTTTTACGGAAGGAAGGCGCCGCTTTACCGGTGCAGGCGAGTTCCGCTTTTCTATGGAGCCGAACGCTGAAGAGTTGCAAAACGCGCGCTCAAGCATTGTTGCAAGCGCATCAAGCTACGACACTGTTGTCTGCCTTGTTTCAAATTGGCAGACGGCACGGATTGCGCGGATGTTGCAGGGAAGCAGTAAGCGCGTTGTCATTTTTTCGATTATGTCGCCGGAAGAGTCGCTTGATTTTACATGGGCAGATTCTGTGCTCATGGGATACAGCTGGTCGGCGTATACGCTCGATGCGCTTTTTGGAGCGCTTGCAGGAGAATATACGCCGAGAGGCATGCTGCCGTTCAAAGAGTAGCGTGCTGGGCGTTGTGCCTGCGGCAACATTGCGTCACACTACTTTTACATCGGGATTTTTTTCACCGAACTGTTCCATAAGCATCACTTTGATTTCATCGCGGCTCTTGCCGTGCTTTTCCTGCTGCTTGATAGCTTTGTACGCTTGAAACAGCGTGGATGGACCAATTTCAGAACTGAAATAGCCAATGCCTTGATTCCATGCCAGCAGTTCAAACACATCGTCGAATGCCGCCGAATCTATTCCATGCGCATACGCTTTTACGAGTTCGCGCGTTGCCTGACGCATTCTGCCTGCACCAACTGCGTTCGTGAGCGAAAGCAAAAGACGTGTTTCATACGGCAACGTGCGTTTTGCATTGTTCCATGTTACATCCCAAAATGCAACAGCCACTTTGCCAAGCTCTTCGTCAATGAGCGGAAAATTGGTGAGTGCCGCAGGACGCATGGGGATATCGCCTGTATCTTGTTTTGCTTCCACGCGGTAAAAATATGCATGATATTCTGTGTCTGCTACATGCTCTGTGTGGTGCTCGTAGCCGAGACCTTCCATAACTTCGTAAAGCGGAATAGGGTCGAATGTCTGCACTATTTCCATGCCTTCGCCTACAGGCAATTCCATAGCTTGTTTTTTCAATCCGGGAAAAAAGTTTCCCTGAATGCCTCTTACATCTACTTTCTTAAAAGCAGGTGTTTTGTCTTGCCAATCTGTGTAACTCATAGTACCACCTCATCAATCTAGTATTTCTCCGTTTCTCGAAATTGTAACTACTTGCCACGGAATGAACTTGCCACTTGCCTGCAATGCTTGCTGCGCTGCCATTTGAATGCCGCCGCAACAGGGCACTTCCATGCGTACAATAGTCACTCCAGTGATATTGTTGTTGCTGATAATCTCCGTGAGTTTTTCCGTGTAGTCGATGTCGTCAAGCTTGGGGCAGCCGATAAGCGTCACTCTTCCTTTTATAAAATCTTCATGAAAGTTGGCATATGCATATGCAGCGCAATCTGCGGCAATTAATAATTTTGCGCCATCATAAAATGATGCTTTCGTTGGCAGCAACTTGATTTGTACCGGCCACTGTGCAAGCCTTGAAACAGATTTTGACAGTGGTCTATGTGCGTCGTGCGCTTGCCGTTCAAAAGCCATGACACGTGCGCCAGGACATCCTCCGTTCATTCCGTGATGTTCCATGTGGTGTTCGTGATGGGCATGTTCGTCGTGATTCATTTCGGTCATATTTTCCTTCGATTCGTTTTTTATGTGTTGTGCGGCATGTACAGCTTCTTCATCATATGCAGGAGCTTCTCGCTCTTCAAATGTGATTGCACCTGTTGGACATGATGGCAAACAGTCGCCAAAACCGTCGCAAAAGTTTTCCCTCGCAAGTTTTGCCTTTCCGTCTACGATGTCGATTGCGCCTTCATGACAGGCGGTTGCACATATGCCGCATCCGTCACATTTTTCTTCATCAATATGAATGATTTTTCGTATCATATAGTCTCCTATTAGATAAAAGCCACGTCATTTTAGTGGAACAAACAAAATGTTGCTTTTCTTATTAAAATATACTACGATTGTCTTGCACCGTATGTTGTCATAACCACATTTTTTTCGACCCTAAAAATATGGTTTTTCGAGGTGTCCTTTAATAATTATTAAAAAAATTGAGGTGCGTTCTATGGACATGCAGCAGCTGCAAAAAACAGTGATTTTTCGTGGCATGAGCGAACGAGAAATTACAGATGCGCTTTCTGTGTTGCAGGCAATTGAAAAAAAATATAAAAAAGGTGCAATCATCTTTCATGCGGGAATGACAACAGCGTGTGCGGGATTAGTGCTTGAAGGAAGCGTAACTATTGAGCGCAACGACATGTGGGGCAACCGTACAATACTGAGCCATGTTGGAAGCGGGCAATGTTTTGCAGAAACATATGCGCTGCTTGATGACGAGCCTATGCTCGTAGATGTGAGTGCAAATGAAGCGTGCCGCATTCTTTTTTTTAAAATCAACGCGTTTGCAAAAGATGTGCAGCGCATGAAGGCATGGCAAGTGAAATTTATTGCAAATCTATTGATAATATCATCACATAAAAATCTTGCGCTTTCGGAACGCAGCTTCCATACGTCGCCAAAGCCAGTGCGCGCGCGCATTATGGCATATTTGCACACTGTTTCTTTGCAGCAGAACAAGCGCGAATTTGACATACCGTTTGACCGCCAGCAACTTGCGGACTATCTCAATCTCGACAGAAGCGCGCTTTCAAAAGAGCTTGGAAAAATGCGCGCGGACGGAATCATCGATTTTCATAAAAATCATTTTAAAGTGATTGCGAAAGATGCATTGTACGAGTAAGCTTGATTCGCAATAAAGTAATTGACATCCGAAAAATTCTCTTTCGTGATTTTTTCGAAATTCTCTAATTGAAAAAAAAACACAACTTGTTTATACTTCATAAGTGTATTCTAATAAGCAGAATATTTTGATAAGTGGAATATTTTGCAGTAGGAGGAAAATATGCGAAAATTACTGCTCGTGGGGATAGTATTGTTCATCGGTGTGTCGCTGTCATTCGCACAAATGCGTATCGAAACTTCTGGATATTATGAGGAGGTTTCGATTTCTACAGAAGGTCAGTCAAGCGCTCATATGCCAGAAGACGATATTGACACATTGCTTAAACGTGCCGATGCAAATGACATTGATGCGCAACTGCTGCTTGCCCACAAATACGGCAAAGGTATTGATGTCGAGCGAAATCCGTTGGAGTCGGTGAAGTGGTTTCAAAAAGCTGCACTGCTTAAAAACGTTGAAGCTCAGTTTCAGCTTGCACTTGCATATGATTCAGGGGATGGTGTAAGGCAAGATTATGAAGAGGCAAAAAAATGGTACACGTCGGCAGCGAAACAAAAAGACGCGCAGGCTCAGAACAATTTAGGCTGTTTGTATCTGGACGGAAGAGGTGTTAAGCAAAATTATAAAACAGCAAAAAAATGGTTTGAAGGCGCTGCTAAAAAAAATAACTCGAATGCGCTTGTAAATTTAGGTGCGCTCTATGTAAAGGGACATGGAACTAAACCTGATTACAACAAAGCATTGCGGTATTTTGAAGCATCTGCGTCGCAAAATAATATAGATGCATTTAATTGGCTTGGAGTCATGTACAGTGGCGGCATTGGTGTTGCACAAGACGCTGCAAGAGCGTTCGGCTATTTTGAAACGGCCGCAGCTAAAGGACATCCTATCGCTCAGTATAATTTAGGCGTTATGTATAAAAATGGCGCCGGCGTAGAACAAAATCTGGAAAAGGCATTCGAGTATTTTACCTTGTCGGCACAGCAAGGGTATACGCCCGCGCTATTTTATCTCGGCGTAGCATATCAAGCGGGCGTTGCAGTTGAACAAAATTCTATGCGTGCAATTGAATGCTATGAAACTGCTGCGCACGAAGGAAATGTTGACGCGCAATATAATTTGGCACATATGTATGAATTTGGGCTCGGCGTAGACATGGATTACGTAAAAGCAGTGCAGTGGTATGAGGCTGCCGCAAAGCAAGGCGATGCTGGCTCGCAGATGAGTCTCGGCAAATTGTACTACACAGGACAAGGTGTTGCACAAGATTATAAGACGGCATATCAGTGGTTTGAAAAAGCGGCGGCGCAGAATCTGGCTGAAGCGAAATATAATCTGGGCATGATGAACTTAAAAGGGCAAAGTGTAAAAGAAAACTACACAAAGGCAGTGCTCTATTTTAAAGATGCGGCTGCAGGCGGCAATGAAGATGCGATTGCAGCACTCAAAACGCTCGGCGAAAGTTTGTAACAAACACATCGCATAAAGCGTACGTACGTATTTTATGCGAAAGAGACTGTGATTGCGTAAAAGTTTTTAATGTCATTGCTAGATTAAATCTGGCAATGACGTTTATTCGTGTTGCTGATAGCGCGTTATTCAATTGTGCAGTCTACAAGCAGAATATATGTAAGTCCATCTTGCTCATACTGACGGTAGCGGCCTGTTACGGTAATCATTGTATAGCGAGCAGGGTAGTCGTTTGGGTATGTGTAGCTGTCGGCAAGCGAAAATTCTAATCCTTGTGCACAACATGCGGTGGCATCTTTAACAATGCAAAAAAAACTGCGGTGCGGTTTTCCGTTTCTTTCATATTCAAATATGTCGAATAGACCGCGCATGCGTATTGTTTTTCCATCATAGTATTCGGGCGCAATCAACATATTGAACACTTCTGCATATACCATAGTGGAGCTCATTCTTGTTAAATCTACATCGATTTTTTTCTTTTGCGCAAAACAAAACTCGCTCATTATGCAGAGCACAATCAAAACAGACAGTAATTTTTTTTTCATCGCTTTCCCCTGATTAGTTTATCGTGTATTTTTTTGCAACTGCTCCGATGATATAGCAGCAAATAAACACAAACATGTCGATTGCAACAATCGTCGAGCCCACTGGCGTTCCTGCAAGAATGGAAAGCAACATGCCAAAAAGGGCGCACAGCACTGAAATCACCGCAGCATATATTGTAACACGTTTAAAGCTTTTGCACAGGTGCATTGCAGAGAGCGCAGGAAAGATGACAAGCGCAGATATGAGCAGCGAGCCGACGAGATTCATTGCAAGCACAATGATTACGGCGATCACTACTGCCAAAAGCAGATTGTATGCGTCTGTTTTCATGCCAGTCGCTTTTGCAAAATTTTCATCAAATGTGACTGCAAACAATCTGTTGTAGCACAACATAAACACGCTCACTACAATGACACTTAAAACGATGCATGCTTTTACTTCGCTTTTTGTGAGCGTTAGAATTGATGTTGAGCCGAACAGCGTGCTGCATACATCGCCAGAAAGGTTTGACGACGGCGCAAATAAATTCATCAAAAGATAACCTATTGCAAGCGATGCAACGGAAATCATGGCGATTGCGGCATCTCCTTTTATTTTGCGCTTTTGTCCGCCGCATAAAAGCAGCACTGCGCATATAATTGTTGCAGGAAGCACTAACGTCATTTTATTTGTGAGAGACAGCACCGTTGCAAACGACATTGCGCCGAACGCTACATGAGAAAGCCCGTCGCCAATATACGAAAATCGCCGCAACACGAGCGTAACTCCTAGTAGCGCCGAACACAGTGCAATGAGCGTACCTGTGATGAGCGCATATCGAACAAACGGATATTCAAAATACATTGCAAATGTTTCAATTATGTCACTCATGATGCGTGGTGCTCCGTATAAATTCATCTTTTGTACCAAAAAAGCTTTGCTCCCCTATATGCAAAATATGGCTTGCATAGCGCAGCGCTGCTTTCATGTCGTGCGTAATCATTATAACAGTCAATCCATCTTTGTTGTACTGTTCAATAAGCGCATACAAATCTTCTGTTGCAGTTGGGTCAAGCCCTGCGGTTGGCTCGTCGAGGAACAGTGTTGTATGTGTAGCACACAATGCACGGGCAAGGAGAACGCGCTGTTGCTGTCCTCCTGAAAGCTCGCGGTAGCTGTGTTTTGCAAGATGCGCAATGCCGAGTTGCTCCATAGTGTGCGTTGCCCGAATTTTTTCCTGCGTACGATAGAACGGTGCGAATTTCATGCGGTTTATGCAACCTGAACGCACAATTTCTTCTACCGTTGCAGGAAAATCTTTTTGAATGACAGTCTGTTGCGGCAGATACCCGATGCGCTGCAAGCTGAAGTCGCTGCCTTTTGCAATTGTTCCTGCAAGAGGCTTTTGTAAGCCGAGCATTGTTTTTAGCAATGTTGTTTTTCCTGCACCGTTTTCGCCGACAATGCACAAGTAGTCGCCTGTGTTCACAGTGCAGGAAATATTCTGCACGACAATATGCGATTCATAGCCAAGTGCAAGGTTTTCACACCGTAAACAGACCATATGATTTCTCCTAATGGGCAGCGTGATGCTGCCCATGTGATTTTAATTAAGTGCCGCTTTCAATTCCTCAAGATTTTGCTCCATGATGCCCAGATACGTTGCACCTTTTTTGATGTCGCTCATCGTTGTGGACTGCATGGAATCAATTGTTATGATGTTGGCAGATTTTTCTTTACTGTTCTCAATAATAGTGCGCGCAATTTTTTTGTCGCCGCTTTCTATTGTGCATATAGACTGCAAGTCAAGTTCATCAACTTTGCCAGCGAGGAACGCGATTGTTTTAAAGCTCGCCTCTGTTTCTGCTGAACAACCTGAAAATGCTGCATAATAATGCAGCCCATAATCGTCCACAAGATAACGGAATGGGAAGCGGTCTCCAAATAGAAGTGTGCCGCGTTTTGACGTATTGATTGTTGTCATGTACTCGCGGTCGAGAAGTGCAAGCTTTTCGCTGTAGGCAATATAGTTTGCCATGTATGTAGAGGTGTTTTTCTTGTCAAGTTCGCACAATGCATCTGCAATAGCAGCGCACAAGACTTGCGCATTTCGCAGCGAAAGCCATACGTGCTCATCGTATTCAACTCCATGTCCATGGTCATGGTCAATCATTTCGTCAACGATTTCTTGTTTGCTCAATGATGCGGGGTAGTATGTTGGGAAATTAGTTGCCTCATTTACAAGCGGCTCAAAACTGCTGTTGCCCCAGTAGAGATGGAAATGTTCTGGCGTTGTGGGGGCAATTTCATGATCGCTGAATACAACGTATTGAGGAGCATTGCCGCCCATTGTCGTCTTTTCAAATTTGTAACGCACCTGACGCGAGCCGCTCGGACTTGTCCTGATGTAGAAACCGCTGTATTTATATGCAGCTTTGTCGCGCATGTTTTCCTTGACAAATTCGATAGATGTTCCGTCTATATTGATTGTTCCAACATCTGTTTTATAGCCTGTAGTATAGTAATCTTTGTATTCTTTTGCAGTTCTGTCGCCTTTTTCTTTTGCCTTATGCTCCATCACTTCGTCCAATGTTCCGTCAAGTACATAGGGATACACAGACTGCCAGCTGCCAGACCATTCTGCAAGCGTTCTGTCTTGTATATCGCTGTCGGCAAAATCATGGCTATGGTGGTGGTGATGATGATGACTATGCCCCTCTTCCATTCCTTCAACAATCTCTTCTTCTTTTGCGCGCTCGCCCATCACTTCAAGCAGATTTATCACTTTCATATTTTTATTAACTGATTCCGCAAGCGCGTCTTCAACCCATTCATCGCTTTCGCCACCAACGTAGATGAACAAGTCTGCATTTGCAATCTTGGTGATGTCTTTTGCTGTCGGCTGAAAACTATGCAAGTCTACGCCGTTGTCCAACAGCAATGTAATATCTGCGCGTTTTGCATGTTCACCCATGATTTCGCGCACCCAGTCGTATTCAGGAAAAATGGTTGTTACTATTTTAAGCTGTCCGTTGTCAGCCTTGTTTATTTTATTGCATGCGGCAAAATAGAACAATACCGCTGCTGTCGCAATGACTGCGAGAATTTTTTTCATAATGATGACTCCTATAAAATTATTGTGAGATGATAACGTGACTGAAAAAGAAGGCATCATGTGTTCAACTTGACTTTGCGCGTTACCGGCGTTGCATAGACAACTGGCACGAGCACGCATAAAAATATAAATAAAGAACGAAATAAATGTTTTGCAAAAACGTGTATTGCATTCAAATTGCTGCTACGCACATATGAACGTGCAACGTGAATGACTGCGCACACAGGACAGTCTTCGCCGATGCAATCGTGGTCAACATGCACTGTCACAAGCAGTAGAGAAAGTGCTGCCAATGTGAGTATGGTAGCACAAATGGTATGTTTACACATCGTCAATCCTTCGTTACTTTTGAACAGTGAGCGATTTTTCAAAATCGGAACTGTTCAAAACTGCGCGTTCACAATGAAATGAGAACGCGCAAACAATAAGCAAGTTTGCGAAGCAAACTGCACGCTAAAATGCAACAGCGAAAAAATCTTTGGAACTGTTGTATCTGCGCGCATTTAGAAGCACGCATTATAGCGATTACGCTTGAAAAAAAACAAGAAGCGTTCAACCGACTGTAAGCAGTTGTGCAAAAAACAACCGACTGCATTATAGTTAAAACTACTCTACTACAAAAAACGTTACATTATTTATAGTAGTAATTTTCAAAAAAGTATTGCGTTACGACTCTCCAAACTTTTTAGTATACTTCCAATTATACGCATGCGTGTTGGGCAACTTACCGTCAATGCGGTCATTTTGTGCTTGAATCTGCGCAGCAACCATTTTGCGAAACACTGCCATAAGCGGCGATGCATCAACGCTGCTCGGCACAAGTTTTGCATCTTGCAATTCTTTGATAAGATAGTAGCATGATTCAATCGTTGAAATATATTCAGGACGCGGCTCGCGCTTGAACGTAAATTCTGAACGATAGCTTCCCGAAAATGAAATGCGCGGCAAATCAAGCAAAAACGGGCTGTACTCAATCACTTTGCGCGAGCAAAACCATGTTGCATCAATGACGAGCACGAGCAACGTTTTTGCGTTCTGTGTATTTTTGCCGAGCGCAGTTGCAAGCTCTGCGCTTTTGGCAGTCCATGCGGCATTTCCCGGATACAGCAACACGGGCAAAAACTGCTTGTTGCAAAGCAATTCGTGCAACCGCGCATTTTGAGAAAAATCAAGTCCTACAAGGATTTCCGCGCCTTTAAGCGAAATGTGTGCAAGATGCCCCGTACCTGTGCGCTCGCGTTTTGCTTCTTTTGGGTGCATGAGCAACACAAACTTCACGCCAGAATCTACTGGTGTCGCATACGCACACAAGCAGTGGGACAATGGACGAAAACACTTGTAGCAGCGCTCGCTCATACTCCAAGCGCTTTGAGTAAATCGTCTTTACCTCTTCCACCGATGACTTGCCCTGCAACTTTTCCGTCTTTGAACAAAATGAATGTCGGGATGCTCATTATTTTATACTCTGTTGCGAGCGCCTCCTGCTCGTCAACGTTTACTTTGCCAACTTTAAGCGTGCCCTGCTTTTCTTCTGCAATTTCTGCGACGACTGGCCCCATCATCTGGCATGGGCCGCACCATGTTGCCCAAAAGTCAACGAGTACCGGTACATTTGATTCAAGCACTTCATTTTTAAAATTTTCGCTTGTCAATGTCAATTCCATACTAAAACCTCACAAAAAATAATAAAACTTGGAGCGCGAAACGTGCCACGCTGAAAACTGTTTCTCGCCATGAATTTGTAATCAATACAAATATACTAATTTTTTTGTATAAAGGCAAATGGAAAAAGTAAAATCGTAAGATTCAATGCACGTGCAGTACATTGTGCCGCACTCTGTATGTGACACAATGTACCGTAGTCATTTACAGCGTAGCTTTCAGCGAGCGTCGGGTATGAAGCCCTCACGCAAATCAGTTGCCCAACTTTTGCTTGAGCGTTGCGATTTCGCTGTCAGTAAGACCTATCTCTTTAAGATACGCTGACGCAGCATTGCTCAAATTTACTGATGCGAGATTTTTTACGCCGAACGCTGTGCGCAGATTTTTTTCGATGTTTTCAGAGATGGCGTTGTATTGGTCTGTACCTTTCTTTACGCCGTAATAATTTTCGTACGTCGTCATGTAATCTGCTTTTACTTCTGCAAGGGGTGCGCCCATCAAACATTCAAGCACGGCAGAAACAAAACCAGCTCTGTCTTGCCCTTCGTTGCAGTGCACAAGATACGGTGCTTCGTTTGCGGCAAAGAAGCGTAAGCCTTCTGCAAGCCCGTCGCGATTCGCAGGAAGCGTAAAGTCAACGCCGAGTCCAAGAAACACAATGTGCTGATTTGAGTAATATGATGAGCTGTAGCCTGCGTATTTTTCTGCTGCTGCTTTGCTGTCTGCCAAGTTCATGAATGTCTTTATGCCTGCGTTTTTTGCAGCTTTGTCTGCATAGGTGTTGCGTCCGATTTCTGGATTTACGGGGCTTGACGCACGGTAGAGCTTTTTTGTTCCCATACCGCTTGTAGTCACTTCACGGAAGTTTGCGAATTGCTCTTCGGACAAACTTGCGTAATCGCTACGGTTGTTCGTGCGATTCAAATCAAACACGAGGTAGTCTTTGTAGTAGCCTTGTTTTTTTTCAAGTGAGATTTCTACATTCACAGGAAATGAAACGCCGCTGTTCGCTGTCCAGTAGAACGATTTGTCTGCATTTGTTGTCTTTGTTGCAACGTTGTACGTGTCTGCAAAACTGCCGTTGAAAATTTCAAGTTCTACAACTCGGTCCGGTTGGTCTTTGAATGCAACCATTGCTGAACCTTTTGCCGCAACATAGCGATATGCAGGAATAAGCGGCAGTGCAAGCGTTTTGTCAAGGAATTTGACAGAGACAATGTCTGCGTAATTGAAGCCTGCATCAAGCAAATCTTTTGTAGTAATAGAGAGGCGAATGTCGCCATACTTGTCAATTTCTGTAACGGCAGTCATCTGCGCTTTTACAGAAGGCGATTTTGCTGCGGAAGTTTTTCCTGTGCTTCCAGTCGATGCACACGAAATTGTGAGCGTGAGTGTCAGAACTGTAAGTAAAACAGTTGAAAGTTTTTTCATAATTTCCTCCGAATTAATTAAACATTATTTTACTGTAATGATTATATCGTTGTTCGATTTTGCCACATCATATGTATATGTTTTTCCATTGCGAGAAACGATGCCGACATATTGGTAATTTTGCAATGTGCCTTTAAGCGGAGAACTGACGGTATCTGTGTCGCCAAAGCCTTTCAAAATGCCAACGCCTGCTTTTTGCCATCTTTCATTTTTGTCGTTGAATACGTATACCGTGAATGAAATATTTGTATCTTGCGTTTGGCAGATGAATTTGAAATTATCTTTAAACACGCCAGGAACTTCCTGCGCATTAAAAACATATGCACTTTTTTTATAGCTTTCATCTTTTGACTCATTTACGGAAAAGATGTTGATGTACAAATCATTACGCTTTTTTTCGATAGTGTATTTGTAGTCGCCTTTTGCATCGGGAGCGATTGCAAAATATCGTACGCTTTTGATTTTACCTTCAAGCGGAGAATCGATTGTATCGCCATCATAAAATTCTTTGAGATAGCCGGTGCCGTATGTTTGCCATTCGCCCTGTTTATTTTTTGATTTTTGTACATATGCGTGTACGGTAAAGCTGATATTTTCATCTTCAGACAAATTGATAAGCTTTACGTTGTCTTTGATGTTGCCTGCCACGCTTGCTGTGTCAAGCACGACCGCGCGCGGATTGCCGAAATTAGGTGCATCCTGTGCTGTAACAGAGATGCATGCAAATGCTGCAATTGCTATTGCTCCGAGAATAATTTTTTTCATACTAATTCTTCCTACAAAAGTATTATTAAAAATTATTATATCATATCTTATTTATAAATTTCAACAAATATTGACAAATCAAACAAAACGCTTTATAAAATAAATATTTATTAATTTTCTTTGTAGGAGGCGTGTTGCCGTGAACGCAGTATTAAAAAAAGCAGGCGTGCTTGTGCTCGCCATAGGCATTGTGGCTGGTTCGCTGTCAAGTTGCTCAAAGAGCAAAGAGGTAGAAGACGAAGTGAGCGTCTATTCAATTATGCCGGAAAAATACGCAACGCACATTTTTGCAGAATTTACAAATGACACAGGCATAAAGGTGAATTTTGTACGCCTTTCCTCTGGCGAAGCGTTGTCGCGTCTTATTGCAGAAAAGAACAATCCGCAAGTTGACGCACTGTGGGGCGGTCCGTCAGATACATACGATGCGGGCATTGACGAAGGCATTTTTGAGCCGTACAAGCCGTCAGAAGCAGACAAAATTCCCGCGAATTACCGTTCGCCCGACAACTACTGGACGGGCATCGGAATCATTCCGCTGTGCTTCCTTACAAACACAAATTTTCTTGAAAAGAACAATCTCCCTGTTCCAACAAGTTGGGATGACTACTTGCATCCTGCATACGCGAACGGTTTGCAGATGGCAGACGCGCGCACATCTGGCACAGCAACTGAGCGCATCTATTCGCTTGTCAAAGCGCTCGGTAGCGAAGACGCTGCGTTCGACTATCAGAAAAAGCTTAACAAAAACGTGCAGCTCTACACAAAAAGCGGTGCAGGCGGCGCGCTTCCTGCTGCAAATGGGCAAGCTGCTGGCGGCATCTTCTATCTTGTCGATGCGCTCGACATCGTTAATCAAGGATATCCGCTTGTCATCTCGTACCCGCAAGAAGGCGTTACGTACGGCGTTGAAGGCTCTGGCATTGTAAAAGGCTGCAAGCATCCTGCCGCCGCAAAAAAATTGATGGACTGGGCTTCCACGAAAAAACTTGGCGATTTCATGGTTGCAAATAAGATTTTCTATATTCCGACACGTCCCGATGTTGTTGTCTCTGACCCTGCGCTTGATATGACAAAGATGAGCCTTATTGATGCGTCGAGCATTTGGAAAGGCGAAAAGCGTCAGGAATATGTCGAGAGGTGGATAGCTGAAGTCATTCAACAATAGTTTTTTGACGCAAAAGAAGGCGTTGTCTAATAAGTCTACTTCATACTATCATCCTGAAGCTAATGTGAGGCTTCTACGCTGCATTGAGCGCAGAAGCCAATGCTGAAATGAGTGCAGGATGATAAATTAGCATGACGACTTTTTTGGGGCAGCCTCTTTTTTTATGTAAATAAGGGAGCTTATGCGCACTTACTCTGAACAAAAAAAGATTACGCGTATTTTCCACAACGCACGCGTCAGCGATTTTTCTCTTTCACACTTAAAAAAAGAACCTGCGCTGTTTTGCGCGCTTGTCATAATATGGCTTTGCTTTGCAGTATTCATCTTTTATCCGTTGCTTACGCTGTTGTACACGGCTTTTTTTTCAAACGGGCACATCTCTATAGAAATGCTCAAAAAGAATTTTTTAAATGCATACACGCTCAAAGCACTTGCAAACAGCCTTGTGCTTGCAACAGCGGTGAGCATTTGCGGTACTGTGCTCGGTTACATCTTTGCGCTCGTTGTAAACAGGACAAATATGCCGCGCGTCCTCAAAACGCTCATTGGCGCAATCACCATATTGCCGCTCATCTCTCCGCCATTTACGAGCAGCATTTCTTTGACGCTTGCGCTTGGACCTAACGGCACGTTGCTCAAATTGCTCGGCATGCCAAATGCGAACATCTACGGGTTTGTCGGCACGTGGATTTCTGAAACGCTCACGTATTTTCCCGTCGCCTATATGGTCATCTCTGCAATTCTCAACACGATGAGTTCAAATCTCGATGATGCAGCTTCAAGCCTCGGCGCAAAACGTGCGCGGATTTTTCGCACAATCACCGTGCCGCTTTCTGTGCCTGCCATTGCCAATTCGCTGCTGCTTTTATTCGGCTCAAGCCTTGCAGACTTTGCAACGCCGCTCATTCTCGGCGGGCACAAGTTTCCCATTTTGCCGACACAGGCATACTTGCAAATAACAGGCATGTTCGATTTAAAAGGCGGCTCATCTCTATCGTTCCTGCTCATCATTCCGGCACTGCTTGTGTTTTTATTCCAGCAAGCGCTCGTCGGCAAAAAGAGCTACATTACTGTTTCGGGCAAAAGCGCAGCTCAGTCGCAATTTACGCCGCTTCCAAAATTATTAAAAATATTCTGCTATATCATTGCGCTGCTCGTCATGGCGTTTGTAATCTATCTGTATTTTATCATATTTGCCGGCTCGTTCGTAAAAGTGTGGGGCATAGACAACACGCTCACGCTGCAAAATTATCGCTACGTTTTTGCGCACGGCAAAAAAGCGATTGCGGACACGCTCAAAATTGCAGCCGTCTCAACGCTGCTCGGCGCAGTTCTTGCAGTTGTGCTCGGTTATATCATTCAGCGCAAGGAGTTTCCTGCAAAGCGCGTGCTTGATTTTTCTGCAATGCTCAACTATGCGCTTCCTGGAACTGTTGTCGGCATTGCATATATCGCTGCGTTCAACAAACCGCCGCTTTTACTGACAGGCACAATGACGATTCTTGTTGCCACATATATTTTCCGCTATTATGCAACAGGCATCCGCTCTGTCATTGCTTCGCTCCAGCAAATTGATCCTGCGCTTGAAGAAGCGTCTGCAAGCCTCGGCGCAAACTCTGTGCGCACGTTCACGCACGTCACTGTTCCGCTCATCATTCCAGCTGTGCTCACCGGCATGCGCTATCTGTTCATCCATTGCATGACTGCAATAAGCGCAACAATCTTTCTTGTGTCTGCACGGTGGACGTTGCTCACAACACGCATTCTCGAAAGCATGACTGAATTGCAGTTTCCAACAGCGTCTGCGTTTTCGGTTGTGCTTATCATTTTTGTATTTGCGGCAGACGCGCTTATTGCCCTTGCGATGAAAACATATACATCGCACTTTTCTGGAAAGAGACGCACATAATTTTGGAGAATACTATGGCAGATGCAGCACTTGTTTTAAAAGATGTTACAAAAACATTCCGCGAAAGCGACGGCAATTTATTCAACGCTGTCGATACAGTTAATATCTCTGTTGAAAAAGGCGAGATGGTTGCTTTTCTCGGACCGTCCGGTTGCGGCAAAACGACGACGCTCCGCATGATAGCGGGCTTTGAAATTCCTACGAGCGGTACAATCACCATTGCGGGAAAAGACATGACGAATGTGCCGGTGAACGAGCGTGCAATAGGATTTGTATTCCAAAACTACGCGCTCTTTCCGCACATGACGATTTACAACAACGTGGGCTACGGGCTAAAAGCACGTGGCGAAAAAAACATTCACGACAAGATTGTCAATGCGCTCAAACTCGTCGGATTGAGCGGTGACGAAAACCGCTATCCGAGCCAGCTTTCAGGTGGCGAGCAGCAGCGCGTTGCTCTTGCGCGCGTCATCGTCATGGAACCGTCGCTTTTGCTCATGGACGAGCCGCTTTCAAATCTTGACGCAAAGCTCCGCATCTACATGCGCACAGAAATCCGTCGCATTCAAAAATCGCTGGGCATTACATGCCTGTACGTGACGCACGACCAGTCGGAAGCGCTCACTGTATCTGACAGGATTGTTGTGATGAGTCGCGGCAAAGTTGAGCAGATTGGAACGCCGCTTGAAATTTACAGCAAACCGTCTTCCACTTTTGTTGCAGATTTTATTGGTCAAGCGAACATCATTTCTGCAAAGATGCAGGCGCGTATAGATAACGGAAAAATCACTGCGTCTATTTCTGCTGCAAACACAGTGACGGCGACATGGCTTGGAAGCGATGTACCTGCGCAAAATGCAGATGTATTCCTCGTCGTGCGGCCTGAAAATATTTCCGTGCGCGACGCAGGAAAAACTGCGATTGCAGCGACCGTGCAAAACAGCGTGTTTGTCGGAAGTCACGTTGAATACGACATGCTCTTTGACGGTAAAGCAACAATCAAAGCAAGCGTCGATTTTAAACCAGATATGCAACTGTACAAAAACGGTGATGGCGTTTCGCTTGCATTTGATGAATCGACCGCGCTGTTTTTAAACAAGTGAGTGCGGTATAGACGAGTTTTCGCAAGAAAACTCAAAATTAAAATACACGCTTCATTTTAACAATTCTGCAAGCACGGTTTTTCACAGTGTTTGCTCATTATCTTCTTCTGCCGAAAAGCCGCAAGAGCGCAAGGAATATGTTGATAAAATCTAGGTACAGTTCAAGTGCGCCGATTATTGAAGCTTTTTTGAATGTATCGCTGCCGTCAGCGTATCCTGCAGCTGCAAGGATTTTTTGTGAATCATATGCGGTAAGACCGATGAACACGGCTACGGTGACGAGCGAAATAATCCAGTCAAGTTGCGAAGATTTAAAAAGAAAATTGAGAAGCGATGCAAAGATGATGCCCCACAGCGCCATGATTAAATATCGTCCTGCAGAGGTAAGATTTTGCTTTGTCTTCATGCCGTACAGCGCCATTGCTCCAAACATGCCTGCGCTTGCGAGAAATGTGTATGCAATCGTTGTCCGCGTATAAGCGATAAAGATGGCAGAGAGCGTAAGCCCGTTAAGCAGCGAATAGGCTATGAATGCAACTGTTGCAGCCGTTACAGAAATTTTCTGGATTGAAGCGGAGAGCCACCATACGAGTGCAAGTTCGCCGATTGCAATAATCCAGAAATTAAAAGGATTTCCAAAAATCAGCCGCAGCAGCGTTATGCTCTGAGAAGTGAAAAATGCACTTGCCGCGCTTATTGCAAGCGCAAGCGCCATCCAGCCATATGTGCGTGCAAGAAATTTCTGCTTTTCGTCAGCGGCGGCTTGGCAGCCAATTGAATCGTATTGTTTCTGTGAATCAAACTGTTCCATATCGTTTACCTCAATTACTAATATAATAAAATTATTGTATCATATGTTGCAAAAATTTGCTATATTTAAATTATGGCAACTTTATTAGATTATATTGCGTGGCGCGGCGATTTGCCGTTTTCTGTCGTTCCGTTCAACGAGATTGACGCGCTTATCTTTTGCCAAATTTCATATCTTTCGTTTGACGGCATTGTAAGTGAAAGCTTTAAAACGCAGCATTTACTTTCAGACGTTGCCGAGCAATTTTTTTCTGCAAAAGATTTTTCGCGTAGGAGCGACACAGGCGTAATGATAAATAAGCTTTCGCTGCAATTACTGCGTGACGCGGGAGCATCTGCGCGGTTTGGAAAGAGCGCCGTGTGCGCGTACAGGACGCAATTTGATTATCAAAAAGAAGAGCAATTTTGTGCAGTTACGTTTTTGCCTGAAAAAAAATACGCATTCGTTGCATTTCGCGGCACTGACGACACAATCGTCGGCTGGAAAGAAGATTTCAACATGGGCGTGCTCGATACTGTTCCCGCACAAGAAGATGCGCTTATCTATTTGACAGAGGCTATGTCTTCGCTGCACAAAAAATTTCGCATAGGCGGCCACTCTAAAGGCGGCAATCTTGCCATTTATGCTGCAGCAACTGTCGCGCAAAAGTACAAGCGACGCATTGCAGACATATACAACAACGACGGACCGGGGTTTCGCGAAGAAACACTTGCGTTGCCTGCATTTCAAAAGATTGAAAAGCGCATTCACTCGTTTTACCCTCAGTTTTCAATTGTGGGCATGCTGTTCTCGCGTGCGGGAGCGTACACGGTTGTCGAAAGCGAGCAATCGGGCATCATGCAACACGACCCGTTTTCATGGCATCTTACAGGAACAGGATTTGTCGCGCTTTCAGGATTTGACGAAGCGAGCGAGCAATTTCACGTGACGTTTAACACCTGGTTTAAGCAGTTGCCCGATGATGAGCGTTCTAAATTTGTGGAGACGCTTTTTAAACTGTTGCAGGCAACTGACGCGCGCACGAATTCTGAAATTGAAAAAAACTGGTTGCGCAGTTCTACAAAAATTATCAGCGCGCTCGCAAAGCTGGACAACGAATCGCGCGACAACATGGTAAAGACGCTGCAACTGCTTTTTAAAACCGCGCAGATGAATATGTCGTTCGTAACTTTATTTTCTGCGGATAAGAAAAAACGAAAAGTGCAACAACGAGAAAAATAGATTCTATAGAAACGGCCTCCTCATTTTCGGTGAGCGTGCCTGTTGCCTCTGTGCACTCTTTATGGCTAGATTCTGACAAGGTCTTTCCACTGCACTCCAGCTCCTGCCTGCACGTCGTGAGCAAGACGAGCGTTCAAGATTGTTTCAAAATATTCTGGCGAAATGCCAGGTGTAAGTATTTTTTCAGTGCGCAAGATTGCAATGTCATGTTCAGCAAGCGCTTCTCCTGCTTTCATTGCGCGCATAAAATGGAGCGAGCGGTTTGTTCGCCCGTAGTTTTCGCGCTCTGATGTTGCAAGCGTCTTTACGCCAGTGCCTAAAACATCTGCCACTTTTTTTCTGCCGTATTGCGAGCGCAGTTCTTTCAATATGCGTGCAGATCCTCGTTTTTTCCCGTAGCGCGCAATGCTTGCCTTGCATTGATGAAGCGCGTGCACCATGTGCGAAAACTGTTCGCCGTCAAGAGCAACTGCATCGTCAAGTCCGTCAGTTTCTTTGCTCAATGTGATGTGTTTTTCTGTCATTACGCTGCCGCATGCTGCGGCGCAAGCGGGAACGAGCGCTGGGTCGAGCGAGTGGTCGCTTATGCCGCACGGCACGCCGAAAATATCATGCAGTGTCTGGACGAGACGCACATTGTATTCGCTTTCGGGAGCAGGATAGCTTGTGATGCAGTGAAGCAGCGTTACGTTTTCCTTTCCAATGATGTCGAGCGCGCTTTCTATATCGCGCAGTTTTGAAACGCCGCTTGAAACGATGATAGGAAGCAGCTCGTCTCCGAGCGCTTTTTGTACTGTGCGATAATCTGCAAGCGCTTTTAAAAGCGGAAAATGATTCAATTCAGGCGACGCAATTTTTACCGCATCGGGATGAATTGCAATAAGCTCGCGCAAACTTCGCACACCGAATGGCGAACATATAAATTGCAACTGCTTTTTGTGTGCGTATGCAAGCGTGTTTGCAAAAAAATCTGGCGTAACTTCAAGCTGCTTGAATCTGTCGTATAGGCGTATGCTGCCGCAGGGCAAATCGACCGTTCCCGTTTCAGGATGCAACAGCTCGTCTGCATACACCCACTGGAATTTCACTGCATCTGCTCCTGCGTTTGCAGCCGCGTCTATCAACTGTTTTGCTTTTTCAAAAGAAGCTGAATGTGCAGTTCCTATTTCTGCAATAATCATGTGTACAGTATAGCAGAAATAGTGTTGTTCGTCACTGGCGGGAGGTGGACGCGCACTATAGCAAGCACGGCAGGCAGCTGTCAACAGGGCGTGCAACAAGGCAGACGCACTGCTTTTGAAGCGATGTATGCGAAAACCGCCAATGCGCTGTACTGGAATTTACGGCGTGCTTGTCATAACAACTGAAATAGGTTACACTAGGGATGTCACGATATTTATTGGCGGGAACCTCTAAAAACAATCAAATGGGGTTTTTAGAGATGCCCTAGTATTTCTACTTATAGAGGTAATATATGCATAGTTACAAAGAACTTGGTCTCGTGAATTCAAAAATCATGTTTGAGAAAGCGATGGCGGGCAAATATGCAATTCCTGCATACAATTTCAACAATATGGAACAATTGCAAGCTATCATTCAGGCGTGCGTAGAAACGCAGTCGCCTGTCATCTTGCAGATTTCAAAAGGCGCGCGCGCATATGCGAACAAAAACATCTTGCGCCATCTTGCAGCTGGTGCAGTTGATTATGCGCATGAGCTTGGCTGCGACATTCCAATCGTGCTGCATCTTGACCACGGTCCATCGTTTGAAGTTGCAAAAGATTGCATTGAAAGCGGCTTTTCTTCTGTGATGATTGACGGCTCCGCGCTCCCCTACGATGAGAACGTCAAACTCACAAAGCAAGTGTGCGACTTTGCGCATGCGCAAAAAGATTATATCACTGTTGAAGGCGAACTCGGCGTGCTGGCAGGCGTTGAAGACGATGTAAGTGCAGAAGAAAGCCACTACACAAAACCTGAGGAAGTGCAGGATTTTGTTGGAAAGACAGGTGTAGACTCGCTTGCAATCTCTATCGGCACAAGCCATGGACGCTGTAAATTTAAACCCGAACAGTGCACGCGTACTCCAGATGGCGTGCTCATTCCACCGCCGCTTGCATTTGATGTGCTTGAAGAGATTGAGAAAAAATTGCCCGGCTTCCCGATTGTATTGCACGGTTCATCTTCAGTACCTGTCGAATACGTGAAAGAAATTGAAAAATACGGTGGCAAGATTCCTGATTCTGTGGGCATTCCAGAAGAGCAGCTTCGCAAGGCGGCAAAATCTGCTGTATGCAAAATCAATATTGATTCAGATGGCAGACTTGCAATGACTGCCGCAATCCGTCGCGTGCTTGTAGAACAGCCCGAAGTGTTTGACCCACGCCTGTATCTGGGGCCTGCGCGCGATGCGCTTAAAGCTATGTATGCTCGCAAAAACAAAGACGTGCTCGGTTCAGCAGGTCACGCGGTAGAAACAATGGAAGCTATTCGTGCAGCAGGAAATTAAAACGTTGGCTGTCAGAGGTTGCTGGTAGCAAATGTGGAGCTGTCTTGTTCAGGCAGCTCCCTTTTTTATATTCCACGGCAAAAAGATAGAGAACCCTTTTTCAGTTGCTGTGTCGTGCATTGCGCATATAAAACTGCTTGACGCAAAAAATGCGTATGCACACCATAAAATGAGCCACAATGCAAACGGCAACCGTATAAGCCACATCGTTTCAATTGCAGCGGGAACGAGCAGCGACGCGGCAAAAATTGTTGTCCAGATGATGCTGTCGCTTTTTTTGTCGTTGTCTACATAAGCGCAATATCCGTAGCGCAGACAGACGGAAGAGAGGCAGAGCATGAGCGCATAGAGTGTCGGCTTGAAAAAAAGCTCAAACACATCATATGCTGTGCGGCTGCCTGCAAGTGTCGTATATGGAATGTATACTGCAAAAAAAGCGCACAGAAGCGGAAAATATGCTTTAATGCGAAACTTCATTGTATCGCCTGAAAAAACAATGAACACCGCATACACAACAGCAATAGGAACAATGCTGTATGCAAGTGCGATATATGCGTAATTTGACAAAAAATTTGCACGGAAAATATGATGCGAAAATGAAAAAAACGCTTTGATTGCGCAAACAATCACCGAAATAATAAATCCGATAAACGCAACAGGCACAGTTTCTCTTTCACCGCTTGCAACAAAGTAATACGTGAGCACTGTCGGTATGATGATTATGAGGAATGCATACATGACAACAGCATACAGTTTTTTGCAATGATTCGCAACAGGAGCGTGCGACGCATCTCGGAAATTGTAAAAGACTACTAGACATTTTTTGATAAATTGCTATATAATGAATACTACGTTACATGTATACGTGTTTTCAGACACAAGGAGGATAGTTGGCTAACAACAGCAACAGCAAAGGTCTACGGAGCAATGAACAAATCCGTGTGCGAGAGGTCAGATTGATTGACGAAGAGGGCAATCAAAAAGGCATTGTGCCAACATTTGATGCGCTCAAAATGGCTAGAGACAGAGATCTCGACCTTGTTGAAGTTTCGCCAAATGCGAATCCACCTGTCTGTAAAATACTTGATTTCGGAAAATACCGGTTTGAAATGGAGAAGCGGCTCCGTGACTCCAAGAAAAATCAAAAGGTATTGAAGCTCAAGGAAATACGCATGCAGCCGAAAATCGGTCCGGGCGACCTTGACACGAAAGCAAAACATGTGCAGGAATTTCTTGACGAGGGCAATAAAGTGAAAGTTACCATCCGTTTTCGTGGACGCGAACTTGCACATACAGAGCTCGGCTACGGTGTCCTGCAGGAAGTTTTAAAACGGCTTACTTCTGCGTATACAATCGAAAAACCTGCCGCTATGGAAGGCAAGTTTATGTCGATGACAATTTCAGGAAAAGCCAAAATGAGTGAGGTGAAGTCACATGCCAAAAATGAAAACTAAAAAGTCTGCTTCTAAACGCTATTCGTTTACAGGGAGCGGCAAAGTCAAGTACAAGAAGATGAACCTCCGCCATATTCTCACAAAGCGTTCGCCGAAACGAAAGCGGCAGCTTCGCGCTGCGGGAATCCTCAGTACAGATTCCTCAAAGAAAGTAAAGAAGCAAATGCTGCCATACGGTTAAAAGGAGGATGACATGTCAAGAGCAATAGACGGAACAAAACGAAAAAATCGTCGCATAAAAATATTAAAACTTGCAAAAGGCTTTAAGGGCGACAGAAAATCAAACTATAAAGCTGCAAAAGATGCGGTCACAAAAGCGTTGCGCCATGCGTACGTAGACAGACGGGACAGAAAAGGTAATTTCCGAGCATTGTGGATTTCTCGCATCAATGCGGCAGTCCGCGATGAAGGCATTACGTATTCACGCTTTATAGATGGCTGCACGAAAGCAGGCGTTGTAATCAATCGCAAGGCTTTGTCAAACATGGCTATAGAAGACCCAACAGCGTTTAAAGCTGTTGTGCAAATCGCAAAAAACGCATTACAGGCATAATATGATTACACTCGAACAAGTTCTTCTTCTGGAACAAAAGGTTGAAAGCGCTGTAGAGAAAATCTCGCAGCTGCAAGCTGAAAACGATGCTCTGCGCACAAAGTGTTCTGAGCTCACAAATTCGCTTTCAAGCAAAACGGAGCAGCTTTCGTCTCTTGAACAGGACCAGAGCAAAATCGAGAACGGCATATTGAAAGCGCTCGACAGGCTTAACGCTATCGAAAATTCGGTGCGCAAAGCCGGCAGCGCGGCCTCTTCTGCAAAGCAGCAAACTGCTGAAAAAAACGCAGTTGAAAAGCCCGCCGCTTCACGGGCAGCACCACAAACAGCTGCACCATCTGATGCAGGGCAGTTTGACATATTCTGATGGGTTCTCTGCAAATCAACTTGCTTGGCGCTTCTTTTGCTATCCGTGCAAGCGAGGAATCTGCGTATCTTGAAAAGTTGCTCGGCTACTACAAGCGAATTACGCAGGAAGTGGAAAAAACAGGTGGCTTAAAAAATCCTACTGAAGTTGCAATTATGAGCGGAATTGCGCTCGTTGATGAACTGTATAAAGAAAAATCAAAAAACGCGCAACAGGTGAATATGCAGCACACAGCAAATGATGATGACGAGGCTGAACGACTTACGCTCAAGATGATAGAAAAAATTGATAAGGTTTTGCATTGAAACATGTGCGCATATGGGTAGATGCAGATTCCTGCCCGCGTAAAATACGTAGTTATGTTTTGCGCCGCGCGAATGAATTGCAGCTGCCAATCTTTTTTGTAGCAAACCGTGCAGTGCCGTTGGATGAAAATGCACTAATTAATAAAAAAGCATCACGCAAAATGATTGTCTGTGACGCTTCCAGTGAATCTGCCGACAACTACATCGCCGCTCATGCAGAAAAATATGATATGATTATTACGCGTGACATACCGCTTGCATTCCGACTTGTACAAAACAACCTCTGTGTGCTCAATGACCGCGGCACATCGTATACAAAAGAAAGTGTGGCGAAACGACTGGCAGACAGAAATTACAACATGCAACTTGCGCAAATCGGACTCGGAGGAAAAGAAAGAAACGCATACGGCGGCAAAGAGTTTAACGCATTTGTACGTTGTTTTGACAAAGAAATCATGCGACTTATACAGGATGACTCACATTCACGTTGTTATGAGCTTTCTTAAATGAGTTCATCAGGGTACGCTTCTTGAATGCTCCGTATGCGTGATTTTATCTGCAAGAACGCGCATACAATTTCAGGGTCAAAATGAGTTCCCGCATCTTTTTCAATTTTTTCGCATGCATCTTCAAAAGACCATGCCGCTTTATACGAACGCTTATGGCTCAACGCATCGAATACATCTGCGACGCTTGTAATACGTGCAGCAAGCGGTATGTCTGTGCCTTTGAGCGGTTTGAAATTTTTGATGCTATCGCCAATAGCATAATTGTGATAATCTATTTCTCCCGGATATGCGCCAACGCCGCCATCCCAGTGTTCATGGTGATGAAGCGCAACATCACGACACATGATGTCAAGATACGACGTGCTGTCTTCAAAAAGTTGTGCGCCAATGCACGTATGCCCTTTTAAAATATCTCGCGCCTCGTCATCTTGTGAAAAACGTTCAGGGCTTTTAAGAATGGAATCGGGAATGCCTACTTTGCCGATGTCGTGAAAACGAGCTGCAATTTTCAAGCTGTCACGGAAACGATGCGATTCTTCTTCGGGTACATTGTGATTATATGCCCAACGGTCGTAAATTTCGAGCGACATTTCTGCAACGCGGCTTACGTGTGGATATGTTTCTTTCGGGTCGCGAAATTCAGCCATTTTGAGCATGCGGTGAATCATCAAATTTGTTTGATACGAATTCTGCAAGGCCTGCCGTACGCTTATGGCAAAATGATTTATATACAACTCCGATTCTTTTGTAAAACTGACAGTTTTGCCGCTTGCGCTCTGTGCGTTGATAAGCTGCATCACGCCAAGCAGTCCACCTGATGCCATCTTTAACGGCAACGTGTAAATAGATTTTGTGCGGTAGCCTGTTGCAGCATCAAGCGCTACATTATATGAATATGGCTTGTCACCAGAAATTTTATACGCGTCCTTAATGTTTACTGATTCTCCTGAATAGGCTACATATCCTGCAATTGATTTTTTGTTGATAGGAAACGAAAACGCTGTATACGGAAGTTTTTCGCCCGGAGCAAGTTGTTTAAGGAGCGTGTCGTTTTGCGCATATTTTATGCGTAGCTTTTTTCCGTCAACTTTATAAATTGAGCCTGCATCTGCATGAACGATTGCACGCGTTTCGGTGAGAATGCTTTCAAGCAGTACATCAATGTCTTGTATCTCCTCAAACAGCCGTTCTAGTTCAAGGATTTTTTGTAATTTCTTCTCTCTAACAGATTTACTTTCCATATTAGTATTCATGGTAATTATACATTTATAATGCAAAAAATACAAGTATTTTTTTGTTATACCTTTTTTAAAAGTGAAAAATATATTGGACCTGCCCCGTTATGTACATCGGGAAGTATATGGAAGCCGCAGGCAGTTTTTTCAATTGCTTCAAATGAAATGCCGCAAAACTGTTTTGCCTTGCTTGCAGCAACTTTCGTAAAACTCTCATCAACGTATACATCAGGATAGAATTTTGTGAGCAGCTTTTCAACTACAGCGTCATTTTCTGAAGGGCACAACGCGCATGTCGAATACAATATATATCCGCCTGATGCAAGCATTCTATATGCGGACGATAGCAGCGCCCATTGCTCCATGGCTGCCGTCTTTATTCGCGCAGGCGACCACTGTGAAAGATATTTTTTATCTGCAAGTACATGGCGTTCAGACGAGCACGGTGCATCAAGAAAAATGCGCTCGTATTGCTCTATGCATTTCAAGCACATCTTTGCACCGTTGCTTTTTGTTGTCCGCACGCGCGCGCGTACCGACTCAGGCAGGCAGGAATTGAGCACGCGCACAAGACGGCAGTAGCGATTAGGAGAAAGCTCATTTGCCGTAAGAACAGCATCGTCGTTCATAAGGGCAGCAAGTACAAGCGTTTTGCCGCCAGGAGCTGCGCACAAATCAAGGATGCGCTTTGCGTCAGAAAGCGGCAGCATGAGCGCAGCGTACAAGCTTGCGCTGTCAAGAAAATACTGTTCCGCTCCGCCACTTTTCCACGCAACATAACGTGGCTTGTGCAAAAGCGCCGCTTTCAATTGCTGCCAGCGCGCGCCGTACAGTTTTGCGTAATACGTTTCAAAGCCTTCTGCTCCGTGCAGCGTTTTATTCATACAGCGCCTCGTTAGCCTGTCGCGCGTTTTCAAATGCTGAAAGCCGCTCACGTTTTGCAGCTGCGCGCGTCCTACTTGAAACGGTGTGCCTTTCGGGAGCGGCAACATTCCATGCACCGTCACGCTTTTCAAGCGAGAGAATGCCGTATGCGATTTTAAAATTGATGACGCGGCGGCACGATTCTGCAATCCGCTGTGCAAACACGCTGTTGTGCCGCGCTTTTCCAACAAGAACAGCGTGAGGAGCAGCAAAGCGTTTTTCAGAAATCATAATCACATCGACACCTGATTCTAGCGCCTGCACGCACGCTGTTTCAGGCGGATGCCCGTTTTCTGCGAGTGCTGCCATAAAGATGTCATCAGAAATTATTAAACCGTCAAATGAAAGTTCGCCGCGCAATTTTTCTGTAACCCATGCATACGAAAGGCATGCAGGCGTATCGTGGTCGAGCAGCGAAATGCGTGCGTGCGACATGAGCGTTGCAGCAGGATTGCAGTTGATGAGGCGCGAAAACGGTTGCATCACAGTAATGAGCAGCTCCTCTACGGAAATGCTGATTTCTGGCAATCCTGTATGCGGGTCGGTGTTGGTGTTTCCAGGAAAGTGCTTGAGCACTGCGCCAACGCCTGCGTTTTGAAATGCATTGACAGCTGCCGTACCATATGCAACAACAGCTTCAGGAGCGCCAAAGCTTCTGCCGTCAAGAAATGCGCTGTTTGAATCAGTGCGCACTTCTGCAACAGGCGCAAGGTTCATCGTAAAACCGAGCTGCTTCATCTGCATTGCTTGAAGCGAATACAGCGTATGCGCGCGAGCAACTGAATGCGTGGCTGCAACCTGTTCACACGATGGGAGGCGCGCTGCAACAGTTCTAAGACGGCATACATCGCCGCCTTCTTGGTCAAGCGCAAGATACGGTGGAATAATGCCATGCGCTTCGCAGTACGCATAAATTGAATCGGTAAAATCGATAATCTTTTCAGGCGTGTCTGCAATATTATACGAAAAAAAAATGTAGCCGCCAGGCACAAGCGCGTGGACACGGGAAGCGTCTGTCCATTCGACAGGAATAAATGAATCGCTTCCTACAAGGTTCACGATAAAAAGTTGCGCAACTTGTTCCTCAAGCGGAAGCGAATTGACATATCTAAAAACTGCCTGACGTTGTGCCTGTACTTCCTGCAGGCAAGCTTCATGCATGCGCTGCGCATTTTTTTGTAAAATACGTTCGCGTTTGTCTTGCTGCTTCATGCCCAAGTTGCACGCACTGCTTATAAAAACAAATACGATTGATAAAAATATGCTTTTCTTCTGGAAATGATGCATTGTGACAGTATACGAAACTTTTCCACTATTCACAAGACGCGCTATGGTCTATACTTTACCATGTGAAAAAAATCATAATCATCACCGGCGCAAGTGCAGGCATGGGGAAAGAGTTCGCGCTTCAGATTGCACACGACACAGATGCAGACGAACTGTGGCTCATTGCGCGGCGGCGCAACAAGCTCAAAGACGTATGTGCACAGATACATGCAAGCACGAACAGTGCGTGCACGCGCAGCTCCCTAAAGGTAAAGCCTGTTACGCTTGACATATGCGGGCGTGAAGGAGTTTATGCATTTGCAGAGACGCTTGAAAAAGAAAAAACGCGCGGAGATTTTACTATTGCGCTCCTTGTGAACAATGCAGGTTTCGGCACATACGGACCGTTTGAAAACACGCGTGTCGAGCGTGAACTTGCTATGATAGAACTGAACTGCACTTCGCTCACAGGACTATGCGGCGTTTCGCTTCCTTATATGAAAAGCGGTTCTGCAATCATAAATACGGCGAGCCTCGCCGCTTTTTTGCCGCTCGGAAATTTTGCTGTATATGGCGCAACAAAGGCGTATGTGTTGAGTTTTACAATGGCGCTTGCCGCAGAAGTAAAAGAGCGCGGCATACATGTGTGCGCACTCTGCCCAGGACCTGTGAGCACGGAATTTGCACATGTTGCGTCGAATGGCGCACGGCGCGAAGTGCGACATGGAATCAATGCGGGCAAAGTAGTTGCACACTGCTTGCGCCGCGTAAAAAATAAAAAGCCTACTGCAATCATGACGCTCAAATGGAAGTTCAAGGCGTTTGCAAGTAGATTCATTGGGCGGTATGCCGGCGCACGATTTACATACATCTACTGCAAGCGGCCGTGTGTTCCGTGAGCAGCATGAACAATCGACAGGCATGCACGAAGTCAGCTATATAACCGACTATTTGCAAAATTAAAAAAACATAGTATACTATATCAGCTGCCACTTTTCATTTCATTGCAAAGAGGCATAAAAAGTCAATCGAATGTTGAAACATTCTTCTTGACGTTTTCTAGGAGAACATATGATAAATGCATTTTCGATTATATTTCTTGCAGTGAGCGCAGTACATCTTGTTTTTTGTGTGATAGATAACGATAAGCTCCGTGCGCTTACAAAACCGCTTCTCATGCCTGCACTTGCGCTTGCAGTTGCAATAACGCTCTATGCGCGTCTTCCAGATTCACGTACTGCACTCGTGCTCATAGTGTTTGCGCTCTTTTTTGGATTTCTTGGAGACGTGTTCCTTATCAATAAATCGCCTAAACTGTTTTTCACTGGAGCATGTTGTTTTCTTGTCGGCCATATTTTTTGGATAGCGCAGTACGCATCATCATTCAAGTCGTTTCCTATATGGGCATATATTGTTGCCGCCGCATGCTATGCTGCCGCAATCGCGCTTGCATATGGCTCATTCAACAAACCGAAGGGACCTTTTGGCATAGGCTTTATCATATATGCGCTGTTTTTATCTGCGCTTAATAGTACAGGCATTGCCGCTGTACACGCACATAAGACGACAGGAGCTGTGCTCTTTCTCGCAGGCTCAATATTGTTCATCATATCAGATACAATACTTGCAAGAACTGTATTCAAATCAAAATTTTTTCAGTCGCATTTTTTAATAATGGTGACATATATTGCAGCGCAAGTATTGCTTGCCTGCGGCGTTGTACTTCCATATTTTAATAATTAAGGAACGACGGGCAAAACATCAGTTTTGGGAGTTGTTGAATTGGTGCGCAGGCGCGCACGTGTAGATGGGCAAGTTTGCGAAAGGAACTGAGTTGCAATTTCAAGCAAACTGCAAGATAAAATACACGCGCCATTTCAGCGTGCATTTTAACCATTCCTTAATTTTGAACAGTGAACGATTTTTCAAAATCGGAACTGTTCAAAAACGCGCGTTCGCAATGAAATGAGAACGCGCAAACAATAAGCGAGTTTGCGAAGCAAACTGCAAGATAAAATGCACGCGCCATTTCAGCGTGCATTTTAACCATTCCTTAATTTTGAACAGTGAACGATTTTTCAAAATC
>JAFSRD010000027.1 GCA_017446265.1 Treponema sp.
TGAGTGCCGTTAAAGCGGCACTCAAACAGTCGCCCTGAAAAGAAAGAAATCTTGTGCCACAAGGACTTTTACGAAATTGTGGTCAAAGGAGAAAACACTGATTAACTCGCATTCGAGTTAATCAGTGTTTTCTTGAGCGTGATGCCGTTGAAACGGCAACACACTTAAGGAAGTCGCCCCGAAAGAAAAATGGAAGACAAGCAGCGTGATTACAATCTTCTTTCTGAAATAAAGGCCTCAAATTATGGTGTCGAGTTTATTCCATTTTACCGCGACCGCTATCGTGATATTGCGAACATTAAAATCGATGAAGCAAAGAACAAGGTTGAAAAGCAGTCAGAAAAACTTCGTGATGTCTTTCTCCATGATTTTGTTGCAGAACTGAAACGTATTCCTTTTGGTCGGGATATTTATCAGTTCAAGATGGAAGAAAAATCTGACTGCCAGATTTTCTTTACTATTTGCAAGAATCTTGAACTCTATTCGAAAAGCCCTGATTTGTTTACCGAGTGCACGGTGAGCGATGAAAAGTTTGCAGATGACGTGCAGTCTTTCTTAAATAAAATTCTTGATACGGAGCAGGAAGAGGATTATTCAGATTACCGAAACTATTTTACTTATGATATGACTATCCGAAGCCACATTGGAGATGAAGAATCTGAAATGGATTTATCTAAAAAACAAGGTTCTGCTTCTGGTGGCGAAAAACAGACTCCTTGCTTTATCGTGTTTGCAGCCAGTCTCATGCAGTTTTATCCCAAAGATATATGCTGTGCCCGCATCGCATTCATAAGCATTGGCCAGCACATTGACAACACGGTTTCACTCTACATTCAGGAAAAACACACAAAGCCTGTGTAAGGATTTAGAAAATAGAGAAAAACTGTGTGTTTTTCTTTGGGAAAGACCGGAAAAAATTGTCGCTATTTTATACTATCTCTAGGATAAAATGTATAATCTATATTTAAGGCATGTCGATTTCTCTTATAGAAAGATTTTACCTTTTATATTATACTGAAATTGAGGCGCTTTTATGGCAACGGCAGATCAGGTTAAAAGTCTTATAAAGGCTTTTTGCGATAATGACAAAGAAAAATTTAAGACAGTCTCTTTGCAAATTGCAGCTTATGAAGCTATGCATGGTCATGAAGCTGTTGCCAGAGATATTAAAAAACTCTTAGATAGTGTTGGGCGATATAATTCTCTCCTAAAGATTAACAATCAGAACCAAATGCTTGAGAGTTTGTTGCCAACTAATAGATTGAAAGATTTGGTTGTATCAGCAGAAGTAAAAGACAAACTTGAAAGAATAATCAACGAATATCGTAATCGTAATAAGCTTGCAAAATTTGGTTTATGCAATAGAAGAAGAATTTTACTTGAAGGAAAATCTGGTACGGGAAAAACTTTTACTGCTTCGGTAATAGCTGGAGAGTTGGACTTGCCTTTATATATTATCCAGATGGATAAAATTATAACCAAGTTCATGGGAGAAACAAGCGTAAAGCTCCGCCAGATTTTTGATGAGATTATGAATTCTCAGGGAGTTTATCTTTTTGATGAATTTGATGCTTTAGGAGCTGACCGAAATTTTGATAATGAAGTAGGAGAAGCTCGCAGAATACTAAATTCGTTCTTACAATTTGTTGAACAGGATTTTTCTGACAGTATCGTTATTGCAGCTACCAATAATCAAAAACTGCTCGACCAGGCTTTGTTCAGAAGATTTGATGATGTTTTGCATTATGGCTTACCAGATGAAGAACAGATAAAAAAGATTTTTGATATAACACTTAAAGATTACTCAGATTCATTCCTCTATACAGAAAGTTTAATTTCTACTGCAAAGGGATTGTGCCATGCAGAAATTATTAATGCATGCAATGATGCTGTAAAGGAATCTATTCTTACTGATAAAGAATTAACTGAACAATCTGTTATGGGCCATCTTAATGAGCGTTCGGATATTTATGTCTCTGTAAAGGGGGCATAAATTAAATGGAAAATATACTTTTAAAAAATGTTGCTAGAGGAATGAGGTAGCAAAATGTATGCCACTACAGGAATGAGGTAGCAAAATGTACGCCACTACAGGAATAATTCAAGGTAATGCAGTTCTGACAGATGATAGTTCTCTTGAACGCTACAATGGACGAAAAGTCGTTATAACTGTTTTAGAAGATGAGAAAAACTTTGCCACGCTGCAAGATGAAAAACTGTTTGAGTATTCTGACTCCCTCATATCCCAAAACATGGAAGCCTACAAGGAACTTGCAAAGTGATTTTCTTTGGCTTTGAGCAGGTAATAAAACTTCACAGTTTGCTTATTGCAAAAACAGGCGGGATGTACGGACTTCGCGACGCAAATCTTTTGGATTCTACCTTGAAGTCTCCGTTTCAGACTTTTGGCGGAAACGAATTATATCCCGACATTTTTGACAAGGCTGCACAACTATGCTTCTCTCTCATAAAAGATCATCCCTTTGCGGATGGAAACAAGAGAATTGGAATTCACCTTACCCTATTGTTTTTGAAAATAAACGGTAAAAATATAGAATATTTCCAAATTATGCTCGTTTTGTATCTTTGTCAGAAATAAAAGCAAATGATTATAATCTTAACATTCCTCGTTATATAGCCGCTATTGATCGGGAAATCAAACAGAATATTTCTGCACACCTTAATTGAAAATAAGTGGTTCGTAACACTTGCAGAAAATATGATTGCTGAATTACAGAATGTTGTTCAAAAGATTGTAACGGAAGTAACAGACTTACAGGAAAGGTATGAATGTACGTTGGATGAATTGGAGTCCAACTGTGTAATACCTTGTCCAAAAAAGTTGCAGGGTATTTGAAAGAACTGGGGTAGGTTGGTGGAAAATGATAAAGCATTGCAGTGTCGAAAGTAAAGTGAAAATAGGTAGCAACTTTCTATGATAAAAAGTGTCACTTTTCAGCGTCCGCCTTTGTCAGCACCAACGCAAAGGATATATCTTTTTGCCTGCATTATAGATTTTAGGCATCTGCAATAAACAATACTCCTTGTCCGTTTACTTTCCTTTTGCTATACTTCCTACATGGACTTAAAAGAAATAATGAATCAGCAGGTGTTTGCTGTAGCAGGCGACACGCTCAATGAAGCAAAGTATGCGTACAAAATTAAGCACGGACTTTTGGAACAAGGCTACACGGTCTATGCAATCGGAAAAGAGCTAAAAACTTTCAACGATGCTCCCGTGGAAATTGACATTATCGACCTCTGCATAAATCCAGTGAAAGGTCTTGCACTCATCAAAGAATGTAAAAAAGACTTCAAGTGCATTGTAATTCAACCTGGCGCAGAAAGCGAAGAGCTCCTTGCATATCTTGACGAGACGGGAAAGCCATACATTCAAGGCTGCGTACTTGTGGGATTGAATTTGTATGGAAAAGGGAAGAAGTAGCGTTTCAGGTTTAATAATATTCTTGACAAAATATTTCGTAAATGCATAATAAAAAGAAAAAAAACGTAATGCACAATTATTACACACACGTATCCATTCAAGAGAGTTAAAACGAGGAGAGACAAAACGCGTAAAAAATTTCATTAAGGAGGCATATATGAAATTTTTGGATAACCGCTTTTTGTCAAAAATTGCGATTTTATCTGTCTGTTTAGGCGTGATTCTCATGGTTGTTGGATGCAGCAATAGCGGAGCTAAAAACATCAAATGGGATTATCAAGCTGATGTTGTTATCGTTGGAGCAGGTGGCGCAGGATTGCCTGCCGGCTTGAAAGCGTTGGAAGACGGCGCATCTGTGCTGTTCGTTGAAACGAACTGGGATGTTGGCGGTCATGCGGCGGTGAGCGAAGGTCAGTTGCATTCAGGCGGCAGTACTGTTTCCCAACAAGAATGGGGAATCGATGACTCTGCTGATTTGTATTATTTTGATCATACACGTGGCGGTGCGCCCGATGCCCGTTACAATGACCGTGCGTATACCCGCTCCATTGCCAACAGCATGGCAGAAAGCTACAATTTCATTTTGCAAAATGGTGTAAAAGTGCTTGACATTGAGCCTATGGTTCGAAGCTATTACCGAGATGGCGGCACTGATCCTGACAGCGTAGGGCGTATGACATATGCAGACAGCGCAGAGTGGGTGAACGAATATACAGGTACTACTGCTGCTGGCGTCGCGGTAACACGCCCGCTTGAAAAATCACTTCGAGAAAAAGGCGCAAAATTCCTCCTCAACTACCACATGGATAAAATCTATCGCGAAGATGTCCTTTCGGGAAAAGTTTTGGGCGTGCAAGCAAGTTATACGCCGCATGTGTTGCCAGGCGAAACAAAACCTTTAACAAGCCTTATGTCTGAAGGAAATATTGAAAGCACCAAGCAGATGCTGAATATCAAAGCAAACAAAGGTGTTATCATTGCAACAGGCGGTTCCACTGGGAATGTAGCGTTCCGTACAATGTTTGATGCGCGGCTTGGTCCCGAATATGACGGGCTTGGCGGCATGCCGTTTTCAGACCAAGATGCGTCAGGCGAAATCGCTGCCATGGAGATAGGCGCGGCGCTTGCATCTTTGTCATCGTATCAGATGTTGGAAGGCGGCGCTCAGATGAAAGCTCCGAGCCGCATCGGATGCCAATATGGATACGGCAGAGGATTTATGCGAGACAGCAAAATCTGGGCGTTGTCGAGAGCTACAGGAATTGAAATGGATTACGGCAGCATGATTATTGTCAATATGCTTGGCGCGAGGTTTGGCAACGAAGATGATTACGGCGGAGTTTTTCCTGGCGTTGCATATCAAGAGTTTCTTAATAATGCAGCAAGCAGTGTGTTCATAGATCCCGATGGAGACGGCAACGCCGAATGCTATGGCGGTCCTATATGGGCGATTGTTGATGAAGCGGCAGCGAAGCGCAACGACTGGGTTATGGAGCAGGGCGTACTTGATTTTGATAGCGGCTATGCCTTTAAAGCAGACACATTGGAAGAGCTCGCCCAGAAAGTGGTTAATAAATATTACGAGCACATAAAGATGGATCCAAAGACGCTCGTGGACACTGTTGCCCGCTACAACAATTTTGTTGCAGTGGGTAAAGATGGCGACTGGGGCAAAAAATCTTTGGAGCATCCTATTAAGACGGGTCCGTTCTATGCGTTGTGGGCTGTGTCGAATATACACGACACGCTTGCAGGTTTGCGCGTTGACGAGAACATGCAGGTTGTAGACTTGCGTGGCAAGTTGATTCCTAACTTGTTCTGTGCAGGAGAAGCGAGCGGCGGCATGCGTGTGCATGGACTTGGACGCGTCATTACGAGCGGCTACATTGCGGGGCGTGCGGCAGTTTCCGTAGACAAAGATGGATTTGCAACTGCAAAGACATCGCTCGACAAAATGTATGCAGGTAGCGAAACGAACGACATGACAAAGACCGACAAAGCTGCATACTACTCACAGCGCGGCTCAACGATGATGACTAAAACGCATTCTGAAAAAGAAGCGGAACTTGCAGCGATTGCGTCTGGCAGAGCGACAGCTGCAACAGGAAGTTCTTTTATGAGCTATACGAGCGCAGTTACGACGACAGCTTCTGGCAACATGTTTGTGGGCGCATCCGATAAAGGTATGGGCGGCACGATTCGCTTGCAAATCACTGTTGAAAACGGCAAAATAACTGCTATCAAAATAATCAAGCATAACGAAACGCCAGGCATCGGTCCTGAGGCGATGGAAAAGCTTACAGCGCAGGCGCTTCAAAAACAGAGCGCAGAGCTTGACGTTGTTTCTGGTGCAACTATGACATCAAATGCTTTTATGGAAGCGCTTGCACTTGCTCTGAAAAAAGCTAATGGGAACCGTTAAAAACTTCAGTTTTTAGAGATGCCCTAATATGTAAGTTTTTTCTGTAGTTTTTTATGGGCTGCCTGAAAAGTGTCATTGTCAGGTGCAATCTGGCAATGACGGCACCACGCTTTCTGGCAGCCTTTTTCTCTAGTGTAAAGTACTAAAAATATGCTATACTCAAATTGTACTGGAGGTGTGCATGAATGTACTTGTCATCGGCGGAGCGGGATATATAGGCAGTCACGTTGTTAAAGAATTGTTAAAGCAGGGACACAGTGTAACAGTGTTCGATAATCTTTCAAGCGGGCTGCGTCAAAATCTTTTTGCAAAGGCGCAATTCATCTACGGCAACATCCTTATTCCGCAAGATGTAGATGCCGTTTTTGCAAAAAGATTCGATGCATTTATTCATCTTGCGGCATTCAAAGCGGCAGGCGAATCTATGGTGCAGCCTGAAAAATATTCTGTCAATAACATCACAGGCACGCTCAATATCTTGAACGCAGCAGTTTTACACGACTGCAAGCACATGGTGTTCTCATCGTCTGCGGCGGTGTTTGGCGAGCCGCGGTATCTCCCGATTGACGAAGCGCATCCTAAAAATCCAGAAAACTATTACGGCTACACAAAGCTTTCAATAGAGGAGTTTATGGCGTGGTACGAAAAGTTGCGCGGCTTGAAGTTTGCGGCACTCCGCTATTTCAACGCCGCAGGCTACGATGTAGAAGGCGAGCTTTTTGGGCTTGAACAGAATCCTGCCAACTTGCTGCCTGTCGTCATGGAAGTTGCGTGCGGCATGCGCGAGAAACTTAAAATATTTGGCAGCGATTACGACACGCGTGACGGCACATGCATTCGTGATTACGTGCATGTTTCAGATTTGGCTGTTGCGCATGTGCGTGCGCTTGACTATATTGCCAAAAATAAAAAAAGCATTACGCTTAATCTTGGCAGTGAGACTGGCACTACAGTGAATGAGATTGTAACAGCTGCCCGCCGCATTACTGGGAAGCAGATTCCCGCAGAGCATGTCGCACGCAGGGCAGGAGATCCCGCGTCGCTCGTAGCTTCTGCAAAGCTTGCCTATGAAGTGCTCGGTTGGAAAGCGCAATACTCCGATGTAGAGACGATTGTTAAATCTACATGGACTGCATACGAGAAAAACGCGGTACATCACACGTAAGAATTATTATAGAGGCATCTCAAAAAATTGTAGTGCCATAAAATGATGCTGCTGCGTCACAATGCAGTGAATATGTGGGCAGGTGGAGGTACTTGCATGAATGACAGTGAATTGAAAAAATTATTTGACTATATTGAATCTTCTACGCGCGAGATGATTGAGCTTGAAACAACGCTTACCGCGCATCCTGCGCTTGCGCCAGAAAACGGCGGCGATGGCGAAGTTGAAAAGTGCGAGGCGCTTCTTGCCTGGCTTGCACAAAACGGGCTGCCCGCAGCGATTCGGTACGATGCGCCTGACAGTCGTGTTTCAAGCGGCAAGCGTCCGAATGCTGTTGTCACCATTCCCGGTAAATCTGACGACTATGCTGTGTGGGTTATGGCGCATCTTGATGTTGTGCCTGTTGGCGAAAAATCGCTATGGCATACGGACCCATGGAGCGTCGTTGAAAAAGACGGCAAGTTGTACGGACGTGGCGTTGAAGACAATCAGCAGGGGCTTGTGTCTGGCGTGTTTGCCGCGCTTGCCTATGTAAAAAACAACATGATGCCTGAACACACAGTCAAACTTTTGTTTATGGCAGATGAAGAAGTTGGCAGCACATATGGCATAAAATACGTGCTCAAAGAGCATGAGCATCTTTTTCGCAAAGAAGATGTGATTGTAATTCCTGACGGCGGCGACGAGCGCGGTGAAACGATTGAAGTTGCAGAAAAAAATATTGTGTGGTTGCGCTTTCACGTTGTCGGAAAACAGACTCACGGCTCGCGCCCCGACACAGGAGCAAACGCATGCCTTGCTGCAGACGAACTTGCGCTTTTGCTCCACGACATGAAAACTGTTTTTGACAAGCGCGACCCGCTCTTTACGCCTGACTGCTCCACGTTTGAGCCGACAATGCGCCTTGCAAATGTCGAGGGCATCAATATCATACCGGGCAACGATGTGTTCTGCATGGACTGCCGCATTCTTCCGTGTTATTCCATAAAAGAAGTGCTCGCCGAAGTTGACAAGCGGTGTGCCGTAATCGAAAAAAAATACGGCGTAAAAGTGGAATACACAACGCCGCAGTCAGAAGAATCTCCTGCAACGCCAGTAGATTCTCCCATTGTAAAAAAACTTTCTGAAGCGATTAAAAAAGCGCACGGAAAAACTGCGCGGACAATCGGCATTGGCGGCGGCACTGTTGCGGCCCCGCTCCGTGTGCTCGGTTACAATGCTGCCGTGTGGAGCACGCTCGACGACATGGCGCATCAGCCGAATGAATATTGCGTTATTGACAATATTGTTGCTGATGCAAAAACACTTGCTGTGCTTTTCAGTTTGTAGCGTTTTAATAAAGGAGGATGTGATGTTTTGTCAAAATTGTGGAACAGAGTTTTTGAGTGGCGCGTATTTCTGTCCGAATTGTGGTGCAAAAATTATTAACAATGGCACTAGAGAACAGCCGCATGTGGAGGCAACGCAGCCGCATGAAGACATGTATGCTGAAAACAATTACACTACGCACAAAAACCATGAACAACAATCGGAGCGCGTGCACGCAGAGGGCGAGCCGCAACCGATGCATGAACATGATGAAAACCTGCTCATGCGTGCGTATCTTTCTTGCAGCGTTTCGTCCGATGTACTGACAAAGCCAGTTGCACATTATATAAAAGCATTTGAGAAATTTAACAGCGGTGTAACGAAGGCGAATTGGAACTGGGCGGCGTTCTTTTTTGGCGGTTGGAACCTTATGTATCGCAGGAGTTACATGTGGGGCATTCTTATTGAGGTTGCATCGTGGATTATCGTTGGTGCAACGGCAGGAATAGGGCTTATCACTGCTCTTGTGCGCGGCGCATTCCTTGACTATGTGCACTACATGCGCTATACGCAGATGCGCTCGCAAGCACAGGCAGCGCACCCGAACGACATCGGCAAACAGTGCGAATATTTAGCAACAGCAGGCGGCGTGAATAAAGCTATAATCGCTATCTGCATTGTGTGCTCTATTTTTTATGCAGTGTTTACTGTGGGGCTTGTTGCCGTGGGCATATTTACATTTGAAAAAATGTTTGATTTTGCAGAGGATATATTCGACGGCTTCAAACGGTTTGATTTGTAGTATGGATTTTTCTGCGGTTGCACATTATGCGTTTGATAATTATTGCTATCCGCTTGACAAAGACAACCTTGCAATAAACATACGCACGGGAAAAGATATTGTGCGTGTCGCGCTCATCTGGGGAGACCCGTTTACTGGCGGCATTTTTGGAGGCAAATGGAACTGGCACGGCGAGCGCATTGAGATAGCGCGCGTAAAAGAGCTTCCAAATCATTTGTGGTGGTCAACAGTCGTGCAGCCTCCATTTAAACGGTGCCGTTATTTTTTTGAGCTTGATGACGGTGTGCGCGTCATGCTGTATTGCGAAAACGGTTTTTTTACTGAATCAGAATTGCGCGCAAAGTCGATGCCCGCACCGTTTATCTTTCCTTGGATGAACGAAGTTGACATTTGCGCTCCTCCTGTATGGGCGCGCAGCACCGTGTGGTATCAGATTTTTCCGTCGCGCTTTTGTCGCGTTGCGTGCAGTTCTGATGTTGCGCCATGCTGCGAGTGGGCTCCGCCGTACCGTGCAGTAACGAACGAAGAAAAATATGGCGGCAATTTGCAAGGCATAATCAGCCGCCTTGATTACCTTGAACAACTTGGCGTAAACGGCATCTACTTGAACCCCGTGAACAGCGCGCCATCCGAGCATAAGTACGACACGACAGACTATTTTACAATCGATGCTTCATTTGGCACGAAAGACGACATGAAGCGCCTTGTTGCGCAAGCGCACGCGCGTGGAATCAAGATTATGCTCGATGGCGTATTCAATCATACTGGATGGGATTTTTTTGCCTGGCAGGATGTGCTCAAAAATCGTGAACGCTCGAAGTATGCATCATGGTATATTATTAACAATTTTGATTTTGACAAAGAACAGCATTCTGCCGCGCAAGACGGAAACTATTTTGCATTTGCATTCGTAGACAACATGCCCAAGCTCAACACGAGCAATCCCGAAGTACGAGATTATGTGCTACGCGCATGCGAGATGTGGGTACGGGAATATGATATTGATGCAATTCGCCTTGATGTTGCGAATGAACTTTCGCACGTTTTTTGCCAAGAACTTCATACGCGTCTTAAAAAACTCAAGAGCGATTTTTTTATTGTAGGAGAAGTGTGGCACAATGCGCTTCCCTGGTTGCGCGGCAACGAATTCGATGCTGTCATGAATTATCCGTTGCAAAATGCCATCTCAAATTTTGCGCTTACGCCGACGATGGCCGCAAAAACATGTGAGCAACATGTCAATCGCTGCCTTGCCATGTATTACGAGCAGACGACATGCGTTCAGTTTAATTTGCTCGACAGTCATGATACAATCAGGCTCGTCACAAAGACGGAAAACCGCGATGCAACTTTGCAACAATTTGCGTTTTTATTTTCAATGCCCGGTTCCGTATGCATCTATTACGGTACCGAAGTGCTGCTTGCAGGCGATTATGACCCTGATTGCCGTCGGTGCATGCCGTGGAAAGAAATTGATGACGGACAGTATGCAGAGGAGTTTGCATTTATGCAGTCGCTCATTGCGCTTCGAAAAACACATGAAGCGATGCGCAGCGTAGACATGCAATTCGTGTATGGCGAAAATGCTCCAGAGAATGGGCGTGTTGTTCACCTGAAAAAGAAATCTGACAGCGAGACGCTCAATTTATTTTTTAACTTTGGCAGCAACGACATACACTGTAATTTTTTGCATGGCAACGTGCTTCTTGCACGCTGCTGTGACGGCAACACGTTGCACAGCGGCGGTTTTGCCATAGTCAAAGCGTGATATGGCGCCAGTGATTCATGCAGAGCGTCAGACAGCGGTGCTCGCATCAAGATAGATGGTATTCAACCCTCGCCACGAATAATTTCCGTACAGTTTATATCACGAAGTGATGTATTGAACCTTTCGCGCGAATAAAAAAATCACTATATCCTGCTTGAATATAACAAAATTTTAATTTTTATACAAAAATACCGCACAATTGCACAAAAAATACATTTTTGCGCAAAAAAACATGTTTTTTTCCTTGACAAATTGCGAATCTCGGTTAAAAATTATGTATAAAATATAACAATTAATTAAGGAGGACGCAAATGAAAAAAATGTGTGCTTTCATTCTTGCTGTGTTGCTATGCGCCGCAACTTTTGCAGATGTATCAGTGAAAAAGCTTGCGGACGGCAACATTGAAGTGACGTTCTTTTATGGAAATCCACGTGCACAAGAAGTTGTTATTGCCGGCGATTTTACCGATTGGCAAAGTGGCGCGCTGCCGATGACCAAAGGTGAAAAGGGCTGGACATTTATAAAAGTTGTGCCGCCTGGAACTGTTATGAAATATAAATTTATTTCTGATGGCAATTGGACAGAAGACTTGAACGAGCCTGACAAAATTGATGACGGCTTTGGCGGGCACAACGGGCTTGTAGATGTAGATGTGCTCGTTGCGGCAGCGAGCGGCGAAGCATCTGTTGTTGCTGCGAGACCGACAATTAAATTCGGCACATGGTCAATGCTCGGCTATCAGATGTTGTGGGGAGACGGCTCAAAAGACAATCGCGGTACGCTCGACAGCGCAGGGCTCAATCTTAAATCATACTTGAAGATAAGCGGTGAAGCGCTCAAAAATTTTCCTGTATATTTTGAAATTGCGCTTGCAGAGCAGGATAATTTTAATAACTTGTATGAAAAAGGCAAGACGAGTTGGGGAACAGGATGGACTAATTTGCTTGTGGATACGATTTTTGATCCCACATATTATTATGGTGGACAGGCTGCGGCTGCGTCATATCTCGGTCATTTGAAGATTGGTTTTAACACGCCGTATGTCAATTGGACAACGGGTTACAAATATGCAAAGCTCCCGCCGCATACAAACGTCAACTGGGTGACTGTTGACAAGGAATGGGAGGCGGGCTACAGCTCAATTGGCGGTTTCAATCATTTTGATTTTGCGCCGCTTTTCAATAAAGTGCTCGACGGAACGGGCGTAGAAGTGAATGCGGTAATTGCTCCAAACCGCACGGCAGACAGAGCGGGAAAGCAGTACGGCCTATACACCTATGGCAATGTCCGCTTTACTGTTGGTGGATTCTCTCAGTATTTTGACGTCCAGTATAACGGTGCATTCGGCACAACGTTTAAAGAAATCTTCAAATTCGTTATGGAAGAAGATTTCATTTTCGGCTATCAGGGAACATTTGGTCCTGTAACAGCAAAAGCGAACGTATTGTTCAATTTGTACGGTTCCTCTGTTTCCGGTCCGTATAAGATTAAATATTCTCCGCCGTCATCTGATGTTGGCGCTGTTGACGAAAATCCAGAGAAAAAAATTGACAACACTGCGTTCAATATCAATGCATCATACAGCGGCGATTACATCGGTGCAACGCTTGGTTATCGATGGCGCGGCGCTCAAGCAAGCATGATGTATGTTGAAGACAACAATGATGACGACCACCGCAACATCTCTGACCAGCTTGGGTATCGCAATACGCAGATGATTTGGGGTGATGTGCATGGGCTGCTCGCGTATGACTCGCTCACGCTTGGACTGCGTGGCGACATGACTATGATTCTTCACAAAGATGCAGACTACTGGTATGACGCGACAACAAAGTTTGCTGATAAAACTGCGTTGCTCTTCCACTTCCGTCCGTACTTTAAGCTTGACTTCGACGCATTGCTTGCGTTTCCTGCGATGCTTGACGGGTATATGCAATTTGATGCAATGACAAAAGACATGTTTGTGCGCAGCAGGGCTGCACATTTTATTGTGGCTGATGCGGGCTTGCGCTACACGCAGACATTTGAAAACGATGCAGTGAAAAAGCTCACGGCTACATATGCATTTGACAATCTCGGTGCGGAATATCTTTTCAATACGCTTTCTGCAGATATTACGTTCAAATATGATTTTATTGCGTCGTTTGGCATAGGGCTTCGTACAAAGAGTGCAAAATCTGATTTTGCAAGTCCGTTCGCACTATATGCAGGCGTGCAGAAAAAAATCAAACCGATGTATGCGCCGACAGCATACTTGCAAATTATGTACGGCATGGATCCGTATAAATCATTTGGCGACGGACCTGTTGCATACAACTACAACTCAAACAGTTACACGTGGTATCGCGACAGGAGCGGCCGCAGTGATTACGATGGCAAGACAGCAATTCGTCTCGGTCTCATGTGGGATCTCTAAACGAATTTAGGAGGAACGATGATGAAAAAATTAATAATAACGATTGCGACAGGTGCGCTCATGCTGTTTGTCGGCTGTCCGACTCAGCATCGTAATTTAAGCTATCCAAACTACGCACTGCCGTTTGATGTCGCGCTCACGACAACGACGAACACTGCGCAGGCGTTGGTAGTAAGTGTGCCAACGGTACAAGAATACAGCAAATATACATTTACCATAACAAATCTTGCTGCGGACATAGGCAAACAGTTTGTCGTGGCAGGTGCAAGTATCAGTTCGACAGCATCAAATTTTGCTGACAACTGGAATGTGGAAGCAGATAAAATTACTGACAAAGGGCTGTCTGGCACTGTCGATGGCACGGGAACGCTTTCCATTACGTTTTATGGCAAAAAACCAAGTTGGGCATCAAGAAATTCGGCGATGTTTAAAATCTGCCAATACGGTACCTGGAATAATCCGTATTTCCAAACAGGAGGAGATAACGGCTTTGTGGACAACTCAAATACTGGCACGGCAAGCGGTAACTATGATGTTACGGTAACAATTGATGCAAGCAAATTCTAGGTAATCGTGCGGGGCTGTCGCAGTCAGTGGCAGCCCCATTTTGCAAGTGCTTTGACCGCTGTCGGAGCATTTGCAAAATGCAATAAGCGAGGATTGCCATGGTAAAAAAGTATTTGCCTATTGTTTGTGTGTTTTGCCTGTGCGTATTTTTGTTGCCGCTTGTGGCTCAGCACATGCCCGGTACATTTGAAAATGCTGCGCCTGCTTCGCTTGAAGCAGTGCTTGCGCTCGACAAAACGCTCAATCTTTCTGGAGACGAGCTTGTCGTGTACTACGTGCGCCCCGACAAAAACTACGCACCGTGGGCGCTGTGGGTGTGGGCAAATCCAGGTGGCGACGGCAATGCGTTGTGGAGTTACACGCAAAGGTGGAGTGAAAAAGATGGCATTGGCTACATGCGGTTGCGTCTTGATGGGAGCGACACGGGCGGCGTAAAACCTGTGGCAGAAAATGGCGGGATTGGCCTCATTGTGCGGCAAAAAGATGGCTGGATAAAAGATGGCGATGATGACCGCCTGTGGAATGTCAACACATCAAAAAAGATTGTTATTTTTTCAGGGGACACAATGACATATGCAGCAGAACCGTACAAACCATCCATAACATCGGCAGAACTTTCTTCACCACGCACTATCAATCTTACATTGTCAGGAAAGTACGCGCTCGGTTCTGGAGCATCGGGGTTTGTCGTTTCAGATGAACAGGGGAAACGCATTGCTGTTGTGAGCGCGCAAAACGCTGATGGCGGCGCATCGAATTTTACTGCGGGCGTTGTGCTTGCGCTTGCTGAAAACGCCCCGCTTTCTACAAGGCTGCGCGTGTCGCATGCTGATTTTCGCGGTACAACGACGGTAGATGCAAGCGCGCTCACTGTAAAGATAGCGGAGCAGACAGTGCCGTCAGAAAACGTGCAGCTCGGTATGACGTATGAAAACGGCAGCGCGTCTTTTGCACTGTGGGCTCCTACATCGTCTTCGGCGACGCTCAACCTGTATTTGCGCGACACAGCGACACGCCCCGACTATACTGTCCGCATGATAAAAAACGATGCAACAGGCGTGTGGTGGTGCAGGTTTGCTGTGATTGATCCCGACGGCATGTTCTACGATTTTACGCTTGTCAATGCGCATGGCTCTGTGACTGTGCTTGACCCATACGCTGTCTCTATGGCAGCATACCGAAACGATGGAACAGTAGGGCGGGGTGCAATTGTCGACTTGAACAGTCCGAAAGCGTTGCCTGACGGCGGCATGGCATCGTATGTACAGCTTGCAAAACGGGAAGATGCGGTCATCTATGAAATGTCTGTGCGCGATTTTACTATCAGTTCCGATGCACATGTGCGAGCTGTTCCCGGCACATATGCTGCATTCATTGAAAAGATACCGTATCTTAAAAGTTTGGGCATTACGCACGTGCAGCTCATGCCTGTGATCAATTTTTTCTACAATGACGAGTTCAACACATCATATGAAAATTCTGGTTCCGTGAATGGCAACAACTACAACTGGGGCTATGACCCGCACAACTATTTTACGCCAGAAGGATGGTTTGCAACTGATGCGCGCGACCCGTATTGCCGTGTGCGCGAGCTTAGAGAGCTTGTCAACGAATGTCACAAAGCGGGAATAGGCGTGCTGCTCGATGTTGTGTACAACCATATGGCAGAAACGCGCTTCCTTGATGATATTGTGCCGGGCTACTATTTCCGCATGAACGAGCGCGGCAGTTGTACGAATGCATCTGGGTGCGGCAACGACACTGCTACAGAGCGCACGATGATGAAGCGGCTCGTTGTCGATTCTACGTTGCACTGGGTAAAGAATTATATGATTGACGGATTCCGTTTTGACCTCATGGGGCTCATGGAGTCATCATCAGTTCTCGAGTCATATGCAGCATGTGCAAAAGTGAATCCGTTTGTTCTCTTTGAAGGCGAAGGGTGGAAAATGTACAACGGTTCTGAAGATACTGTCGGCATGGATCAAAACTACATGACAAAGACGGACAACGTTGCCGTATTCAATGACGAGTTCCGAGATTTATTAAAAGCAGGCGGTTTCAACGAAACAGGACGCGGTTTCATCACTGGCAAAGGTGTTGACTCCGAAAGATTGTTCCGCAACTGCATTGGAAGCCCTGTTGTCAATTATCGTGCAGATTCTTCTGGCGACAATCTTCAATATCTCGTGTGCCATGACGGGCTTACGTTGCACGACAGCGTTGTGCATAATCTCAAGCTTGATGAAATGCGTGACCGTGCAGAGATTATCAAGCGCTTGAAGCTTGGCAATTTTTTTGCGCTTACCTCGCAGGGAATTGCATTTTTGCATGGCGGGCAAGAGCGTGGCAGAACAAAGCCAAATGTGGCAAACGCAAAGAATGAATGCATAGGCAATTTTGTGCGCAACAGCTACGATTCATCAGACAACATAAATCAGTTCGTGTGGGAAATTGATGAAGATTATCAAACGCTTCTTGATTATACAAAAAGTTTGATTGCGCTTCGCCGCGCATTCAACGTGTTCAGGATAGGCGATGCAACAAAAATTGCCAAGCGTGCGCAGCTCTTGCAGATTGATGATGCGGAGCGTCTTGTGTTCGGCTATTCAATACAAGATGGCGATAGCTTATGGATTATCCTCGTGAACGGGAAAAAAGAAGCTGCGCGAATCAATGTGCGTACAAGTTTGAAAAATGCGCGCGTGATTGTCGATGCTGAAAACGTAAATGCTGACGGCATTAAAATTCCAAAAGGTGTTGCAATGCGCGGCAGGCTTGTTATCCTTGATGGGCTCACTGCAACGATTATCCGCGTGGAAAAATGATGCTGTGCATGGTGCGTTGCGTTTTAGAGCATCGTTGGAATTGGCAAAATCCGGTGTGGCCGGTATGTATAAAATCTTTATGAACAATGGAGGCATATTCTATGATGAAAAAAATTGCGTGCATGTTTGCAGTTGTTGCACTGTGTGCTTCGCTGTTTGCAGCTCCGGCAAAGCGCATAACGCTCAAAGTGTGGGAATCCGACGGTCCTGAAAAAGAATTTGTCATGTGGGCTATCAGGGAATTCAGGAAGACGCATAAACGCACCATGATTACCTATGAGCCTGTCGGCTCTACAGATTCACGTGCAAAGATTGAGCTCGATGGACCTGCTGGTGTCGGTGCCGATGTATTTGTCGCGCCGCACGACCACATAGGTGCACTTGTAAATGGCGGTCACGTTGTGCCTATTTCAAACAGCGCGTATCTGAATCAATTCATTCCTGCTGCGAAAACAGCTTCCACGTACAACGGCAAGGCGTATGGCTATCCGCTCGGTATTGAAACATATGCGCTCTTCTACAACAAAAAGCTTATTAAAAATCCGCCGAAGACGTGGGAAGAAATCATTCAGTTTGCAAAGACATATAACGACAAGACGCAGAATAAGTATGCGCTCGTGTGGGCAGTCGGCGACGGCTATTATCAATACATGTTCATGAGTTCGTTTGGCGCACAGCTTTTTGGACCAAACGGCAACGATAGAAAACAGCACAGCATCAACAGTGCTGCTTCTATTAAAGGGCTTACGTATTTGCAAAATTTGCGGAAGCAGATTCTTGATGTGCCGTCCGCTGACATGACGGGCGATTTTTGCAATTCTTCATTCATTGAAGGCAAAGCTGCAATGATTATTACGGGTCCGTGGAAAATAGCTGACTTCACAAAATCAGGTGTTGATTTTGGCATTGCAACATTGCCAGAATTTCCCGAGCAAAACAAACCTGCAACATCATTTTCAGGCGTGCGCCTTGCATTTGTGAGCTCATACTCGGAAGAACCGGAAGAAGCGGCTGCGTTTGCAGAATTCTTAACAAGCAGGGAAGCGTTGCTCAAACGATTTGAAATGACGCGTCAGATTCCTCCGCGTACTGACATTACGACAAATGATCCGCTCTCAAATGGCATTCTTGCGCAGACAAAATACGCAGTGCCTATGCCGACCATTCCGCAGATGGGCACGTACTGGTCAGCTATGAACGCGGCATATGCAGGCATTTGGGATGGCGACGACGTAAGGACGGCGCTCAACTCGGCAGCTGCTGCGATGGACGGCGCACGCTAGTTGTCGAGCGGCAATGGGAAAATGGATGGAATGAGCAACATAAATCCTGCAAAAGTAAAAAAAGCGCCGTTTGCCTCTGCCTGTTTTATGGGGCTTGGACAGATTTTGTTCTTGCGGCAATTTATACGCGGCGCAATCCTTATGCTTTTTGAACTCGTCATGCTCTGCTTTGTTGTCTTTGGCACAAAAAAAATCATACCTGCTGACAATGCTGAAAACGAATACATGCACGGCACGCCTGATGCAGTTGCGATGATTGCATATCTTGCAGAGCATGAATATGCGCAGCTCAACGACATGCTTGTTGCGCGTGAAAAAAAAGCAGAACGCTATATACGGACGCACCTTGCTTCGTGGACAAAAAAAATCACACGCCATTACAACAAACGTGATGCAGCGCTCGGCGAAGAAGTGCAAACATTTTTTGATGAATTTGTGCCGCTATATGCAGACGCAATTGATTATTCCGACCCCTATGCTGTCGAGGATGCTGTTTTTGAAATAGCAGATGCGGTAGAAATTGCTGTTGCTGATTTCCAGCTCGCGCGTGATGAAGACGACTCATATGAAGATGTTGTCGTTGCAGACGGTGAAAAATTCATAGACAGGTTTATCGCCATGACGGAAAAATCTGACCGCGCGCTCAGCAAAGCGATGGCAAACATGGCCATAGCTAATGGGGAGGCAGAGCTGTTCGACAAGCATTATGACGGCTGCGCGCTATGCAAACGAGCTGCTGCATCGGGGCGTCGAACGCTCGGACATCGCGCATGGTTCCGTGGTCCTATTGTTGCTGCATTGGCGGGGCTTGTGACGCTCGGTTCTGTTCAGCCGACAACGGTAATAAAATATGCAGACCATTCAATCTTTATGATGATAAACGGCCTGCTTGTCATTATCATCCTTGCGATTTTTTTTGTCACATATGCATTTAATATCATATATGCAAAAAAAGATGCTGAAAAAATCATAAAGAACAACAAGTTTCCAACATTCAGCGAGTCGCGCAACGACATTGCGCAGAATTCGTTCGCAGTCATAGGCATTGCGCCGTGCATCATCATGATTGCGTTTTTTACGGTAATACCGCTTTTATTCTTCGCGCTCGTTGCATTTACAAATTACTCGTCGCCCGACCACATACCGCCGAACAATCTCGTTGATTGGGTGGGATTTGAAAACTTTGTTACCATGTTTAGTTCAAAGGGGAGCAGCAGCGGGCAATGGTTCAGTACATTCGGACGAGTTGCGCTGTGGACTGTTGTGTGGGCGGTGTGCTCAACATTCACGTGTTTTTTTGCAGGATTTTTTTTCGCAGTCATCTTACAGGACAAGCGCATAAAGATTCCAAAACTATACCGTACAATATTTATCCTTCCCTATGCCATACCAACAATGCTTTCACTTTTTATTTGGGCAAATTTATTAAATGGCACATTTGGCCCTATCAACCGCACGCTCATGTATTTTCAATTTATTGCAGAAGGCATTCCGTGGCTTTCAAATCCGGTAATGGCGAAATTCTCGCTCATTCTTGTCAATATCTGGATAGGATTCCCGTATAGCATGATTCTCATTACGAGCAGCATGACAGCTATTTCAAATTCTGTGTACGAAGCAGCTACTATCGATGGTGCAAACAAGTGGATGCAATTTAGAAGCATTACGTTTCCGCTCGTTATGTTCCAGCTAAAACCAATCCTCATCATGCAGTTTGCGGCAAACATTAACAATTTTGGGGCGGTGTTTTTTCTCACTTCTGGAGGTCCGAATCTGCCTGACACAATTTCCACGCAAGCAGGTGCTACCGACATTTTGATTTCGTGGATTTACAAGCTGACAATGAACACGCCCAACATGTATAACCTCGCTTCTGTACTTTCAATTCTCGTGTTTGTCGTACTCGTGCCATTTGCGCTCTACAACTTCATGCGCACAAAATCATTTAAGGAAGGTGAAGTATGAACGAAAACAGAACATGCAGCAATTCGCCTGTTGTCATTATTTTGACAGCAATATTAATAATTCAACTCCTTGTAGTGCTGTATCCTATTGCATTCACTATAAGTGCAGCTTTTACAAAATCAAACTCGCTTGCAGCAACGTCAATAGTGCCATTTCCCAAAGAGCCGTCGTTGTACCAGTTTCGGCGGCTGCTTACGCCTTCAGACCAGTTTGTAAAAGGTACGACAGATGTGCACGGCACAAATTACGTACATTGGTACTTCAACACGCTCAAAGTTGCCTGTCTGAATACGGTACTGACTGTCATTTTGTGCAGCCTTGCAGGATATATCTTTTCGCGTTTTACGTTTCCGTTTCGTAGAACGGTTATGGCATCTATGGTCATCTTGCAGATGTTTCCAAGTTTTATCGGCATGATTGCAACGTATGTCATCTTGTGGAAGATAAACGGGCTCGACACATTGTGGGGGCTTGTGCTTGTGTATTCAGCGGGAAGCATTCCGTTCAATTCGTGGCTGATGAAAGGATATTTTGACACTGTGCCAAAAGAACTTGCCGAAGCTGCATACATTGACGGCGCCACGCCATTTACTGCGTTTTTGCGCGTTGTGCTGCCTGCTGCAAAACCGCAACTCATATTTCTTGCGCTCACGAGCTTTACCGGTCCGTGGATGGATTTTATTTTTCCGCGCCTTGTGTTGCGCAGCGACAGCAAAAAAACGCTTGCGGTAGGTTTATTTGAAATGATCAACAATCGTGCAGCAGACAATTTTACCATGTTTGCAGCAGGTGCGCTTCTTGTTGCAGTTCCGTTTACCATTTTGTTTATGGCGGGACAAAAGTCGCTCATTCAATCGCTTGCAGGAACAGGGGGCAAAGAATGACGTATAAAAAATTATTAATTTTATTCTGCGCGTCGTTATTGCTTGAGGCGTGCATGTCTTCTGCAAAAGATGCTCGCACACATGGTGGTGCAAATATCGGAGTGGCAGCGCTTCCTCGCCATGCCGTGTTGCCATCTGAAGGCGTGTACTACAGCCTTTTTGTGCGTTCGTTCGCTGACTCAAATGGTGATGGCATTGGCGATTTTAACGGATTGATTTCGAAACTTGACTACCTCAACGATGGCGATGACGCAACGACAGATGATTTAGGCATTACTGGCATATGGCTTTTGCCAATTTACCCGACGCAAACATATCACGGGTATGATGTAGACGATTACTACGATGTGAATCCGCAGTACGGTACTATGGCAGACTTTGAGCGGCTGCTTGCCGAATGCGAGAAGCGCGGCATCTCCGTTATCCTCGATATGATGTGCAATCACTCGTCACTATATAATCAGTGGTTCATTGATTCGCGCAATCCAAATGATGCGCACCGTTCGTGGTACCGCTGGATTTCAGCAGACGATTCACGATTTAGCCTTCGTCAACAGATTTGGGGACACAATGTCTGGAACGCTTATAACGGCTGCTACTACGCAGGAATTTTTTCGTCGCATATGCCAGACTTCAATCTCGACAGTCAGGAGTTGCGGCAGGAGTTCAAAAAGGTGATGAAATTTTGGCTTGACAAAGGTGTTGCTGGTTTTCGATACGACGCTGCAAGCCATGTATACAACAGCGCAAAAACACCGCCCGGCACAAACTCTATTGAAAAAGGTGTTGCCTGGTGGAAGGAGATTGTCGAGTATAATAAAAGCGTACGACCAGATGCATACATAGTTGGAGAGGTGTGGGAGCCTGCTTCGACACGCGCGCAATATATGGCGGGACTCGGCTCTACGTTCCATTTTGACATGGGCACAAGAATCGTGGATGAGATACGCTCGCAGAGTGCTGCAAATAACAATTACGCTGCCGCATTGCAAGGTGAATATGAGCGATATGCGCAATCAAATCCTGATTACAAAGATGCGCCATTTTTGTCTAACCACGATCAGAATCGCATTGCAGGTTTGTTGCGCGGTCAAGTGCCGCAGTTGAAGCTTGCAGCTGCAATGTACATTTTTGCAGAGGGCGTGCCGTTCATCTATTACGGCGAAGAGATAGGCATGATGGGAGCAAAGCCTGACGAGCAGCTGCGCACGCCAATGATATGGAATGTTGCCAACCGTGACAAATTGCAAACGACGTGGGAAACGTCACGTTATAATAAAAATACATTGAGCGTTGCCGAGCAGGAAAAAGATCCTGACTCGCTGTTGCAGTTTTACAAGCGCGTTATCAGAATAAAGACCGCTCACCCTGCGCTGTATCGTGGGCGATTTACGGCGCTGTCAACAGGCAACGAATTTGTTTCGTCATGGGCAATGGAATATGAATCTGAAAAAGCGTTTGTGCTTCACAACTTGTCTCCAGAAAAAACGGCTGTTCAGATTCCAGAAGCGTATAATCTGCCTATTGTGTTTTCAACGTACAAAGGAACCGCTGCAACTTCAAACGGATATTTGACAATTCCTCCGTTCTGTTCAGTTGTGCTGGCGGAACATAAATAATGGGAGCCTCTAAAAACTTCAGTTTTACCGTTTTGCATCTTTTGAATACAGACGAAGCGGCACTGCTCCTGAAAAATATGCTTCGCAGAGCGCGACAACTGTTTCTTGTGAGACAGAATTAATAATTTCATAATTTGTTAAATACTGTACAGCATCTTTTTTGCTGTTGCCGCTTATAGCGCTTTCAAGCCCTTCGTGTATGAGCAGTGCAGTGCCGCGGTTCGTCTGCGTGCCTGAAAGTGCAGCGAGCACCCAGTTGTTTTTCAATTCTTCTGCCAGTTGCAAAAATGTTTCTGCATCTTGTGCGTCTTGCAAGATTTGTGCAACAGTCTCTTCGTACAATTTATCGATTTGATTTGTGCTGTCCACGTGCGTAATAGTGATTGCCGCCGCTTGCATGGCGTATGTTGCCGCTTCTGCGCGCACCGACATGTCTGTCGAAATAGCTGCCACTTTTTTTTCAAGACGAGAGCGCAACGTATGTACGAGCGCATTGAATACGGCAAAATCAGGGGAGGCGGGCTTTGGAGATGGAAGCCAATATTGTGCAGGGTCTGAAAAGTTCGTTGTTGGTACGAGCACGAGCGGGCGCGGGCCTGCTTTTTCTGCGCTTATGTCAGTCATAAAAAGATGGCGGAGCGTTACGCGGATACGCTTGTTGCGCGGAAACTGCGGAGCCACTGTCGAGATTGCCCGTGCGTCGCGCGAAGTTTGTGGTAAAAAAATGCCGAGCGACGATTCAAGCGCGCTTTTAATAAGCTCTTCGTGAAAATTGCCGACAACTACTACTGTGTATTTTCCTGCGTCAAGCAGTTGCGGGTATGATGTGAGTATGTCTGTGTACTGCACATGTTCAAGGATGTCGCGGTCGCTGTCAAATAGTGCGGTGTACGGTGTTCCTGCAAAAAGTTCGTATATTGCACGGCTATATAATTGATTTATCGTGTTGCCGTTGTGAAGCCGCTTTTGAGAGCGGGCATCGTATACAAGTCCGTCTGCTTGCGCTGGCAAAATATTGCCGTAAACGAGCGCGCGAGATATGCACGGAATGATTACGTTCATGTCATCGGAAAGGCTTTCAACCGATATTGTGCCGCTTGTTAAATTTGTTTCTGCGCGCACTGAAGGCGTTCCGTCAATTGCGCCATTCGCTTTTTGCCTATTGACTTCCTTCTGAATATTGTCTGCGAGTGCGTTTATTAAGATTGAAAAGAATCCCGGGTTTGATGCGCTTGAAAGTGCGCCGCCATGTATAGAAAGAAGTATGAGTGCAGATGACGATGATTCATTTTTTTTAAATATGACGGGAATGCCATTTTTAAGGCAGTCCGATGAAAATTGTGCCTTGTTCTGTTCAATATAAAGTGGTTCGTTGTCGCTTTCCATTTCTTTGCGTGAATCTGAAAAGGCGAGATTGCTGTCTGTAATGTTTTTATACAACGCCTGCGTGTACCATGAGCCGTTTTTTTGCGTTATTAATTCGTATCCTGCATTTTTAAATTCTTTTGCAAAACGATTGTAGCTGTCGCTGTTTACGAGTACAAAAACGAACGGCATTTCTTCACTATATGCGTGTTGCAGTTCTGCGCTATTAAAATTAATAATTTCATTAGGGCGTGAAAGCAACCGATTTACAAGAGGCATCCCATCATGGTGCGTTGTGTCTGAAACAGCCCATAACGCAGAAAGCGTTTCCATGAGTTGCGTCGAAGAGCCGAACAATTCGCTGTAACCCGCAACAAGTGCCCCACGCGTTGCAATAAGTTCTTCGCCGAGTAGTGTGCGTGCCGCCTCTTTTGCACAATCGACAAAAAGTTCAGCTTGTTCTGCGGGAGAAGTTTTTGTTTTTTCAAGGAGCGACTGAAATATGAGTCGCGACTCGCCATTCTTATGCGCAGCAGCAACATTTATATATTCTGAGCCACGTACTGCAAGTTCATTGTGTGAAAGCACCGATTTTTTGAACGACGATGCATATGCGTTGAAACTTGCAGCAGCGACATCTGCCTGCACCATTGAAAGGCTTTTATATTGCACAACAATTTGTGTCAAGTCGTCAGAGAAAACAGGGTCAGCCATGACAAATTTTCGCTGTTCTGTTTTGCTCTTTGCCGCAAGTATCTTTTGTGTGTTGCCGCTCTGCTGTACGGCAACTGTGCCTCCTTGCCACATGCCAAATGTTTTTTCTGCAAGCGCAAGCGCATATTCTTTTGTAATGCCTCCGCTTATAAAGAGCGCGCTGTTTTTGGGTACATAATATGTGCGCGCAATGTTCATCAAAATAGAACGAACTTCTGCAATCGGCGTATTTGTAAAAAGCGCAGGGTATACGCCTGTGTCCTGCTTCCATGGGGCATCTGCATACACACGCGCGTCAATGCTCGCGTTGATAAATCCTGCCGTACTGTATGAGTAATTCATCACTTCATTTTTGAGTGCAGTAAATTGTGCTTGCATCTCTTTGTCGCTGAACACTGGCGCAAATGCGCAGTATGCCAATTCTTCAAGTGTTGTTTCCACTTGCGAAGGCGCAACTGTCAAAATGTAGTGCGCAACGTCTGCCGTGCATTCGGCAGTTGCATTGGAAATGAGCCATGCATTATCCTGCGCATATGACGTCTTTCCAGCAGTTGAAAAAAGACGCGTATATAATGGAAAAAATCCTGCTGTTTCAGGTGTTTGCATGCTCACGCCTGCGCGGCATGCGTATTCAATTCTGATGGGCGCGGATGCAAAATCTTCAAGCACAAAAATCTGCATGCCGTTTTCAAGCGTGTATTCTGCAAATCCTGCGGGAGCGTTTGCATGAGCTGCTGCAGTGTATAAAAAAAAGGCAGTTGCAAAAAGTGAAATTGATAATGTATGTTTTGGCAGACGACTTATCATAGCGATTTCAGTATATCAAAATGCCGACGGGAATAAAAGATGCGTGTTGGTTGTTGTGCACAGGTTGTCAATATAAAAAAAACGTACACTTTACAAATTGCCATGTCTATAGGTAGAATGACGCAACATGATAAAGGTAACGTACAACAACGCAGAAAACGAGCAAATTGCCATACCTGCAGAATTGCTCAAAAACAAACGGCATCTTACAAAAAATGAGATTGCTGCGCTCGAAAAAAATCTCAATTCGTGCGACGATGCCTCGTGGCGCAATGTATATGTGGACGAGCAATTTTTTGATGCGTCGCTTATAAGGAGTTCATCATTTTCTGGATTTGTTATTATTGGAAAACTACGTGCGGCAACATTGAAGTATCACGATTTAGAGCTTGAAACAGGAATCTATCGTTCAAAATTAATAAATGTTGCGACTGGCGATGACAACGTGATTTGCAATGTTGCATATTTGGAAAATTATCGTCTTGGCAATACAGTCATGCTGTTCAATATTCAAGAGATGAGCTGTACGCATCATGCAAAATTCGGAAATGGTGTTTTAAAAAATGGAGAGCCTGAATCGAATCGCATATGGATTGATATTGCCAACGAAAACGGCGGTCGTGCCGTGCTTCCGTTTGAGACGATGATTCCTGCCGATGCATATGTGTGGTCGCGCTACCGTGAAGACGAACAGCTGATGAAGCGTTTTTTTGCGTTTACTGAGCGTGGCAATGACGGCGGTCTTGGAACATATGGCATCGTAGAAAGCAATGTAGTCATCAAAAATACAACGCTTTTAAAAGATGCAAAAATAGGAGAGTGCACATATATTAAGGGTGCGTTCAAATTGAAAAATATTACAGTGCTGTCGTCTCCTGAAGAGCCTTCGCAAATTGGAGAAGGCGTTGAAATGGTAAACGGCATTATGGGCTATGGCAGCCGTATATTTTATCAAGCTGTTGCAGTGCGATTTGTCATTGGCAGGAACTGTCAGCTCAAATACGGAGCACGATTGTTAAATTCTGTACTTGGCGACAACTCTACAATTTCGTGTTGTGAGATTCTTAATAATTTGCTTTTCCCATTTCATGAGCAGCATCACAACTCTTCGTTTCTTATTGCGTCAACAATTATGGGGCAGTCGAATATTGCATCTGGTGCAACAATCGGCAGTAATCACAATTCACGAAGTCCTGATGGAGAATTGATTGCGCACCGTGGATTTTGGCCCGGTCTTGCGAGCGATTTCAAGCACAACAGCAAGTTTGCCTCGTTCGTGCTCGTTGCAAAAGGGTCGTATCAATATGAGCTTGACATACCGTACCCGTTTTCGCTCGTTGCGCTTGGTGAAAATGGCGATAGCAGCGTGCACATTATTCCTGCATGGTGGTTTATGTACGATATGTTTGCGATTGTGCGCAATCAATATAAATTTAAAAAACGGGATAAACGTACTGTAAAAGTGCAACATATTGAAACGAATCCATTTGCGCCCGACACGATGCAAGAGTTATTAACTGCTTGCGAAAGAATTATCGATTTGACTGCTAGTGCGCTTCCGCATCTTGATAGACAATTTTTTCAGCGTGCTGTTGCTAAAACAACTGCTTCTAGCAATCAAGAAAAAATGCGCACGGCGGCAAAACTATTTCTTGAAAAAAATCATGAAGCTGATTTTACGTTGCGAGATGAGCAGTGCCAAAAAAAATACGGCGCGACAATTTTTAAACCCGCATATGCGTATTGGTTATATCGCAGAATTGTTAAATATTTTGCTGCACGTGAAATTGTTGCCTGGTGCGCAGACTGTGGCAGTGCAATTTTTTCACATGAAGAAATTACTAAAATTAATTCGTTCCCGCTTTTTACCGTCTGGTGCAATATAGGCGGTCAAGTGATGCCGGAAGAAAAAGTGAACGAACTTTTGAAAAATGTAAAAAGCGATGTACTGCACAGTTGGGAAGATGTGCACGCTTTTTACAATGAATGTGAATCTCAGTATAAAAATTATAAAGCACGATATGCGGTGCATGTGCTTGAGCTGTTGTATAACGAAAAAATTATTAATTTTACGAAAACGATATATGACGATATTGTGCAGGAAGTTATTGCTGTTTCAAATGATATGTATAATGAATCAGTTGCTTCACGAGAAAAAGATTATACTGATTGCTATCGCAAAATGGTGTATCGCAATGACAAAGAGATGGCTGTTGTGCTCGGCACGCTTGACTCAAATGATTTTCTGCAAACACTCAAAGATGACACAGAATCATTTAATAAAAGCTTGCAGATGATGTTTGGAAGATAAAGGGACTGGGAAAAAGAAACCTTTTGAAAGGTTGCGTTTTCCCAGCGAAAATATTGCAGGGTATTGAGGCAGCGAATGCCTGTATTGACTTTTTTTTTATTTTTGCCATACTATACGTATGGTATATTTAACGCTACTACTAGACAATCGTCTCTTTTTTTGTCAACGTTGACGGTGTGTTGTATAGTTGTATGCTAAACAAAGTGCAAACCTGTCGCGTGGAGGCAGGTTTTTTGTTTTTAAAGCGTGCCGTACGTGACAATAAAAATTGGCAAGTATTGAGAGGTAGAAAAATGGCAAGTATGAATTCAAACGGCAAGTACGCTCAGTTTCCGCAGATTCCGATTGAAAAGCGCGAATGGCCTGACAAGCTCATCACAAAAGCGCCCATATGGTGCTCTGTTGATTTGCGCGATGGGAATCAAGCGCTCGTAAATCCTATGGGTGTTGAACAAAAGCTCGCATTTTTTGATTTGCTTGTAAAGTTGGGCTTCAAAGAAATTGAAGTGGGTTTCCCGTCTGCATCTGAAACTGAATACACATTTTTGCGTCGTCTTATTGACGAGAACCGCGTGCCCGATGACGTTACGCTGCAAGTGCTTTGTCAAGCACGCGAGCATCTTGTTAAAAAAACGTTTGAGTCGCTCAAAGGTGCAAAACGCGTAATCTTTCACATTTATAATTCAACTTCCCCTGCGCAGCGGAACTACACATTTGGCATGACAAAGGAGCAAGTCAAGCAGCTTGCAGTTGACGGCGTAAAGTGTGTGCAGGACTGTCTTGCTTTTAAAGGTGAAACTGACATACGCTTGCAGTATTCGCCTGAAAGCTTTTCAACGACAGAAATTGAATATGCGGTTGACGTGTGCGAAGCGGTAAAAGCGCAGTGGGAAAAGACGAGCAGCAAAATTATTTTGAATTTGCCGACTACTGTAGAATGTGCCTTGCCCAATATTTTTGCAGATCAGGTGGAATATTTTTGCAAGCACATTACAAAACGCGAGAATGTAACGGTAAGCATTCACAATCATAATGACAGAGGCGAGGGCGTTGCTTCGTGCGAGCTTGCGCTTCTTGCAGGAGCAGATAGAGTTGAAGGCACGCTGTTTGGAAACGGTGAGCGCACGGGCAATCTCGATATTGTAAATGTTGCGCTCAACATGTATACGCAGGGCGTTGACCCAAGACTGGACTTTTCGCATATTGATGATGTGAGATGTCAGTATGAGATTTTTACCGGCATGACAGTAGGACCTCGCGTGCCGTATGCCGGTGAACTCGTGTTTACGGCTTTTTCAGGTTCGCACCAAGACGCAATACGCAAGGGCATGGCGGCGCGCGAAAAGATGGAAAGCGATGCGTTGTGGGATGTGCCATACTTGACGATTGACCCGCATGACATAGGGCGAAAGTATGAAGGCATTATCAGGATAAACAGCCAGAGCGGAAAAGGCGGCGCCGCATTTATTCTTGAAAACGATTACGGCATTGTAATGCCGAAAGCTATGCATGCCCGTTTTGGAGAAATTATTAAAATTGCTGCAGATGAGGCGCAGCGCGAGCTTATGCCGAGCGAGATTTATGCTTGCTTTGAAAACGCCTGGCTCAAAAAGGCGGCGCCGCTTAAAATAGTTGATTTGAATGAAACGCACCTTGACAGCGAAAGCGCAAGCAGCGATTACGTGCTGTGTCGTGCAGTTGTTGAGTGGAACGGCGAAAAACATTCTATTGGGGCAAAAGGGAACGGACCGCTTGATGCGTTTGTGAATGCGCTCAAAGCGACGAACGCGCCGCACTTCAACATTACGTCGTTTCACGAGCACAGCATTGGCACGGGCAGCAACACGAGCGCTATGGCATACGTGCAGATTGCAATGGAAAATGGCAGCACTGCGTGGGGCGTTGGGAAGAGCAGCAATGTAGGGCGCGCGGGTGTTGCTGCGGTGGTGAGCGCAATCAATTTTGCATGGGGTAAATAAGAGAGGGCGTGAAATGTTGTCTAAACAGAAAAGCAGGCATTTTATTCGTGCGGATGGTTCAACGTACCGCTTCGCAATAAAACTGTATAGTGAGGAAAAATATGAAAAATAACTTGGTAAAAAATGTGTTTTGTGCGTTCAAGGCGATTGGAGCGACTGTGCTCGTTGTAGTGTGTGTGTTTGTGCTGTTCATATTATTTTTGACTGCTGTTGAATACCGCCCGAAAGAAACGGAAACGCTTGCTGTTGATGCAAACACATTGCGTACAGTTGCTTTAGGTGAGCCGATAACTGTGATGACGTGGAACATTGGCTACGGTGCGCTCGGCGACAACGCTGATTTTTTTATGGACGGTGGCACAATGGTACGGACAGCAAGCCGAGCGCGCGTTCAAGAAAATCTTGCAGGCATTGCAGAAGTGGTAAATAGTATTGCGCCTGACGTTTTGTTTTTGCAGGAAGTTGACCGCGCCTCTTCTCGTTCGCACAAGATTGATGAAGTTGCATACATGCGCTCTGCATTGCAACCGTATGCAAGTTCTTTTGCAAACAATTACAAAGTTGCGTATGTGCCGTATCCCGTTCCGCCGCTTGGAAAAGTTGACTCTGGCGTGCTTTTGATGAGCGTGTTTGGCATTGCCTCAAGTGAACGCGTGCAACTTCCCATTTCGTTTTCATGGCCGGTGCGTGTAGCAAATTTAAAGCGCTGTCTTATTGTGAGCCGCGTGCCTGTAGCAAATTCAAGCAAAGAGCTTGTGCTCATCAACTTGCATTTGGAAGCATATGATGAGGGCGAGGGCAAAATTGCGCAGACTGCCCTGTTTAAAGATGTCGTGCAAAAAGAAATTGATGACGGCAACTATGTCATAGCAGGCGGTGATTTCAATCAAGTGTTTTCAAACGTAGACGACTCGCGCTACCCTGCGCAAGAGGGAAAATGGCAGGCGGGAAAAATTGATGTTGCATCTTTTTCAGACGATGTGCGCTTTTTGATGGATGCCAAAATACCTACATGCCGTTCGCTCGACCAACCATACAAAGATGCTGACAAATCATCGTTTCAGTACTATGTCATAGACGGTTTTGTCGTTTCTGCGAATGTAGCAGTTGCATCGTGCACGACGCAAGATGTAGGCTTTGTGCATTCGGACCACAATCCGCTTGTTATGGAAGTGACGCTCACGGTTGAGTAAAGGTCGTCACGCACGCTATTTCAGTGCGCATTTTAAACGCTTTGCTTATATGCGTGGCGCACTTTGAAGCGAAAACTAGGTTTTCAATTTGCGTGTGTTGCTTAAAATTCTTTGTACAGTTTTGGCAGTTCTCGAATCCACACATCTGCCATGTATGCGTAGCCTTTTTCGTTCGGATGAATGCCGTCTGCGCACATGAGTTCACGGAAGTCACTGCGCTCAAGCATTGCCATGCGCATGTCCACCAGTTGCACGTTGTTTTTGTGCGCGTATTTTACGATGTTGAGCGAGTACAGTTCATGACGCGAATACAAACGGAATATGTCGTCGTGCAAGAACGCGCGGATGTTCACTTCATTTTGTTCCAGCGTAATCGTTTTGTACCAGCGGTCGAGCACAAGCGGCGGCATGGTCATCAGAAGCGGTGTAATGCGGTATTCGCGAAGCGTATGCACCATTTCGTTCATCATGCGAAGAAACTCTGGCAACGGATTGCGTGGTTCGTGCGGTACATTAGGATTTTCACTTACCGACGGCCAGTCGTAGTCGCAATCGTTGCCGCCGCTTTCGATAATGCCTATATCACAGACAAGTCCGCGCTCCATATCGCGATTCAACGTGCGTTGTGATTTATTGATGATATTGCCGAATACACTTTTGTTAATAAGTTCAAAATGGAGCGTTTTTGATGCGAGCGTGAGGCTATTTGTATTGTCGAGAATTTCAAAACGGTGATCGCTCAATCCTGTGACTGCGCCTTTTAAAATTGAGTCGCCCCATACGGCTATTGTGTTGATTCCATTTTTCATGTAGCAATAATAGTATCACAGCAAAGCAGAAAAAGCTAGATAAGCGAGGTGAAGCACACGGAAATCGCTTTTTAAGCGCTTGCGTTAATGAAAACAGCAGTGCACGCTCTGTGAAAACTGATTTCCGTGGTAAATTGTCTGCGTGCAAAAAATAGCTGTTTATACAATTACGCCTTTTGTTGAAGGGATTTTGCCGCGTGTGCGTTCATCACGTGCTGTTGCTTGGCGAAGCGCGCGGGAGGCCGCTTTGAAGAGCGCCTCCATTTTGTGATGGTCACTGCGGCCGCGCAGCGTGTCTAGGTGCACATTGCATTTTGCGCCTGTTGCAAATCCTTGCCAAAAATCTTCAAAGCAGTCTGTCTGAAAGTTTGCGTCTTTTCCGTCTGCCCCGCGCGACACGAGCGGTATGCCGGTAAGTTCTGCATTGCACACAAGGTACGGGCGTCCACCAAAATCGACGGCGGCACGCACGAGCGTTTCATCCATTGGGTAGATGAAAAATCCTGTGCGGTAGATGCCCGAGCAGTCTCCGAGCGCTTTTGCAAAACACATGCCGAGCACAATGCCTGCATCTTCAATGAGGTGATGCTGGTCAACGTGCAGGTCGCCTGAAAGCGTGCCGCACAAATCAAACATGCCGTGTTTGCAAAATGCGCGCAGCATGTGGTCAAAAAAGCCGATAGGATTTTGCACGTTGTATTCGCCACTGCCATCGAGGTTGAGTGTGAGTGCAATTTGCGTTTCGGTTGTGTTTCGTTCAATTGTTGCAATTCGTTCCATAATTTTACTAATTATACTGCTAAATAGCATTGACTGGCTATTGCATAAAAAGCATCTGCTTTGCAACCCTCGCGTCTACGGCATAACTTTTCGCAACTCATATTCAAGGATGTCTGTTGCACCGAGCGCCTGTAGTTTGGGGAGCAATGCCGGCACTTCGTTTTTTTGCACAGCGATTTTTATAGCGTAACCGCGCTCGCCGAAGAGCGGACTTACTGTAGGGCTCTTCATTGCGGGCATGCCGTTTACAAGCGCGTCGAATTTTTCTTTTGCGCAGTTCATTTCAAGCATGACGCGCTCGCGTGCGTTGAGCACCGCCTGCACAAGCATTTTGAATTCCATAATCTTTTGCTTTTTCTGCGGATTGCTCATTGCCACTTTTGAAGCGTACAAGCGCGTTGAAGAGTCCATGAGCGTGTCTACAATTTTGAGATTGTTTGCGCGCAGCGACGAGCCAGTGCTCGTGTTGTCAACGAGAATTTGCGCGAGCGCGTTTTCATCATCTTTTACAAACCCCTCGCTTGTGCCCCACGTGCGAAAAATCTTTCCGTTGATATGTTTGTTGCGAATCCACTGCGCGCTCAAATTTTGATATTCAGTTGCAATTGTCACAGGCTCTGTCACAAGCGCGTCAAAATTGAGCGTGTCGGGAATTGCTGCAACAACGCGCACAGGGTCAAATCCCAAATCAACGATTTCTTCAATGTCATTTTCCGCACCGTTTTCGTACACCCAATCTTTGCCAGAAAATCCAATGTCAGCTTTACCGTGCGCGAGCAAATTGCTCACAATCTGCGGCTTTACTACTTGAAACGCCAAATCTTTTTGATTTGTCATAGGAAAATACGTACGGTCGGGAAGATATATAGAAATACCCACATCATCAAGCAACTTACGCACAGATTCATAGATTCTGCCTTTTGCAAGAAGGATTTTAAGCTTGCTCATGTCTTTACTATAGCTGAACAGAAAGAAAAAATCTAGAGCGAGCGGTCTGCGCTAATACGAATTGACGAAAACGTTCTTTTAGTCTATAATGCATACCGCTATTCACGTTTTCCGCCAATGTACTGTGCGGACGAATATTGGAGTTATCTATGAATGCTATTCGTATAATTTTGTTTGTCGCATTTGGCATAGCGTGCTTTTTGCTCATCCTTCTTGTACTTTTTCAAGACGATGGACAGAGCGGCATGGGCGGTCTTTTAGGCGGACGCGGAACTGCTGCATTTGGCTCTCACTCTGCAAGCATCCTCACAAAAACGACATTTGTGCTCGTTGTGCTTTTCTTTGCATTTACGCTGTCGCTGTCGTTGCTCAACAAAAAACCGCGCTTGCAGCAAAATCTTGCTCCTGCTGGACAAACGCAGGAGTCTCCTGAGCAGACGCAGCCTGGCAACTGGTGGCAGTCATCAGAAACTGCTACGGAAAGCGACGCACAGGATTAATAAATTCGCCACCCATGACTGCGGGCATCGTCTGCCGTATAAAAATTGATGACTGAAAATTGTTACGAAATACTCGGAGTAAATCACAATGCGTCGGCTGCTGAAATAAAGCACGCATTTAGGCAAAAAGCAAAAGAATATCATCCTGACACAGCGCAGGGGAGTAGCGCGCAAGCGACAGCAAGATTCCGCCAGCTTGTACGCGCATACGACATTCTTTCCGACGCGCGGCAACGTTCAATTTTTGACAATTCTTTTTTTAATAAGTTTCACATAAAGCAGCGATCTGGAGATTTTTTTGACTATCATGCCTGGCTCATGCAGCGTGAGGATGACGAGAGCCGTGCAAAATTAATATTCTGGAATGTCATGCATCATCGTGAAGATGAAGCTGTCGAAGAATACAAGCGCATGGCGTCAAGCCGTCCTGATTTTAATTTGAAAAGATGGTTTACATACAAAGATTTCATGGATTATGGCTACATACTCGCAGAAGAGCTTACAGTCCGCGGCGAATTTTACGATGCGTTTTTGCTTCTTGAAGAAATTATTAAAATGGAAAAAATGCATAATTATTTCCGCATATTTTTTCCCGAAGTGATTTCGTTTACGCTGCATATTTTAAAACGCAACATAGACGGAAACGTGAGTGACGAACTTGCGCTTGACGCGTGGGAGCGCGCGCTTGATTTGGGATTTTCACCGCGTGACGACGCTTTCTTTTTAAAAAAAATAGCTGTAGTATATGCACGGATGGGAGATTCGCACACTGCAAATGTTTGTTTCGCGGAGAGCGCGCGGTTGAGTGGAAAAGATATAAATGCGTCATGCCAAAAGTAGCGCCATCTGCAAAGGTTGCAGGCATTGTGAAATTTGCTGCGTTTGCTTTGTGCGCAATTGAGGAACTATATGATACGACTTAAAAATGACGATGAAATCAATGGCATACGAAAGTCATGCCACTTGCTTGCAGACATGTTCAACGAAATTTTGCCGCGCGTAAAAGCGGGCATGTCCACAAAAGATGTTGACAACATGTGCAGGGATTTTATGAAAGCGCATAATGTCAAAACGGCGTGGGCGCGTGAAAATTTTCCCGGTTGCGTGTGCATCAGCGTCAACGATGAAGTGATTCATGGAATCCCGTCAACGAAAAAAATTATTCACGATGGCGATTTAGTCTCCATCGATGCAGGAATAGACCTTGACGGCTACATAAGCGACTCATCGCACACTGTGCAGCTTGGCAATGTGCGCCCTGAATGGAAAATGCTCGATGACATAACGCGTCGCTGTCTTTCTGCGGGAATTGAAGCATGCAAAGCGGGCAACAGGATACGCGACATTGCAGCTGCCGTCAGCGCAATTGCTGAGCAGCATCACTACGGAATAGTGTACGAGTATTGCGGTCACGGCGTAGGGCTTGACGTGCACGAAGACCCATCAGTTCCCAACTGCCTTGAACGAGGCGGACCTAATCCGCGCATTCAAGCGGGCATGGTGCTTGCAATTGAGCCGATGATAAACTTGGGCAGCGCAGATGTCGTGCTTGCAGACGACGGTTGGACAGTGCTCACTGCTGACGGCAGTGTTTCTGCGCACGAGGAGCACACTGTTGCAGTTTTTAAAGACCACACGGAAATCCTTACTGCGCTTGATTATGCTTCATAGTGACGCATGTGTGTTGCTTTGCATGTATAAAATTATTAAAAAGCGGCAACTGGTTTCCTTGTTGTAACAGGAAATTAGTAAAAAATGTAAAATATTTTTGTAACACTTTTTGCTGAAATTTTATTATTTTGATATAAGCGGTGTATAAACGGCGCGTTTTACAAATGCGTTTTCACGCGCTTATTTTTGGAGGCTCTGTATGAAAACATGGACAAAACGTATAATCGGCATAACTGCTGCTGCGGCATTTGCATTTGCAGTGGTGTCATTCTCGTGCAGAAATACGCAGGTAAGCGGCACGGCAGACACGGCGTTTGCAGAGACGCGCGCTATTTCTCCTATTCCTGCAGATTCATTGAAGATAATTCAAGCCATGCAGGATTCTTTTCGCGCCATCAGCGACACGCTGCTCCCATCAGTTGTGGAAGTTGACGTAACTGAAACAAAAACGATGCGCTCAAATCCGCTCGGCGACTTGCCGTTTTTCTTTTTTGGCGTGCCTAATCAAAACAACGGCAGAGAGCGTCAGTATGAGCAAAAAGGGCTTGGAAGCGGCGTCATTGTGCGGCGCACTGGCAACACAATTTACGTGCTCACAAATAATCACGTAGCAGGTGAAGCGACGAAAATTTCTGTAAAACTCAATGACGGCCGCACATTTGACGGCAAGCTTGTCGGTGCAGACGAGCGCATGGACATTGCGCTTGTGTCGTTTGAGTCGAGCGACAAAACTATTCCTGTAGCTGCGCTCGGCGACTCGGACAACGTGCGCACAGGCGACATCTGCTTTGCGATGGGCGCACCGCTTGGTTACAATCAGTCTGTCACGCAGGGCATTATCAGCGCGACGGGAAGAAGCGGCAAAGGCATCGGCAGCATCAGTGACTTCATTCAGACGGACACTGCAATCAATCAGGGCAATTCGGGCGGTCCGCTCATCAACATTTACGGCGAAGTGATTGGCATTAACACATGGATTGCCTCGCAGTCGGGCGGCTCGCAGGGGCTGGGCTTTGCAATCCCGATTAACAATATTAAAAGCGCCATTGACGATTTTATTAAAGATGGAAAAGTGGCTTACGGCTGGCTTGGCGTTTCGCTTGTAGAAGTGACTGACGAATACAAAGAAGCGCTTGGTATTGCAAATAAAGACGGTGCGTTTGCCTCGCAGATTTTCCGCGACTCGCCTGCACAAAAAGGCGGCATTCAACCGGGCGACTACATCGTTTCGCTCAACGGCAAAGCGGTAAGAGATACAAACCAGCTCGTGCGCGATGTAGGCAATCTCAAAGCGGGAAGCACCGCGTCGTTTGAAGTGCTGCGCGGCAAGCAGACTATAAAGCTCTCGGTAAAAATTGAGGCGCGTTCTGAAAATGTCTCGAACGACAACGCAAAACTCTGGCCTGGCTTTATTGCAGTGCCGCTCACGGAAGATACGCGCAAAGAGCTCAAACTGGAAAACGTACGCGTGCAGGGCGTTGCGGTTACAAGCGTTATTGAAAAATCTCCGGCGGCTTCGTTGCGCTTGCAAAACGGCGATGTGATTACCGCAGTAAACGGCAAGTCTGTGAACTCGCTTGAGCAGTTCTATGCAGAACTTGGCAAAGCAAACCGCAGCGTAAACTTCGATGTGTACTCAAACGGCGGCACAATCACTACAGGCACATATAAGTTTTAATAAATAATAGGGGCTGTCAAAAAAGAATGGCCATATGCTGTGAACTTATTAGACAGCCCTTTCTTTTTCTCCAGCCCGCGTTTTCTTCCGAGCTTTCAATCGCTACAGACACATGCTTCGCTTGCGGTTTTGCTTTATTTCACTTCTCAGTTTTTTGAGTTTGAGCCTGCGTTCTCGTGCAGCTTTTGTTGGTTTGGTAGGTTTCCGTTTTTTTTGCGCACGCGCTGCTACAGTAATTTTTTGCTCAAGGCGTGCAAGTGCAATTTCCCTGTTTCGTTCTTGAAATCGCTCGTCCTGCACCGCTACTGTCAAATTGCCGTTGTGAATGTTATGTGCAAGCCGCTGCGTAACGAGCGCACGTTCTGCGTCTGAAAGCCCTGTAAGTTTGTCGAGCGAAATTGCTGCATGCACTTTTGTGTTCACTTTATTTACGTTTTGACCGCCTGCCCCGCCTGACCGCGCAAACGTCATCACTGTGTGAGAAACAATGCTTTCGTGTAGCTTCGCTTTATCCATGCGCTTTAGTATAACGTATTGTTAAGGTTATGGCAAAAGAACTGCGCGCATGATATACTTGTCGGCATGTCTGTCATAAAAAAATTGACGGCGGGGCTTGAAAAAAAATATGTCGTCTACACATTTCTTTCTCCACTTACCATGTTCGGAGAAGTTGTCATGGAGACTGCCATTCCGTACATAATGGCAAAAATCATTGACGAGGGAATCGCTCATCACGATGTTGCCTATGTAGTGCGCACCGGCCTCTTTATGATTGCGTGCTCGTGCGTTTCGCTTGTGTGCGGCGCGGCGGGCGGGCGATTCTCGTCTGTGGCGTCGCAGGGGTTCTCGCATAATTTACGGCGCAATCTCTTTGCAAACGTACAGAATTTTTCATTCTCAAATGTCGATAAGTTCAGCACTGCATCGCTCGTTACGCGCCTGACAACTGATGTGACGAACGCGCAGAATGTGTATCAAACGATTATCCGCGTGAGTGTCCGCGCGCCGCTTATGCTCGTGTCGGGAGCAGCCATGGCGTGCATGATAAACACGCGCCTCGCATCAATTTTTCTTGTGTCCATTCCTGTCATTGTAATCGCTATTGCTGCGCTTGCTTCCATCGCGTATCCGCGGTTTCAAAAAATGCTTGCAAAATACGACAAGCTCAACAGCACGATTCAAGAAAACTTGATTGCAATACGTGTTGTAAAAGCATTTGTGCGCGGAAAATTTGAAATTGACAAATTTGAAAATGCGGCCGGCGATGTGCGCAACGCGCACGTGCACGCAGAAAAATGCATTGTGTTGCTTTCGCCCATTATGCAGATGACTGTATACGCTACAATCATCGCGGCGTTGTGGTTCGGCGGCACCATGATAATTGCAGGCAGCATGAAAACTGGCGAGCTTGTAAGCTTCCTTTCATATGTGACGCAAATCCTTATGTCGCTTATGATGCTTGGCATGATTTTTGTCTCAATAGTGCTTTCACGTGCTTCAATGACGCGTATTCTTGAAGTGCTCAATGAGCGGAGCAACATTGCTTCTCCTCAAAATGCGCTTACAGAAGTGAAAGACGGCTCAATTGATTTTGATGAGGTGTCGTTCAGCTACAGCAAAAGCGCAGAAAAATTTCAGCTTGAAAAAATCAATTTACACATTGCCAGTGGCGATGTCATAGGCATTATCGGCGGCACAGGCTCGTCAAAGACAACGCTTGTCTCGCTCATTCCGCGCTTGTACGATGCAACAGAAGGCTGCGTGCGTGTCGGCGGCGTTGACGTGCGCTCATATGATTTAGTTGCGCTTCGTAACAGCGTTGCGATGGCGCTCCAAAAAAATGTGCTGTTTTCAGGCACGATAAAAGAAAATCTGTTGTGGGGAAACAAGAATGCAACTGACGAAGAAATTGCTGATGCATGTAGAGCCGCCGACGCGGAAAGTTTTATCAATTCGTTTCCTGACGGTTACGAGACGGTGCTGAGACAGGGCGGCGTCAACATTTCAGGCGGGCAAAAGCAGCGGCTTTGCATTGCCCGCGCGTTGCTCAAGAACCCCAAGATATTGATTCTCGACGACAGCACGAGCGCAGTTGACACGGCCACAGAAGCGCGAATTAGAAGTGCGCTCAAGGAGGCGCATCCTAAAACAACAAAAATAATAATCGCACAGCGCATCTGTTCTGTGCAAGATGCGGACATGATTTTTGTGCTTGCAGGCGGCAAAATTAACGGGTATGGAACGCACGAAACGTTATTAAAATCAAACACCATTTACAGAGAAGTGTACGAGTCGCAGCAGACGAGCGGCGACGCAGATTTGTAAAGCGGGGAGGAAACATGCCGAGACCAGGACAGCAAGAACAAAAAGGATACGCAAAGCCTCAACATACGCGAAACACATTGCGGAGGCTGTTTGCCTATATGCTCGTGCACAAAGCGCTGTGGGTTGTGGTGTTCATAACGGTGGGCATAAGCGCCGCCGCGAGCGTTGCAAGCTCATATGTCATTAAGCCTGCGCTCAACAACTACATTATTCCGTTTGTGGGAAAGCAGCATGTTGATTTGGGCGGATTTATCAAAATGCTTGCATTCACGTTTGCCATGTTTGCGGCAGGCTCGCTTGCTTCGTGGGTGAACGCGCGCCTTACGCTGCACATTGCAACAGATGTGCTGTACAAGCTGCGCGTCGATGTATTTGCAAAACTTGAAACGCTTCCCATAAAATATTATGACGCGCATCCGCATGGCGAGATTATGTCGCGCTTTACAAACGACATAGACACGCTGCGCGACATGTTGAGTCAAAGCATGCCGCAGTTGCTCTCTTCGCTCATAACGGTGGCGAGCATTTTTGTGATGATGATTGTGCTCAATCCCGTGCTCGCTGTTGTCGTTGTAGCTTCAATTGCGCTTATCATGCTGCTTGCAGTAAAAATTGGGAAGCTCAGCGCAGCGTCGTTTCGCGAGCAGCAAAAAAATCTCGGCACGGTGAACGGCTACATTGAAGAATTAATTGAAGGGCAGCGCGTTGTAAAAGTATTCAACTACGAAGACGAAGCTATTGCAAAATTTGCAGAGATTAATAATGATTTGCGCGCAGCAGGAACGCGGGCAAACACATATGCGAGCATTCTTATGCCGTTGCTCGGAAACCTTTCGCATGTGCAGTACGCGCTCGTTGCAATGCTCGGCTCGCTCTTTGTCATACGCGGTTTGCTCGACATCGGCACAATAGCAGCATTTCTCCAATACACGCGCAATTTCAGCCGTCCTATTACAATGATGAGCCAGCAGTTCAACGGCGTGCTGAACGCGCTTGCCGGTGCAGAGCGCATTTTTGCAATCATTGATGAAGAAGCAGAGATTGATGAAGGCACGATTAGACTAGTAAACGCGTATGAAGCGGCAGACAGAAGCGCGCAAAGCAACAAGCGTCTTGTGCAGTCGTATGCTGCCACTGGCGAGTGGGCGTGGAAAAATCCTGCGGAGGTAAATCTTATTAAGCTGCGCGGCGAAGTTGTGTTCGACAATGTGACGTTTGGTTACGTGAGCGAAAAAACAGTGCTCCACAATATTTGCATTCACGCAAAGCCTGCCCAAAAGATTGCACTCGTCGGCTCTACAGGAAGCGGCAAGACTACAATCATCAATTTGCTTACGCGGTTTTACGATGTTGACGAAGGCACAATCACCTACGACGGCATCCGGCTCGACAGCATTAAAAAAGACGATTTGCGACGCTCGCTCGGCATGGTGCTGCAGGAGACGCACCTTTTTTCCGGCACTATTCGCGACAACATCCGCTACGGAAATCTTGAAGCAAGCGCTGTGCAAATAGAAGACGCTGCACGCCTTGCAAACGCAGACTCATTTATCAAACAACTTGAAGACGGCTATGACACAGTTATTTCTGGCAACGGTGGCATTTTGAGTCAGGGACAGCGGCAGCTTCTTGCCATTGCGCGAGCGGCAGTTGCAAACCCGCCCGTGCTCGTGCTCGACGAAGCGACAAGCTCAATAGATACGAGAACAGAAGCGCTCATTCAAAAAGGCATGGACAGTTTGATGCAAGGTAGAACAGTGTTTGTGATAGCGCACCGTTTGAGCACTGTGCGCAACGCAGACGAAATTATTGTGCTCGAAAAAGGCACGATTATTGAGCGCGGCACGCACGATGAGCTGCTCGCACAAAAAGGACGCTACTGTCAGCTGTATACGGGCAACGCGGTGATGTGATGGCAAAAGCGTGCTGCCAAAATGCGACGACAACATTTTCATGAGAAATGAATGCTAATCAATCATTGCGCCAGGTCCTCGACCTCCACTAGAGCATGCATTATGAATGCATGAAAAGATGTATTGAAACAGAGCAGCGAACGGCACTTGCAGTACACGATTTTTTGGAGCACGCTGCTTCAAGAGCCGTGCTTGCAGGGTTTGGTAACCCTCATCCGCGCCATTAGATTTACTAATTCATGGCGCGGACGCTTCGCGCCCTTCCAGCACGGGCTAGCTGCTTACAAGATGCTGCCAGTTTTGCAGAGTTGCCTGCATCTTATCCTTATTATCCGTATATTGCAGCAAGATGAAAAGCAGTTCTTCTCTCGTTTTTACGCCGAACGCCTTGAATGCGCCCACCATTTCTTTTTTGACCACGGAATAATTCCTGGCAAAATGGCGAGCCACAGAACGATGAAAGTGACTGTTTTGATTGTTGCCGCTACAAGAACAACAGTAGCGCACATGTTCAAGAGGCGATGCAACAGTTTTTGTATGTTCGCTCATGTCATAACAAAAATTATATCATAGGTGCTATATTGTCACAAAATAAAGTACGAACTTCGGTTGTTTCTTCTCAAAAAATATTGACAAATCAGTTTTTCGTAGTATCATTTTAAACGTAGTGACGTATGTTGCTAGAATTTTATTTTACAAGGAGCTAGTTGTGAAACTCAAAGAACCTATTTTAGGGTTTGCTGTTCTGGCAAGTGTAGTCATGGGATGCATTGCGAGGCGATATTACAAATGACACTGCTAATAATCGTGGTGCATTATTAAACTGGCTAAAAGCACAACGTAAAAAAATTGCTATGTGCGCGGCATCAGATGCAGCAGGTGCTGCTATTGGAGCAGGGCTAGGAGCTTTAATGGGAGCTGCCGCAAGTGGACCTGGCGCAGCGGCAGGAGCTGTGATTGGAGCTATTGTTGTTGGAGGTGCATCATCAGCTCAAGGTTGGAGAACAGGTGAATTTTCTATAGTTGTGCCATTGACAGACTTGGAAAAACGATTGGGCAAATAAAATAATATTACGTTGCGATGCTTTATTCCTCGTAACGTAATCGTTATCCTATTGTTTTCAGCGAAACAAGGAGTATCTTTTATGCAAAATATTTTCTGCCTCAAAAAACTGTGCACTGCCCTTGCCGCATTTATGTTTGCCGCTTCCGCACTGTTTGCCAATGTCGAGCTCGACATAAACTACTACGGCGTTCCGATGATGAATATATACACAACAAAAAACAACGAAAAATTTGCACATAAGTCAGCATTGGGCATTGATAATTATTGGGGATTTTATTTTTCTTCTCCAACTGATTTTATGGACATCGGCATTTCGCTCGGGGTCGGCGCGGACTTTTTCCGCAATGTGCACATGCCGACACTTTCAACGACAACGCCTTTTTCTGCACAAAAAGTTTCGTTCAACTGGGTGACAGATATTTTTCTAAATGTTGCACCTGTCGTTCGATTTACCATTAATGAGTGTCATTCATTTGTAGTGTCGCTTGGTACGCAATTTCGCATGACGCTTGGAGAAAAAACAGGAGCAGAAGACATCGCGCTTTTTGCATGGCAAATAGACCTCCCTATTCATGCAGGCTATCGATTGTGGTTTTTGAACAAAGACACGTTCCAACTTGGACTTTCGGCAGGGGCTCATTTTGTCATTCCGTGCGGCGTCGTATACGCGGGCGAAATAACGAGAGGCGGCACAACCGAAGAATATGAAGGCTGGATACGCGGCGGCTTTGGCACAAAATTGTATGCGGGAGTGTGCATGAATTTTGGCGACAGAAGGAAGCTCCGACAAGCTCAATAGATACGAGAACAGAAGCGCTCATTCAAAAAGGCATGGACAGTTTGATGCAAGGTAGAACAGTGTTTGTGATAGCGCACCGTTTGAGCACTGTGCGCAACGCAGACGAAATCATTGTGCTTGAAAAAGGCACGATTATTGAGCGCGGCACGCACGATGAGCTGCTCGCACAAAAAGGACGCTACTGTCAGCTGTATACGGGCAACGCGGTGACGTTGTAACGGCGGCTGTCGAGACATGCGTTGTTGCAGCATAGGACGCAAAAGTCCATGCACGGGGCAAAAAAACGCTTGTCAGATGTAATAAAGTATTGTATAATTATAATGTATAGTTAAATGCGGGTGGTGTGTTTACTAGGAGGTGTTTATTATGATAAAGAAAATTTTATTGTGTGTGGCGGCTTTTATTGCCGCTGCATGCCTTGTCTCTTGCGCCGACATTTTTAACGGCAGTGGGCAGGACGGCGTTACCGTTACAATTCCTGCATTTTCACGCGCTTCTAACGCAAGCCGTGCCGCAAGTACTGACAGCACGCATAGCGGCTGGAATGTGTACGCGTACCTTATAAGCAAGGATGCAGACAGCACGGTATTGGGGGCGGTTTCCTCGTTTCAAAACAAGTATCACCTTAGCGCAATGAAAGAGGTCGCTGCCAACCCCGGCATTTTGCAGGCAGTGTCGTATAAGGGTGTCGATTTTTCGCACGATGTGCCGGTAAAGTTTCAGCGCGTAAAGCCGGGCACCGAATACTTTGTGCTGCTCGCCATTACATATGAGCTACCCACTAATTTAGATGCAAAAGAAGAAGTCGTTGTGTTTTCAGGTATGAGCCCGCAAAACGCGCTTGGAGGCGACTCTACTGGTGCTGCTTTTTCCCCGCGTATTGCCGCATGCCACACTGCACAGTCGGGCGTGAACGAGGTTGCGCTTTCGCTGAAGAAGAACAATGACACCAGTGTGTACTTTGTCTCGAAGGACGGTAGTGCCGAGCCGTCGCAAAGCACGCCCAGTAAGCCGTGTGCATTTCCGTTGTTGTCCAGCGGCACCTATGTCATCATCTTAACAGAGGATGTTACCTGTAGTTCACTTGATATTGCTAATTTCTCCGCAACGATAATGTCGCTTCCGGGAAAAGCATGTATGCTTACATTAAAAGATGACAAGGATTCTTTTAAAGAGCTGGATATTTGTCAGAGCGGCACGCTTGCGCTTGTCGATGTCACGCTCGTTGCAAAAGGAGGAATAGTCAGGGCATATGGTGCGCTTGCAGTTGGCGGTGCGGTGCGAATAGTGCTGCACGACGAGAAAGCATATATTGACCTGGAAGAAAACAGCAACGTTTTCCTTGTAAGTCCGCCTGAACTCGCGGCAGGCAAGAAAATCTGCACAATTAAAATGCTGAAACCCAAGCAGGAGTGCACCTTGTCAAACTATTTTAAAGGGTTTGACGACCCTGCCGCCTATTTTAATATAGAATATTCTTCCGGTCCCACAAGTGATTGAACGCTATTAGGACGCAAAAGTCCATGTACTGGGCTTTTGCCTCCTTGCCCTCTATGCTTTTATTAAAGTGCTGCTATGGAGTGTTTGTTGAAACAGCGAAAATAATGTAAATCTTGAAATGGCGCAGGCGAAGTTCCTGCAAAGTTGCGTGCAACGCTTGGCGGGTTTTCGCCGAGAGCCTTTGTTTAGATTTGCACGTATCAACTTGTATTTAGATTGACACTCTATAGCAACAATATGCAAAAAATGTCTTGACAGCATTATATATTTTTTGATAAAATGCTTTTTACCCATGTCGTGCGGCGGAGTATCCGTTTGTGCGTTGGAGTTTTCTTCGTGGTTTTTGATGGGAAAGGAGCAGATATGTACGCACTTATTGAATATAAAGGCAGGCAGTATAAGGCAGAAAAAGATGCAGAACTTACGTTTGACAAACTTTCTGTAGAGAAGGGAGCTACAATAGACATAGACTCTGTGTTGCTTGTAAGCGACGGCAGTGCTGTGAGTGTCGGTGCGCCGTATGTAGCAGGCGCAAAAGTAAAAGTTGAAGTTGGCGAAACGTACCGCGACAAAAAAGTGCTCGTGTTCAAGTATAAGTCAAAGAAAGACTATCACCGACTTCGTGGTCACCGTCAATCGTATACGAAAGTTACAGTAAAGGAAATAACGACAGCGTGATTTCTGTGCTTCTGGTGCGCAATGCAGACGGCGAGTTTTGTTCATGCAGTGCACACGGTCATGCGGGGTTTGCCGCTCACGGAAGCGACATTGTGTGCAGCTCCGTTACTGTTTTGCTGCGGACGGCAATGCACGTGCTTTCTGAAACTGCGGGTGTTGTGCTTACGTCGCAGACGCGTGAGCGCGGTTCGTTGGAGTTCGGCGTTGAAAAAAAAACAGTTTCGCCCGAACTGACGGCAAGGCTCATATACGCGGCAGATTTTCTTGAAACGGGAATCGCTGCTCTTGCACGTGAATATCCGCAGCATGTTGCGTTAAAAATATAGTAGAGAACTTTTATAGAACGGGGTAATAACTATGGGAAGATCAAAAGGCGGAAGCGGCGCTAAAAACGGACGTGATTCAAATGCTAAACATCTTGGCATAAAGCGATACGGCGGCGAAACTGTTACGGCTGGCTCAATACTTGTTAAGCAGCGCGGCACGAAATTTTTTCCGGGCAAAAATGTCAAACGCGCAGGCGACGACAGCCTTTTTGCTACAATGGACGGTACTGTTGTGTTTCACAAGCGCATGAACAGAAAATATATTTCCATTGCGCCAGCGAATGTGTAAGATTAGTTTGTAAAGCAACTGCCCGGTTCAGTAGTATCTGCGCCGGGCATTTTTTTACGATGGTGAATAGGCAGCGTCGTTGCTGTGAGTGGTTGGTATAAAGCTATGATTAATTTTGCTGATGAAGCTGTAATCGAGGTGCGCAGCGGCAAGGGCGGAAACGGCTGCATTTCGTTCAGGCGCGAAAAGTATATTCCGCGCGGAGGACCGAACGGCGGCGACGGCGGCAAAGGCGGCGATGTGCTTTTTTGTGTTAAGCGCAATATGCGCACGCTTGCAAAATTGCGCAATAAGGTGGTATTCAAAGCGAAGAACGGCGGCGACGGCTCAAGTTGGAATAAATTTGGCAAGGACGGCGATGATGTGATGATTGCCGTTCCGCCCGGCACGACTATTCGCGATGCGGAAACTGGCGAACTTATTAAAGAATTTACCGATGAGGATGAAAGCGAGCAGTTTTTGTTTTTAAAAGGCGGCAAAGGCGGTTGGGGCAATGTGCACTTTAAGTCGTCAACAAATCAAGCGCCGCGCTATGCGCATTCTGGCACGCCGGGCGAAGTGCGCACGTTGAAAGTGGAGCTTTCTGTCATGGCAGATGTAGGGCTCGTCGGTTTTCCGAATGCAGGAAAATCTTCGCTGCTTGCAGCATGTACAAATGCGCGCCCGAAAGTTGCACCATATCCATTTACTACAAAGATTCCTAATCTCGGCGTGCTGCACGTAGACGACGAGCGAGACATTATCATTGCAGATATTCCCGGCATCATTGAAGGCGCGTCTGAAGGCGTTGGGCTGGGCATTCAGTTTTTAAAACATATTTCGCGCACGTCGTGCCTCATCTTCATGATTGACTGCGCAGACGAAAACTGTCGCACTGCATACAGTACGCTCAAAAGCGAGCTTGCGTCTTTTTCAGCGGAGCTTGCGTCTAAACCGCGCATGGTGCTGTGCAATAAAATAGATGTTGCAGGTGCAAAAGAGCGCGCAAAAGAGGTTGTCGACGCAATACACGCAGACGAGCCTGACACAGCAGTGATTGCAGTTTCGGTAACTGCAAACATGAACATGCGGGGTGCAAAGTTGCACATCATTAAAATGGTTGACGAGCAAATGGTTGGCGAGCGTGAAAGCGGCAGGCAAGAACAGCCTGTCTCCTCGTTTCTTGCCTCGCGCTCTGTTGACGAAACTATGAAAGTGCAGTATCCGGGAAGCGAGCGGGCGGAGGCAGAATGAAGCTTGCGCTGCTCGGAGGAAGCTTTAATCCGCTCCACATTGGCCATGCGATGCTCGCAGAAACTGTTGTAACAGAGCTCGGCTACGATACAGTGCTGTTTGTGCCTGCATTTATTCCGCCGCACAAAACATTTGCAGATGCGCCGAGCGCGCAGGACAGGTTCAACATGACCTTGTCGTTTTGCCGCAATTCTGCGCACTTTGAAGCGACAGACTGTGAAATTGCACGCGGCGGCGTTTCGTACACGTTCGACACAGTGCAATTTATTATCGATAAATTTAAAGGCATATTGACGGAAAAGCCCGCGCTCATCATGGGGCAGGAAAACGCGGCAGAATTTGACAAGTGGCATCGCGCCAATGAGCTTGTGCATATTGCAAACATCATCATTGCGCGGCGGAGCGAAAGCGAGCGCGTCATAGACACAGCGGCATTTGAAAACAAACCGACAGGCAGCTACACGGGCGGGTTTGACAAAGGGGAGCTCGTGTTTCCGCATGCGCATGTGCTCCTTGAAAACCCGTTGCTGCCAATTTCGTCAACTGATGTTCGCGCGCGCATTGCAAGCGGCAAGAGTTGGCGTTATCTTGTGCCTGAACGCGTTTTTCAGTATATTATAAAGCACAAACTGTATGGATATAGATGAGTTGCAGCAAACAGCAGAACGCGTGAAGCGTCATGCTCAATCAGTTTTGCCGAAATCGCGCTGGGAGCATTCTGTGCGCGTTGCGGAAACTGCCGCGTTGTTGTGCAAAAGATACGGCGTAGACGAATTGCGCGGCTATTTTGCAGGCATTGCGCACGACATGTGTAAAAACATGACCGATGACGGGCTTATAGCGCTTGCGTTGCGCGACGGCAATGAGCTTTCCGCGCTTGAAAAGGCAAAGCCGTCGCTGCTTCATGGACGCGCGGCAGCAGTACAGCTTGCAAGCGACTTTGGTGTGCGCGACGAACACATTCTTGAAGCGGTGCGGTGCCACACATTCGGCAAGTCGGGCATGTGCACGCTTGCAAAAATCATTTATGTAGCAGATAAAATTGAACCAGGTCGCGCTCACATGACGGCAACGTATTTTAATAAATTATTACTATTGGAGCTTGACGAATTGGTAAAAACAGTGCTTGAAGAGAATATCGCATATCTTGCTAAAAAAGGTTGTGAGTTGGCAGTTGATACGCGAGCGTTTTTGGCATCGCTAAAAAGATAAAGTACACATTGCACAAATGTGGTTGGCAGTGTGCGGGAATGCTTTCTTAGAGGAACTAGGTAAATGCGTGACGAGCAGAAAGGGCTCATTTTTTTATTGCTTATAGTGCTCATTGTTGCAGGCGTTGCTGTTGTCGTCGCCCTTTCGTTGCGTACGGACACTGTCGGTGAAAGCCTTGAAAACGACCAAGTGATACGTGCGCTTTACGTCATTGTGGACGGTCAAGAAAACGCTGTGATGACAGAAGTTGTTGTGTATTATCCTGTGTCTAAAAAAACTGCTGTTATAAATATTCCGTACAACATCGGAGCCGTTTACGCAAGTCTTGGTAGAGTTGACGGCATTGCAGTCATCTACAAGGAAAAAGGCATTGACGCGTACCGCCGTGAGATAGAAAATCTTCTCGGCACGTCAATCCCTTTTTATTCTGTTATCACGATTGACAATTTTATCAAGCTAACTGATTTGTTGGGCGGTATGCGCGTCTTTGTTCCTGAGCCTGTTGACGCTGTTTCTGAAGATGGCGAGCGATGGCTGTTGCCGTCTGGAGCTGTTACACTCGACGGCGATAAGATGGCAACATATTTGCGTTATCGGCTGCCCGGCGAAACAGATGCAACTGTCTACGAGCGGTATCAGAATGTTATGATTGCATATTTTACACAGTTGAATGAAAATAGGACGCTTGTCTTGTCTAGGAAAACAATTGGCAATTTATCGTCGCTCATTAAAAATAATCTTGACCAAGAGGATTTCCAAACATTCATGAGTTTTCTTGCCGACATGAACACTGAATACATTATCAAGCAAAACGTTACCGGCACAATGCGCAGCGTGGATGGCAAGATGCTCGTGTTCCCGCTCAACGGCGGTGATTTTATCAAGCAGGCTGTTGCGCAGTCAACGCACATGCTCATCTCAACAGGCAACGCAATGGCAAGTCGCATATACGTGCTCGAAATTAAAAACGGTACGACAGTGCAGGGGCTTGCACGCAATACGGGAATCTTGTATCAAAATGCGAGCTATGAAATTTTGCGCACGACGAATGCAGACAGAAATGATTACGAGCATACGGTGATTATTGACCATATTGGCAATAGCGAAATTGCTCAAATAGTTGGCGATTTTATTCGTTGCAAAAATATTGTAGAAGAAGACATAAGTGCAGATGCGCCGAACGAGTCTGCTGCACACGTTGACTTTACCATCATACTTGGAAAAGATTTTGACGGTCGATATGTGCGCTGACATGTTTTGTTGTTAAGGAATGTAGTATGAAGAATGCAGAACAAAAAGCAAAAGAAATTGCATGTTTGCTTGAAGACGGCAAAGGGAAAAACATTGCGTTGCTCGACATTTCCCAGTTGAACGGCTGGACTGATTTTTTTGTCATAGCAACAGTCTCAAGTTCTGCGCATTGGCAAGGGCTATATAAACAAGTAAAAGAATATGCAAAAGAAAACAGTATGGAAATGCATATCACTAACAGAAAACTTAAAGACGGAAACGACTGGAATCTTCTTGACTTTGGCTCCATTGTGATTCATTTGATGTCTGAAGACGCGCGTACCTTTTACGATTTGGAAAAGCTATGGCATGCTGCGCGCTTTGTCGATTTTCACGCAGATTAAAGAACATGCTGATTAAACTCAAATGCGAGGCAATCGGCGTTTCTTAACAATTACTCGTCGTCGAAGTCCTCTTCGTCAAGAAAATCTTCATCATCAGAAAGTTCATCGCCGTCGATAATGCTGCTGTATCCGTCTTCGTCTTCATAGTCATCATACGGCTCGTCTACATCATCGTCTTCTTCAAACACATCGTCAAAAAGATATGTGTCTTCATCAAACTCATCAAGCGTTTCATCGCTTTCCTCATCATCGAAATCGTCATCGTCGAAATCGTCTTCGTATTCGTCGTCGTACAGAAACAGTTCGTTTGCGAGCGAAAACAGAAGAATGTCGTCTGTAGCAGCCATATAGCTCCTTTTCAAGCCGTGCGTAAGCGACGTGCCCTCATCTACCAACTGTAATTGACAGTCGTGTTTATGTCAACTAGGCAGCCACGTCAAAATGTGTTTTTGGCAAAATATATTTATTGACACAATTGTTGCAAATTGCTATAATAGTACGTTATGATGACGGAAGTCTGTATATGTGCTCCGGCAAAGATAAACATGAGTTTGCGAGTTTTGCCGGGCGCGCAGGGCGGATTTCATGCGGTGGAAAGCATTATGCAGACAGTAACGCTCGTTGACGAACTGCATGTGTGTTTGACTAAAACAGATGGAGAGTGTCTTGTTTTATGCAATGAAACGCTTTCGGAAAATAACACCATTATGTCATCGTATAAAGCGTTTTGTGCTGTCGTCGGAAAAAATGTTCCTGGTGTACGTGTACATCTGACAAAACGAATTCCTTCGGGCGGCGGACTAGGCGGCGGTTCTTCGGATGCTGCTGCTTTTGTAAAGGCGCTGGAATTATTGAGCGGAATAACGCTTTCCACGCACCAAAAAAAAGAGATTGCAGCTCAAATTGGTTGCGATGTGTTCTTTTTTTTGTTTTGTGGCGCGGAAGGCTGTGCAGTAGTGACAGGTCGCGGCGAAATAGTCAAGCCTATTCAGGCGCGCCGCGATTTGCATGTGCTGCTTGTTTTTCCTGAAGTTAAAAGTTCGACAAAAGAAGCGTATGTGCTTGTTGATGAATATTTTAATTCAGGAAAAACAGTTGTGTGCCCGGCCCCGACGGAATTAGAAACTGTATACAATGCTCCGGTTTCCGACTGGAATTTTGCAAACAGTTTTACTCCGTCTTTGGTGAATCGGTTCGCGGAAATCGGCAGCGCGCTCAGCGACGTGCGCAGCGCAGGTGCGTTGTTTGCAGAAATGTCCGGTTCCGGTTCTACGGTTTACGGGATTTTCCCCTCTGAAAAAGAAGCGGAAAATGCCCTGTATGAGCTTGCTCAACGCTGGAAAGGTTGCGTCGTGCGTCCTTTCTGTTGCAAATAGGCTTGTTCGCGAGAACGGAGGAATGTATGCAGATTACGGAGTTGCGGATTCGAAAAGTGGAAGGCGAGGGCAAATTGCGCGCCTATGTGACGGTCACATTTGGTAACTGCTTTGTTGTGCATAACGTGAAGATTATTGAAGGCAAAAATGGTTTGTTTATCGCAATGCCGAGCAGAAAAACGGCAAGCGGTGAATACAAGGATGTTGCGCATCCTATCAGTCCGGAATTTCGGTCTGAGCTCCAGAATAAAATTCTGGATGAATATAATGCCGGTCATGTTGAAGAAGCTGGTGCGCCCGACGATGCGCCTACTTCTCCTGTTGACGGCAGCATATAGGGAGCCTTGAAAAACTGCACAGGGCAGCAAAGCATCTGGGCAGTTTTCGCGGTAACTGTGCTTTTGCAGAGTTGTCTAAAATTGTGTGTTGGCGCCATGCACGATGCGGCATTTATAAATGAACGCATTATATTTTTAGACAGCTTCTGTTCAACATGTTTTTATTGGGACGTCGGCAAGCGGTAAGCCCCCGGCTTTTGGTGCCGGTATTCCACAGGTTCGAATCCTGTCGTCCCAGCTATATGGAGAGATCTCGTGTTGATTTCCGCCATGCGGAATCAGTACAACTGTAAATGCAGTGTTTTTTTTGAAAATATGAGCTCTGTTTTGTGTGGCGGAGTGATATAAGGAGTTCGAAAATGGATCAGGCAATTATCAATGCAAAAACTCGTACGACGACTGGTAAAACAGCAGCAAAGCGGTTGCGTGCTGCAGGTCGTCTTCCCGCTGTCATGTACGACGCAAAAGGTGTGGCAACAATGCTTGAGATTGACGAGAATGAGTTTAACAAAGTGTGGCGCGCCATTACGCCGACAACGCTCGTTTCATTGAAAATAGACGGTTCTGAAGCGCACGATGCGTTCATCAAAGATACAGAATACAGCATTCTCAACGACAGGGTGCTCCATGCGGATTTTTTTGAGCCGTCCGCAGAACAGCTGCTTACAGCAAAGTTTAAGGTGTCGTATACGGGAACGTCGAGCGGCGTTCTCAAAGGCGGCTTTATGCTCAAGCATTTGCCGGAAATACAGGTAAAGGCTGTGGCAAAGAAAATGCCGCACGCCGTTGTTGCAGACATCTCTGCGCTTGAAATAGGCGATGTGCTCCGTGTTAAAGATTTAAAGCTTGGCGAGGGGGTTGCTGTTCTTACAGACGGTGATTCGCCGCTTGTGAGCATAAAGCCCGCGCGATAACATGCTGTATCATTTTGACGGACAGTCAAAAACGGCATGATGTTATAGCTATTTTTGTTTTAAAATCATTTTATTAAATAGACTACCGCGTAAAATACGAGATACGGGCATGAGCCAAGACGATGCAGTAAGCGTGCAGTTTATCAATCGCGTGCGGGAATCGCTTTTTGAGTGCGGCATAGATGTTTTGTTGCGCGAAACAAAAACCGCACAAAATGGCGTAGTGCAGGTGGCGGCGCAACGCGGAACTGAAGTGCTGTCGTGCGGAACAGAGCACATTCAGCTCGGTGTTGCTGTTTCAGGAGGCGCAGATTCTGTTGCGCTTTTTGTTGCGCTTGCACACATTTTAAAAACTTTGCCTGCCGCGCTTCACGTAATTACCATAAATCACAATATGCGAAGCGAAAAAGAATCGCTTGGTGACGTGCAGCATGTACAGCAGCTATGCACTGATTTTGCTGCGCGCGGCTTTTCTGTTGACTGCACATGCGTGACGTTTGAGCGCGGGGCTGTTGCGCAGTGTGCAGAACAGCGCGGCGGCGGCAAAGAAGAAGCTGCCCGTTTTTTACGATATAAAGCGTTTGAAGATTTTGCCGCGCAAAAAAATCTTTTTAAACTATGCCTCGCGCACACAAAAAATGACAACGTAGAGACTGTGCTTATGCGCTTTTTGCACGGTGGTAGCGCGCTCGGCATAAAAAAAACGCGCGGTATTTTTGCGCGGCCGCTCCTCAATGTGACGCGCGCAGAAATAGAGCGGTTTTTGAACGCGCAGCACATTTCATGGCGCACCGACAGCACAAATGACGACATATCGTATGAGCGGAACAAGATGAGGCGTGTTGTTATTCCGTTTCTCAATACTGCTGTTCCCGAGTGGCAAAGTGCTGTGCTTTTGCGCGCGCAAAAAACTGCGGAAGATGATGACGCTCTTTCTGAAATTGCTGCACACATTTCGTGGCGCGCAGACGAATCTAAAAAAATGCTGTGCCTGGAGCGCGTTTCATTTTGTGCGCAAAAGCGTGCGGTGCAAATGCGGTTGTTGTATCGCGCGTTTAACGAGGTGGCGCAAAATGCTGTGGCAAGCCGCGTACCGTATCGATTTGTGGAGCGCATTTGTAACGCCGCGCGCAGTTCAAGCGTTTTTAAAGAAAGCGTTGCGGGCGTTTGCGTTGAGCTCGACGAGCGGACGGTATGTGTAAAAAAAGCGGAAGCAAGCACATTAGGCGGCGAGCAAAACGTGGCTGACTGCGGTTTTTTTGCTATAGTGGAGCGCGCAGGCACATATTCGCTTCCATTTGGAACTATTTCTGCAACAGTTGCTGCGGACGGAAAAATGGAGCTCGCGTTTGAACGTGAAACCACGGCGCGGGAATCATGCGTGTGTCATGTGCCTGTTTCGTTTCCGTTTTGCATACGGAGTCGTCAGGTTGGCGATGAAATTGCGACTGCACACGGTGGTGCAAAAGCTGTTTCAGATATTTTTTCAAATTGGAAAGTGTCGCTTGCAGATAGAGCGCGCATTCCGCTTGTGCAGGAACTGCCGTCGCAGGAGATTGTGTGCATTTTGGGAAGTGTGTGCGGCTATAGTGACTGGACAGTAAAACGCCGATAATACATTGAGGTTGTGTAAATTGTATACGATAAAAAAAATAGCGCGTGTCATTTTGTTCAGCACGTTGCTTTTTGTCAATTTTTCTGCATTGCTTTTTGCGCAGAACGCGTCGCTTGCCGCTGCAAACAGAAAAACTGCCGTCCGCTTTTTAAAGCTTGCCGAAGATTATCTTACGCAGCGCATATGGAGCAGCGCGCTTGCCCAAGCGCAGATGGGGCTTGCTTATGACGACACCGTTGCAGACTTGTGGTACATTCAGGCGGCATCGCTCATCAATCTTGGGAAGAGCCGTGCGGAAGTGCTGCCGCTTGTTGCAAAAGCGCTCACTGAAGGCGAGTGGGTGGATTACAATCGAGATGGCGCGCGCATTCTCTATGCAGATTTGTTGTGTGACACGGGCAGCTACGAACAGGCGCTCGGTGTGCTTGATGCATTGCCATTCATCTATTCTGCCGATGCTGAATACATCAGGATAAAATCATACTACAGAATGAAAACTGATGATGCTGTTGAAAAAGCTCGCAGCAAAGTGAACAGCGCGCGAAAAATTTATCCAAAAGACATGCGCTTTCCCCGCCTCTTTTTTCGCTACGAATACGCAATGAAAAGTGACAGCACGCCTGTACTCGTGCAATCTATTGCAAATTCATTCATCGCGAAAATGCCTGAATACGACAATCCCGATGCGGAACTCGAAATATATGCCGCGCTTTTTGCAGAAGGCGAAGCGCAAAAACGAATGCTACAGGCGTTTGCCGCGCACAATATGGAGCATCCGTTGTATGCGGCAGCGGCAGTTTCTGCGGGGCTGCTTGCACAGCAGCGCGCGCTCAAATATTTTTTTGATTTTGCAGATAAGTCTATTCCGCTGTGGATGCTGCTTGAATTTGCGCACGTTGTTACGGAGCAGGACGTAAAGAATGATTTTGCTGCGCGCCTTACTGCATATGACGGCACGCTCACAATAGACACAAACGGCGACTTGGAGCCGAATCTCATTGTAGCGTATTCACGCGGTCGCCCTGCATCAATTACGTGGGACGCAAATAACGACAATGTATACGAGTGGAGCGCAACATGCGATTTTGGCGTGCCTGTTTCGCTCGACGTGATGAGTGGCGGCATTGCAGTCCATTACGGAACATATCCTGCAATAGCTACGGCAACATTTAAAGGAAGAGATGACAACGTGGGCGACGTAACATTTCACCTCGTTGATGAAACATATATGTGGACGCCGTTTGCCATCATAGCGCAGGAGCAGTTGAAAAATCATCTGCATGTTGATTTTTTTGTTCCTGTCGTGAACACGGACGTTGCACCTATTGCTTCTGATGCGCTTTTTGCGGCGGCATCAAGCTATGAAGTGCCGAGCAGCGAACGCGACGGTGGCATGATCACGTTCACAGTGCTCGACGGAAAAGTGCAAACGGCAGATTATTATTCTTACGATGCGCTTTACGCGCATGCTGTTTTTGAAAACGGGCTGCCTTCCATGCGCTCAATAGACAACGATGGCGATGGCATTTTTGAAACGGTAGAAGTGTTCGGTTACGACCCGGAAAATGTGTTGCGAAACGCATATGCTGATGCAGCGCAAATCGCCGCGAATTTATTTGGACTTCCTGCCGACACTGGCATATATGTCAAGATGATTCAGATTGACAGCGACGCGGATACTGTTATAGACTTTGTAGAAGAATATTTTGCTGACAGCGGGAAACGAACAACATGGGATATTGACGGCGATGGCTTGTGGGACATGCAGCATGTGCGTCATCCGCAAAAAGCAGGCGAGCATCTCATAGAAGATTCGTCGTTCTATCTGCTTCCGGAGCGCACGCTTGTTACCGTGACGAGTATTGACAACACGCCGTCAAAAGTCGTTTCAAATGGTGTGGAGCGCGAAGTATATTCGGGAAAAAAAAGCGGCGTGTATTGGATTGGGAAAAATGGCTCTGAAGAAGACGAAACGCGTGCGCTTGAGGCGCTTGCCAATACGGTGCAAGGCATTTCTGTGCTCGTGGAAAGCGGCAGGCGGCAGCTGCTTGCTGTGCGTGTAAGCAATAATTGCTACGTGAGCATTATGTCGGAGCAAGAAACTGCGGAGCTCGAAGAAGAAGCGCCGCTTGAGGCAGAGCGCGTTGATACACACATTGAGTGACACGCTGTTTGAGGTAAAGATGAATTGTGCTGATGTAATCAATAAATCTGTCGCATGCAGCGTAGCACGATATGCTCGTAAAATATTGCAGTTGCGGCTTGTCGCTATGGTAATTTTTTTTGCGCTTTGTTTTTTATATGTGCTGATTTCATGCCGATCGCTCCATGAGCCGAAGTCAGTATACGAGCGATTGAACTACACTGAAGCAGATGTGTATGAAAACGAAAAAAAGCGCATTATAAAACTTGCAGAGTCGGCTCCTGTCGAAGCGTTGTGGAGCGCGAAACTCTTGGGCGACGAGGAAGCTGTTGCGGTCTCTGCGCAAAAGACGCTTGAATTATATAACAAATCTATTGGCGAAAAAAAATTTCTCGATGCACTAAAATATTTCCGCTCGCTTAAATCAAGCGGCGAAGGAAAACTGCTTCCAAGAACGGCAAGCGAGGAAACGCTGCGTTCCTATGTGCTCCACGATGTGCCCGGACTTTCTGTTGCCGAGCAGCATTTGCCAAAAACGATTGCAGATTGCATAAACGCAACAGTTACCGTCTGGGTGGCGCGCGGCATTGCGATTAAAAACGGCATGGGCTATGCAGATAACGTGATAGGTTCTGGTTTTTTTATCGACAAGCGTGGTTACATAGTGACAAATTATCACGTCATTGAAGATATGGTGAACCCAAAAAACGAGCGGTATTCCCGTCTGTATGTAAAACTCGCTTCTGACAGCGACACGCGCATTCCTGCAAAAGTTGTAGGGTACGATGCAGTGCTCGACTTGGCGCTGCTCAAAGCGGAAGTAGATGCGCCGTTTGTGCTTGCACTCGGAACAAGCAGCGACTTGGAAGTAGGCGACAGAGTTTCTGCAATCGGAACGCCGCTCGGACTCGACGGCACGCTTACACAGGGCATTGTTTCTGCAATAGGCAGAAAACTTTTTACAACAGGAAGCGTATTGCAGATTGATACGGCAATCAATTCGGGCAATTCCGGCGGTCCGCTCATAGATTCGCATATGCGCGTGCAGGCAGTTGTGTTTGCAGGCATACGGGAGTTGCAGGGATTGAACTTTGCAATTCCCGTTGAATACTTGCGCCAAAATTTGCCAGTGCTTTATCGTGGCGGCGCGCTTAAACATGCCTGGACCGCTTCGTACGGGCACACAAAAAAAAGCAGTGACGGCAAGGAAAATCTTGGGCTTGAAGTGCAGTACGTTATGCCCGGTGGGAGCATGCACCGCGCAGGATTTATGTCTGGCGATGTCATTACATCGTTCGACGGAAAAAAAGTAAGTTCAATTGAGACGATGCAGGATATTTTGCGGAGTTACACGCCAGACACGATTGGTATTTGTGAATTTTTGCGCGGCGATGAAAAGCACGCGCAGCTTGTGTACCTTGCCCCACGCCCTGAAAATCCAGGCCATGAAATCTATAATAGTGACTTAATAACGGGTTCGTTCGTTCCGATTTTTGGCATGAAGCTTGTGGCTGCTTCCACATCAAGCCGCCGCGCATTTGCCGTCACAGAAATTATCAATGGAAGTATTGCGGACGAGACGGGCTTTTCGGAGAACGACCCCATAAATATTTCTTCAGTCAATTTCAGCGACGACAACAGCAGGTTGCACGCTTCAATTTATACGCGCCGCCGTAAAAAAGGATTTCTCGACATTGGCATGGTGCTTTCAGCTGTGCTCGACAGCCCGTATTATTTTTAAGGTGATTTATGACAGGCATGAACTACAAGCGCAATTTTTGCATTACTGCACACATTGACCACGGAAAATCGACGCTCTCCGATAGACTCATTCAAAAAGGCAACATTATTGATGTGCGCAAAATGAAAGACCAGCTGCTCGACAATATGGATATTGAGCGCGAGCGTGGCATCACAATTAAAAGTCAGGCGGTGACAATTCCGTACAGAGCGAAAGACGGCAACGACTACGAGCTCAATTTTGTTGACACTCCCGGACACGTCGATTTTTCGTATGAAGTTTCACGTGCAATCGCTTCGTGTGAAGGTGCGCTTTTGTTAATTGATGCCACGCAAGGAGTTGAGTCGCAGACAGTAAGCAACATGTATATGGCGCTTGAGCATGATTTAACAATCGTGCCCGTTATTAATAAAATTGACTTGGCATCTGCCGATGTCGAAGGTACAAAAGCGCAAATTACAAAAGAGCTCGGGCTTGACGGCGATGCTGCCATATCTGTGTCTGCGAAAACTGGCGAAGGCGTTGACGACTTGCTTGAAGCGATTGTTAATTTTTTCCCACCGCCACAGGGAGATCCCGCGGCAAAGACGCGCGCGCTTATCTTTGACTGCGACTACAACGAATACCGCGGTGTTATCGTTCACGTGCGCGTCATGGACGGCTGCATAAAAAAAGATGATGTTATCCGCATGATGAGCAATGGCGCTGAATACAAAGTTGAGCAGACAGGCATTTTTAAAATCGATTTTGAAGAGACTGTCGCACTTGAAGCAGGCGATGTCGGTTACATCATTGCAGGCATCAAGACGGTGGGAGATGTACGCGTTGGCGACACGATTACGCTTGCAGCTAACCCCGTTGCAGAAGCTCTTCCAGGATTTAAAGATGTAAAGCCTGTCGTGTATTCGTCAATTTATCCTATGGACTCAAACGAATACGAGGAACTAAAAAATGCGCTTGAAAAACTAAAGCTCAACGATGCGAGCCTCATCTATGAAAAAGACAATTCGCTTGCGCTCGGAAACGGATTTCGTTGCGGCTTCCTTGGACTTTTGCATCTCGAAGTGATTCAAGAGCGGCTTGAGCGCGACTATGACCAGTCAGTTATTTTTACCGCTCCTTCCGTGCGCTACAAACTTTTGCTCACAAGTGGAGAGGAAGTGTTCATAGACAATCCGTCAGAATATCCTGACGGCAGAATTAAAAGCGCAGAGGAGCCATACATAAGGGCAGCGATTATTACGCCGTCGCAGTATTTGGGCGCGCTCATGGAGCTGTGCAAGCAAAAGCGTGGAGAGCAGACGAACATGGTGTACCTCGATGAAAAGCGCGTTGAGCTTACCTACGAAATGCCGCTCTCCGAAGTGCTTTTTGATTTTTACGACAAGCTCAAAAGCTATAGTCGTGGCTATGCATCGTTTGATTACGACATAATCGGCTACCGTCCTACGCGGCTGGTAAAAGTTGATTTTCTTGTGAACGGCAAACCTGTTGACGCGCTTTCGCAGCTCACATTTGAAGACAACGCATCCGAGCGCGCGCATAAAGTCTGTGAACGGCTTAAAGGCGAAATTGCACGGGAGCAGTTTAAAATTGCAATTCAAGGGGCAATTGGCGGGCACATCATTGCACGCGAAACGGTGAATCCTGTACGCAAAGATGTGCTTGCAAAATGTTACGGCGGCGACATTACGCGAAAGCGCAAACTCCTCGAAAAACAAAAAGAAGGCAAGAAGCGCATGAAAATAGTGGGCAATGTAGCAATCCCGCAGTCAGCGTTTCTCGCGGTGCTCAAAGAAAACGAGAACGAAAAACGCTGACAGTTTTGTTGCGCTATCTGTGATGTATGGAAAAAAATACCCCGCATAAACAGCGGGGTATTTTACTTGATTAGTACATGCCGCCCATGTCTGGAGACGGTGGCGCAGGCGGTGCTTTTGGTTCTGGAATGTCAGTGATTGCACATTCTGTTGTTAAAAGCGTGCCTGCAATTGATGCGGCATTTGTAAGTGCAGAGCAGGTAACTTTTGCGGGGTCTATGATGCCTGCTTCAACGAGATTTTTCCACTCACGCTTTCTTGCATCGTAGCCCACGCCTTTCTTTTCTGATTTTGCTTTGTCTGCAACAACTACGCCGTCAACGCCTGCATTGATTGCAATTTGGCGAATTGGCTCTTCGCATGCACGCTTGACAATTTTGAAGCCCACTATTTCATCTTCGCCTATGCCTGCAGGTACGTTGTCGAGCGTCTTTGCCGCTTCAAGCAGCGCAAGACCGCCGCCTGCCACAACACCGCTTTCAAGTGCTGCACGCGTTGCAGCGATTGTGTCTTCAACACGGAATTTTTTCTCTTTCATCTCTGTTTCTGTCGTTGCGCCAACGTTGATAACTGCAACGCCACCTGAAAGCTTTGCAAGTCGTTTTTGCAGTTGCTCTTTGTCGTAGCTTGATGTTGTTTTGTCAATTTGCGTTTTGATTTCTTCAATGCGCTCATTGATTGCTTTTTTCGTTCCTGCACCGCCGACGATTGTCGTGTTGTCTTTGTCTATCTTTACTGTTTTTGCTTTGCCGAGCATGTTGAGCTCTGCGCTTTCAAGCTTGATGCCGACCTCTTCAGTAATCACTTGACCGCCGGTGAGAATTGCGATGTCTTGCAACATGTCTTTTCTGCGGTCACCAAAGCCGGGCGCTTTTACTGCGCAGCATTTGATAGTGCCCCGTATTGTATTGAGAACGAGCGTTGTGAGCGCTTCGCCGTCAACATCTTCGGCAATAATGATGAGCGCCCTTCCTTCGTTTGCAACTTTTTCGAGAATCGGGAGCAAATCTTTCATTATGGAGATTTTTTTGTCGTGGATCAAAATGTATGCGTCTTCAAAGTCTGCTTCCATGCGCTCGCGGTCAGTGACAAAATATGACGAAATGTAGCCGCGATCAAACTGCATGCCTTCAACAGTGTCTACAGTCGTATCCATGTTCTTTGATTCTTCAACAGTGATAACGCCGTCTTTTCCAACTCTGTCTATTGCATCTGCAAGCATTTTGCCGATTTCTTCATCATTGTTTGCAGAGATTGTAGCAATGTGCGTGATATCTTCTGCTCCCTTGACAGGTTTTGCGCTCTTGTTGACTTCTTCTACGACGAGCTTTACCGCTTTTTCCATACCGCGCTTTACTTCAATAGGCGTCATGCCTGCGGCAACTGCTTTTACGCCTTCGCGCACCATTGCATATGCGAGTACTGTTGCTGTCGTTGTGCCATCGCCTGCATCATCATTTGTCTTTGATGCAACCTCGCGCACAAACTGTGCTCCCATGTTCTCATACGGGTCTTTAAGCTCAATTTCTTTTGCGACTGTTACGCCGTCTTTTGTGATGACGGGCGAGCCGTATTTTTTGTCGTACATGACCATGCGTCCGCACGGACCGAGCGTCACTTTTACTGCTTCTGAGATTTGCTCAACACCTGAAAGCAGTTTTTTGCGGGCATCTTCATTAAACAATAACTGTTTTGCCATTTTAAAAACTCCTATACTATAACGCGCACTGAGGCGCAAAATTATACTTATCATTAAAGATATAAAAAAAACATCTATTTGGCAACAGGTTTTTCTTCATTTTTTTATGGGAAAAGCGCGTAAAAACGACATTTGTACACAATTTAAAAGCATGAAAGTATGTAAATTTTTATTGTGCCGCAAGATGCATTTTTTGCGTTTTGCCTGTGCTGTGTTGCTTGCTATAAGCTTGTCGGCGTGCACATTTTCTCATCGAACGACATCTGTGTCGTTTGCGCTGCCTGCATGGCCGCAAGATGCGGGTTTTCCGTCACTTGCATATTGGCATGTATATTCCACAAACGGCGCAGATTGTGTAGTGCAATCGGAAATCGCTTCAATTTCGCTTGAGGTCTCTCCTATAACGCCTGTTGCAATCATAGCGCAGCCCATAACAAAACACGGCGAAAGAGAAGCAGCATTTTTCCATCCTGCAGGCTGTGTATACCCTGCGACAAACGAAATCACCTGGCAAAACGGATTTGCTGCAGCAACATGCATGAACCTGTACAATGCTTCGTCAAACGAAAAAGTTGAAACAGCGCGCTATCTTGCTTCATTCAACTGGAAAAAAATGTGCGACTCTGTTTTAGCAAAGTCAAACAATACATTGTACGACCCGTGGAAAGCTGACATGCATGCTGTATGCTCCTCGATTGCAGCTCATTCGTTCAGCGTGTCGTTGCTTGCCATGAAACGGACGATGGAAATTGAAATGGCATTTCTTGCACAACTTGCAACGGCACGCGGCATGCATAATGCATATTTTTTACCGCAATATGTTCCGCTCTACGAAACGCAACGCGCATCGGGAAAGACAGTGGCAAAGCGCGGCGATGTGAACAGTTTTTTATGCACGGAGCAAACGATTGCCGTAGTAATGCCGCCCGCAACAGGAAGTGTGATGACACTTGAAATATCAGCCGTACCAGTATACACTGGTAGGAAATGAAGTGTAGAAGTTTTGCCGCGCTTTGCGCGATTTTAGCATGTGTTGCATGCAGCAAAAAAACTGCTCGTCAAGCACGCGCACTGCCTGATGCTGTGCCGCTCGAAAAAAATACGCACACGTGGTATTGCTTTTCTGACGGCGCAATCATGGAGGTAGACGTGCCGCAGCATGCACCGCTGCAGCCTGAAAATCCATGGACAGAAGCGGTGCGCATATCTTCAGCTTCAAGTTCTCTTGGGAACGGCACTGCTGCTCCAAACGCGTATGCGCTCGTCAATCGCATTGGCGTGCTTGTGTTCAGCGGAAACTCGTTTCACTTGTATGCTGACGCGGAGATATTCGCAAACAGGACGGTGGGAAATCTCGTGTTTCAAAACGACACGCCTGTGTTCTCGCTCTACAAGAGTACGTTTTTCAATACGACGCTTGACGATGCGCAGAACATGCATCAATTTCTTGTGCAATTTGATGTGGCTCAGCGCCTTGCGTATCCGCTCATCACGTGTGCAGACATTGGGCTTGCGTCTCATTCAGAAGTGACTGACTACGTGTGGGACGGCAATACATTCATCTGTTCGGTAAAAACAGTTGGCAAAGAAAAGAATGAATTCACCTATCTTTCTGTGCAGCCAAAAGTACCGCTGCTTGCACTCTCAGGCGCAAACAGCAGGAATAATTTATTAATCTCGTCTGTTGATCAAGATGTGTTCCGTTCTCTCGTTGTACCCGCACCGTTTGAAACAGCGCCTGCGCGTTTAAAAGAGGCGCTTGCTTCGCTTGAGGAACATGCGGTATTTTTCATCACATGCCATACAGCAGGCGGTCATTCGCCGCGCAACTATTCAAATCAGCACGATGGTGATGTAGCTGTTCCGCTTTCAGGCAATGCGCTTATTGCAGACACATATGTGTGCGTGCTGTTCAGTGACGGTACAACATACATAAAAGGCGCGCTGTATGGCAAGCATATCATGGGCAACAACACTGTACGCGCATTTCGTTTGCCACGCCTTCCTGCCGATTACAAATACTCGTCGTTTGCAATTTCAGGAACAACGCTGTACGCGGCGTGGGAAGAGACAGCATTTTATAAAACAAGACGAAGCGGTTTTCTATCTGTTGACTTGGATGCAGTATTGTATAACAGCATTGCAGGAGGAACCTTTTAATGTGTAAACAACTGTGTGTTGCCGTGCATGCTTTTCCATATGCAAAATTGTCAATTTTATTGCTGTTGTTGTACGCAGCGATTCCTCTCTGCGCGCAAACAGTGTCGCAAAACGGGAACAATCAAACGCGCGAATCATATGCGCAAAATGATGGCGCTCAAGCACATAGCGACGCGCGCATTAAAGCGAATGGAACGCAATATGCAGGCAACGCGCAATTTGACGCAGACAGCATGCAGCATGCAACTGATGGGCAACTCGCGGCAGACGGCACACAGCAGGAGACGGACAGTGCAGTGCATGAGACAGAAATGCGCGAAACTGAAGGCATCAAAAAATCAAAACGCCGCGTAATCTTTACGATTGCATGCGGTCCTGCGTTTTTATTCAATAAAGAAGCAAAGACAAACAGCGCACCTTCACCTGTCGTATTCCCCGTCTCATTCGGCGTCTCTTTTCCAAACGATACATTTGTTTCGTTTCAGCCACGCTTGTCATTTTTTATTAATTATTATCTTTGGAACAACAGCGCGCAGATTGCGCTTCCTGCAGAAATTGAAAACAGAACGGCAACATCGCTTTCTTTTTTAGTGACGCTTCCTGCCGTCTTTTCGTTTCATGTGTCGCGCAATTCTGTGCTCGAAGTGCAAGCAGGGCTTTCTGCGCTCATGCGTTTTGCAATTTTGGCGCATGGTGTCTCTGCTGATGATTTGGGTACGAGTGGTAATGCAAAGAGCGATGTAAAGCATATTAATAAATGGTTTTGGGGTGGCGCTCGCTGGCTTTACGTTGACACGGGGCTTGCGTGGCTCTACCAATTTTCAAGTGGCGTAAAAATTGGTCCTGAGGCACGATTCTATCTTCCACTCGGTTCGCTCTTTACCGGGCGCGGCGTAGATGCATTCATGGTGTCTGCGGGAATCAAGATTGCATTATGACAGGTGTAAATTGCCAACGCGTAGAAAATAACGCAAAAGAGATTTCCAGCGTGAGCTTTAAAAATGTTCGCATTTTCTTTTATGCGCTTTGGCAATTTCTTGAATAGTTCTACTTTACCGTATTGAGGGAGATAAATATTTTTATTGACAAGTCCGCAAAAGTGCAATACACTAAACTTAGTTGTAGAGGCGTTTCTCAACTTTCGACTCTCACTCTCAAGGTGTAGTTTATATTTTGGTTGTGAGAGAATTTATAAATAATGGAGGAAAAAAAATGATAGTTACAAAAAGTACTATTGATACCGCTTGCAATTTTAGTGCTGAATTATCACTAGGAGCAGGTTGTTGTTGCAGTTGTTCTTGCTGTTGCAGTTGGACGGTAAGTTAATTAAAAGGATATGTGAAGAGTTTAAAAATACACAGACAGTTGAGAAGTGTTTTTTATCAACTTATTGACTTTTAATTTATTAGTGCCGCGAGGCATATTGATTAAAAGAACTCTTCACATTAGTGGATGTTTTGTTTGAATTTAAAAAAAATTGATTATTTTAAAATTATTGCATCTTCTGAATTCCAAATGTCTGGTCAGACAATTTATGCAGATAATTGTGCGGCTGACTTTTCCAATATGTATATTCAGGGAAACTATTTTTCGAAAACTGAAAGTATAAGTCAATTATATTTATCTAATTTTGAAAATTCTTATAAAGAAGGTCCAATTTTAAGTACAGGGGATTTTATGAATAATCCCCAAAATATGATTTCTCTGATGATTCATGACTACAAGGAAAAAAAAGAGGATGCTATAATTCTTCCGAAGCCTAGAAATTTAAATATAGGATTAAAACGACTTATTGAAAAAAGAGCGTCTGCAAGACATTTTTCTGGGAACAAACTTTTAAAACAAGATTTAAGTGATTTTCTTTTTTACAGTGCAGGTCAAATAAGAAAAGAAAAAATTACTATATTTGGAATGGACGTAGAAAAAACAAAATTTAGCTATCCCAGTGGCGGCGGAATGTACGGTCTTCAATTAATTTTAATGATATATTCTGTTCAAGGAATTAGAAGTGGAGGATACGCTTATCAGCCAATATCTCATTCTTTGCATAGAATTTGTGATGAGATTAGTTTAGATAATTTTATTGTGACAAAAAGATACGATAAAACTAAAGCAGAGTATGTTGATATAGAAAATTTAAAACCTTCAATATTTATTTGTTGCGTTAATCATTTTAAAAAGCAACGATTAAAATATGGTGAATTGTCATTAGCGCTGGCTTATACAGATTGTGGCTGCATGTTGCAAAATGCAGGATTAACAGCGGCAGCTTTACATTTAAATTTTTGTATTTGGGCAGGTTTTAAAAAATCACGAGCTGAAAAATTATTAAATATAAATGGTATTAATGACCATATAATAATGACAGCATTATTAGGAAAGTAAAAATGAAAAACTTGCAATTTGCACTAAATGTAAGATATACACTAGACAGTGAAAATATTTATTTTAAAAAAGGCATTTGGAATACAATAGATGGAATAATTCCTTTAAATAGTATTAATGATAAAACTGAGTTTCTTCAGCTTTTGAAAAGAATTGAAAGCAATGGCTATTGTATTGAAACATTTAAAACACATGATGAAAAATTAATAGAAGAATTGTTAAAAAATGGTTTTATAATTGACTGTGAAAAAAAAGAAATTCAAATTGCACAAGTTTTAACAGGAAATGAGTTTATTGAAAAAAGCGCTTCCCAAAATTTTGATTTTATAACAGATTCTGATTTTCTTAGTGACGAACTTGCCAGAATTAAAAATATTTATAATTTTAAGGCGAACATCATAAAGTCAGAAAGTCTTGAAGAATTACATGATGTCAATTATTTTTCTAAAGTTAATTCATTAGAATACGAAAAAAAAATGAATCTATGCAGAAAAAAATTCAACTTTCCCGCTCCAAAGTTAGTTATTTTTGAAAATGTTTCATTGCCAGTGTTTAGGAATTTAAATGAAATATTCAATGGTGTGCCTGTAAGCTATGGATTTTTAGACGGTCCGTTTATGATATTTACAACACTAATGAATGGACAAACAGGTTGCTGGAATTGTTTTGAAAACAGAATGATGACTAATGTTCGAGATATGGTTTTGTATAATAGATTCAAAGATATAAAACCAATTGCTTGCAAGACGGATGTTTTTAATTTGCATTTAACACAGTTATTGCATTTTGGACTTGAAGAAGTATTTTCATGGAATTTATTGAATATGACAAAATTTATGGGAAGGGCATATTTCGTTTATCTGCCAACATTTGAATTTCATTTACAAAATGTGGATAGACTTAGTTCTTGCGAAACATGTGGCTATCTATCTATAAATGATGCTGCTGAAGACAATATTTCTCTTCAAAGAATTATAAGTGAGCTTTAAAGTGCTATATAAATATTTTGATAAAGTAAAACAAAACTGCTTTAGTCTCGTAGGCAGCGGAACTTGCATTGCAAAAAGTTCTCTGGCAAGTGGTTCTAAAAATGCTTCAAATATAAATTTGTATGTGCAGCAATTTAATCTACACGATTACAATAAAGTGCTATTTAATACTTCGGCCGATGCTTCTTATCATATTGCAGGGTACGGACAATCAAATGAAGAAGCCATAACAAGAGCGCTTGGAGAAACTGTTGAACGCTATGCGTATATGTCAATGTATTTCTTGATTAAAGATAAAATAATCAATGCATCGTATGAAGAGCTTGTAAAAAAATCAGATGTTCTTCCATTGGAATACATCAATATTTGCAAGGTGAATAATAAACTATGTACAGATTTATTAAATGATGAAAAAACAAATTGGCTGGAATTAGTAAATCTCTGTAATAATAAAAAAATGTATTATCCAGTAGATTTAATTTGTGCACAAAAAGGCCAGAGGAAGATAAGCATTCCCAATATGAGCACTGGAACTGCTGTTCATATAAGTCAGCAAAAAGCGTTATTAAACGCAATGATTGAACAGTTGCAAATACATTTATTTTTAACTCATTGGTATTCTGGAATTAAATTTAAAAGAGTTGACTGGAAAAAAACATGTTCTAAAGAATTAGAAAAAATTGTCAATTCTTGTTTTACAAATGAAAATGAAGTAGAAATCGAAATTCTTTATTGCGGAATTAAAGAAATCAATTTTAAAACTTTTGTAACAATTCTTAAAGGTAAAACGCGGTATCCTTTTTGTGCCATTGGTGTGCAGGGAGGATTTAACAGTGAAGAAACCTTGTTGCGCTCTGTTATGGAAGCTGCTTCTATATATGTTAATTTACAGGCATTTTATGTATTTAAAAAAGATGAAATTGAAAGATTAAATAAAGAAACTGTCATGCAAGAAATGAATCTAGATGCACCATTTTTATATTGGTCAAATTATAACGATATTGAATTAAAAACTAATTACGTAAAACAAATAATTGATTATACTTGTTATGACATTTTGCCCGATGAAGTTTATTCTGAAAAAGAGCAACTAAAATTTATAATAGATTATTACAAAAAAAATTTAAAATATTTTTCAGTTATTGACATTACACCTATTGAAGCAAAAAAATGTGGATATAGTGCAGTACGGGTTATTGCACCAGAGTTAATTCCTATGAATATGAGTGGCATCACATATGACAGGCATCCTTATTTTATCAAAAATGGAGGTATAAAAAATGGGTATATCACTCAGCCTCTTCCTTGATGTATTATTATTGCTCGTTGTCTTGTTCCCTTGCGCTTTGATGTATTTAAACAAAAAATCTGTACAGGAATTTGGTAAAGCATTTTTCTCTTCATTCTTATTTGTTTCTGTTTATTTATTTTTCACAGTTGAGTGGCTGTGGAATATATTTAAATTCAACTATCCCATATACAAGTTTCTCTTGCTTGGAATTTTATGTACTGCATTGTCTCTATCACTTGAATGTGGAATCGCAAAAATTAAATTTAATGAAATAAAAGTTATGAATCTTAAAAGTGATAATATTTTCATTTACAGTATGGTACTCGTGTTCATTCCTGTTGTCGAAGAAATTTTCTTTGTTGGATATTTAAATATTATTTGCGAAAGGTTGCAAATAGGAAGTTTGTTTTTTGTATTATTCAGCGGATTTTCTTTTGGAATAAATCATATTATTTATTCAAGGCTTAATGTGCTTACAAAAACTGTGTGGGGGATTATATTTGCAATTTTTTATCTTTTGACTCGAAATTTGTATATAGTAATTTTTAGTCATATATTAAACAATTTGATTTTATTTTTAATCGGAAAGAGGACAAAAAGATGAATTATTTTATAATGAGCATTCCGTTTATTTTTAAAATCTGTGTTTTTCTTTATTCTCGGCGAAATATAATTGACATTACTAAAAAAATAATTTTTGAAAATTTAGTTTATTTGATTTTATGTACTGTTTATTTGCTATTAAATTGGAATCTATTAAAGTTCGAATTTTTACCTAATAAAATAAATATTGGAAATATTTTCCTAACGCTATGGATATTTTGTTACTTTTTTACATTTTGCATTTCGCTTGTTTCAATGGTTTATAGTGAAGTATTTTCTATCGATGTAGTAAAAAACTTAAAAAATTATGATTTATGTGAAAACATTTTCTTTTTAGAATTGTTTATCTATTATAAGTCGTTGTATTTTGAAAATGATTTAGCAATACTAATTTTGATGATTTTGATAAAATTTTTATTGAATTTTTTAGATGTATTGTGGTTTTCTGAAAAAACATTTTATAATGCTGTTGTTTCTACAATTTCATGTTTGTTTACAATCTTGTTTTATGTGGCAACTTATAATTTTGTTTGGGCAGCGGTATTTTTGGTATTAGCATTGCTTATAATAAATTATAAAGGATATAGAAAGAGGATGGTTTAAAATGAAAAAAGTTTTAGTTCTCATTGTATGTTGCTTGTGTTCGCATTTGTCGTTTGCAGAAATTAGTCAGAAAGTGGCAGCCAAAGCAACAGATTTTAAGAAAGCATTATATTGTGCCAAAAATGAAGAAGAGATTAATCAAATATTCAAAAAGTATGAAAGCACTTTTGACGAACTTTTATCTGACGAAGAGCGTTGTTTTCAAAAAAGTGTTTTGCTTTTAGAAAGGGCTAATTTTTTACAAACAGAAGACAACAAAAAAGAATTTTATTATGAATTTTTAAAACAAAGAGATACAAATGTTGAATTAATAGAGGCACAAAACTGCACTGCTGATTTTTATGCTATAAGTGCAGATATAATTTCAAGGTTAGTAAATTTTTCGAGTGGCGGAGAACTTTTACGGCTCAGTGCGAAAGCCAAAGAATATTATCTTAAAGCGAAAAAACTGGATAAAAAAAATTTTAATGCATCTTTAGGTTATGGCTTGTGGCTCTATTTTGCACCAAGCATCGCAGGCGGTGGATTCGATTCGTCAATAAAAGAATTTTCCAAGGCAATTAACAATGCAAAAACTGATTTTGATAAATACATTGCACTAATTTATCGCTCTCAAGTTTATTTTAAGATTGCGAGAGTAAAAAATTATGAAGAAGATTTAAAAAATGCAAAAGATGTATTGCCAGACGAATCGTTAATTACGCACATTGTGGAGAAAAATAAAAATGGGAAATTATTTTTTGAGTAATGTCATCTCTAAACTTGATGCTTTTAAAAGTTTTCATAAAAAATTTTTCCATATTGGTTTGCTGATGTGTGTTTTCGTATGGAACGCCTTTGCACAAGTTATATATTCTTCGAATGATATTTCAAACGAAGTGGAAAGTGTCCGCAGTCAATTTTTTACAGGACAAAATGTAAACATAGAAGAATACGAATTGTTTCTTGACACTTTTTTAGACCAGTGCAATTTACGCGACGATAATGCACTAATCCAAATTTTAGACAGTTTCAATTTGTATTCAAATATTCAAACTCTACATGCTGCAAAGGAAAGCAGCGACAGAATCAATAAATTTGAAAAACAGATTCATCCGTATGTGCAGAGAAGCAAAAATCCAAATGTTATACATGAATATGCATCGTATTTGTATTCTAAAATTAGTTGGAGTAAAAATAGTTTTTCTGTCATAGAAGAACTTCCCTACTGGTATAAAAAAAATATGCGATTAGAAAACACTGGCAAAGCGGAACTCTTTTACGCTATGTGGCTAATAAACGCTGTTAATTCAAAAGAATCAAATTGGATTTCGTATATAAAGCAAAAAGAAAGTTTAATAGACAATTTAGAATTAAAAAGGCGTGATTTATTTAATTGCTATTTGGCATACTCTATGTTTTACATGAAAACATTAGACACGAAAAAAGGATTCGAATATTTAAACAAAGCAGAGCAATTGTATCCGAATAATTATTTTTCGGCACTATTAGAAATTAATTATAAAAGGGGAAGGTATAGTTGGTAATGTTGCAGATAGAACAGTTAAATAAATCATACTATATAAAAAATAAAAAAGTCGTAGCGTGTAAAAATATAAACTGCATGGTTGAAGACGGAAAGTTTGTGTGGATAAAAGGAAACTCTGGAGCGGGCAAAAGCACCTTGCTCAATTTGATTTCAAAAATAGACGAGTGTGATGCAGGTCGCATTTTATGGGATTCAAAAGATTTGACATTAATGAATAAATCAGAAGCCTGCGATTTTAGAATTGCTGCTTGCGCTCTAGTGTTTCAATTTTTTGAATTATTGAAAACGCAAACAGTGTATGAAAATGCATGTCTTCCAATGAAAATTGCTAAAAAAGAAAAAAAATATATTTCGGAGCGAATAAAATATCTTCTTAATGAATTTGAAATTTACGAATTACGAGATAAAAAACCACATGAATTATCTGGCGGAGAAAAACAGCGAGTTGCCATTTGCAGGGCTTTAGGAAACGAACCACGCTTGCTTTTGCTAGACGAAATAACTTCATCGCTCGATGCAGAACTTTCTCATAAAACTTACCGTTTCTTTAAACGCTACATTACAGAGCATAATGCCGTTGGTGTTTTTGTTTCGCATGATGAAGTAATAAGCGATTATGCAGATGCAATTTATAAAATGAAGTCAGGAGAACTAGAGAGTACTGATTAATATTTGAGACATTAATCAGTACTCTCTAACAAGTTTCTCAAAATCCTTGTGTTACAAGGATTTTTACGAAATTGTGATCAAAGGAGAATACACTGATTAACTCGCAGTCGAGTTAATCAGTGTTTAATTAGAAGCATGTATCTTATAAAACTCGCATTTGATAATTTGCGGCATAATGTAAAAAGAACACTCGCAATGATAATAATTATAGCCGTTGCAACTATGGCAATCATTCTTTATCAAGGGTATGTTGAATATTCTAAAGAAGGAATGACTTTAGGCTTTATTCAAAGTACAGGCGATTTTCAAATTGCACTAACTGATTACTGGAATAATAATGCAAGCGAAACTCACATAATGAATGATGAGATGCTTAAAAAGATTTTAGCAAAACTCAAGGGTGATTCAAGAATTGACTACTATGACTGTGTGTATGATTTTTCCGGCATTGTCGGAAATGAAAATTCTTCTGCAATATTTTGGGGCAAGGGATTCGATAGGCCTGAAAAACAGTACTCTGCGAAAAAGGGAGCAAGCGTTTTTGGCGATGATGAAAATTGTGTTCTTTTAGGAGAAGCACTCGCCCAAAAAATAGGCTTAAAAGAATTTGTAGAAGATGAGTATGTTTCATTGCTTACTAATTCACCTGAGTCTGGGATGAGTTTGTGCAGTGTAAAAGTAAATGGTTTTACAAATTCTGGAGTGCTTCAAAATGATTCGGGACTTTTAATTTGTTCAAGAAAAACTGTTTTAGATGCTATGGAAGTTGAAAATAGTGCTACCTATATTCAAGTTTTTTTACGAGAGCGAAACAGTAATAAAATAAAAGATGAGCTTACTAATTATTTTTCTTCAGAAAATATTGATGCTGAAATTAGAACATGGAAAGACTTGAATCCTTCTTTTGAACAAATAAATAAGTTAAATGAATTTCAATTTTACATTATCAGTGTAATACTTTGCGTTTTAATTTTTATAGCACTATTGCAAAGTGTTTCTACTTCATTGTTTGAACGACTAGGAGAATTTGGCACGCTAGAAGCAATCGGACTAAAAAAGAAAAAAATAATCGCAATGCTTTTGTTGGAAGTTTTTTATCTTGTGATTTGCGGTCTTCTTCTAGGACTCTTGTTATCACTAGGTGTTAATACGTATGTTAAAATTTTTGACATAAAGATGGTGCCGCCAGGATATACAGAAGGCTATTCGCTGCTGTTTTATTTTAGCACAGCAAATATTATAAAAACTTGTCTTTTTGTAACTGTCTGTTGTTTTCTTTCTGTGACGATTCCTGTTGTTTCAGTTTATAAGAATTCTGTTAATGCTTTAATTCACAAATAGGGGGATTTATGAAAAAAATTTTTTTTGTGATTATACATTTTTTAATTTTATTTAAAGTGTTTGGGCAAAGTTCTATCTATCAAGATTTTATTGATATAAACAATTCTTTTACGAAGGACAGCCTTTTAGTAAATCAAAGATTAGAAATCATTAACACACATGATGGGTCAAAAAAAATAAAAATCGCAAAAAGTATATTTTGTGAGAGGAAAGAATTTACAGTTCTTCCCGAAGATAAAAATTTATCAATATTGAGTACGACATCTGGTTACTGGATGAAAAATTCAAAGACAAAGAAGCCTATAAAAATAAGCGGAAGTTTTTCTGTAGATGAAATTCAAATGCAAGATTTATTAAAAATTGATTATGAGAATGATTATGAAATAACAGAATCTAGTTTGTCAGAATTTTTATTAAAACGAAAAAACAAAAAGATTTCGTATGCACACTTAAAACTTTCGTATGATGCATCGAGCAAAGCATACACAATTTTTGTATTGGACAATGATTTTAAAGCAATAAAAAAAATAGTGTACGAAGCAAGTTTCGTTGACAACATACAGTGTTTTTCTAGAATCAAAATTTATAATATGGCTTTTAATACTAACATTGAAAATTGTTTTGTAACAGAATCAATCAAGCCTATAAAAGTTTCAAAAGCTCTTTTTGTGCCAGAATACATGGATGAATTATTAAAATGCGTAAATTAAAAAATTTACAAGTACTATTTTTGTTGCTTGCTGTTTCAAATTTATATTCGCTTTCTCTTGGATTCAATTCTGATGTGCAAGTAATAAAACTAAAAGATTCTTCTTCTAAAAATGTTCCAGATGTTATAACGAATGTAGAAACAAATATTTTTTTGAACATTGATTTTAAAATACACAATTTCTTTTTTGAATTTGCACCAGCGTTAAGCATTACTGATAAATTACAATTTAAGTTCCAATCTTTTTTAGCATTATTTGCAACAGATTTTTTTACAGTAAGTTGCAGTAAAAAAAATATTTATTTTGGAAACGGTTTAGATGTAAATCCTGTGTTTTATAATCTTCCGATAAAAACAGCGTATAAAGACAATTTGTGGAATGCAAAATTTTCATATATTCACAATTATGGTTATTTAACTTTGGGAAGCATAATTGACACAGAAAAAATTGATAAGTTTAAGAAACCTGCATGGCATAATTATTTTCTTACTTCTTTAGTTTCAAATGAAAATTTTGCTTTGTATTGTAATGTTGATTTTTTATTTAGCGGCAAAAACAAATCTGATGCAAAAGAATTGAAACTCGCAGCGGAATTTGATTTTACGAAAGTCGTGAATTTAAATTTGTATGTTGGAGTAGATTATTTGATTAAGTTTAATATGCCTCGCTCTAACACTTACGATGTAATGACTGGGGCATCGTATTTTATTGCTGGCAGTAAAGTGGAACATGTTTATATTTTTGAAGCGGGCGTGCATAATAAAAAATTTTTTACTAGCCTGTGTGCACAATGGAATTTTTTTGACCTAATTAATTTAGAAGAAAGATTTACTTATATAGACGAAAGTATTTATTTGTCATCAAGCGTAATTTTTGAGTTCAATTTAGGTAATTTAAAGGTCGAATATAAATCACCCAATTTGAAAAAAGTGGCGGAACGGAATGATTATTTTTCTATATCGTGTGAATTAAAAGGCTTATTAAAATAAGAGGATTTTTAGAATGAAGAAAAGTGCATGGCTAATATTTTTTCTAGGACTTTGCTCGTTTTTATATTCCAATGATATAAAAATTTTAAAAGGAAAACAACAAGTCAATTACTATGGCTTCCCATTTTTGTATACATATGGTTTAAATTACAGACAAAATGATTTTGAACTTTTAGCACCGTACACAGGATTTTTGTTTGATATGAATCCCAATCCTCAATTAGATGTGCTTGTTGGTGCTGATTTTTCATACAAGAATTATTTTCTGTCTCTTTTAGGATTTTGTGAACTTTGGAATTTGGAAACAAAGCCTTTTACAAAAAATATTCAAGCAGGTGGCAAATTTGAAATTGGCATAGTGGGAGCTAATTCAAAAATCATATTTGGTTCTACAGTAGAGAAAAAAAGATGGCAAGATGCAAATTTAAATAAAGAAGCACATTTGACATTGCGAGAATATGTTGCTTTTGATTTTATGCTCTTGAACACGCCATATTGTGAAAGCACTGCAATTATCAAGTTTTCCATATTTGTGTTGCCACAAAATCATTTTGCAAGTTTTGAATCAAAACTCAATATTCCTTTTACGATTGATTATGACTGGGGGCAAAGCTGTTTTTTGTATTCAGGCTTTTATTCAAAAAAATTAAAAGCAGAGGCAGGTACAAATAATTTTAGAGTTGCAAAAAGCTATAATGAAATTTCAGGCAGGCTTGATTTTGCACATGAGAAAAATCGTTATAATAATATTCAATCTTTAGAGTTAGAACAAAGAATCTATCCTGCAAGATTTTTTGCCTCTCCTTTAAATTTATTCTTTAGCGTATTTGGAAATATTGGACTAGGTTTTACGGAAAATCATTCTCTTGATTTTTTATGGGAAGTTGGCGGCGGAATTGGATTTAATCTTTTTGGAAGCGTTCCTTTTACATTTCAGGCAGGCATAAACTCTGATAAAAATTTTATAGTATATCTCGGGATTGTTTCAAAAATATCACACAAGCCGTAAAAAATAAAAGCTATGTAACGTAGGAACTTGATTATGATGCATTAAGTTTTGGCAGAAGAAGTTGCACGTGCTCAAATGGCTTGCCACGAAGTTTGTATCACGAAGTGATGCATTGAACCAGCTGCACGAATAAATAAGTGCTGTATAGCGTGAACAATTTACTGGCAATTTTTCAATCTATACACAATGTGATTTTTGTGCTATTCTAATCATATGCCGATGTTCATTTTAAATAATTTGACGTGGTTTTGGCTTGCTGTCGTTATCGTGTGCGTCATAATAGAGTCGCTTACATTCGCACTTACGACAATATGGTTTGGTTGCGGTGCGGTTGTTATGATTTTTCTTTCGCTCACGCCGTTGCCGTTCAAGTGGCAGTTGCTCATCTTTGTGACGATTTCGCTTGTGCTGCTCATCTTTACACGGCCGCTTGTCGCAAAGAAATTGGCAAAACGCGTGCCCACGAATGCAGACGGATTGATTGGGAAAAAAGCGCTCGTCACGCAGAAAATCACTGATCTTGACAAAGGCGCAATAAAAGTGAACGGCGTCATTTGGACTGCAAAGGCGGAAAACGATTCGGATATAGCGGAGGGCGTTGAATGCCGCATTGTACGGCTTGAGGGCAATACGGCAATTGTCGCTGTCGAGTGACCTTGGAGGAATTATGAGCCTGTATGTTATTATTGTATTAGTCGTCATAGCTATGCTTGCCATCATTACGAATATACGTATTGTGCCGCAAGCGCGTGCGTTTGTCATTGAGCGGCTCGGCACCTATGTTGCCACCTGGCAGACGGGACTCCACGTGAAAGTGCCGTTTGTTGACCGCATTTCAAATAAAGTATCGCTCAAAGAGCGCGTGCTTGATTTTCCGCCGCAGCCTGTCATCACAAAGGACAACGTTACAATGAAAATCGACACAGTTGTCTACATGCAGATTACAGATTCAAAACTGTACACATATGGCGTTGAAAATCCTATGCTTGCTATTGAAAACTTGAGCGCGACGACGTTGCGCAATATCATAGGCGAGCTTGATTTAGACGCGACGCTCACGAGCCGCGATGTTATCAACACGAAGATGCGCTCAATCCTCGACGAAGCGACTGACCCATGGGGCATCAAGGTGAATCGCGTAGAAGTGAAAAATATCATGCCGCCTGAAGCGATTCGTGAGGCAATGGAAAAACAGATGCGCGCAGAGCGTGAGCGACGCGAAAAGATATTGATTGCAGAAGGGCAGAAGCAGTCTGAAATTCTTGTTGCAGAAGGGCAGAAGCAGGCGCGCATCCTTGAAGCAGAAGCGCAAAAGCAGGCAATGATTCTACATGCAGAGGCTGAAAAAGAAGCGCAGATTCGCAAGGCAGAGGGCGAGGCGCAAGCTATTCGCGAAGTGCAGCAGGCAACGGCAGACGGATTGAAGATGATTAAAGAGGTGCACGTTGACGACGCTGTTGTAAAGCTCCGCAGCCTTGAAACGCTCGAAAAAGCCGCAGACGGTCAAGCGACAAAGCTCATCGTGCCGGCAGATTTTCAAAATCTTGCAGGAGTAGTAAGTGCAGTGAGCGAGCTTGCAAAAAAGTAACAGTCGCATAGGTATATTATTCGCTCGTTGTCAGCGGCGACCGTTTTCTCTTGACGAATGGCATTTATTGGTAGTATCTTTATAGAAAATAATTTTACAGGTGAATTTTTCTATGGAAGAATCAGAAAAGGAATCGATAGAAAATAGTAGAATGACGCAAGGTGGACAGGCAGGAAGTACTGATGCCGCCGCATATGACGATTTTATAGAAAGCGGAACGCAAAAAAATGGTGCACAATCTACAGTAAGCGACAGTGATGCAGAAGGCATAAATACGGAACATGATTCGCTCGCAGGCGAAGATAAAGTCGTTGCGCTTGAAAGCCAGGTGGAAGCGCTCAAAAAAGAAAATGCGGATTTGCAAGATCAAGTGCTTCGCCGCGCAGCTGATTTTGACAACTATCGCAAGCGCATGATAAAAGAAAAGCAGGATGCGTTTGACTATGCGAACGAAAATCTTTTACGCGACTTGCTCGAAAGCCTTGACAATTTTGACCGTACAGTAGAAGCGGCAAACCAAACAAAAGACGCCAAGTCTATTGCAGACGGCGTAAAGATGATAAACAGCGCGCTCGTGAAAATGCTTGAAGAAAAATACAATCTTTCAAGCTATGGCGTTGCAGGAGAGCCATTTAACCCCGACGAGCATGAGGCGATTGGAAGCGTGCAAGGGGAAGTTGCCGAACCTGTTTTAAAAGAAGTATATTTAAAAGGATATAAATTGAAAGACAGGATTATACGGCACGCAAAAGTTATGGTTGCAATGCCTGTTGAGCGCGATGGACCTGCCGATGAAAGTGGGGGAGCGGCGCAGCAATAGGCAACCGCTAAAAACGACATATGTTTTCAGCGGCATTCAAGAGAAATTATGCAAACGCGGTGTTGCGCCGCGTTGTTGGAAAGAAACAGGAGATATACAATTATGGGAAAAATTATTGGAATTGATTTAGGAACAACAAATTCGTGTGTTGCCGTTATGGAAAACGGAGAGCCGGTAGTCATTCAAAACTCTGAAGGCGGGCGCACAACACCGTCAATCGTCGGCTTTACTACAAAAGGTGACCGCATTGTCGGACTTCCTGCAAAAAATCAAATGGTCACAAATCCGAAGAATACAGTGTATTCAATCAAGCGTTTAATTGGTCACCGTTTTAGCGAGCTTAAAGGAGAAGCGACAAAGCTCCCATACACTGTGATTGACAACGGCTCTGATTGCCGCGTGGAAATTGAGCAGAGCGGTCAGAAAAAGCAGTACAGCCCGCAAGAAATAAGCGCGTTCATTTTGCAAAAGATGAAAAAGACTGCCGAAGACTACCTTGGGCAACCGGTGACAGAAGCTGTCATCACCGTTCCTGCCTACTTCAACGACTCTCAGCGGCAAGCAACAAAAGACGCAGGCAAAATTGCAGGGCTTGATGTAAAGCGCATTATCAACGAGCCGACTGCCGCCTCGCTTGCGTTTGGTTTTAACAAAGACTCAAACAAAGAGAAAACGATTGCTGTCTATGACTTGGGCGGCGGTACGTTCGACATTTCAATTTTGGAACTTGGTGACGGCGTGTTTGAAGTAAAGTCAACGAACGGCAACACGCAGCTCGGCGGCGATGACTGGGACCGCCGAATCATCAACTGGCTTGTGGATGAGTTCAAAAAAGACACGGGCGGCATAGATTTGTCGAACGACGCGATGGCGATGCAGCGGTTGCGCGAGGCTGCTGAAAACGCAAAGATTCAACTTTCTGCGCAGACAACTGCCGACATCAATTTGCCGTTCATTACCGCTGACGCTTCAGGTCCAAAGCATTTGCAAAAGACGCTTTCGCGCGCGCAATTTGAAGCGATGACTGCCGACTTGCTTGATGCGACAAAAGAGCCATGCAAAAAAGCTATGGCTGACGCTGGCCTTACAGCAGACAAAATTGACGAAATATTGCTTGTCGGCGGTTCGAGCCGCATGCCTAAAGTGCAAGACATTGTAAAGGAGATTTTTGGCAAAGAGGGAAATCGCTCTGTAAATCCTGATGAAGCTGTTGCAGTAGGTGCTGCGATCCAAGGCGGCGTTCTCGGCGGCGATGTAAAAGACGTGCTGCTTCTTGACGTAACGCCGCTTTCACTCGGCATTGAAACGATGGGCGGTGTGTTCACGCGCCTTATTCCACGCAACACGACAATCCCTACAAAGAAGAGCCAGATTTTCTCTACGGCGGCGGACGGACAGACAGCTGTTTCCATACACGTACTGCAAGGCGAGCGCGAAATGGCGGAACAAAACCGTACGCTTGGTCGCTTCGATTTAGTGGGCATTCCCGCAGCTCCGCGCGGCGTTCCGCAAATTGAAGTGACGTTTGACATTGACGCGAACGGCATTGTGCACGTGTCCGCAAAAGATTTAGGCACGGGCAAAGAGCAGCATATTCAAATTACGTCTTCAAGCGGTTTGAGCGAGTCAGAGATTGAGCGCATGGTAAAAGATGCGGAAGCGAACGCCGCCGCTGACAAAGCAAAGCGCGAAGCTGTCGATGCGCGCAACGATGCTGACAGCCTTATCTATGCAACAGAAAAAACGCTCAAAGATTTGGGCGACAAAGTGAACGATGCAGACAGGCAGGCGATTACCGATGCAGTTGCTTCTCTCAAAAAATCACTCGAAAGCGACAATGTGGAAGACATCAAGTCGAAAACTGAGGCGCTCAAACAAGCATCGTACAAAATTGCAGAAGAAGTGTACAAACAGCAGGCGCAGCAACAGCAGGGCGCAGATGCAACGGGAGCGAATAACGCGCAAGGCGAATCGCAAGGTGGCGCGAGCAACAGTGGCTTTGACAAGGGCACCGCCGACGATGCAGAATATGAAGTTCACGATGACAAGTAAATGCTTCTTTAAATAGATATGGCAGAAAAACGTGATTATTACGAAGTTCTCGGAGTTGATAAAAGCGCGTCACTTGACGACATAAAAAAAGCGTATCGCAAGCTTGCAATAAAATATCATCCGGACAGAAATCCTGGTGATAAAACTGCCGAGAGCAAATTTCGAGAGGCAACAGAAGCATACGAAATCCTCTCTGACGATAAAAAGCGTCCGCTCTACGATCAATATGGTTTTGCAGGAGTTGACGATGCTGTTGGTGGTGGCGCGCAGTATTCGCGCGCGTTCCACGACTTTAGCGATTTGTTCGGCGGCATGGGCGGCGGCTTTTCTGATATATTTGAAAATATTTTTGGTGGTGGGTTTGGTTCTGGGTTTAGCTCGTCTTCGCGCAACCCAGACGGGCCTGCTGTTGGCGCAAGTTTGCGTTACGATTTATCAATTTCGTTTAAAGATGCTGTATTTGGCACAAAAACTGAAATACACTTTAAACACAATGAGACGTGTGAGTCGTGTCACGGCACTGGCGGCGCTGCGGGCGCGAGTAAAAAAACATGTCCGTCGTGTCAAGGAACAGGGCAAATACGGCGCAGCGCGGGCTTCTTTTCTGTGCAGCAAACGTGTCCGGCATGTCATGGTTCTGGTACAACAATAGACAAGCCGTGCCCTGTGTGTCACGGAAACGGTGTGCAAGAAAAGAGCAAAATGATGACGCTCACCATTCCTGCGGGCGTTGACAACGGTAAGCGCATTGCAATTCCACATCAAGGAGATGCGGGCTTGAACGGAGGGCAGCCTGGCGACTTAATCGTTGTGATTCACGTGGAAAGCGACAATTACTTTGAGCGCGCTGAGCAGGATTTGTACTGCGCCATTCCCGTTACGCTTGCACAAGCTGCTCTCGGCGCAGAGATTACAGTTACATCGCTCGACGGTAAAAAAATCAGCCTCAAAGTGCCTGCGGGTACAGCGAACGGCAAACTTTTGCGCATAAAGGGAGAAGGTGTTCCGTATACGAACAGTACGCGGCGTGGCGACCTATACGTAAAAATTATTGTGCAAGTGCCTACGCATCTTTCATCGCAGCAAAAGGCATTGCTTGAACAATATTTGCGGCTTGAAGGAGCAAGCACTTCTCCTAACTTGATACCGCTTGTCTCGCTTTCGCGGTAAAAAATCCGCCTGTATTTCGTGTAAACATATTTTGCTACCTACCTAAAATGCCGATAATATGATATACTCAAAAGGGAGGGGGATTGTATTTTGAGGTAGCTATGTATAAAACACGCAAACGAGTTTTTTCACTCATTTTAAATAGTGTCGTATTAGTGCTTTTTATTGTGCTTTCAGTAGCTTTTGTGCCGACTACTATCGATAGGTCTTTTTTTGCGCTCACTTCTATTCCTGCTGTCATTTTTGTCATGCTTTGTTCAGGCTCTGATATTCTCAAGCAGCAGTATGAACGGCGTTTGTATATTGATGTATTTGAGCACACTGAAACGCAGTATTTAATGCAGTTTATCGCGAGGTTGCGTTTTTGTTATTCGCTTGAAGATTTTTATAAAACGATTGGAGACATCTTTGAAGACAAAGCCGACTGCTCTGTCATGTTTGTGGACCGTGAAAAAAATTATGTACTGTACAACAGTCCGAGCAGTATTACTACCTCGTTGAATGTTCATCTTACGCTTGCAATGAATTTTCCTGCTTCATGGAAAGAAGGTGTATTTTTTTTCGATGAATCGTTCGGGCTCATATCTTCGTACAAAAACGCGCGCGGCTTTTTTTTCTCGGCAAACAAGCAGCATCTCTATATTTTTTGCAGGTATACGCGTTTGTTCGACTTTGATGCATATAACCAGCTTTTTGAAGAATTCAAACGATTTCAAGTGCGCGCTAAGACAATCGGGGAACTCACGGAGATTTCTGATTTGACAACGCAGTGGCAACAGCTTGCAGATGCTCAACGTTCGTTCCTTCAACAAAAACTGCCTGACATTCCAAAGTTAAAGTTGACCGCATATTACGCGCCGCTTATAAATGTTTCAGGTGATTATTATGCTGCGCTGCCGATTAACCAAGACAAGACGCTGCTTTTATTTGGAGACGTGTCAGGCAAAGGACTTGCTGCTGCGCTCATCATGGGGCTTGTAGTGAGCATAGTAAATATTATGGACAACAAAGAAGATATTGTCTCCATGATTTTGCAGATAGATAAAGCTATAAAGAACATGCATTTGCAAGATAAGTACACTGTTTTATTTCTCGGCATTGTGGACACGCGGCAGATGACGCTCAAGTACATAAACGCATCTATGGCAGATCCTGTTGTTCTATCGCGTCGTCCAACAGGCTATCGCATAAAGCCGCTCATAGCAAATGCGAGTCTTGTTGGTATTATCGATATGAAGAACCTGCGTGCCGATGAAGTTAAGCTGTATCACGGCGACACGATATTCATGGCATCTGACGGTCTGTCTGAAATTTTAAATGAGGAAGGCGTGCAGCTTGGCGACAGTGATATTTTCAGGAAAACACTGGAAAATGGTGCGGAGAAACCGCCACAGCAATTTGTAGACGACATCGTGCGTCTTATTCCTGAATACAATGGCGGCGCAAAATTACATGATGACATAACGATAATGATTGCAAAGGTAGGGTAATGCGATGATATATATAATTCTCAATTTTGCCTTTATAGTGTATTTTGCTGTATTGATTTTGTATGCCCGCAAGTCATTCCAGCAACGTACCGACCATGCAGTTTTTTTTATGGAGAGTTTGTTTTTGCTGCTTGTATTGTCAATACTATTTTTGCTTTTGTTAAGCGGCATTGTTGCTGGAAGCGTTGCTCGTTTTGTAAGCCGCATAATGATGTTTATTGAAGCGTCTTTCTTTATTCATATTTCAATGTATTTTTTTACGCGCGGTAAGAAAAAATATTCTGCATTGCTGCTTGCCATATACCGTTTAATTATATATATATTTGCGTTCTATATGATTTTTTGGAAGTTTGAAAATGCGGTAGAAATAAGTTTGCAGTCAGGTAGTCGCATTGAATCGCAGTATGTATTCAACGAGAACATGCGCGATGTGCTCCCGTTGAAATGGGCAGAAGTATACATTGTGTTTTTCCGCTTTTTGCTTCCGGGATTCAGTTGCCTCATCATGCTTTTGAAAAACGAATACAAAGGAACACGTCTTGAAAAATTCCGCGGTTTTTTAGATGCGCTTGCATTTTTCTGCATGTGCGCACTGCTTTTTTGGGTAGGGCTTGTTTCAAATCACGTGCCTGCATTTTCGCTCATATACATAGTTGCATATTTCTTTCTCGTTTCGCTTATGTATTATGCGCTTATGCAGGAATCGGTACCGACAAGAAACGATGCGTTTGCGTTCTTGTATCACATCTCATATACGTATATCATGCCTGCTTTGATTTTTATAGAGCTATATGATGCATTGTTCAATACATATGCGGAAAAGCCTGCCGTTTTTCTCTTTGTGCTTGCAGCTGTCGCGGCAGGAGCATTGATTATTGTATGGCGCATAGACATCATATTTGAAAATATACGTCTTATCCGTTCCACCGACTATGAGCAAGAATTTGAGGACGAACTAGGACTGATCAGTTATGAAGATGAGATGCCTGTCATTGCAGAAAAAATGATTGCTATTTTTAAAAAGTATGTCACATGTTCGTCGGTAACACTTTTAATTAATAATGGAGCGGGACAGATGGAAGTAGCGTGTTCTTCACTTGAAGCAGCTGCTTCAATTCCTGTAGATGCCGTACCGCTTGACGAGCTTCTGAAAGCGGGTGAAAATATTGTTGCATATAATGAAATTGGCAAGAAACACGGTTTGGCGTTAGTTCGCAGTAAATTTACTGATTTTTTTGCAGCCACAAATTCAGATGCGCTTATTGTACTCAACGAAGGGCAAAATGTGTTCGGTTGCATGCTGCTGGGCGTAAAAGTAAATGGAGACCATTACAGCAGCTATGATGTGAGTGTATTTACGCACCTTTATTCATACTTCTTTGTGTTCGGCTACTATATGAAAAATATCTCAAATAAAGATATTATCGGCACCGTGAATAAAGAAATCAAAATGTCTTCCCAAGTCATTGCATCTATCCAAGAGAATGTTGATGCTATAGACAACAAAAAAATGGATGCAGGCTACATTATGAAACCTGCACATAACATAGGCGGCGAATTTATCGATTTAATAAGAATTAATAATCAGACGCACTTGTTTGTAATAGGAAGCTTGAGCGGTCAGGGCATTGCGGCGAGCATGAGCATGGTTATTTTGAAGTCAGTTATCCGTACATTCCTTGCAGGAACGCATGATTTTAAAGAGCTTGTAGAAAAGGTCAACTCATTTGTCAGAGAGAATTTGCCCAAAGGAACTATTTTTGCAGGCATGTTTGCGCTCATCGATTTCCGTACCGATACAATGTACTATATCAACTGCGGCATTTCCTCGCTGTTTTTATATACGCAAGCGTACAACAATGTTATTGAAATTCAAGGGCGTGGATACATACTCGGCTTTGTGCGCGACATAACGCCGTATATCTCTTTGCGGCAGATTAAGCTCAACGCGGGCGACATTATACTTGCTTGTACAAAAGGCTTGCTCACTTCGCGCTCATTGCGGGGCGATGAATTTGGCAAAGACAGGGTACAGCAAACATTGCTTTCAAACATAACGTATTCTGCCCAGCGGGTGGCGCAGTTTGAGTACGACAGTTTGGTAAAATTCATGTCTAAAGAAATTGAAGATGATGTGAGCATTCTTGTTATGAAGTATGGCGGAAGCGCTATGCATTACACGAACTAGGGAATAAAGTATGGATAAATTAACGATTGCAGAAAAGACGGGAGCAAATTACACGCTGTTTGAACTTGCAGGTTCTATAAACGCGTATACGCTTGCAGAATTTCAACAGAAAGTATACAGCGCAATTCAGAGCGACAATGTTGTGCTTGACTTGTCTCATGTGAATGAAATTGACAATTCAGGCATGGGTGTGATTATGGCTGCATTCAATGACGGAGAAGACCGTGGTCATACGTTGTATCTTATGGCGCCGTCAACTGAAAGCGCGCGTGCTGTGGAAGCGACAGGATTTACACAAGTGCTCCACATCATTAATTCTGTGACAGAGGTTGTATAGTGCTCCTTTGTCTGGCGAGGAGCGTTTATTCAAAAAATATATAATCTGAAAAATAAATGCCAGCAATTTTATTAAGAGAAAAATGCTCATTGAGTTCGGCAAGCAGTTCTGTTTTTACAATGTCTTCTCCTTTTTTCAGCAACTCATCTTCAGTATATTGCGAAAAATATTGCGTAATGAGTGCGCGCATCATAGTGCTTTTTCTTGCAAGCTCCTCGTAAAACGCCGCATCTCCTTCAGGATATGACAGCCACGGTGTTATAACAACAGGCGTTCCTGTGTCTTCAACTTTTACGGGGTTTGGTTTTGTTACTGCACGAAGCCTTCCAAGTCCAGTAAAGGCGGCGAGTTTTGAATTGTCGGGAGCAGTCATGCTCACTACAGCACCGGGCTCTGGATCAGGCACGCGCACATTTTTTCCAGGTGCTGCCTTTTTGAGCGCAAACGAAACTCCCGTTACGATGAGAATAATTAATAAAATTGAAACTGCTATAATTGCAAGTACGCGGTTAAAAATTGATTCCATAATATTACTGTATCAAATACCGCGCGCTCTGTGAAGCACATGTATTGCAAAAATCTTGCCGATTAGTGTATTTTTTCTCTATTTATGCCGATAGTATACAATAGGAGACGCAAGGCGTGACTTCAGGACAAAAAATTGCTGCGAGCATTCTTACTACTGTCATAATTTTCGTCTGTTTTGCAGTTGCCGCTTTTGCCGGGCTTTTTACAAAAATAGAGGCACGGTTTTATGAGCCTGCTAAAATTGCGAGCATACGCAAACAGCTTAATTCAGTTGCAGATAGCAGCGACTCATACATACATACGCTTCTCGAAAAATTCGGCATTGGCACAGATTCGTTTGTCGCAAATAGCGCGGTGGCTTCGTATGCGTCACAAGCACCGTCCGACAGCGATGTGCAAGAGCGCACTCGTTTAACGGGCAATCTTTTTTCAGAAACAGCAGGACTTGATGGAATACGCCTCATTGACCAAAATGGGCGGAGCGTCCACTTCAGCACATATCAGCAGGATATTTTGCGACAGACAGAAACGATGCGCATGTATAAAAATTATGATGAGTTGCGCACTCCGTCAGGTGAAGTAGAATTGCCCTTCGACTCAATATCAGCTCCCGATGCGAGTGCAGGTGGCGCAAAAAATTATAAGCTTGCTTTTGACGGCACTGCAGCAAGAATTGTTTTTTCATTTCCGTTTTATGATGCGTACTCAGTATATCGTGGTACGATGATTTTTTACGTGAATGCGCAAGATTTCAACCGCACGCTCATCATGCAAAATGTCATCAGCATGAATGATTCATGTGTTCTCATTTCAAGCAAATCGGACAATTTCGGCGGATTTGTGTTCGGTATGCCAAATGTTGGACGCGAGGTGATTGAAAGCGGAACAATTGCAAAATGGCAGACAAATTCAACTGGTCCTGACAGAATCGTTTCAATTGAAGATTCCGGTGATGAAGAGGCGTACTGGATTTTGATTTCCGACAACAGCGGCACATATGTAAAAATTGGCGGCGTGTATCGTGATTCTGTTTTTGTGATGCCGCATGTGATGCAGATGCTGTTACTCGTATGCGTGTTCATTACGCTGTTTCTTGTTGTTTTTTTAATTTTCAATGCTCGCCGTGATGACATGATAGTGATTCGCGATAAAATAAAACGGTTTGAGCTCGGGCTAATCAACGAGTACCTTGAAAACAAAGAAAGTGTTGACTGGAACGATGTTGCGAAAAAGATTGCGAGTCATCAATCGGAGGTCACCACCGCTATAAAGCAAAGCCTTGGCAATAGGGCAAAACGACACGAACAGGAAACAGACGAACTTATCAATAGAAGCTGGAATGAAATTATTAATGCGCTCAACGTGAAATCAGGCGGAGAAGTTGCAGCGCATGCTCCGTTGCAAGACAGTCAGGAAATCCGCAGAATGCTTGAGGAAATCTTACGAAGCGGCAGCATAACTGTATCTGCTCTAGGCGCGACGCGTGAACATGCTGAACAGGCGGGCTCCGTTATGCCTGTTGGCGAAACAGAAGTGCTTGAAGAAGCGGAAGTTGTTGACGAAGCAGAAGCTGTTGACGAAGTTGAGGTGCTTGAAGAAGTAGAGCAGCCTGAAGAAGCAGAGGTTGTTGACGAAGTTGAGGTGCTTGAAGAAGTAGAGCAGTCTGAAGAAGCAGAAGCTGTTGAAGAAGTGGAGCAGCTTGAAGAAGCGGAAGTTGTTGACGAAGTTGAGGTGCTTGAAGAAGTAGAGCAGTCTGAAGAAGCAGAAGCTGTTGAAGCAGTGGAGCAGCTTGAAGAAGCGGAAGCCGTTGAAGAAGCAGAAGTGCTTGAAGAAGTAGAGCAGTTTGAAGAAGCAGCGGCTGTTGACGAAGTGGAGCAGCTTGAAGAAGCGGAAGCTGTTGACGAAGCAGAAGCTGTTGACGAAGTTGAGGTGCTTGAAGAAGTAGAGCAGCTTGAAGAAGCAGAAGCTGTTGAAGAAGCAGCGGCTGTACAAGAAGTTGTAGATATTGATGCATTGATGAGCGAATATGATGAAATCACTGATGAGCTTGGTGTACACGCCGGCAACGCAGCAGAGAGCCAAGACGCAGCAGAAAAAGACGATAGTCACGCTCTTGATGATTTCAGTGTTGCAGCACCAAACTTTTTGTTTCTTGACGAAGATTTTAGCGAAGCACAAAAAGATGGCAGACAAAAAACTGACAACGAAACGCACGATGTTGAGCCGCTCGAAAAGGATGCTGCGTTGTTTACATTTGCTCCGTTCGGCATAAGTAAACCTATTCAGGAAGCGCCACTTTCTCTACACGAAGCTATTGTTGAAGATGACGATGGCGTTTATACAATCTCCCCAGACCTTGAGATTGCACATGTAGAGCAAGACATGATGTTTAAACAATTAGTCGATTCAGTCCTCCGTTGACGCTTGCGTTTTAACATTTTTTTTCCTATACTGTGTGCTATGAAATATTCTGCCTCGCTTGTTGTACGTACCTATGAATGCGACTCATACGGTCATGTGAACAATGCTGTTTATCTTAATTTTCTCGAATATGGTCGCATGGAATATCTGCATCAAATCGATTTTGATTATAAAGGTCTTGTTGCAGACGGGTATTATTTATACATTACGCATATAGACATCTACTACAAAGCTTCTGCATTTCTTGACGACAAGTTGTTTGTCGATGTGGAACCTGTCAAACTTGGCATTATACAGGGAACGTTTCATCAGATTATCCGCAAAGAAGACGGCACTGTATGCGCCGAAGCAGATGTGACGTGGGCGAGTGTAAAAGACGGCAAGCCGTCAAGAATCCCTGCGCGTTATATTGTGCCGGGGTTGTATCCTGATGGCGATGCACGAAAATCACAAGCGTTGACGAATTGCCATGCGCATTGAAAGAGCAATAAAATCGGAGCATGCGAGATGGAAATAAAGCTTTGCAATCTTGTTAAGACATTTTGTGCAGACAAGCGCGCCCCTGAAATCCACGCGGTGCAAGACATAAGCCTTGTAATCCCATCGAATACGATTTTTGGCATTATTGGCAAAAGTGGCGCGGGCAAGTCTACGCTTGTGCGTCTTGCAAGCTTGCTCGAAAGGCCTGATGACGGAGAGATTTATTACGGCGGAGAGCGCGTTGACAATCTTACAGGAAGCGCACTCATAGAACGCCGCCGCCGCATAGGAATGATTTTTCAAAATTTCAATCTGTTCAGTTCGCGTACTGCAGGACAGAATATTGCTTATCCGCTTGAAATATGTGGAACAGCTAAAGCGGAGATAAACGCGCGCGTGGAAGAAATGCTCGGCATTGTAGATTTGGCGGACAGGCGCAATGCTCCTATAAGCACGCTTTCTGGTGGACAAAAGCAGCGCATTGCAATTGCACGCGCGCTTGCGAACAAACCCGACATACTGTTTTGTGACGAAGCGACAAGCGCGCTCGACCCGCAGACAACCGAATCGATTCTGAATCTTATCCGCAAAATACAAGAGCAGATGAATCTCACTGTCGTGATGATTACGCATCAGATGGAAGTGGTACGAGATGCGTGCAGCCTTGTTGCCGTTGTTGACGATGGGATTCTCATAGAGCAGGGGAGCGTGAACGATATTTTTCTGCACCCGAAAAACAGCATTACAAAAGATTTCCTGTTCAATCTTGCACCAGAAAAAGATAAATCGAATGGCGGCATGGTGCGTTGGTCCGAGAGTGGTGGAAAATATATATTGCGCTTTAGAGATACGCTTACCGATGAACCTGTGTTAAGCCGTATGGCGCAAAGATTCAACGTTGAGTTCAACATACGCGCTGGAGGCATTCAAAAACTTCCTGAAAACAGAGTGGGTACGCTCATCGCAGACATTTCTGGCAAAAGTGGAGAAGTGACAAAAGCTGTGGCGTATTTGCGAAGCGAAGGCGTGCTTGTAGAAGAAGAGCGCAAAGAGGCGAAGTGACATGGACATGCAAAAAATTTTTGAACTTGTTGGTGCTGCAACGTTGCAGACAGTTTTAATGGTTGTTTTTTCAACACTGTTCAGTTTTATTCTCGGCTTGCCGCTCGGCATTCTCTTGTGCATACACGACCCTCAGTCAGGCATACGGCCGCGTCCGATTCTGTATCAAGTGTTGACGCGCATTGTAAATGCACTCCGCTCGTTTCCGTTCATTATCTTGATGATTCTGCTTTTTCCGCTTTCGAGAATCATTGTGGGAACGAGCATTGGCACGCGGGCAACAATCGTGCCGCTTTCAATAGCGGCGGCTCCATTTGTGGCGCGGGTCATAGAATCTGCGCTTAAAGAAGTTGACAAAGGCGTTGTGCAAGCTTCTCGTGCAATGGGGTCTACAACAATGCAGATTATTTTAAAAGTGCTCATACCTGAAGCGCTTCCCGCGCTTATTGACGGCGTTACATTAACAATTATTAATTTAATCGGTTACTCGGCAATGGCGGGTGCTGTTGGCGGCGGCGGACTTGGCGACTTGGCAATTCGCTACGGTTATCAGCGCTTTAGACCTGATATTATGGCAATAGCTGTTGTCGTCATTTTGATTATGGTAGAGCTTATTCAGTTTTTAGGAACAAAACTTTCACACAAAGTAGCTGCAACGCGGTAAATCTACTGCGCCGATGCCAAGCATGTCTGCATGAGCGTTGTGAGCAGATAGATGCGCTTATAAGATGCGACAGCAATTTCACGTGGCAGCGTGTCGGAAAATTTTTCAATTTCTTTCCAATTTGTGAGCATTTCGGGAGCTTTTTTTACCTCGTCTTCTATGAGCGACTTCATCATCTTTCCAATTGTGATGAGGTTGCGTGTAGATTCCATGATTAATGTTCTTGCCTCGTTGTTCGCCTCTCCGACAAGCCTGTTTATTATAGAAGCGGAATCTGCGTCGTGCCCCGTGCGCGGAAGCAGCGTTTTAATTTTTATGCCTACGGTGCCGTCCTCGGCAAGTGTCTGGTCAAACGTAGTGATTGTGTCTGATGCTGACAACAAATCGTTGTACGCGTTTGACATAGGCTGTGAAAGTGAAGTTTCCGTCCACTTGCCGCGAACGAGCACAAGCTCGCAGTATTCGCGTATATCTGTTTTGCCAAATTCTATTAAAAACGCTTTAAGATAGTTGAGCGGCTCATGGTATGTGTAACCGCGCAATTTCTTTTTTTCAAGCATAATGCTGTTTGGCGCTGTATAATTTTTCAAATACGAGATGTCTAATGTGCCGAACAACTGAGAAAGGACATCGTTCACTTTTGAATTTTTTTCTGCCGATTCAAGTTTGCGCATTGCAGCAGTCGTCTCAATTTTGAATTTATTAATAAACGGATCAACAATAGAAGTTTGCGCTTTTCCTGTTGTCGCCACGTAGTCGGGATTTGCCGTAATGAGTTGCACCATCATGTCAAACACATTTGATGCTTGAATGCTCTGCATCCTTGTTACGATTTTCTTCCATACGCCGGGAGCAACGGGCTCAACGCCGCGCATATCTTTGAGCATTTTCATGAGCGGCAACCAGTCAACGACTTCTGTCAAGTTTGCTATTACTGTTGTAAAATCTTTTATGTCGTCAACAACGTAGTCACCTGCAATCTTCCCAAATTGCGGCGTAGCACTGAACTGCTTTTCAACAAGTGATGCGTCAAATTTCTTGAGCACAAAGTAAAAATCAAACGAGCAGAAATCTTTAAAAATGAGCAGCTCCCAGTATCGCTGTTCAATCGCGGCAATGCGCTCTGCAGTAAAGTCGCCTATAAAAGCGTCGAGCGTTTCCTGCATATATTTTGTAAGCTGTTTTACTGGCATTGTCTTGCTTTTTTCAACGATAGCTTCTTCGGTGAGTTGCTCTTCTAGCTTCCGCTGATTGTCGGAGAGAAAATATTCTATTACTGACTGTTTTATTGCGTTTTGATTTTGCGCATTTTGGAGCATATTCTGCGCAGGTACAATCGCCTTGTAAATTTCGTACAGCAGTTTTGCAAAAGCAGGGAGTACTTCATCGCTCCCCGCTTTATAAAAATGATAGTGTGCTTTTGAAAGCTTTTTCGCAATCGCCTTGAGCTTTCGTTTTTTTTCTACTTCGGGGTCATCTGACCCGAAAAGTGATGCAAACAGATTTTGAAAAAAATTACCACCAGATGTTTTTTGTTTTGCCATATCGACAATTATATAATCATATAATATTTTCGACAAGGGCAAGCACATGCGTCGGGCAGCCTTCCACACACGTGTTGCAGCTGTTGCACAGCGCATAGTCAACAATAGGAATGCCATTTGTCACTTTGATTGCATGTTGCGGGCAGCTGCGCTCGCACTTGCCGCATTTTATGCAGCCAATTTTGCACGATTTGAGAATGACAGCTTTATTTTCGTTGCGGTTTGAGCAGAGCGCGACAGCGCCTTTTCGCGATACAGGCACCGTAAACAGCAAATGCATAGGGCACGTTTTTACGCAAACGCCGCAACCAGTGCATTTTTTTGTATTCACGTGTGGAAGGCTGTCGCTTCCCATATAGAGTGCATCAAAGTTGCACACGGCAACGCAATCGCCAAATCCGATGCATCCCCATTGGCACATTTTTGTGCCGTTTACAGCTTCATGGGCGGCGGCACACGAGTGAATGCCGTTGTAGCAGCCGCGCGGCATGCATTTGTCCTTGCTTCCTTGACATGCGAGGACTGCAACAGTATTCTCGGCACTGACGTGCACACCAAGCACATTTGCCACTGCTTGAGCAGTTTTTACACCGCCTGCGGTGCATCCGTCGGCGGGAGCTTTTCCTGCCGCGCATGCCGCTGCAAATCCATCGCAGCCTGGGTAGCCGCATCCGCCGCAGTTTGCACCCGGCAGCACCTCTCTGACCGCAGCAGCTTTTTCATCGACAGGAACGTAAAAGATTTTTTTGAAAACACCGAGCAGCACGCCAATGATAAACGCGAGTAAAAACGATACAACAACAGCAATCAATATAGCATTCATAGCAGTCTCCTAGCTTTATGATTTATGATTCCAACGCCGCTCACGCTATTTAATCAGTCCATTGAAGCCAAGGAACGATAGTGAAAGCAGCCCCGCAGTGATAAACAGAATGGGCTTGCCCTTGACGACTTTTGGAATAGGCGCGCTTTTCATATGCTCGCGTACGCCTGCCATAATCACCATGGCAATTAAAAATCCTGCGGCAGAACCGAGTGCGTACACAAGCGATTCAATGTACCCATAACTGTATTTATTGATGCAGTTGATTGTGATGGCGAGCACCGCGCAGTTTGTCGTGATGAGCGCGAGGTAAACGCCCATAGCGCTGTATAAGCCGGGAATAGACTTTTTCAAGTAGAACTCGACAAGTTGTACGAGCGCGGCAATTACCAGAATGAATATGAGCGTCTGCAAGTATTCCAATCCGAGCGGCACCATGATTCCATTGTAAATTGGCCAGGTGACTGCTGTTGCAAGTACGATGACGAATGTGGTGGCGATTCCCATGCCTGTTGCCTTGTCTGTTTCTGTCGTCATGCCGACAAACGGACAGATTGCAAGATATTGAATGAATACAACATTGTCGATGAGCATCGACTTTAAGAAAATATTTACAAAATTCATGCTGCTGCTCCTTTTGATTTTTGAGCGTGCACTGCGCGCTCAACGCCGAGCGTGATTGCGGAGATGATTCCAAACACAAAAAATCCGCCTGGTGCATTTGAGAAAAATTTTATCGTGTACGCCTCTGCGAGCACTTCTCTTCCTAAAAATGTGCCGTTGCCCAGAAACTCTCGCACGAACGATATGACGACGAGCACCCACGTGTAGCCGAGCCCCATGCCGAACGCGTCAAGCAGCGAGTCGCCGACAGTGCGTTTTGACGCGAACGACTCCACGCGCCCCATGATGATGCAGTTTACCACGATGAGCGGCAGGAATACGCCAAGCGCGTCAGAAAGCGCGGGAATATACGCATTGAGCAGCAGCTGCACAATCGTCGTGAACGCTGCAATCACGATGATAAAGATAGGAAGGCGTATGTCGTCAGGTATCACCTTGCGGAAAATGCTGATTATCAATTCACTCATAACGAGCACGAACATCATTGCAAAACCCATGCCTATCCCGTTGAATACATTTGTTGTAACGGCGAGCGATGAGCACAGTCCTATGGAAATGACGAGCAGCGGATTTTCTTTTACCAGTCCGTTTGTGAATATTGCAAATTTGTTTGATTTTTCTGCCATGTGAATCTCCTATTCCATGAGGTAATGTTCGTTTAATGTGTACTCTGCACTGCCAGCAGGAGAAGGCGCTCCGCCGTATGCTTCCAGCGCGACAGCAGCTTCATATGCTGCAACTTTTACCATGTCTGCGATGCAGTCGCTTGAAATTGACGCGCCTGCAATGACATCGTAATCTGTGGCGGGGCGCAAATCTTGGTCGGCAGATTTTTCTGCAAACTGATTGTAAAACGACGGCAGTGCAGTGTTCTGTCCAAGGTTCGGCGTGTCGTGCAATCGAATGATGCGCATGCCGCGAATAGTGCGCGTTTTGTCTACAACTGCAACGAGCGTGCCGCCTTCTTCGCTGTATGTCTGTCCGCTTACTGCAGCCGCCGCAGCGATAACTGCGCCCGTTGCATCTTTTACGACAACTTTTTTGTCAACAATCATGTTGTGCGGGTAGATTGAATCATCGTACGGCACATCTTCTGTTGCACAGCCTTCGCCCAGTATGTCTACAAGCGCGTCTTCAAACGTAAAGAGCACAGGCTTTTCTGCTGCAACCGGTGCGCCTCCTGCTGACGCGCTGCCGCCGTATTTTTCTGCAAGGTATTCGCCCGCACTGAACGTGCCTTGCGAAAGCAAATTGCCGACGCTTCTGCTCGTAATCGTTGCGCCTGAAATTGCATCGAAAGTTTGACCGGATACAAAACCATCGTTTGCATTTTTGCCGGCAAACTGCCCGTAGAACGTTGTGCCGCTAGCAACAGTGAATGACGGGTCGCTCGCTTTAAGGCCAAAGCCCGGTGAGTCGCTGAGCGCGAGGAACTGCACGCCCGTTATGACGCGCTCTTTGTCTATGCCTACGAGAATAGTTGCGCGCTCGTATGTGGGTCCAGAAACTTGCGCAACAGCGCCAATCACATTGCCGCCGCTTTTTGCCAGATACATTTTTTCTATAGTGATGGCAGTATCGGTGCTTGGCGCAAAATCAGAAATCTCTTCAAATGAATCTGCATCTGCGAACACTGTTTTCATGCCTGCATTCGCTTTTTCTTCTTGATGCTGCGCAATCACGGGAGCGGTAACGTGATTGACAAGCGCAAGGCAAAAACACGCAGCTCCTGCAAAGAGCGCGAGCGTTAATCCGAGTTTCAATATGTGCTTCATTTTGCCGCCTCCTTCTTTGCCGATTTTTTGCAGCCGTATTTGCGCGGCGTCAATTTGTTAAAAAATGCTGAAAGCGAGTTCATAAACAGAATGGAGAACATGACGCCTTCAGGATAGCCGCCAAATTTTCTGATGAGGAATGTGATAAGTCCGCAGCCGAATCCGAACAAGAGCCGCCCGTATTTTGTGACAGGCGTTGTTGCGTAATCAGTTGCCATGAACACAGCGCCAAAAAGCAGCCCGCCCGAAGCGAGCGACAAAAGCACGTCGCCCCCTGTTGCAAGCGTAAGCAGCGCAACTGTTGCAACCATGGCAACAGGCGCACGCCAGTCGATAATCTGCGTGATTGCCAAAAATGCAAACGAAATGAGTATGAGCAGTTCGCTCGTCTCGCCTATGCAGCCGGCAGTGCTGCCAAGAAAACTCTGTAGCACATCTGCGCTTGCCATGCCGTCTTTGAGCTGCGAGAGCGTTGTTGCGCCGCTTGCAACGTCAGTTCCTGGAGCAAGCCATGACGCGCCGAGCGTTGCGGGAAAACTCACAAATAAAAATGCGCGAGCTGTCAACGCAGGGTTCCACACGTTTGCGCCGAGACCGCCGAAAAATCCTTTTGCGACGATGAGTGCAAACGCATCGCCAAGCAATACCTGCCAAACAGGAACGGTGGGCGGCAACACAAGCGCGAGCAGCAAGCCTGTTACGACTGCCGAGCAGTCATCCACTGTGATTTTTTGCTTTGTCAATTTTTGAAAGAGCGCCTCAAATAAAACAGCTCCTGCCACAGATACAAGTACTGTGATGAGGGCGCGGATGCCGAACAGCATGATGCCGTACACTGTCTCCGGCACAAGCGCAAGGATGACAGTGCACATGATAAATCGCGTCGTCGTGCCTTCGCTAAAATGCGGAGACGATGATAAATAAATCTCGTTTTTATCTGATTGAGCCATTACATTCCTCCGGATGCTGCTTTTGCCGCGCGTACCATGCTCTTTCCTCGTCTGAAGCGTTGAACGAGTTGCACATGGGCAGGACAAACATATGCGCAACTGCCGCACTCAATGCAGTCCATAAGCCCGTATTGTGTCGATGCGCTTAAATCATGTGCAGTAATAGTGCGCGCCATCATCACCGGGGTGAGCGCAAGCGGGCATGCGTCTATGCAGCGGCCGCAGTTTATGCATGGCATTTCTTTGCCAAGATATGTCTCTTTGCGCGAGAGAAACAGTATGCCGCTCGTACCTTTTGTGATGGGAAACATTGCGTTTGTCATGGCAAAGCCCATCATCGGACCGCCTGAAATGATTTTTGCCGTTTCGCCTGATTTTAATCTGATGACTTCGGGAATCAAATCGCCGACATTTGTGCCGATTGGCGTACGCACATTCATGGGGTTTTCACATGCGCCGCCGCTCACCGTAAACGCGCGCTCTACGAGTGGCTTGCCGAGTCGGAACGCGTCTGAAATGGCGCACGCAGTTCCCACATTCGAGATGATGCAGCCAGTTGCGGCGGGCAGCCCGCCTGAAGGAACTTCCCTGCCGAGCAACGCTTTGATGAGATTTTTTTCGCCGCCTTGTGGATATTTTGTTTTAAGAACGCGCACTTCAATATTGGATGCAAATGGGGATTTTGCAATTGCAGCATTGACAGTTTCAAGTGCATCGAGCTTGTTGCTTTCAAGCGCAATTATGCCTTTTACGTTGCCGAGAATATGCATTTCTATTGCAAGCCCGTCAACCACTTTGTCCGCCGCTTCTTTCAACATGCGGTAATCGACAGTGAGGTACGGTTCGCATTCAGCTGCGTTGATAATCATGTAGTCGATTTTTGCATCTGCTGGAGGTGCAAGCTTTACATGACACGGGAATGAGGCGCCACCCATGCCGACAATGCCCGCATCTTGTATTCTTGCCAGTGCTGTTTTTGCATCGCACGTGAACGGGTCGAGCACGTGCATGTACGCTGTTTCATCAGAACCGTCTGCTTCAACAGTGATGCACTGCGCTTCGGTGTTGCCAGTTACCATGTGCGGCATGATTTTTTTTACTGTACCAGTTACCGATGCGTGAACAGGCGCTGACATGTACTTGTCAGACTTTGCAATTACCTGACCTTTTATAACGCGGTCACCAATGTTTACCACACATTCGTTTGGCGAACCACCCATAGTGACCGGGATGGTCACTTGTTTCGTAGAAGGAAACGCGTCTGCAATTACACTGTTGCAGGTATATTCCTTGCGCTCCGGCGGATAGATGCCGCCTTTAAATGAAAACATATGCATAACTGGTATTGTACGGTATTCTTTCGTTATCGTCAAATCATTATTGGGCATTTCTAAAAACCTTAATTTGATTGTTTTTAGAGATTGCCGTCGAGTTCTAAATCACTGTAATAGCGTGATTTAGAACATCGCATTTTCAAAGTTGTCTGTAAAAACTTCAGTTTTTACAGACAGCCTATTGTGTTTTTTTTAACTTTTTTATGGCATAAATGTTTAAAAACATATATAATAACGGCGGCATATGATACATTGAAAGTATCTTTAATGAAGGAGTCCTAAATGAAGCGAAAGATTTTGATGGCGACATGGTGCCTCTCATGTGCGGTGGCAGCATTTGCCTATAATCCGCCTATAAGCGGCGAAAGTCTTGACAGGATTGTAAGCCCTACGCAACTCACCGCTGCTTCTTCAAGCGCAGGCGGCGGCATTTTCAATATCGGTCCTGATGCAATTGTGTTCAATCCTGCGCTTATTGCATATGAGCAGCGCATCACGCTTGATGCCGCGTACACGCAGCTTTTCTCTGTGCAAAAAAACAACAACCGCAGGCTCGGCTGGACGTTCCAAGGTGGATTTCTTATTCCGTCAAAGTGGTTTGTTGCAAGCGGCATCTTAAAAGGCACGTTCCTGCCGATTGATGAAATGCGTGTCGGCAATATCATCAGCACAAATGTTGCAATTGCAAAAGAAGTGTCTGAACGCATAAGTGTCGGATTCGGCATAAATGGCGGCTTTTTCTGGGGTGCGGGACCAAGTTGGTCACTCGGTGCAAGTCTCGGTGTGTTGTACCGCCGCCCCACGCTTGGTTTTATGAAAGATTTTAGAGTGGGCGCTTCAGTCATTGACCTTGGTAAGAATTACATGACAGCACTTGCAGGCATTTACGGCAACAAGCCGAGCGGCATGTTCCCCATGCTCGGCACAACGCATGTGGGCGTGGCGGCGTTGCTGTTTTCTACAGACTATGTTAAAGGCGGTGCATCGCTTGAATTGATTGCGCCGGGTTTTCAAAACCTCATTGTAGCCACAGGATTTCACTTTGCTGTCAACGATGCGCTGTACATCCGTATTGCAGAGGAAATCAACGTGCGCGAGACAGTTGCCGGCTATGCAAATTACATGCCGTCAGTAAGCTTGGGGTATTGTTTTTCGTTCAAATCTAAAAAAAGCAACTACCTTGCAAGCAACGGCTGGTCGCAAAGCGAGATGACAGCGAATGCGGCATGGCAGCAGTTGTACAAGACAGTTCATGCTGTTTCTGCAAATGTTAAAATTAATCTCGGCATGCGCGACACAGAGCCTCCGCGCATAGAATTATGGATGGATGAGGAGGACGAATAATGAAAAAGAGCATCGCGCTGCTTGCAGCAGTTTTAATCATTATTGCTCCGTCATTTTCTGAGCGCAAACCAAAATATATTTCTCCGAACAACGACGGCATGCAAGATTCGCTTGACATTCCCGTGCGCATTTCAGATAAGCGATATGTTGAAGCGTGGAGCTTTGTCATTGAAGACGCGAACGGCACTGTCGTGCGCACTATTGGAAATAAAAACGCACTTCCCGAAAAACTTACATTCAAAGGATTTTGGAAGCAGCTTTTTTCATCAAAAAAAACAATAGACATTCCCGAAGTAGTTTCGTGGAATGGCGTTATGGATTCGGGCGAAACAGCTCCTGACGGCACATATTATTATTATTTCACCGCTACAGATGATAACGGCAATGTCGGCAAGACAGATACCTATGTTGTCATTGTGGACACGACGCCGCCAACAGTGGCGCTCCAAGAGCCGAGAGACAAAATTTTCGGTGAAGGCGCAAAAGCTGAATTCACTGTGCAACAGTCGGGTTCGCACGAAGACGAGTGGAAAGGCGTATTTACACGCACAGACGGCTCTGTCGTGCGTTCGTACTCCTGGAAAGATTCAGAGCCGTTTGCATTTAATTGGAACGGTGCTGACGATTCAGGCGCGCCAGTTGCAGATGGCGTGTATATGTATTCAGTTGCGGCGACTGACCGTGCGGGAAACACGTCTGCACCTGCATCTATTGCAAACATCATATTCTCTGCGGAAAAACCTGCGACAAACATCACTATTGCAGGCTCAAAATATTTTTCACCCAAAACAGATAGCAAGCAGTCTTCCCTTACGCTCAACGTTACCATTCCCGTACCTGCGGCGAACACTGGCAACAAGCTTACAGAATGGGCAGTTGCGATCATTGACAGCGATGGCAATGTGCTCCGCTCGTTTGATTCGGCTTCGTCGCATGCGCCGCCTGAAACGATTGTGTTTGACGGCACAGACAATGCGGGCAATGTGCTTGCAGACGGACGCTACCAAGCGCGCGTAACGGCAAAGTATCTGAACGGGTATGAACCAGTGCCGCTGTCTTCGCCAGTGTTTATCATTGATACGCAAAAACCTCATGCGGAGCTACAGGTATCGGACAAAGTGTTTGGCGCAGGCGCAAAAGGCACCGTTACAATCAGCGAGTTTATTGCGCCGAAAACGCTTGCGCCTGTTCCCGAATGGACGGGGCGGATTTATGCAGACGGCACAGGCGCTCGCGCAGTACGCGAATTTTCACTCGGCGAGTTCCCGCCTGAAAAAGTGACCTGGAACGGCCTCGACGACGATGGTCGCCTTGTGCCGAACGGACAATATGTATTTGTGCTCACAGGAACAGACTTGGCAGGCAACACGGGTACGATACGTTCCGAATCGTTCAGCCTTGACACGACTGAAGCGACTATCATGCTTGCAATGCAGGATGTTGCGTTTTCACCGAACAACGACCGTGTTAAAGATACGATTGTGTTTACGCCAGTGACCCAGTCAGGAAGCGGCGGCATTGTACGCTATACGTTTACGATTGCGCCTGTTGGTTCAAGCGTTGCAGTAAAAACGGTGAGCGCAAACAGGAGCGTTCCTGCTTCTCTTTCATGGGACGGCACAGACGACTCAGGCGTCATCTGTGCGGACGGACAGTATGCTGCATCGCTTGAAGTAACGTCTGCAAACGATTCTACTGCATCTGTTACGACAGGGCAGTTTGCGCTTGACACAAAACCGCCGTATCTTACAGCAGAAATACCGTGGACATCGTTTGCGCCGTCAGGCGAGTCAACGCAGATGACGCTTCCTGTTGCCGTGAGCGACTGCACAACAGAAAAACTGTGGACCGCAGAAGTGAAAAACGCGCGTGGTGCTGTGGTGCGCCGCTTTACCTGGAACGGCACGGTCGCTTCAAACGGCAAAGCTGGATTTGAATGGAACGGCTCTGACGAGTCGGGCAATATTGTCAAAGACGGCATATACTCTATTACAATCGCTTCGACAGATGAAGCGGGCAACTCATTTAGCACTGCGCTCAGCGGCATAACGCTCGACACGCGCGATGTAAAAGCGTATGTGACGACAGCGTTTGAAGGCATTTCCCCGAACGGCGATGGTGCATACGACGCGCAACGTTTTGACATTCGCACTACTGTTGCAGACGGAATTGCCTCGTGGAATTTTGACATTTGCCAAGAGAACGGAACGCCTGTACGCTCCTGGTCAGACAAAGACAGCAAAAGCGTACCTGCACACATTACGTGGGACGGACTTGATAGTTCAGGTAAAGCAGGCGAAGGCACGTTTACGGGAAGGCTGCGCATTGCATACAACAACGGCAGAAACATTTCTGTTTCATCTTCGCCGTTTGTGTGCTCTGTACTGCCGCCGCAGCTCTCCGTGCAGACAGCTCCCGAATATTTTAGCCCAGACAACGACGGCACGGACGATGATTTGTTTATCAGATTGAATGGCTCGACAAAAGGTAGAATCACTGCATGGTCATTTATCATCAACGATCCGAGCGGGCGTGCATTCTGGACAACAGGCGGCACGTCATCAATTACCGAGCGAATCATCTGGGACGGATTGAGCAACACGCAAAAAGATGCGTCTGGCATGGCGGAGCGCGTGCAATCTGCTGTAGATTATCCGTGGACGTTTACTGTTAAAGATAATATCGGCATGTCGTCCACGCTTGCAGGAACAATTCCTGTCGATGTGCTCGTTATCCGCGATGGCAACGTACTCAAGATGGCTGTTCCGTCAATCATATTCCGCTCTGATAATGCAGATTTTAAAGTTGAATCTTCACCTGGCAGACGTGACGGCGTTACCGCAGAGCAAGCTATGAACAACGAGCGCGTGCTCAACCGTATTGCAGAAATCCTTAACAAATTTAAAGACTACAAGGTCACTGTCGTGGGGCACGCAAACCGCACGTCTGACAACGAAGCTGAAGAGACGCAGGACAATCCGCAACAGTGGGGGCCTGCGCTTATTCCGCTGTCGCAGCGCCGCGCAGAATTTGTTAAAGATTATCTTGTCAACAGAGGTGTAAGCGCATCGCGTCTTTCTACTGTAGGAAAGGGCGGCACAGAACTTGTTGCAGACTGGCGAGATAAAGACAACAACTGGAAAAACAGGCGCGTTGAATTTTTTCTGCAAAAATAACAGCAAACCATGGTGCGAGAAAACGACACCGTTTATAAGGTTTCTTTTTCTCGCGCTCTTTTTCTTCCAAGCTGCTACTTGATTTTTTTTGCCAATATATGATAAAATAAATTCTCACTCGGAATGCCGGTGAGAAAGAGGTGAAAACACGTGGCAACAATTCCTGTCGATGATTCAGAGAATCTTGAAAAAGCAATTAAACGTTTTAAACGGATGATAGAAAAAGAAGGCATTATCCGCGAATACAAGCGGCGCCAGTATTACGAAAAGCCTTCTACTATCTTGAACCGCAAGAACAAGGCAGTACAGCGCAAGCTTATGAAAAAGACGCATCCGCGCCGCGAAGCAAAAGCAGCGTACTAAGATTGCAAAGTCTAGGACGCGCATCCTAGACTTTTCTTTAAAAATAGTATCATAATATGTTATGGCCATCGCTACTAATCAGCAAATAACAAATTACTATGATTTTTACCGCGACAAAGAGGTAATTTTTTCTCGTGAAATTTTGCGTACGCTTCGCGTTGACCCGCGCCAAATCTATATAAAATGCGGTGGGGCGCAATGGCCGTGCATCATTAATTCTACGTCATTTTTAATGGCAAAGATAATTCTCGGCACAAAAGGCGGCGCATTTGTACAGATTACGCAAGAAAATCCTCCGCCTATAAATCTGCGGTTTTGTTTTGTCGAGCAGGGCAACCAGCGGTTAAGTTTTTTTATTTTAGGGAAAGTTGCAGAAGTCGTTCCTTACATGAATTCAAAAGAGCTTGCAATCATCACGCTTGCCTATACGCAACGCCCGCCGGATGATTTTATTTTAAAGCTCGGCATGCTTATTGAGGCAAACGTCAATTTTGTGCAACGTAGGGAAGACCGCATCATCATTAATGCAGAGTCAAAGCATAAGCTTGCAATAGAAAAAGAGGAAGCTGCCATCTTTGTGCAAAATGTGCCGCGAAAATGCATTTTACGCGACTTGTCGTTTTCAGGTGCAAAAGTTGTTTTGCTTGGTTTGCCAAAATTTGTCATTGGCAAAAAAATTGTGCTTCGCTTGCAATTTATGGACCCCTATGAGTTGATAGACGTAAAGGGCACAGTCCTTGCGGCAGATTTTGTCGAGGGGCGCAAAGATATTGTGCTGGCAAATATCAAATTTGACGAAGGCAGCGTGCCGATTGCATATAAGATTCATATTAACAATTACATCACTATGAGTAAAAAAAAGTTGCTTGAAACGTCGGAGCAACTGCAAGCAGCCGCAATGACATCTTTAGAACAAGCGGCTGAAAATGGAGCTACTGCGTGAACCCTGCAAGCGCGTTAGACACTATTTATTATATTATGTTGCCGGAAAATTTTTCGCTCTCGCGCAATGCATTGCACATCGATGCGGCAATTCCGCTTCCCGTACAAAAAAAAGACAAAGATGCGTCAGACGTTTTTAATCCTGCTGAACTCTCGCAAGAGCAAATCCTTTCGGGCATTCTCACTGTGCTTGCATATGATAAGCGAAACGAGCATATCGGCTATTACCGTTCACTTTTGCTCAAAGCGCGTCCAGATATAAAAAAAGAGCTTTCAGAAGCTGCAATTTTAAAAGCGAAGAATGAAGACTGGGACATTGCAGAGGAAATATTTGCCGCATTGCGCGGGCTTGATCCCGACGACATGATTACCGTGCTCAATACGGCGCTCTTTTTTGATGAACGCGCAAACTCGTACCGCCGCCTCAATTTACATGAAGATGCAGACGCATATGACAACGATGCATTTGCGTATTACAAGATGGCTATGGACGCAGAACCTGCGTTGCCAGATGCATTTTTCAACGCGGGCTTTTTTTACTTAAAGCAGCACAACTACCGTGATGCAAAAGACTGCTTTGAAACGTATATTGCACTTACGTGCGACATTGACAACAGTACGCTCGGTGAAAACGGCACATACAAAAAAGAGCGCGCCCAAGAGATAATCAACAACATCAATTCGCAGAATATGGATGACGCGCATTTCAAAGCTGCATACGATTTGATTTCGTCAGGGCAAGAAGAAAAGGGGTTGGAAGAAATTCGCCTGTTCATTCAGTCGCACCAAAAAGTGTGGAACGCCTGGTTTATGCTCGGCTGGGGCTTGCGCAGGCTTGGTCGGTATGAAGACGCAAAGCAGTCGTTTTTAGAAGCGCTCAACTGTCCAGGCGGTAATGCAAACAGCGATACGTACAACGAGCTTGCAATCTGCCTTATGGAGCAGCAAAACTATGCGGAGGCGCGTCGTGCGCTTGCAAAGGCGCTTGCGCTTGAAAGCGAGAGTACAAAAATCATTTCAAATTTAGGGTTTGTCGCACTTAAAGAAGGCAAAATTGCAGAAGCGAAAAAATATTTTGAAACAGCGCTTGAATTCAATCCCGAAGATAAAATTGCGCGCGCGCAACTTGAAGCGCTTGCATAAAAGATGGCCTGCTTGCAAATGTTGCTCATTCTGCCTTTGTGTCAAACGTGAGCGCAAGCGCGTCGCCGACATTTACGTTTACTTTCTTAAACCACCCCTGCGGCACTTCAAGCGCATAGCGCACGTGAACGGTACTGTGTATGGGAGCTGTACTGTACGGCGTCATGTCGAATATATTGCGGATTATGCCATTTGCATCAATATACGCAATTGAAAGCGCGTGCGGTGTATCTTTCATCCAGAACGAAAGCATTTGGTCGCTGCTGAACAAAAAGAGCATGCCCGTGCCATCGGGAATTTTTTTGCGTCTCATAAAGCCGTTTGCCCGTTCTTCGTCAGTTCGCGCCATTTCCGCTTTTACTCTTGCCGTGCTGCCGTCGCTGCGGGTGAGCGTAAGCGTCTGCGTTTCAAGTTTTTTTGCGCATGAAAAAAGCGGTATGCTTGATGCGAATATAAAACTGACTGCAACAAATTTAGTGATAAGCGCCCGCATGCGTTTGCAATTCTTTTTCATCAAAGTTCGTCCAAAAATATTTCGCGCGTTATTTCCGTGCCCGAAAGCGGCACAAGAGAAGCAGCGTTTACTTCGTTGAACACGTTGTTGTCTACATATTTGAGCGCAAGCGGTCGTTCAAGCGTCATCGTTACGCTGTCTGTTTTCCATTCTGCTTTTTCGGGAGAGAACAAAGTGGGATCGCCGTATTTTTCGCACAGTGTGCTGAAAATGCTGTAGTGGTCCATGCGCTCGCGATTTACATTGATGATGATGATGTACAACTTTTCGTTGTAGAATTGGAAGTAGCAGCGTTCAAGAAACGAAATGACGTGTCCTGCCTCTGCATCTGTTTCAATAAGCACGCGGTTTTCACCGGGGAGCAGCGATACATCTCTGTCTCCGTGGTAGCCGAATTCGCTGTTCTTTTTGAGTTTTTCTTTTACTTCGTCGAGCGTCATGCCGAGTTCAATGCCGCCGTAGCCGCGCGGAAGCGATGCTTGCGCAAAGCAAAAAAAAGCGATGAACAAAAAGAGCGGGATTGATACGATTACGCGTTTCATAATTATACGTTCTGCTTGCGATAAAATGCAGCTTGTTTAACAAGCTCCGTGCAGTCTGGCACCAGTATTTTGCCGTTTACAAAACGCACATGCGAATCTGATTGTAAACGCAAAAGACTCTCCGCCTGCTGCTCTTTTGGAATGCCGCACATATTCGCTACATCGTATGCAGTTAAATCAGACTGATACTGCACGTTCGCCTGCGTTAAGTTGAGCTTTGTTTTTTCCACTTGCAGCGCAAGCATGTCGATAAGCTTGTGGAGCGGGTCCTTTAAATTTGCATTGTCGATTTGGCGGTACATTGACCACAACCTGTCTGCGAGCATGGTTGTAAGGCGTGCAATAAGCTGCGGCTGTGTTGCTACCATCAAGTCAAAGTTCTGCCTGTTCACAACCATGAGTTTGCACTGATCGTGCGCGATTGCACTTGCAGAGCGCGGCTTGTTTTCGAGCAGCGCCATCTCGCCGAACATGTCGCCTTTTTTGAGCATGGCAAGCGTCACTTCATTGTTGTTGACAACTTTTGAAATCTTTACCTGCCCGTCTTGAATGATGAACATGTCCGGTCCGCTTTGACTCTCGGAAAAAATCATTGTATTCTTTGGGTAGACGCGTAGCAAATCTGGCGTTGACTCGAAAAATACTGCGTGCGTGCGCGCCTTTAAAACGATAAAACGCTCTTTTGCTTTTTCAACATATGTGCCGCGCGGACACGCTTTCAGATATTGGTAGTATGCGTAGATTGCAATATCGGAAAAGCCTGATTTGTCGTAAAATTCTGCAACATCAAACATGTGTTCAGGCGTGTCTGCAACAACATTGTTGAGCGTGAGTTTTGTGAGCGTTTCGTTCATGGAACGCATGCTGTTTGCGAACGAGCGGATAATTTTCATGGCGATCGGTGTGTTACGCATGATAAGTTCAGGATATTGATCGCGGCGTACAGAAATGCCTGTAACGTCAGTGAGCGCAATAATCGTTTCAATTTGCGAGTGCCCCGACATGCATGGGATAACACCGACAAAATCTCCCGGTCCGAGTATTTTTACAGAACCGCCAGGCGTATCTGTCGCTTTTACCGCGCGCACATTGCCGCTTTGAATGATGAAAAAACGATCGCTTTCTGATTTTCCCTCTACGACAAGATATGAGCCTTTTCTGAAATTAACAAATGATAACTGGAGCAATTCGTTTCACCGTTCCTTGCTTATGTTATAGAGTATAAATTGCACAATACTCTTTGTCAATCTTTAAAATCGGCATAAAACGACCCTACCTTTACCATATTCCGCAAAAAATGATTTCTGGTTCAAGGACAAAACCTGTCTGCTTGTACACTTCATTTTGCACGTGCTCAACCAACTGTTTTATGTCGCGTGCCATTGCGTTTCCCGTGTTGATGATAAAGTTGCCATGCCACGGCGCAATCTGCGCGCCGCCAATCTGAACACCTTTAAGGCCGCATTCGTCAATTATTTTACCGCTCGGTTTTCCAAACGCGCGGTTGTTTTTGAAGACGCTTCCTGCACTTGGGTATTTGAAATGTCCTTTTGCACTGCGCTCATTTATGGAAGCACGGCAGCGTTCAGCTATTGTTTTGCGTTTATCACAATGCGTTTTAAAGTGCGCGCGCGTGATGATGCAGTTCTTTTTTTGAAACGGCGAAACTTTATAATTCCAGTCTGCTTGATTGCATATGTACGTAGTGCGCGAACTCGTTGTGCAATCTATGTAGTCTGCGGAAAAAAGCACATCGCTTATTGAAATGTCAAAACACCGTGCATTCATGTAGAGCGCACCGCCAACAGTGCCGGGAAGCCCTGCAAACGGTTCGAGTCCCGCGCGTTCGTGCTCGGTGCAAAATGAGACGACAGCAGAAATAGGCGTGCCCGCGCCGCACGCGACGTATCCGTTGTCATTGAGCGAAACATCGTTCAACTTATATGTGGAGATGACCGCGCCTTCAAAACCACTGTCTGACACGATGATGTTTGAGCCGCCGCCGAGCACAAAATGCGGCATATCGCATTCGCGAAAAACAGAGAGCGCAAATACCAGAGCGCTTTCATCAAGCGGCTCTACAAAAAGCGGCGCTGCCCCTCCAACGCGCATTGTGGTACGATGTGCCATGCGTTCCGACAACGTTATCGTGCCGCGAAAGTGCGGAGTATTGAATTTTTCGGCAGTTTGGCGTATGCTTGTCATTAGTTCAGTATACTGCAATGCGCAAGTAATTGCGAGAGTTAAAGAAGAAAATTATGGGATTACGATTATTTAATACGATGGGACGCGCCGTACAGGAATTTGTTCCGATTACGCCAGGCTTTGTCGGATTTTACGGTTGCGGACCGACTGTGTACAACTATGCGCACATTGGCAATTTGCGTGCGTATGTATTTCTCGATGTGCTTGATAGGACGCTCTTGCATCTCGGCTACAAAAAAAAGCACGTAATGAATATCACAGACATAGGTCACCTTTCAGGCGATGATGATTCAGGCGAAGACAAGATGCTCAAGAGTGCAAACGAGCGTCATCAGTCGGTGCTTGAAGTGGCGCAGTTTTACACGGATGCGTTTTTTCGCGACATGGATGCGCTGAACATTACGCGTCCCGACATTGTGTGCAAGGCGACTGAACATGTTGACGACATGATTGCGCTCATAAAAAGAATTGAAGCGAATGGCCACACATATATGGCAGGCGGCAATTTGTACTACGATGTTTCGACATATGCAGATTACGGAAAGCTTGCACATTTGAATCTCGACGATTTGAAAGCAGGCGCGCGCGTTGGCGTTGACGAAAACAAGCGCAATCCATATGATTTTGTGCTGTGGTTTACAAAATCAAAATTTGAACATCAAGCGCTTGTCTGGGAAAGTCCGTGGGGACGCGGGTATCCGGGATGGCATATTGAGTGCTCTGCGATGAGCATGAAATATTTGGGAGAGCAGTTTGACATTCACACGGGCGGCATTGACCATATTCCCGTGCATCATACAAATGAAATTGCACAGTCAGAAGGCGCAACAGGCAAAAAGTGGGTGAACTACTGGTTGCACAACGAATTCCTTGTGATAGCAAAAGACAAAGTTGACAGCGCGTCTGACGAAGTACAGGTGGCAACTGGTGTGTCTGCAACTAGTGCCAACGACAGCACGAAAATGTCAAAATCATCTGGAAATTTTTTGACGCTTCAGTCGCTCATAGACAGAGGATACGATGCGCTCGACTACCGCTACTTTTTGCTCGGTGCGCATTACCGAAGCCAAGTGTTTTTTAGTTGGGATGCAATGAAAAGCGCAAAAAATGCGCGGCACGCGCTGGTAAAACGAGTGGCACAAATTGCTGAAGCGGCAAACCTCGCGAACAAGTCGCTTGCATTGCGCGATGCAGCGCGCGCATACCACGATACGTTCAAAGCGGCTCTCGAAAACGATTTGTCAACGCCACAAGCATTAAGCGTGTTGCACAGTGCGCTCAAGGACGCACGCCTTGCGCCCGAAGAAGTGTACGCGCTCGTCAAAAACATGGACAGCGTACTCGGCTTGCAACTTGAAGCATGTGCGGAACGCGTCCGCAAGGAGAGTTCCACTGTCATTGTCTCGCACGACGGAGATGCAGAAGCGCAAGAAATAGAGGCGCTCATTGCAGAGCGCGCTGCTGCAAAAAAGGCAAAAGATTTTGCTACGGCAGATAAAATCAGAAATGATTTGGCTTTGCGCGGCATCATCATCACAGATACGGTGCAAGGCACTGTGTGGAAACGCAGCACGCCATGAGTGAGAGCGGCAGACTAAAGTCATTGTAACGTTTTGGAGTTTTAGTGTTTATGAATATAGCGGAAAGTCAGCAAGAAACAGACGCGCTCAACGCAGGAAACGATGCCGACTTTAAAACGATATATGACGCGACGATGCAGCTGCTCTTTAGAATTTCATACCGCATTGTGAACGACGAAGAAGCGGCAGAAGATTTGGCGCATGATTCGCTCATAAAAGCGAACGAAAAAAGTCTCGTGTTTCCATCGCTCAATGATGCAAAGTACTGGCTTATCCGCGTGGTAAAAAACGCGTCGTTCAATTACGTAAAGCGCAAGGGGCGCGAGCGCAAAGCGTATCAAAAAGTGCTATATGAGGAGCGGCATACCGTACCGTCGGGCGAAACAGATTTGCTTAAAGCTGAAAGCGCAAAAAAAGCGCGCGAGGCGTTGTCACAGTTGCCCGAAAAACTTCGTGAAGTGCTTGTGTTGCGTGAGTACGGCGATTTGAATTACAAAGAGATTGGCAAGACGTTGGGAATTACGGAGGGAAATGTAAAAGTTCGTGTGTTTCGAGCGCGCGAGCAATTAGCAAAAATGTTAGGAGAAGATGATGTCTACTTGTCCGAGTAATGATATTCATTCAATTTATCTCGACAATGAGCTGCCTGATTCGTATGTTGCAGAGTACGAAGCGCATGTCAAAATGTGCGAAAATTGCGCGCAAAAAATTACCGCGTTCCGTACATTACGCGACACGTTCAAAACAGAAGCAATTGCAATTACGCCAGACAACCACTACCTTGAGCAGAGTTGGGAGCGATTGCAAGCGCGCAAAAGCTACAGCAAAGTGACAAAACATGTTTACGAATTTCCTGCTCAGAGGGCAAAATATATTGCCGTTGCCGCCGCTGCTGTCCTCGCTGTCGTGATTCCTGTGCGCATGTTGCGTGAATCGAATGCAATGCAGAGTGCGTCAATCAATCCTATTTCAAGAAAAAATACTGTTGCACTGTCAAAGAATAATGTGATTATAAACGGCAGCATTGAGCGTGCACATGTGTTTGCTCCTGACATTTTGCAAGAAAATCAGGACGTGCTTCCTGTTCATGCTGCGCCAACTGTTATGGCAAGTGTGCCGTTTGATGATGTAGATGTTTTCCGTCCTGATTTTGATTCGTCTGGTGCAATCACAATTAAAATCAATATACAAGGAATGGTGGCTCCTCCGCTTTCTGAAAATGTATCGACAGGGCAATTTACAGGCATGCTAAAGTGATTTTGTCGGGACAGTTCAGCTATTCGTTTAGGAAATCATCGCTTTTCAGACTTGTGTGCGTATGCGCAGTTGTTTCATTAATCTGTTTGTTTTTTTTCTTTGTCAGTGTGAGAATGCGTCGAACGCCTATTATCGAAAATCTCAAGCCGCCAATCGGTTCGCCTGGTGATATCGTCATCATAACGGGGAAAAATTTTGGTGCAACGCGCAACGCGAGCTACGTTGAGTTTGGAAAAAGCCGCCTTACTGCAAGCTCGTATATTTCATGGAGCGACACAGAAATAAAGGTGGTGCTTCCTGCAAATGTACAGGATGGACTTGTAGTTGTTGGAACTGACAGAGTGCGCTCTGCACCAGCTTTTTTTGCAAATGAGCGCGATATTCCTGTTGCTGTTATGCCGACGACGCAGACAGCAGGTCCTGTCGTCACAGCTGTTTCGCAAAACTCGTTGTACATTGGCGATTTGCTTATCATCTCTGGAAGCAATTTTGGCAGCACACGCGAAAACTCGGCAGTATATTTTACAACTGAACGCGAAGCTGTGTCGAGCCGCACTCCTGTTGCTTCAAATGCTGGGGCAGCGAGCGCAATGCGCGTGCAGTACATACCTGCAAACAGAAATGATTTTGATTATGAGTTTTGGAGCGACACAGAGATACGCGTTCGCATTCCCGATGGAGCTGCGACAGGTACAATATATGTAGAAACGCCATCGGGACGCTCTACGCTTCAAAAATTAACAATTGAATCTCGCGGAGGAACAAAAACGTTTGGCTCTTTGCGCACATATCTTTTGCAACTTGCCGCAGATGTCACTGACGTTATTGTGGCAGAGCCGACGGCAATACGGTTCTATTTTCCGCGTCCTGTCGTGACAGCAGCGCAGCCGTCTGTTGTGCTTACTGAATGCATTCCTGAACCTGCGGTTGCAGATTATCAAAATACGATTATCCACCAGTTGCAAGCATCAAAATCAATGTTGCCGCAAAAATATCGTTTCAGTCAAAATTTTGTCGTTTCAGTATATGAAATGCATACTTCCGTCAATCCGCAGCTTGTGCGCCCATATGCCGACATGAGCGAAATGTTGTATGCAGCCGCGACGCGCCCAGACAGTTTTATACCTGCTGCTGATAAGGCTGTCATAGCATTGGCACGGCAAATTGTCGGTAATGTGGCCAATCCATACAACAAAGCGCGTCTTATCTACAACTACATGATTGACAACTACCGTTTGAACGAATCTAACGGCGCAACACGCGTTCCACTCGATATGATAAGGCGCAAACGTGGCGATGCGTACGATTTTGCAATCATATATACTGCATTGTTGCGCGCGTCGGGCATTCCTGCTTTTACAGACAGCGGCGTGCTCGTGGACCGCGATATGGGAACGCGTAATCATTGGTGGTGTGAATTTTATTTGAACGGCATCGGCTGGATTCCTGTTGATGTCGCACTCGGAGCTGGATTGTCATATCAAAGCTGGGTGAACAGAGAAAACGCGCGGGAATATTATTTTGGCAATCTCGACTCCCAGCACGTAACGCTTTCTCGTGGTGTGCACGAGATAAAGCCTGGCAGCGCTAATATGGTGCAGCGGCCGCATGCATATGCATTGCAAACAGTGTGGGAAGAATCTTCGCACGATGCGCTCAAATACAGCTCATTTTGGGCTGACCCAATTGTGCTCGGCGTGTATTAAATTTATGATGCGCTTCGCGTGCCTCTCATATGATATTTTTTAGGAGGACGGAATGACGACAAAAATACTTTCTGTAGGCGGCTCTATTATTGCGCCAGAAAAACCCGATGTTGATTTTTTATGCAATTTTATTGCTATGGCACGTACATGGGTTAACGCAAAAAATGACAGACGGCTCATATTTGTTGCAGGCGGAGGTGCACCCGCGCGCGTGTATCAGCAGGCGTACCGCAACGTGCTTGCAGATATGGTCACATCGCAATGCGGCATGACACAGTCAAACGGTGCAGAGTCGGTGGGCACAGCGCAAGGTTGCGGGGCGAACAGCATTGTGCAAGAGAGCAGCGATGCAGCGGACTGGATTGGCATTATGGCGACGCGCTTGAACGCGCAGCTGCTCAAAGCGTGTTGCGGCAATCTGTGCAGCGACGATGTCGTGTATAATCCTACAGGCGATGTGCAGTTTACTGGAAAGATTCTCGTTGCATCTGGCTGGAAGCCTGGCTTTTCTACAGACAACGATGCAGTATTGCTTGCAGAAAAATTCAACGCTGACACGGTGGTAAATCTTTCAAACATAGAAAAAGTGCATACTGACGACCCTCGCACAAATCCTGACGCAAGGCCGCTTGATGCTATCTCGTGGAAAGATTTTCGCGATATGGTTGGCAACGAGTGGACGCCTGGCAAAAACACGCCGTTTGATCCTGTTGCAAGCAAAAAGGCAGAGCAGCTGGGCTTGACAGTGATTTGCGCATCGGGGAAAAATATCGAAAACATACGCGCAATACTCGACGGCACGCACTTCATCGGCACAAAAATCGGCGGGTAGCATTGTGGCATGCTGCTCGCAATCTGTAGCTTTCTGTATGAAAATCATGCAACGGCAATGGCGGGCTGGTTGAAAAAGATTGCGATTTTTTCTATAATCAACCACATCTTTTTTTGAGGGAATGCCTATGGTTATCTTAACACTCAACTGCGGTTCGTCTTCCGCAAAGTATCAAGTTTACGACTGGGACAACAAAGAAGTGCTGTGTTCAGGAGTTGTCGAGCGCGTTACGGAGAACGGCTCTGTAATTACGCATAAAGTTGGCGCAGAAAAGCATGTTGTCGAAAGTCCGTGCCCCACACACAAAGAAGCGATTGAGCTTATTATGAAAGAAATCACTGACCCGAATGTCGGCGTCATACAAGACATGAGCGCAGTAGGAGCTGTCGGCCACCGCGTTGTGCAAGGCGGCGACAAATTCACAAAGTCAGTTGTCATTACACCTGAAGTGCTCAAAATATTCCGCGAAGTGCAAGATTTGGCGCCGCTTCACAATCCTGCGAACATTACCGGCATTGAAGCGGCGCAAAAAGTGTTCCCGTCAGTGCCGCACTGCGCAATCATTGACACCGCGTGGCACCAGACAATGCCGCCGTCATCATACATGTATGCGATTCCACACGAATGGTACGAAAAGTATCACGCGCGCCGCTACGGATTTCACGGCACATCTTTTTTGTACACGGCAAAACGTGCGGCAGTGCTGCTCGGCAAAAAACCAGCAGATACCAATTTAATAATCTGTCATCTCGGAAACGGTTCGTCAATGTGCGCAGTCAAAAACGGCGTTTCATACGATACAACTATGGGACTTACACCGCTTGAAGGACTTATCATGGGCACGCGTTCAGGCGACCTTGACCCAGAGCTTCCGTTCTACATTATGCGAAAAGCAGGCACAAGTGCAGATGATGTTGACAAAGCGCTCAGTAAAAAAAGCGGCTTGCTCGGCATAACTGACGGCAAGTATTCCGACTTCCGCGACATTGAAGAAGCAGCTTCAAACGGTGACGAGCTTGCAATGCTTGCAATCGACATGGTGGCATACCGCATAAAAAAAGACATAGGCGCATATAAAGCTGCTCTTGGCAAAGTTGACGCAATCGTGTTTACCGCAGGAATTGGCGAACATTCACCAACGGTTCGCGGACGTTGCATTGCAGGGTTGGAAGACATAGGCATCAAAATTGATGAACGCAAAAACAAACTCGCATTTTCGAGCAATGCAGAAACATGCATCAGTGCGGACGACAGCAAAACAAAAATTTTTGTCATTCCGACAGATGAAGAACTTGTTATGACAGAAGATGCATATGCGCTTATGAAAGGCACATATGACGTGCACACGAATTTTACGTATACGTTCCAAGATGCTGCCTACGTGAACAAAGCGCGCGAAAAAGGTTTGAAAAGCGACCTTGAAAAAACACCGCAGATGAAGGAAATTCTTGCAAAAAAATAAGCGCCATGCGTATGACAGATGCCGAGTTCCATGCGAGCTCGGCATTTTCATATACATGCCTGCATTCATTTGGGCAGCTACGACTGTTTGGCTGTCTGCAATCACCATACTTCGCCGTAGGGCAGCGAGGTATGCTGTTCTCTAAAGGTATTGCAGTTGGCTTTCATCCCTGCTGCATTTCTTGCCGCACGCAAACTATTTCAAGGAATTTCTAAAAGCGTTTGTGCTATTACTGTCTATGTTTCTTTTTTGCCAACTCTGATTCTTTTAAACATGCGGCGCAATAGCCCTATTTTGCCAAAGCAAATCCAGTATAACAAAAATGCAATGAGCACAATAGGCACACCGAAAATGATTATGTACAGCATGACAAAGACGAGGCTGCTGAAAAAGCTCAGCACGTTTTCTAAAAATGCCATGAACGAAGATTTCATATTGGGAAAAATAAATCCTGTTTCCTCATGATTGTATGGCAAATTCACTTCAAGAAAAATTTCTGAGTAATCAATTCGTTGTGAAAGGCGATTGAACTGTCCCTGCATCCGCTCTATTTCTGTCGTTACGTCATTTATTTTTGATTCAATTGCAAGCATGTCTTCTACATTTTTTACCTCGCGCAAATACGACTGAAGCCGTTCGAGCAAAATGCGCCGCGTGGCAAGGCGCGTATTCAAATCGTAAAACTCATCTGTTGCATCTGTGGAGTTTATATTTTTTGAAGTGATTTTGCCAATTCCGCTTGCATCTGACATGGCTTCTGAAAACTGCATTGACGGAATGTGCGCAGTTACGTAAAGTGAACTGCTGTTTTCAGATGTATCAGAAATATAGCCGCCATATTTTTTTACCCACAGCTCTATCGCACTTTTTGTATGTGCAAGACTCCGCACTTCAAAGCAAATGTTTCCCGTGCGTATAAGTTTTCGCTCCTGCGGTAAATTGAATTGTGCCGCCTCGGCATCGTCAAAATCTGCGCCTGCAAACTCTGCGGCAGCTTGACGCGTACTTTCCGTTGCTACATTGCTTTTTGCGTAGCTGTCTGAAGCTTTTGCACAACTGCATGCTATAATGGCTGCTAGAATTGTCGATATGAATCGAAAATACATATGTTTCATAAATACCTCGCTATTTCAGTCGCAGCTGCACGGAGTGCATGTAGACGCATGCCCGTGACAATGCTATTATAGCACCGATAGACAAAATAAGCAAAGGAACGCATGTTCGCGTTGTTTTAGAAGATGAATGTTGAATCGATAATTTGTACCGACGCATGCAACACTGGTGCGCACATGGACGAATTTTTTACACTATTTGATTTTTATACTGCAAATGAACGGGAAACAATTTCTGCTGCATGGAAATTGCTTTGCGAAAAATCTACTGGTGCAAAAAGCGAGGACGGAGAGCCGTACTGCATGCATCCGTTTCGCATTGCGTGCATCCTTGCGCAAAACAAAATGGATGTTGAAGCTGTCTGCGCAGGGCTGCTTCACGGCATATACAGTTTTGGCGTACCGCGCAAGCATATTGAAAAACTGTTCGGCGAAAGCACTGCAAAAATTATCGATGGAACTGCAAAGATGGTGCGTATTCCGCAAACGCATACGACGCTGCAACAGGCAGACTCAATACGCAAAATGCTTTTTGCCATGGTAGACGATGTGCGCGTTATTCTTGTGAAGATTGCAGACAAACTCGACAGAATCAGAAATATTAAAAGTGTTCCTGAAGCAGAGCAGCGCGCTCTTCCCTCTGAAATTCTCGACATATGGGCGCCGCTTGCAGACAGGCTTGGCATGCAAAAAGAGAAGAACGAATTTGAAGACTTGAGCTTAAAGTACACAAACCCCGATGTATACCAACAGATAAAATCAATCGTTTCGCAGAAAAAAGACGAGCGCACTGCGTACCTTGAAAAAGCGGTGTACAAAATTGCGCGGGCAACTGAAAATGCAGGCATACACGCGCAAATTATAAGCCGCGCAAAACATTTTTATTCGATTTATCAAAAAATGCGCAAACGCAATGTGGCACAGAATGAGCTGTATGATTTGCTTGCGCTCCGAATTATCTGTGATGAAAACGCAGAGTGCTACGCCATAGTCGGCATTGTGCACAACTTGTGGAAGCCGCTTGACGGGCGGTTTAAAGATTACATTGCAATGCCAAAAGCAAACGGATACCAGTCGCTCCACACGACAGTGATGTGCGAAGGAAAGCCGCTTGAAATCCAGATACGCACAAAAGTGATGAATGAGGCGGCGGAGCACGGCATTGCAAGCCATTGGCTGTATAAAAAAGGCAAGAGCCACGACCTTGTCGATGCCACGCATTTAAGCATTTTCAATGAGCTGCGAAAATTGCGCGACGGTCACGTGTCTGACGAAAATTTTTTTGCGTCTCTCAAAAGCGATTTGCTCGGTGACGAAATATATGTGTTTACGCCAAAAGGAGATGTCGTGCAGCTTCCCGCAGGTGCAAACGCAATTGATTTTGCGTATCACATTCACTCTGCAATTGGTGAAAAAATTGTGGGTGCAAAAGCGGATGGAAAAATCATTCCGATTACAAAGCCGCTCACTAATACGCAGATTATCGAGATACTCACAAATCCGCAAGCGCACCCCACAGAGTCGCAGTTGGGCGCGGTTAAGACTGCAAAGGCACGCCAAAAAATTCACGCCTGGCTTGCTGCAAATAATCCGACTGCCACAGAAAGAGCTGCAAAGCTTGAAACAGAGCACGCGGCTGTCGTTCCGCGACATGTGCAGCATTACAAAAAAGGGATTGGCAGTGTTCATGCAGAAAGCGCTCCACACGAAAACAAAGTGCGCATTGGCAACACGACAAATTTTCTTGTCACGTTTGCACAGTGTTGCAAACCGAACTATCCTGATCCGATTGTCGGCTATGTGTCGCGGAACAGAGGGGTTACTGTTCACCGTGCTGACTGCCTCATATATCAGCGCATTCGCTATGTTGAAAACCGCTCTGTTGATGTTGCGTGGTCAGACGAAATGCTCCACACGTAGATGAGCAAATTTGCGCAAGCAAACTGCTTAAAAATTGATTCGTGCGGAGGGTACATGCCCCGATGCTTGCGTCGAAATAAGGGAATGTGCCCGATTGCGATACCTTATGAGAACGAACGATACCCCGAACGCTCTACGTCGGGGGGCGTTCATTCAGTGATGGCGGTTGTAACAGGGTATATGCAAAATTGGTTTTATGATATAGTAAACGGAATTATTAATGAGGTCTATATGAAAAATACAAAATGGCATTTTATTCGTGTGGCAAGATTGTTCATTGCGGCATGTGCAGTTCTTTTATGTGTGGCGATGCTCGCATCTTCTTGTAAGTCGTCTTCTGTCGTGCAAACTGCTGGCGATGCATATGGCGACGAACAGCCGCAGGCAGTTGTGAAAGTGCCAGCGGTCAAGCGCGACACTCCGCGCAATGTTCAAGTGGCTCAAAAAGGCACCGCGTTCACGAGATTTTTTACCGGCGGGCAAAAAAACATAGAGCTTGATCAGTGTACGCTTTCGCAAAAAACAGTAGGAGGCAAACTCAAGCTTGAAGACGCTATAATCATTTACAATATTGAAACAGGGTTTGTCGGTTTTAGTGCAAATTATCAAGTTGGCACGTATCACGTTTTATTCAATGAAGCAACGCGCAAAGTTTTTCGCGCTGCCGTTACAAGTTATCTTGCTGACTTTGAAGATAAAAAGCTTGTACGCAACACAAAAAAGACATACAAAACATACGGCGAGTGCCCCACGACAATACACTGGAGCACATTTACAAAACAACTTGTGAATCGTGCAAACTCAAAAGTGCAGTTTGGATATGAGTTCAGAAATAACTCGCCGTTTTTTTCCATAACCGTTCTCTCATCGGAAAATATTGCACACAAAAATTTACGTTCAACAATAACAACAAATGTGCCACTCCATTTTTACTTTACAAAGGCACAGGCATCGCAAATGGCGGAGTTGCTTTCAGAAGAAAAGATAGACGAAGCGCTTGCACCATATATGAAAGTGATGGAACCTGACGGCACGCCAAAAGCTGATGAATATACTGCCGCACCGTCAGGCGATGAATACACTGCCGAGCCTGCAGAAGACGACACTACTGAATAAATTAATAATTATGGAGACATTGATTAACTCAGAAAGGCTCCAGTTAATCAGCATTTCCTTATTTATTCGTGCGGAGGGTTTAATGTATCACTTCGTGATACGAACTGTAAGGAAATTATTTAACTCGTCGCTTACGCGACTGGCGTATCAGGGCTAAATTTTATTCGTAAAAAAGCTGCCCTGCGACTGTATGGAAATTTATTTAAATGAGTGCTTCCGCACTTGCGTATACCCAGACGCTTGCGTCGTAAAAAGTGTATTAAACCCGACTGCAATACCTTATGAGAACACCATACCCGCTGCCGCTTGAAGCTATGCTGCGAAGCTGCAGCGGGGTATGGTGATTTTTGGGCTGCCGCATCACTGCATTTGAGCGCGAATCTCTTTTTGGCAAAGCGCGTCGCACCGCTCGTTGTACGCAACGCCTGCGTGACCTTTTACCCAGTTCCAACTTGTGTTGAGCGATGAGTTGAGCGCGTCAAGCGTTTGCCATAAATCTTGATTGAGCACGCTCTTTTTTGCAGCGGTTTTCCAGCCGTTTTTTTTCCATGAAGCAATCCACACAGTGATGCCGTTCTTTACGTATTGGCTGTCGCAGAAAATCTGCACATTTTGCGTACGCCACGCATTTGACTGCTGGACTGCTTTGAGCGCATTGATTGCGGCGGTAAGTTCCATGCGATTGTTCGTTGTCATTTTTTCGCCGCCTGAAAGCGCAATTTCTTTTTCACCGTCAATAATGACGCATGCCCAGCCGCCCGGTCCGGGATTGCCGCTGCATCCGCCGTCAGTGTAAATGACAAGTTGTTTTTGAGCCATAAGAGCAGTATAGCGCAGTATGTACATAAAAGGAAAGATATGCGGATAGGTAAAGCCCGTGCACAAATGGCGTGGGAAAAATGCGCAAGGGATTGGAGCGGTGGTGCCGCATTTTTTCAAAAATGCGGCACCAGTACACGGAGCCGCGCCAGTTGCGCGGCAGAGTACTGAAACCGCGCAAAGCCCGGCCGTCTGCTAAAAGACAAGCAGGACGGCAGACGGTGCGCCCGTATTATTATTTTGGGAAAGTTCAGTTTTTTGAAGCGCCTTTTAGTTTTGCAATGAGTGCGTCTACTTCTGCGTCGCTCATGCCGTGTTTTATTAAATATGCGCGCGCGCCTTTTGCAGGCGTTGTGCCGTTTGCAATGAACGCGTACATGGGTTCAAAGTTTGCCTTTGCAATGATGTTGTACTTGCGGCTGTTTTTTTCCACGTGGTAAAAGTTTACGTAGCTTTCCATGTAGTCTGCGAGCATGTCAGCTTTTTTTGCGCCTGCAAGCGATTCAAGCAAAACAAAAATAAATCCGGTGCGGTCTTTGCCTTCGTTGCAGTGCAGCAAGTACGGACCTTCGTGAGAAATCATAAAGCGCACGCCTTGCACAATGTTTGCCGCGAAGTCGTCGTTTGTAAAATCCATGTTCATGCTCAAGCATACAACGCTGTTTTGCGCGGCAAGCGATGCATAATATGCAGAGCGTTCTTTGTTTGATGAGGCAAGGTATGATGCAAGTTCTTTTTCTGAGTCAGACATATTGACGACTGTTTTGATGCGCGCTGCTTCTATGAGTGAAGAGACGAACGGTGCGCGCGTCCAATCTGTGCGTGTGGGATGACTTGCGCGATACAAAATGTTTTTGCCTATTGAGCCGAGCGCTGCTTGTCTAAAATTGGCAAACGATTCGTCAGAGTTGTAGTCATTGCGCTTGTCTGTGCGAACAAGGCTCCGCACTTCGTACTGTTCAAGATAGCCCGCTTTTTCTTTCATTGCAACGGTAAGTGTTACGCCCGTCGTTGCGTTTGCAACTTCGTTCATCTTGCCGTAGTTGATGCATGCGGCAATGAAGCCGTCTGCATAGTTTGTGCGTACTAAAAATGCACCGCGGTCTACATCGTAGTTTGCAACGATTGGTGCATCGAATGTGTAGCCGTTGCCAAATGTAACAGTGACAATGTCGCCGTGCTCGTACCCTGCGGCCTGCATGTCTGCAAACGCGATGTCAGTGACAGCATGCCCGTATTTCTCGATTGTCGTCACAGTTCCCGAAAACGCTTTGTACGAAGTCGAAGCGTCTGATGATTTTTTGCCTGTTGTCGCGCACCCTGAAATCAATAAGAGCGCACATGCGGCAAGTGGCAATGAAAAACGCATTTGTTTCATAATTCCTCCAGATGAAGTAATTGTATATCACGCATTGCAAAAACGCAAGCATAAAATATCATGCTGTTGCTATGGAGTGTTATTCTAAACTTTGCCAGAACTTTGCCCGCGCCATAGCAAGACTTTCATTGTTCTTGCTATTCTTCAAAACACTCCATAGCAACCTCGAAAAAGGCATCACGGATGGAAATTATTTAACTCGTCGCTCACGCGACATGCGAATGAGCCTTCGGCTCGTTCTATAAGGAAATTATTTAACTCGTCGCTCACGCGACGTGCGAATAGGGGCTGTCTTTAGCGAAGCTTTGTTAATTTTTAGGACAGCCCCTTCGTTCATTAGCTCAAACGCTTTTCCAAGTCGTCAAGGCATTCAGTAAGTTCTTTTGGCAAATGCGAGCCGAACTTTGGATAGTGGTTTTCACGGATGTCTTTGATTTCTTTTTTCCAGCCATCTTTATCTACTGTGGTGAGCGCGCTCATGTTTTTCTTATATTCATCGCTCAAGCCTGTGGTATCAATGGCGCCTTCTTTTGGCATGTAGCCGATTTCTGTGTCAACGTAGTTGTCTTTGCCATCACAGCGGTCAAAAATCCATGCGAGTACGCGGCTGTTGTCGCCGTAGCCTGGCCACATGAAGTTGTCGTTTTCGTCTTTGCGGAACCAGTTCACATAGAAGATTTTGGGCAGCTTGTCTTCGCTTGATTTTGTGCCAATGTTTATCCAGTGCTGGAAGTAGTCGCCCATATTGTAGCCGCAGAACGGCAGCATGGCAAATGGGTCGCGCCGCACTTGGCCTACTTGGTCAGAGATGACGGCAGCGGTCACTTCCGAGCCGACAATTGAGCCAAGGAATACACCATGATTCCAGCTGCGCGCTTGATGCACGAGCGGCACAGTTGACGGGCGACGGCCGCCGAAGAGGAACGCACTAATAGGAACGCCTTCGGGGTCTTCCCAGTTGGGTGCAATACACGGACATTGATTTGCCGGTGCGGTAAAACGTGCGTTTGGGTGCGCAATGCACTGCGTCTTGTCTTTGGGCATTTTGTCATTTTCAGGGCAGTCGCGCTCATTGCCTTGCCAGTCGATGATTTTTGTGCCGTTCGGTTTGTAGCCGATTTGCTCCCACCAGACGTCGCCGTCTTCTGTCAAGCCGCAGTTGGTGAAAATCGTGTTCTTTTCTGCAGCGCGCATTGCATTGTAATTTGATTCGTCAGATGTTCCCGGTGCCACGCCAAAAAATCCGTTTTCAGGATTGATTGCGTATAGGCGGCCGTCTTTGCCAAACTTCATCCATGCGATGTCATCGCCAACTGTCTCAACTTTCCAGCCGGGGAGCGTAGGGCGGAGCATTGCAAGATTCGTCTTGCCGCACGCAGATGGGAACGCGCCGGTGATGTATTTGACTTTGCCTTCAGGATTTGTCAATTTTAGGATGAGCATGTGCTCTGCAAGCCAGCCTTCATCGCGTGCAAGCACGGAGGCAATGCGGAGCGCAAAGCATTTTTTTCCGAGTAGCGCGTTTCCGCCATAGCCTGAACCATAACTCCAGATTTCGCGGTCTTCGGGGAACTGGCTGATATATTTGTGTTCCATGTCTGCGCATGGCCACACGCCGTTGTCTTTTTCGCCGCCGTTAAGTGGTTTTCCTACAGAGTGCAGGCAGGGAATGAAGTCGCCATTCGCTTCAATTAAGTCGAGCACCTTTGTGCCAACGCGCGTCATAATGTCCATGTTGCATACGACATATGCCGAGTCGGTGATTTCAATGCCGTTTTTGCCGATGTTTGAGCCCACCGGTCCCATGCTGAACGGAATGACATACATGGTGCGCCCGTGCATGCAGCCCTTGTAGAGCGCTTTCATCGTCTTTTTGAGTTCGTCAGGATCAATCCAGTTGTTCGTCGGTCCTGCATCATCTTGTGCTTTTGACGCAATGTATGTACGCGCTTCGACACGTGCAACATCTGACGGCAGCGAGCGGAAGAGGTAGCTGTGCGGCTTTTTTTTCAACTCCGTTGCCAAGCCTGCATCGACGAGTTCTTTCATCAGGCGGTCATATTCCGCTTGCGAACCGTCGCACACATATACGCGCTCTGGCTCACACCATGCAACCCATTCTTCAATCCATGCCTTTACTTTGGCGTGTTTTAAATCTTTTACTTCCATATGACAACTCCTGTAAACATGGTTATTTTTCTATATGAAAAATAATACTGAATTTCCTAGATTAAAGCAATGACGTGTATCGTGATTTTCAGTAGATTTTTCATCAAAAAACTACGATAATAAGAGTATGAGTGAGCCACAGAATTTTCTCAATGAATTAGAAGCTGCTGCATCCCAGAGAGCAGAACAATTGAATGCGAAAGTACTCCCGGATATGCTTGCAAATTATCAACTTCTCCACACGTGTGTAAAGAATATGTATGATATGCTTGTGCAGCGTTCGTTGATAAAGGCTGACCCGTACAAGCTTGAAAAAAAGGTTTCAGAAATCACTGTACCTGATGAAAGTGCGTATATAGAAAACGAACGCGCAATTGTCATGGGCTCGCGTCTTTCGGATTATGAAACGATGCTCGACTTTATCTGCACATATTATAAGTTTTCAATTGAGCATATCGATTTAGCGCAGATAAAAAAGCTTTCTGATTTTAATAATTGCATAGACTGGCGTGGTTTGTCGCCGAACAGTACAAAAGTAAATACGCGCAGTCTTGCAACGCTTTTAAACGAGGCACGTACAAGGGCAGCTCCCATGCTCGTAAGTTTAATCAGTGACTCTATTGACAAGAGCATAAAAGCCAGTACGGCCATAAATGCATCTCTTAAAGAGTTGCTTGAGTTTCAGCGTGAATCGTATAAACTGCGCATACGGCAAAAAATCATTGCAAGTTCATCGTTCAACAAAGATGCGCTTACTTCTGCTTCAGCAGAGCTTGCAGAAATACGGCGACTCTTTCCTCAACTCATTGGCAAAAAACCGTTCTATGGCGACATAATGCAAGAAATTATTAAGGAAGATACTGCGCCAGAAAAAGAGCAGCTCAGACAAGCTGTTTTGCAAAAGCTTCAGACAAAAGAGCAACAGACGCAGATGGTGAAAAAACACGTAGACACAAAGCAAGTGCTGCTTGATGCCGTTCTCATCATATCAGCGCTTGCGCCGCAATACGAGCAAGTGACGGCAAAAATAGTTGCAAATCATGATGTCATAATGAGTGAGCAAAACTCATTTTTTGATAAACTTAAACGCGTGCTTAGAAAAGCTTTTAATTTGAAAGAGCCTCCAGAGGAGTATGAGCTTATCATAGTGAATCAAAAGACTGACACGCGCACATCAAAGAAGATTGAATACAACGCATTCCTCACCGCGCTCCAGCGCAAACAGTTGTTCCTTCAATCGTTTGGAGGAGAACAGGCTCAAGAGTTCAAAAAGATAGCATTATCTGCTGATGAGGCTATTTTTAGTTTTGTCAACAAGCAGATGAGCGAAAATCAAGAAATTATCATCCAGCTTAATGCGCTCGACGAGTATTTTAAAGGACATGTGGCAAAGATAAACCAAAGCAAAATCAAAGGAATGAAGATGGAGCTTGTCACAATGAAGAACACGATTATAAAAGCGAATCAAAGACGCGCAGAATATATTTCCGTTATGGAAGAAAATGCGCAACTTAAAAAATTGGGGATGCAAAATGCAAATCAATAGTTTTCATAAATTGCTGTCTTGCGTTCTCATTTGCGTAGTGTTTTGCACTGCTCAAATTTTTCCCCGCCCGCAAGCTGACGACATGCCTGAAGGTGCGCTGTCTGACAAAGAGTTGCTTGAACAGGAGTTGTTTGGCAGTGCAGCAGGAGAAAAATTAATAAATTCCGCGTTGCAGCATAATTTTGTCATAATCGACTCGCCGCATTACTACGATTTGAATCCACATACTGCTTCGTACAGTTCTGAAGCGCAAATACTCACTTCGCTATATGACGGACTTTTTTCGTATGACCCTGTGACGCTTGAACCGCGCAATGCGCTTGCATCAAGCTATCGTATTTCGCGTACAAAAAAACGCTGGACATTTACTATTCGCGAAAATGCGCAGTTTAGCGATGGCTCGCCGATTACTGCGCCCGTTGTGCGCGACGCATGGCTTGACTTGCTGATAGAGCCGCGTGCTCCATATGCTTCAATGCTTGATATTATTGAAGGGGCGGCTGCGTATAGAACAGGGAACGGTGTACGCGAGAATGTGGCAATAAGCGCCGTTGACGATGTGACGCTTGTTGTACAGCTTGCAAGTCCTGCCGCATATTTTCCGCGCATATTATGCCACAGCGCATTTGCCGTATGCAAAAAAGACAGAAGCGCATTTAGCGGCGCATTTTGCATAAAAAGCAGAACAGATAGCGAACTTGTTTTAACAAAAAATGCTCGCTACTGGGATGCAGAAAACACGCACCTTGAGCAAATCACCATATTGCAATCTGACAAGAGCGACGAAAACGCATATGCATTCAATACAGGAAGTGCGGATTGGGTGACGGGGGCTGCGACAGTGCAAAAGCTGCTCGGCAAAGATGTTACGCATGTGAATGCAGAATATGCGACAGAATACTTGTTTTTCAAATGCAGGGAAAACAGCATTTGGAATAATCCTCATATGCGAATTGCGCTTCTTGAAGCTGTACCATGGGAAAAATTACGTGAGCAGGCGCTTGTAAAAGCGTCTACGCTTGTGTATCCGCTCAACGGCTATCCACATGTCGAGGGTTTTACCTATACAGATGCGGAAGAAGCGGCAAAGCTTATGAAAGACGCGCGAAAAAATGCCGGCATTCCACAAGACAAAATACTTACACTTGTGTTCGGCATTCTCGACACTGACTACATGCGAAAAGAAGCGGAACTTTTGATAGAAGCCTGGAAGCCGCTCGGTGTTGACGTGCAGATTCAAAATACGCCACCCGACCGGTATCTTGAAAGCATACCGTCATGGAATGCAGATTTATTTTCTTACACCTGGATAGGCGATTTTGCCGACCCACTTGCATTTCTTGAATTGTTCCGGGCGGACTCGACGCTCAATGTCTCAGGCTGGAAGAATGATGCGTATGACAAATTGCTTTCAGAGGCAGCGTTATATGCAGACGAGAACCGCACAAAATTGCTCGCACAGGCAGAACAGATTTTACTTGACGACGGAGTAGTGCTGCCCATTTCGCATCCTGTGAGTCTCAACATTATAGATTTGGAAGCAGTTGGCGGCTGGTCTTCAAATGCGTTTGACATTCACCCGTTTAAATATTTGTACAAAAAGCAAAAAACTGCGAGCATTCCCAATGTGGTAAAGCGGTAGATCGGTGCCGCAAAGCAATGCTGACAAGCTGTGGGATGATATTCTCCATGCAGAAAGCTTGAATTCATGCTCTTGACTTTTTTCCCCGCTTTCAATAGTATTATTACAGCGTTTATAAAATGCATGCTCCCTTAGCTCAGCTGGTAGAGCAATGGACTGTTAATCCATGTGTCGCAGGTTCAAAACCTGCAGGGGGCGGTGAGGGGCTGTCTAATAAGTTTACTGCATGGCGTCATCCCGAATTAAATTCGGCATGACGATTCTTTTTGGGCAGCTTCTTTTTATGCGTAGTTTACACAAACCGTTGCGGTGGCGTAACTATCCAAATAGCCTCGACAGCGTTTTTTGTTTTGTTTTCAAGTGTATGCGCGCTTCCCGATGGAAACGAAACGCTGTCGCCTGTATTTAGTTCGTATTCATTTTCTTCGTATTTAAGCACTATTTTACCTTTTGTAATAATGCCGTACTCATGCCCAATGTGACCGTATGAACCGCGGTGCGTGTGCGTGCCTGCCGGAATAGTGATGATATATGCTTCAAATGCTTGCGATGCATCTTTGTCATTTGCTAATGCTATTTCTTCATAGGTAACAGCGTCTTCAGAGAGTGAGCGTCGCTCGTGTACGCGTATAATTTTTACGTGGCGTTCCCGCCGATACTCGTCAAAAAGAAATTCAAGATTGATGTCGAGCGCATCTGCGAGCGCAAGGAGCGTATCTATGGCAGGAGAAACTTTGTTTCGCTCAATTTGCGAGACAAGGCTTTCGCTCACGCCTGCTTTTTCTGCTACTACTTTAAGCGTCAAACCTTTGTGCTCACGCGCTTTGCGCAGTTTTTCTCCAAATCGATATGGTATTCGTCTCTTCTCTTTCCTATTTGAATCGGTCATTGTTTTTGCTCCGTAATAAATTGCATAAAATAATCTTCAAGCGTTTTGTGCGGACCTGGCAGCTTCATGCGCGTACGTGCGCGTGCATCGTCGCGGCGCACTGTGTATAGCGAATAAAAATCGTGATAGTCGAGGTTTGCATCTGTTTTTATATCTTCTCCGATGAACTTTGAAGCTTCGTTGCGCCCTATTGCCGTGATGCCTTTTGTTCTCAATATGGAGCGCAGTTTGCAAATTTGCTCGTATGAAATGCCAAAAAGAAATTCTTCCATTGCTTGTGAAATATTTTCATCACCAAGTTTCTGTTTGATAAATTGCAGCCACTGTCCGTCCATATGCATTGAAATGAGCAAGAGTTCACTCGTTCCCATCATTGTGCCGAACGTTGGCGCAAGCTGGCATCGAGCGCTCCAAACAGAGCGGAGAATGGGGCCGACAACTTCAATCCTGTCATCAGTGCGGTATTGCCACAGCATGAGCAGCGAATACGCCCACTGCCTGCGAAACTTTTTCGGCTGTTTTTTATCTGCAATGAGGTTGAGGTATACATCCTCTGCAAGCAGCGAGAATATCATTGCAATAGCTTCTGTTCTAAGCGATTCAGAGAGTTTGTCAGGAGCTTTAATCCGTACGCTCTGCTTGGACAGCGATGAAAACATGTGCATCTTTGCTATGAGGAAACTTTTGCCAAGATTTGCCTTTGACGGCAACTGCAACGTTATGTCTCCGCTATCGTGGTTCTCAATGAGCGAGTTGATGAGCATGCGCGGCGTACGAAGTCCGCCAGGTAAATCGTGCTGTTCGAGTAACGAAGGAAATAACGCAATTGATGCGGCAAGCGTTTTTAAATAGCTGATTCTGTTGTTGATTATTGCAACGCGCCGTGCATCTGCATTGTGCATATATGCGAGCAACTCATTGATAAGCTGCTCTTGATGCGGCGTAAAAATGACAATGCCCTGCTCACTCTGCTCACGCGGCATGCTTTCGTTGTCGAAAAATTGTCCTGTGTTGGCAGGGGTGCAATTTTTTTTCATGTCGAAAACCTTGCGCATTATTGTTCGGTCATTATTTCCATTTCTTCTTCAAAATCTTGTGCTTCTTCTGACGCTGGCTGTATTTCAGTTGCTTCAGTTTTTGGCAGCTTGTCCGCGGGAATTTTTGCCATTTCCAACTGAGCAAGTTTATTATACGCGCCGGGTAGCGTTCCTGGCGTTGCCGTAGCGTAAATGTCGAGAATCTCTTTAAAAGATGCGTACGCTTCGTCATACTTTCTCTGCTTTATATAGAGATGTCCAAGTTCATACCGTGCCTCGACGTAAATGCTCGTGTCTGCGCCGTAGCGTACAATCACCGTTTTGTAATACCGCTCGGCATTTTTATAATTTGCACTCCCATATGCATTTTGTCCAAGTTGTATAAGTTGCTCAGCCGATAAATCCTCTGGAATGTCCTTTACTGTATGGCACGAAACAGATAAAACAACAACTAGTGCGAAAATCATATAAAAAAATAATGTAGTATTTTTCATTCCTTTAGTGTACAACGAGTTTGATAAAAAAACAAGCATAAAATATAAAATAGAACCTTCTGCACGAATAAAATAGCAAGCGGCATGCAAGTGTGTCAAAATGGTGCAGTTTTTTCATACTTTTATTACAGTGAGTAAAAATGACTAAATTTACGAAAAAATATAGAAAAAGTCAAGAAAAATCGAACGCCGCTATTATTTATAAATGGGTTTCCATGCAACGTATCGTTTTTTAATTTTTTGTATTGTAAAAAAATGCAGCGACAACAGCATGTTTTAGAAAATAATCGCGTGAGACGTATTACTTGGCACAAATTATGCAACATAATTTAATACTAGCAGTTTGATTTTTTTATGGAAATGCGTCTTTACGCTGGATAAGGAGCATATATGACAAACGATGAAACAGTTCTTGCAATGTATTTGAAAGATATCAACAAGATTCCGCTTTTAACGCGTGAAGAAGAAATTGCACTTGCACATGCTGCAAAAGCAGGCGACAAGCGCGCAAAAGACAAAATGGCAAACGCAAATTTGCGCTTTGTCGTGAATGTCGCAAAAAAATATCAAAATCACGGACTTGATTTGCCCGACTTAATAAGCGAAGGCAACATAGGATTGCTCACGGCAATTGAGCGGTTTGACGTGTCAAAAGGCTATCACTTTATTTCGTATGCGGTATGGTGGATTCGCCAAACCATTCTCAAAGCGATTTGCGAAAAGAGCCGTGCCATCAGACTGCCGCTCAACAGGGCAAACGAGCTTGTGCAGATTGAGCACGCGCGCAAAATGATTCCGGGTGACAAAACAGAAGACCAGGAGTTTGCAGAAATTGCAACCATGCTCAACATGGACGCGTCACATGTGCGCGACATGGTAAATATTTCGCGCGATATGGTTTCGCTCGATTCGCAAGTTGCTTCAAGCGACAACGACAAAGCAGTGGTAAGCGACTTTATTGAAGATGTGCGCTACGAAACCCCTGATGATGCGGCAGTTGCAAGCGCTATGCGCGACGACATCAACACTGTGCTTGACACATTGCGCCCGAACGAAGCGAAAGTGTTGCGCTTGCGCTACGGTTTGAGCGGCGCGAGTCCTATGTCGCTCAAAGAAGTGGGCGATACATGCAATCTTACAAAAGAGCGCATCAGGCAAATAGAAAAACATGCTATAGGACGCATGCGTCATCCGCGTCGCATGCAACAACTTGAAGCGTACATAGCATAAGTTCGTTATGCTATGATGCGCCGCGAGCGCATATCAAACATGTTGCTGTGAATGTTAAACTTACGGAAACCGTATGTCGATGACTGTTATGTCGTCAGGAATCATTGCGTTTTGAATCCAGGATGTTACGGTTTCTTTGATTGTGCTGCATACATCGTCATCTTTTTCATTATACAATTTAATAAAAAATTCTTTTACGTGCGCATCGTTGAAGCGTATGCCATCATCATTCTGCATGTCAGAGAAACCGTCTGTGTATAAATTTATGTGCATATTTTTATGCAATGGAATGAATACATATGGTTTTTTCTCATGCGCTGCGAATGCAGATTGTATGTCGCCAAGTCCTAACGGTGGAAGACCTGGCTCAATAACAGCGATTTTTCCGTTTGGTGCAGTTTGAATTTCTTTATATAAGCAATAGATAACCGTGTGACCGCAGTTAAAGATGCTGCATGTTCCTTTTGCTGTGTCTATGTAACAAATTGCTGCGGTAATAAAATTGCCAAGCGGGATTACTTTTTGCAAATAGGTGTCGAGGTTTGCTATAATTTTCAAGTGATTGTTTTCTGCGGGCGGATATATTTCAAGCGTTTTGAAAAAAGAATTTACGGCTATGGTAAGAAGCGATGCAGCGACATTTTTGCCTGAAATATCAAAACAGCAGACAAGGCTCTCTGTATCAGACAGTTTGTAAATTTGATATATGTCGCCACCAAGCGCATTAGCCATTTTATTCCATGCGTAAAACTTATAGGGAAGTTGCCGCACAACTGCTTCGTTGGGAAGAAATCCTTGTTGGATGATGCTTGCTTTTTCTAAATCTTGCTCTCTGATTTTTGCAATGCGTGTCAAAAAACTGTCGAGCGAGACGATGCCGTAAAATGAGCGATTGTTAAAAACAGGAAAATAGATGATGTTGGTTTCTCTGTTGATTTCAGAAACTTTTTGTAACGATGTTTCAATAAAATCTTGCGCATAGAGAATTGTTGAAACGCGTGTTGTGTAGTCGATTGCATTTTTTGCGGTAAACCGCTTCCATGCTGTATTTGTGGCTTCCGCTGCAGTTTTTCTGTCAATAACGCCAACAACTCTATCGTACTCTTCTACCGGCACAGCGTTGAGTTCCGAGTTGTTTTTAAATAACTCAACGACTGTATCTATGGAAGACAAACTGCTTACAGGCTCTACATAATTTGCAATAGCTCCAATTTGCTTTTCAGAAAAACTGCCTCGCAAAGCAGTTATATAATCGTTTTCATTTTCTTTTTTTGTTCCTAGAAAAAAACTTTCGTCTATGAAAATATTGTCGTTCATGATTACGCTTTAATGCGCCGTGAGCGCACATCAAATAGAACAGCCGCTACAAGGACAAGGCCGCGTACCATGTACTGATATGACTGACCTACATTCATAAGATTCATGCCATTTGCAAGAGATGAAATGACGAGCGCGCCTATTATTGTGCCTGTAATTTTTCCGACGCCGCCTGTGGTTGCAGTGCCTCCTATATATGCAGAAGCTATTGCGTCAAGCTCAAACGACACGCCTGCGCTCGGCGTTGCAGATTGAAGGCGCGCAGTGTATAGAATGCCTGCAAGAGATGCGCATACAGAAGAAATCATCATCGTGAAAAAAATGATATTGCTTGAATTGATGCCGCTTAGTTCAGCAGCTTCCCTGTTGCCTCCAACGGCATAAATATATCTGCCGAATACTGTATTTGTCGTAACAAAGTGGAAAATCGCTATGACGACGAGCACGATTGCGACAGTCCATGAGATGCCGTTGTACATTGCCAATTTGTACGTGAAAAATAAGATGAGAAAAGAAAATAGCATGCATTTTATGATGAACATGTCAAACGGCACATCAATCAAGTTGTATTTCTTTTTTTGATTGCGCTCTCGTATTTGCGATACGATGAACAGCACAGTGAGCACAACGCCAAATATAAGCGTAAGCAGATGAAATTTTTGATTATTGCCTATGTCGGGAAGGAAGCCGTTACCGAGCGCATTGAACGCGTTGCTTTTTACGATAATAGTACCTGTGCCTTCGGTGACACGCAGTAGCGCGCCGCGAAATAAAAACTGACCTGCAAGCGTTACGACAAATGCAGGAACGCCGAGTTTTGCAATGACGAAGCCTTGATACGAACCGATTGCCGCACCTATTGCGAGAATTATTAATATGACTGCTACGACAGGGAGATTTGCAAAGCGCATCATAAGCGTTGCGGCAATTGCGCCAGTAAATCCTGCTACGTAACCAACTGAGAGGTCAATCTGTAGAATTATTAAAACGAGCGTCATGGCGCATGCCATTACAGCGATGTAGCCGGTTTGGTCAAAAAGGTTGCTTAAATTGCGCGCAGACATGAATATGCCGCCTGTCGTGATAGTGAAAAATATCATGAGCACAAACAAGACAAGATACATTCCTATGCCGCGTATATTTTTTTTAATAATCTGTATGTTCATTCTGTCCTCCAAATAATAATTGCCAATTTTAGTGCAGCGTTGCCATGCGCATTATTTTTTCCTGCGTCGCGTCCGTGCTCATAAGTTCGCCTGTTATATGTCCGCCGCTTACAACGTAAATGCGGTCGCTCATGCCCAGAATTTCAGGCAACTCCGAAGAAATCATGATAATGCTTATGCCTTGCTCCACAAGTTGGAGCATGAGCTGGTATATTTCATATTTTGCACCGACATCAATGCCGCGTGTCGGCTCGTCCAATATGAGTATGCGCGGTGTTGCCATAAGGCTTCGTGCAAGCGATACTTTTTGCTGGTTGCCGCCGCTCAGCGTTCCTACGATAGTTGCGATTGACGGCGCTTTCACTTTGAGATCTTTAGAGAATTTTTCTGCGCTTTTAACTTCTGCGTTTTTATTAATAACAAGACGGCGCACAAACTGTTTTAAAGATGAAATAGTGATGTTTGTCTTTATATCTTGTCCAAGTATGAGCCCATTTTTTTTACGGTCCTCAGTGACATATAAGAATCCTGCATCTATTGCGTTTTTCGGATGTTTAAAACTGACCTGCATGCCGTCTATGAACATGTGCCCGTCGAGTTTGTATTTGCGTGGATTGCCAAACAAACTCAGCGCAAGTTCACTGCGTCCTGCTCCTATGAGGCCTGCAAGCCCAACTATCTCGCCTTTGCGCAACGTGATATGCATATCGGAAAGCAGCTGCCTGCTTGCTGTGTAGTCATATGCGCTCCAATTTTTTATTTCAAGGCAAACCTCTCCAATGTCTCGTTTTATTTTGGGCGGATAAATATTTTTTATCTCTCGTCCAACCATGAAGCGAATCATATCGTTTTCGTTTAAATTTGCACGATCAATCGTCGTAATTGTCTTGCCATCGCGCAAAATAGTTGTCGAATCTGCAACGCGCATTACTTCGGAAAGCTTATGCGAAATCATAATGCATGTAATGCCGCGTTCTTTTAATTTCAAGATAAGGTCAATAAGTTTGTCGCATTCGTCTTCGCTCAAAGCGGAAGTCGGCTCATCGAGCACGAGCAGACGCACATTTTTGCTGAGCGCTTTTGCTATTTCAATCATCTGTTGAATGCCAACTCCAAGGCTGCGCACAGTAACGCCGGGATCTATGTTAAGCCCAACTTGTGTCAGAATTTCTTTTGCCTTGATAATCGTTTTGTTCCAGTCTATTATTCCGTTTTTCTTTTTAAGTTCATGCCCGATAAAAATATTTTCATATACTGTTAAATCGGGAATAAGGGCAAGCTCCTGATAAATAATTGCAATGCCCTGCGCTTCGCTGTCTTTTACTGTTTTAAATTGTTGTATTTTTCCATCGACAAAGATGTCGCCTGTATATGTGCCGTATGGATGTACGCCTGTGAGGACTTTCATGAGCGTTGATTTTCCCGCTCCGTTTTCGCCGACAAGACAGTGTATTTCGCCTGTTTTTACTTTAAACGTAACATCGTTCAGCGCCCGCACGCCAGGAAATTCTTTTGTAACATGCGCCATTTCAAGAATTATAGAATCATCCAAAACGGCACCTCCTTGTAAATGCAAGGATGATTGCCTTGCAGCAATCATCCTTGTTGCAAATTATTTATTTTGCATCTTTTGCTGAAAGTTGTGCTGCAGAGATGTAGCCCGAATCTACGAGCATGTTTACTTTATCTTTTGTGATGACCGCAACAGGCGTCTGTTTTGCAGGAACATTTTTTGCACCGTTGTTGTACATAGCAGTTGTTGAAGGCGTGCTGCCTGACAACACAGCTGTTGCCATGTCAATTGCATCGTGTGCAAGTGTCTGCGTGTTTTTCCAGACTGTCATCGTCTGCTTGCCGTCGAGGATGTATTGCACAGAAGCGACTTCAGCATCTTGCCCAGTGATGACGTAGCTTGTTACAGCAGCGTCTTTTGCGAACTCGTCTGCAATTGAGCGCGCTGTTCCATCATTCGGAGCAAGAATGAAGCATGCGCCTTTCTGCGAATCATTTGCCATAGTGAGATTGTCTGCCGCTTTTTTCTTTGCTTCGTTGAAATCCCAGTTTGTGGTCACCTGATTGATGATTGAAGCCTGCTCGTCGCGTGAAAGTTTTGCTTTCCCTTGAAGCGCAACAGCTCTGTCAGAGTTTCTGATGACAAATGTGCCATCTGCAATTTTTGGCTGGAGCACATTCCATGCGCCTTCAAAGAAAAGGAACGCATTGTTGTCTGAAGCTGCTCCTGCATAGAGATAGAGCGAGTTGTCTTTTGTACCAGGAGTTACGTTGTCGATGAGGAACTGCCCCTGCGCTTCCCCTACCGCGATTGAATCAAATGTTACATAGTAGTCAACACTCGTTGTTCCTGTGATGAGGCGGTCGTAGCAGATGACTGTTACACCGTCGCGTTTTGCTGCGTCTACTGCCGCCGCCGCCGCTGCTGCATCGTGCGGGCAAATGACGAGAACTTTAATGCCTTGATTGAGAAGCGCTTGCACGTTCTGCATTTCTCTGCCTGAATCTCCCTGGCTGAAGAGAATTGATATGCCTGTTTTTCCCTCAAGCTCTTTCTTGAACTGGTTTTCGTCTTGAATCCAGCGCGGTTCATCTCTTGTTGGGAGAACGATGCCAACTTCAACAGCGCCGTCTTTTTTGCCAGTGGCAAATACTGATGAAGCTACCATGAGCAGCGCACACATAGCGAATACTGCTTTTGCCATTTTTTTCATGATTGATACCCCCTATCAATAATTATAAAAAATTCATCACATATAGTTTACTCTGTTTTTTTGTGGCTGCTGTGTGTTTTTTCTACAGTAAATTAGTAAATTCTATACTGCATGCAGAAAAAAAGACAATTTTGCTGTGACAAATCTGGATTTTCTTAACCTTGCTTTTGTACAGTGCGATAGACCTCACTTTTTGTGTGGAATCCGCTCTGCACAATCACCTCGTCGATATTTTCTTTTGTCACAGTTATCGGCTCAAGCAAAATCGTAGGTACATCCATAAAGCCGTTATTCATAACAATGGTGATTCTTCCATCAGTTGGCGTATTCTGTTTTGCCAGTGACACTGCGTTTTCTGCTGCCTTGCGTGCAAGAATAGTGATAGGCTTGTAGACAGTCATCGTTTGCACTCCTTCCACGATGCGCTGGCAGCCTGCAATGTCTGCATCTTGCCCTGCAACTGCAACCCCTGAAATATGATGCTCGGCAAGTGCATGGAGCACACGTTCCGCAAGGGCATCGTTGCCGCATATCACCGCATCGGGAATGCTGCCTCTGTCGAGTAGTTCTGACATCTTGCTGTATGCCATGTCAAAATTCCAGTCGGGCGTGTAGTATTCTGCAAGTACATGTATGTCTGTATAGCGTTCAAACACGTTGTGCACGCCTTGCGTTGCCATCTGCATGTTGTAATCTTCCTGTGCGCCGTATATGCAGATATAGTTGCCTTCGGGTACTCTTGCCGTAAGCGATTCAGCCATGAGTTCGCCGACGCGCTTGCTGTCTATGGTGATGTACAGCGAAATGTCTGCGCCTCTGATAAGGCGGTCATATGCGATGACGGGAATGTTGCCTGCCTTTGCAAGCTTGAGCACGTCCGAAAGCGAATCAGCTTCTTTTGGCACAATCACGAGCGCGTCAACACCGCGTTCTATTAAGTACTGAATCTGCTTGTTTTGATTTTCCGCACTGTTTCCGGCAGTTTGCACGATGACGTCTGCGCCCAGTGAGTTTGCTGTTGCAATGAAAACGTCGCAGTCGCGTTGCCAACGCTCTATGATAAATGTGTCTATTGAAAAGCCGATTGTAATGTTGCGTTCAGTTTTTTGTCGCACTGTCTTTTGCTGCGGTTCCTGCTTGCTGCACGATGCAAAGATTGTGAAAGCTGCAAGCAGCAAAAAACAATTAACAATTATTAATCGTTTGCTCATGAGCGTGTTCTCCCTGTAAAATATTTTTTCTTTCAGCAGTGCGATATTCGGTAGGTGTTTGTCCCGTGTATGTTTTAAACAGTTTGCTAAAATAGTTTTGGTCATTGTAACCAACATCAAAAGTCACTTCTTTTATAGATTTTGATGACATTGCCAGCAATTTTTTTGCTTTGTCTATGCGCAATGATGTAATGAAATCTTTGAACGTTTCGCCAGTTGTCTCTTTGAACAGACGGCTCAAATACACCGCATGCACGTCCACGTGCTCTGCAACTTTTTCAAGCGTTATGTCTTCGCTCATATGCGCGTTTATGTATGCAATCGATTTTTCTATCGTGGGCGGCAGCTGCGATTTTTGCGCAGATTTAAAGACATGCACGCAGTCTGCAAAGCACGACAGTGCGTACTGTTCGAGTATGTCGCATGTCGTCATCGCTTCAAATGATGCGAATGTGTCTTTGAATGCAATAGACGAAGAAAACGATGCGTCTATGTTGTGCGCTGCTTCCCGTGCCAATACGATAAGTACGAACAGAAAGTTTTTTATTTGTGGCAAATCGTACTGCGCTTTTACAAGCGACATGCATGATGCAAATAGACCTGATACGCCCTGCATGTCTCCTGCCTTTATGCGCGCAAGGATATGTGTGTACAAGTTGTCAATCTTTTTCTGTTCGTCTGACTGCCGCATGTTCTCGTAGAACAAAAATCCATCGCCATGCATTGCGTTGAGTGCGGCAAGTGAATGATTGTATATCTTTACAGAGTGTTCAAGTTCATCACATATGTCGCTTGCACCAATTTTTATATGTGCAGAGATTGCGAGTGACAAGTTGCGGTACAGCGTACGTACGATGGCATGGCAGCATTCTGTGTCTTTGTCAGCGGCAAGTGGAAAGAAAACAACGACTTTATCCATCATAAGCGGGCCGACAATGCATTCCACTTGCTTTGCAATAATTTGTTGCAATGTTGCATACGTATCCAGTTTGTTTTCAGATGATGGTAGTTCTATGATGCAAAAAAAATAGCGCGTGCTCGTTATGTTAAAGTATTTTAGATATGCGCTGAAATTTTTGTTGTGCTCAAACGGGTAAATCAACGTGTAGATAAAATCGCCTACGACGATTGGCGCCATTGCGTTGAGTTTTTCGCGTATGTCCAAATTATTTATTATTTTGTCGTTTTCAGCGTCTACAATGCTCATTGCACCGCGTAATGTCTGGGCAATCGTTGTGCGGTTCACAGGTTTTGTCAAATATTTGTACACGCCAAGTTCAACTGCTTTTTGCGCGTATTGAAAGCGGTCGAATGCGCTCAAAATTACGACGACAAGGTTTGGATTTGCCTGCTTGATGTTTTTTATCGCTTCAAGCCCGCTTATGCCCGGCATGTTTATGTCGATGAGCGCGATGTCTATTTTGTTGACGCGGCACATTTTTACTGCATCTGCTCCTGTCTCTGCATAAAAACTCTCGAATTGATTTGGAAAATCATTGTCAATGATAAATTGAAGCGACTGAATGACAATGGGCTCATCGTCTGCAAAGAGGATGTTATACATACGGTATCCTTATAGCAAAAACAGTGCCGCCGCCTGCGTTTTCGCGAATGTCGAACACATCTGCTTTGTCATTGTAAAACATGCGCAAGCGAGACACGACATTTACAAGTCCAATTCCCGTGCCGGAGCTTATCTTGTGCGTCTGCTGCTCGTCTCGCGTTGTGCTTCCTGTAGACATGCCGTCGCTCAACAAGATGCGCCCGCGCGCCTCGGTCGGGAAGCCTTTTCCGTTGTCTGATATGTCTATGCATATGTCCACAGTATCGTACACGTGCAGCGCAATAATGCCGTCCTTTTTCATGTCGGCAATGCCGTGTTTGATGCAGTTCTCAACGAGCGGTTGCAAACTCATGCCCGGCATGCGTACAGACAAGCGCGTGCTTTCGATTTTTTTTGTGAATGTAAATTTATTTGCAAAGCGCACGTTCATCACATATATGTAGTTGTCTACGAGCGCAATCTCTTCTTCGAGAGTTGCCTCTTCGTTTTGATGCTGCAAGTTATAGCGGAAAAAATCTGCTGTCTGCTCAATAAAGCGGCTTGTCTTGTCTGCACCTTCCATCATGGCAAGCTGCATGCCCGTATTCAATGTGTTGAAAAGAAAGTGTGGATTTATCTGCGACTGAAGGGCCTTGAGCTGTGCGTCTTTGTACAGTGTTATCATGTAGTTTTCACGGTCATGCAGCCGTTGTTCTTCTTCCGCCTTTGAAATGATAGTTGCAATATATTCGCGGATGCTCACAATCATGCGGTTGAACGCACGGCATATGTTGCCAACCTCATCGCGTTTTTCTACAGGCAGCGGAGGTATGTCAAAATCGTATTCGGCAAGCTTGTTTGCAACTTCTGAAATTTCTGCAAGCGGCTTTGTGATTGTGTCAACGCGATTTACAATCTGCAAAAATGTTATGATAACAGCGGTAATGAGCAGGAAAATGCAGCTGCGCTGAAGATGGTCGAAAATTAATTTTTTTTGCGCGTATGTTTCTCTGTTTTGTTTAAAGTATTGCGCGTTCAATTCGTTTACCGCATTCGACAGATAGCGGTAGCTCTGCTCTGCCAAAGCATATTGGTCGTCCGCATTGATAAAATTGTTTGCACGGCGATAGGCAAGCGCTCTGTCTGCATACGAAAGAAACGTATGCGCCATGCGCGTTATTTTGTACTCAAGCAGCAGCAGCGAATCTGACGAAGGCTTTTGATGCATCTGTGCAGTGAGCAGTTCAAGCTGCGAGCGCAGACTGTAGTAGCTGTCTATGCTTTCAAATGAGCGAATGTCCATGTATGTTTTGAGCGATGTTTCGAGCGCGAGCAGTGTAGACGTGTAACGGTCAAGAAATTCGTTTGAACGGTACGAATCTGCAACTGACGAAACAATTGAAGATACTGCGAACATGCTGTAAAAAAACAATACAATCATAACGCTCACCGCTACAACAAAGGCTGTAATAAGCCGCACGCGGATTGTCTTGTCTTTGCTCTTGCTCATAAACCGTTCCTGTACCACACGCTTTCCCATGCGGTCCTCATAAAATCCGCGTGGCAATAGTGATGTAGCTGTTCGCATTACCAGTTTTAATATATTCAAAAAGCGTCTGCACTGCGCTTACGCCTATCACTTCTGCCTGTTGTGACAGAGACGCACAGAGAATCCCTTTGTCAAGATAGCTTCTGATTTGCGGAGTGTCGCCAAATCCTATAACGATTATTTTTCGCGGAAGATTTAAATTGACAATATTTTCTGCCACGCGCACCGTGTCGTTTTCAGAAAAACAGAGAACGGCAGTTACGTCTATTTGAAAGCGGAGCGCATCTCGTATGGCGTCTTCACTGCTCATCGTTTCTCGCCTCCGTACATCAATATCTTCTACGTAAAAATTTTCTGAAAGCGACTCTTGAACGCTTGAAATGATGCGACTGTGCAATGTGCTGGAAGTTGTGCTATCGTGGACTGCGAGCACTTTTCCGCCCTGTACAAACGACATGAGCGTCTCTACCATCTGCTTGCCCGTGTCGTATCCATTTATGCCTATATACGAAATAGCTTGCGTTTCAGGTGTGTCGCTTCCTATCATGATGATAGGGATTTTGTTGCCGTCAACTGTTATGGGCGACGCTATGTTGATTTTTTCGTTTGTGCTGTATGCGATGATGCCGTCTACACCCATTGCGCACGCGTAATCGATGAGTTCCTGCATTGTTGTCGCATCTGCTCCCGTTTCTGGCAAAAGATTGTCGATGACTGCATTGTAGCTGTCACTTACAGAAGCAGCTCCACGCTGAATTTGGCGAAGCACTGTAGTGTCTGCGTTTTCACCTGCAACAGCAATGTGATACGTGCAATCTCTGGGAGTGTTTCTGTTATTTTGGATGGAAAGGCGCAACATGAGTACGAGGTAATACAACGAGTACACAAATAGTGAAATGACAACGATGATTGTCACAAGCCATATTGCAATGGAATGCCGTTGTTTTTGCATAGTAAGAGTATATCACATACAAAACAATTTCGTAAACACACGGCAGCGTACTTGTTGTGGCGAATTCGAGACGCAGTTATTCCATAAACGGATTGTAGTCGAATGTTTCGTCACTCTGCATGTCGAGCGGCGTACTGCCAGGTTGCAGCAATATAGTGCCGCTTGCAATATCGGGATCGAGTTGGAGTGGAGACGGGTCGTACCGCTCCGCATAGCCAAAACCTGAACGGAACATTTCTCGTTGCAGACGGTCCATGAAAATTGCCGTCGTGTTGTTGTTTGCGTGGACAGTGCATGGTTCTGTCGGCACAGTGTCATTCAAAAACCATTGCGTTGTCGTATGATTGCCGCATTCAGCAGTTGGAATTAAGCCAGTTTCAGAACAGACTGTTACGCGAATTACGCCGTCGGCAGGAGCGGTGAAATCACGCGATGGAACATCTTCGTGGACTTTTCCCATGAAGTCGCCCATTGCATGACCTGCAAGCGTTGCACCTGTAATATTGACTCCGAGCGATTTGTCACCTTTGTCAAAGCCAAACCAGAATACTGAAGTGTAATATGGAGAGAATGCAACTGTCCAAGCGTCTTTCCAGTTTTGTGTCGTGCCTGTTTTTCCTGCAAGCGGAATTGTATACTTACGGCCATTTTGCGCTGTGTATGTTGTTTTTCTATCTTGTCCTGCGAGCGTGCCGCTGCGCACCGTGTTTTCGAGCATGCGCGTCATCACATACGCTGTCTGCGGTGAAATGATTTGATTTGCACTTCCTTTCGCCTGCTGTGCTTTACGCAGTTCTAGCTCTGGATTGAGTATGATGTTTCCGTTTCTATCTTCTACCGTGCGGATTCCTATGGGAACAACTTCTTTACCACCGTTTGCAAAAATTGCGAATGCGCGTGCCATCTCTACAGGACGCACAGAAGGAGTGCCAAGTCCGATTGTATACACGGGAATAAATCTGCGTGCAGCCCATTCACTTTGCGGAATGCCGAGTAAACTTGTCGCACGCGTAATTGCCGCATCAAATCCAATTGCATCGAGCACTTTGATTGACGGCACATTCATGGAATGGGCGAGCGCATACCAGAGTTGCACGTTGCCTTCGTATATGCCGCGAAAGTTTTGCGGTATATACGGCGAACCGTCTGATTTTCTGAATACAGTTGGCGTGTCTGATATAATAGTTGCGGGTGTAAGGCGTGCCGCGGTGATATATGTGTTGTTGATTCTTTCAGCGTCAATTGCCGCAGAGTAGTACAGCGGCTTGAACGTGGAGCCTGGTTGAAAATACGACTGCGTTGCACGGATAAATTGATTGCTTTGGTCGTATTTACTGCCGCCAACAAGCGCAGTGATATACCCTGTATCATTTTCAATTGCAATCATGGTGCCTTCAATTGTTGTACGCTCATCCTGCTGCTGTGCAATTTTTGTGGCGGGATTAACAATTTCAATCTTTATGTTTTCGAGACCGAACATGAGCGCGCACACATCAAGCACGGGATTGATGTGATTTACAAACGTATTCTGCGCATCTTTGCGCGTGCGTTCAGCAGAGAGCTTTATGCCCGGAAGATTGAACGTAAGCGACAAGAGTTCTGAAAGCGGTATGTACGGGCGAAATGTTGTTGAGGAACGGTTTGCCTGCTCACGCTGCCAATCCCTATTTGCACGTGCAATATATTGTTCCATTATCTCTTGCGCTGCCATTTGATGCGACAAGTTGAGCGTCGTGTTTACCGTGTATCCGCTTGTGTTGATGTCTTCAGAGCCATATATAAGCGTATTGAGTTCTCGCCGTATGTATTCGCTAAACCACGGAGCTTTGTCATCGCGCATAAAATATGCTGACGCGCTCGTGCGCGTATAGTCAAAGGTTGCCCAATAATCGTCAAATGAGTTGTCCGCGTCTTCTTTCGTGATATAGCCGTTGCTCACCATAGTGTCGAGCACATTGCGCTGTCTGCTCATCGCTCTGTTCGGGTGGTCAAACGGGTTGTAGTACGCGGGATTTGAAAGTTGAATGACAAGGATTGCCGCTTCAGCTGGCGTCATTTCTGCAGCTTCGTGCCCAAAGTAATATTTTGAAGCAGCGCTTACACCGTATGTTCCTCCACCAAAATATATGCGGTTTAAATACGTTTCAAGTATTTCATTTTTTGAGCAGCGCCTTTCCATCTGGATTGCCCACCACAACTCTTTAATTTTTCTTCTAATGCTTATATCTGTTCTGTCGCAGTATAGCGTGCCTGCAATCTGCTGCGTGAGCGTTGAGCCGCCGCCGAGCGAACGGCGCGTCAATTTTCCTACAACTGCGCGCATAATAGATTTTGCAGTAAATCCACGATGCTCGTAAAAAACTCTGTCTTCTCGGGTTAGCAGCGTGTTTATCATAAGGCGCGGCAACTTTTCAAAGTGTATTATTTCACGCTTTTCATCTGATGAGAATTCTGTTATTAACGCTCCGTTTATGTCGAGCAGGCGCGTAGGCAGCGCCGTTTCAAATTCAGTTATATATTCGCTGTTCTTGATGTTGCGCGTTTCAGAGAGCGCCCAACCGAGCATTCCGCCGAAAGTGAGCGCAAACACTCCGAGCAACGTAAGTTGAATTATTGTAGATTTTTTTATAGCTGTTTTCATCGTCATAGATTATAAAGAAAGGAGCCGGAATACACAAGTGCACGCCGGCCCCAGTGCCCATCAGGCAGTCGGAGGCATGGGTGGGAGGGGAAAATGCCTCCGACATTTTAAGTATCGACTAAAAACGCAAAAAAGATAATAGGATTTGCAAAGATTTTGCGCGTGCGCGCCGTGTGTACGCTCGTATCAGCAAAATTCGTGTGATTTTCCCGTGCGCGCTCGCAGGTTGCCTATTGGCATCTTATTCTTCGGCAATGTCAACATCTACCGCAAGCGAAGCGGTGTACGACTTGCCTTTTTGCATAGTGAATGTGCGCACTACTTCGTAATCGCCCATGAGAAAGCGCACTGTGTGCTCGCCTTCTGCAATTTCAAATTCTTTTCCAAATACGCTGCATTTTTCGTCATCAAGATAGACTATTGTGTTTGCAGGAGCAGTAATGAGCAGTGTTGGCGTTACGCTTTTAAGTTGTACGACAAGTTCTGTCGTCTTTGCTTGGTCAACGCGCACAGTGCGCGTTTCGTTACGGTAAAATTCTGAAACAATGCTTACGTTGTGAATGCCGCTTGGCAGAATCCAACTGTCGTCTGTGAGTGTTGCTTGCGTATCGTCAATGAACAGCATGTACGGCAACAGTTCGTCACCCGGATATGTTGTGGAAATAAGCAACTTTCCTTTGTTGTTCAAAATCGGTTTTACAGAAATCTTAAGCGCAGCGTTTATTGTCTCATCGGGAATTCCTTTCATTGCAGGCTGCAGGCGAATAAACACAAACCCGCGCTTTATGTCGGGAACGACTGCGAGTTTTACTGCGTATGGGCTTTCTTTAAATGAACTTGCAGCAAAAAGCGGAATCTGCACTGTCCAGGATCGGCGGGCGGGAAGCGGACTTACATATGCGCGCGTGCCGCTGTAATCTATCTGCGAAACGCGTGGAGCAGGCGTTATGTCGTTGTATAGAGAAAATGCAACTGAACCTTGCCACGCTGCAACTTCGTCAGGAATCGCTATTTTTATTTCAATGCCTTCAAGGTACGTTGTGTCGTCTGGCAGAAAAATGACAATGCTGTCATTTATGCCCGATATGAGCGTCTGTTCATTTTGCATTGTTCCAGTAAGTTGCACGGGAAGCAATTTGCGTATGCGGAACGTCTCGCAAAAAAGCGGCACGCTTATTATGGAGAAAATGAATAATTTAAAAAACACACTCCTTTTGTACATATCGCCTATCTCTTCGGCAAAAGCCTGCTGGGGTCTGTTGAAACGCCGTTTACGCGAATCTCAAAATGCAAGTGCGGACCTGTCGCAAGCCCCGTTTGACCGACAAGCCCAATCTGCGTTCTGCCCAAAATAACATCGCCCGTGCTTACCGCAATATTTGAAAGATGCGCATACACGCTCTCCATGCCGTTGTTGTGCCGTATAATTACGTAGTTGCCGTACACAGGGTTGTTGTACACACAGTTTGTTACGCTGCCGCCTTTGCATGAATACACGGGAACGCCTTCAGGAGCTGCTAAATCTATGCCGCGGTGAAACTGCATGTCGCCAGAAAAGGGATTTTTTCTCATGCCGTATGCAGAAGAAAGCCAGAAAGAATCAAGCGGCATTTTAAAATCAGCGTCGAGAAAAAACGCGCGTTCTGTCGGACTGAATCGTTCTCCGGGTAAAAAATAAAACAGCCTGTCATGAATAGTATACCATGTTTTCGATTTTTTTTCTATTGTCAATGCGTATTTTTTTTCAAGAAGAATTTCGATAGATGACGCAGGTTGCTCGCATACAAATATGCCTGAAAATGTCGGTATGACAAGCGTTCTGCCGTTGAGCAAGTCGTCTACGTTTGCAATGGCGTTTGCTGTTGCAATCGTTTCGTACGGAATAACGCAGCGCGCAGCTATTTTCATAAGCGTGTCATCTTTTTGCGCAGTATATGCGTAAAACTGCGCGTTGAGTTGTTTCCCGCCTGCGTGCTGCCTGTAGTTGAATTCAACATCATCGCAGAACTGTTTGAACACTTCATCGCGCGAGGAGAGTTGCGGTATGCGTGGAAGTTTTTTTTCATCGAGCGTGATTATGTTTTTGGCAAGTTCGCTGTCTTGTTGAGAAAAAATCGGCTGTATAAAAATTGCTATGAATAAAAAAACTGACGATATGATGGAAAAGCGTTTTATCATCGTGTGTTTGAAAAAAAGTGTGAACAAGCAATATATGCTGCGGGAGTGAGCAGCGCAATGAAAATGGCGATAATGCGCAGTTCGTTGAAAACAAAAAAGACGACAAGCGCCGCGCCTCCAATGAGAATTACGCTGTGAAGTATCGCCCGCACCATGCTTTTCCACGATGATTTTTTTACCGCTGCAACGATTTTATATACGACGAACATTGTAATAAGCATGAGCACTGCGCGCGTGTACCACAACGGCTGTGCTGTTGCAAAGAGCCACAGCGGATAGACGATTGCACATCCTGTGAGCACGCATGCTGCTGCAAGCATAACAGCTTTGCCTGCTGATGAAAATGATTTTAGTATTGATGTTCCTATATGATTAATCATAATTGTGCAAAAAAATCGGAACACGCGAGCATGCCCTCATGTTCCGATTTTGTAAAAATAAAAGCTTACGCTTCCGAGATTGCCGATGTTGGGCATACTCCTACACATGTGCCACAACTGATGCATGTTGCTTCATCAATAACGCGTGCATTGTCAACTTCTGAAATTGCTCCTACCGGGCAATCTGGTTCGCATGTTCCGCAATTGACGCATGCTGATTTCTCAATTTTGTACGCCATAGTGTTCTCCTGTATAGCATGATATGTGAGCTGCCACAGCTCGCCAACTATTTTACACTATTGTCGAAAACCGCGCAAGCCTGTTATAATAAAAATTATTAAAGAATGACTGCAAATGGAGGCATGCGATGAAAAAAGAAATAATCGCTTCAATGATTGACCATACGCTTCTTGCTCCAGAAGCTGGTGTAAAAAAGATACAGTTGCTTTGTGCTGACGCAAAAAAATATCACTTTGCATCTGTGTGCATCAATCCTGTGTATGTGAAAACTGCTGCCACCGAGCTAGCAGGCTCTGGCGTCCGTGTGTGCACTGTTGTCGGCTTTCCGCTTGGAGCTGTTTTGAGCGAAGATAAAGCGAAAGAGACGGAACATGCAATAGCAGATGGCGCAGATGAAATTGATATGGTTATAAATATTGGAGCTGCCTGTGACAGCCGTTTTGACGTTGTAGAAGAAGATATTGCTGCTGTTGTAAAAGCAGCACGCTGCGCTGGAGAAAAAGAAGGCAAGTCTATCGTCGTCAAAGTAATTCTTGAAACGTGTTTTTTAGATGATGAAGTTGTTGCAGCGTGCTGCATGTGTGCGCAAAAAGCCGGTGCAGATTTTGTCAAGACATCAACAGGGTTTGCAATGCCAAAAGACGCAGACGGCAAACTGCTTCCAAACGGCGCAACCGTTCATCATGTTGCACTTATGCGGAAAACTGTTGGAACTGCACTCGGCGTAAAAGCGAGCGGCGGCATACGTTCTGTTTCAGATGCAGTTCACATGCTTGAAGCAGGCGCAAACAGGCTTGGCACATCAAGCGGTGTAAAAATCGTTGAAGCGTGGGATGAGTCGCTTGCACTAGCGGGATATTGATTCGTGCGGAGGGTGCATGCCCCGATGTTCGCATTGAAATGAGGGAATGTACCCGACTGTGGCGCTTTTATGCTTTTGCCGCGCGTATCTCTTTTATCGTATAGTTGTAATTGTGCTCGTTTATTGAGAATGCGACAGTTTCTCCGACTTTTTTGTCGAGCAGCGCGTTTCCAAACGGCGACATGTACGAAATCACGTTGTTGTCAGGGTCTGATTCCCACGGACCGAGTATGGTGAACACTTCGTCATTGCCCGTGTCGTTGTTGTGCAGTGTAACAACAGTTGAAAACGAAACGAACGCTGTTGTGATTGTAGACGGATCAAACACGACAGCGCGGTTGAGTTCCTCTTGCAGTTTTGAAAGTGTTATTGCAAGGTAGTGCTGATGCTCGCGTGCTGCCTTATATTCTGCGTTTTCCTTTAAGTCGCCTTGAGCGCGCGCTTCTCCAATCTCTTTTGCGTTTTCAGGCATTTCCACTGACTGAATGCGCTCAATCTGCGCTTTCTTCTCTTCAAGCTTTTTCTCTGTAACGATAAGGCCGTACCGCTGCCGTGCCTTTTCCTCATTCACTTGAAATTTAAAGTCAGGATGTTTTTCGAGGATTTTGTTGCGCAGTTGTGCAGTGTATGTTGCATTTAAATCTGCAATATCTGCAACGAGCGTGTACAACCGTTCGACAGTGTCCTCATCGTTTTGCAGCATGTAGTTGATAAGCACATCGTCTTTGAACAACAGTTGTGTTGCCGCTTTGTTTATTTTTTTGTTTTCAGTTGTATTTACGTGATTGTTAATTTCGCGGAATGAAAGCTCCACAATATTTATGAGCGCAATAAGCTGGCGCTCGTATGCCACAGAATCTTTGAACCATTGTTTGTCTTGGCATTCGCGGAAAAAGAACAGCACCGCCTGCCTGTTGTCTTTAAAATTGTCAAAGCAGTTTGCTGCAAGCCGTTGCACCATATCCTCTTTTCCTGCGTTGATGAGCGATGCGAGCATTGCCCCGTCGAGCACTGTTGGAAAGAGGCGCACATATTGCTTGTCCCAGTCGGGAAGTTGTTTTACATTTTTTATAAAGTCGTGGCGCAACGTTGTATTTTTTGTGTCTTTCAATTCAAGGTACATCTTGCGTGGTTCTTCAATTTTGTCGTATATATCTTTGAACGTATACTTTATCTGATACATTGCCGACGGCACAATGCTGTTGATTTTTTGCACGGTAAGGAATGAAGCGAGCACTTGTTCATTGACGTGCGAAATTGATTTGACAAAGCCAATAAAATAGGCGAGCATTTCACTGAATGATTCGCTGCTCTTGTCTGTTTCATCGTTTTCTATAAATTTCATGAGTGTATCTATCCGCTGCCATATTTGCTTTTGCGCCTTGAATTCGTTTGCAAGCTTTATGTCTGCGCTTACACCCTGCTCGCGTACTATATACATGTTCGGGTCGTTTATGTCTATGCCGAACGATGGGTCTGTCTCAAGGATTCTTTTTGCCGTCGTGCTCCACGACGTCCATTCGCTCTGAGTGAGAACAGCAGGTACAAGTTCCGTCTTGATGTGTTTGATGTCGCAACGGTTGCCAAAACTTTTAATAACTGTTTTGAGCGTCCATATCTTGTCGCTCTTCACCATTTTTGCAAGTTCATCGCGTTTCTTTGTAGCTTTGAGCACCCAGATGTGATTTTCTGAAAGCGGCGTAAGCGCGTCAACTGCCATTTTGAGCGCCATGTCGCGAACGCCGTATTTTTTCCCAAAGTTGATAGTGAGCATGTCGTCCGAAACTTTGCGGATAATGCCGACACCCCATGAGCGATGAAATACGTAGCTCTTTGCATCAAATGCGATGTGTTTTTCAAAGTCATTTATCGCTTCAAATACGTTGCGAAAATTTTGCGTAAGATTTGATGAGCGTATGTAATTTTCGAGATTGTTCCGCTCAGCATATTTGCCGCGATAGCATTCTACAAGTTCTTTGCGTGCCCATGTGTCGTGCGCGTCGACGTCGAGAATCTGCTTCAATATGTCTATTGCAGTATCCCATTTTTTGTTGTCTTTATACCATGTGTACAATTCTTGCATGAGAATGGCGCTTCTGTCCTCGCTAATTGTCTTCGCTATTTTCCGTTTTGCGAGCATGAAGAAATCAATTTCTTCGGGAATAAACTGGACAAGTTTGGACCATGTTTCCTTTACTGCATTCATGTTTTTTGCATTTATGTAGCGCAGATGGGCTTTTTTATAATAATCTATTGCAGTGTCGATGTCGTTTTTTTCTTCATAATGCTCTGCGAGCAGTTTTGCCAAATCAGCCTCTTCAAAGTCGAGTTTAACAAGCTTTTCGTACAACTCCCATACTTTTTCGTTGTTATCTGCACGATAATATGAAGCGAGCGTATGCAGCTCAAATTTATTGTTTGCGTCGTCATCGAGAATCGTTTCGCACAAGTAGACGACAATATTTTCCTTATGATTTTTTTGAAAAATATCTACTAAGTTTTCAAGCGCGGAGTTGTCGAGCGTGTCGTTGTAAAGCGAAATCATGCCGGAGATGTAAAGCGCAATGATGCTGTCTTTTGTGTGCGCAAGATGTTCGTCGCAGACTTGCTGCACTTCGACGGTGCAGCGGGCAGCGCGCGCATGTTCAACAATTTCGGCAAGCCCCATAAGATTATTTTTAGTGTAATTACTGATTGTCGATCTTGTCCAGGTTTCTTCCTTCAGCATGTCTTGCACTTGTTTTACGATATCTGTATCAGCCATATAACACTCCTTATGGTACTTATTTTATATATGATTCATAAATAGTTGAATCAAGTATCTTTATTTTTAACAACGTGTCGTTGAGCAGCTTTGTATTGTCGTTTGCCATGACGTAATAGTCTATAAGCCAGAAGTATAAATTAATGAGGCGCGGCGTAAGAGCGGCTGCATCGCTTGAAGGGTCCTTCATCTCATTTTCAAGTGCATATATCTCCTGTTTTAGTTTAACCGCTTCCTGCACTTTCAGTTCCCGCTTTATGTTCAAAATGCCTAGCAGCACTCCGTATACTGGAATCCACTGCTGCAAAACTATTCCAGTATATCCTTTTTCTGCGACTTTTTTTACAAGCCCATTGATGCATTCTGAATCAAGGAAGAGCAAGTCAATGCGCTCAGGAGCAATGAAAAATGCTTCGCGAAAAAGCACTTTTGCCATACGATCTTCTCCACACAGCGCGTAACAGTCTGCAAGCTCTGCAATGGCTGCTGCCATGCCCGGCTGCAATTTGTTCGCTTCAGAAAGGCACAGCTCTGCGTCTTCAAATTTTCCAAGCTTTTTGTAGCACAGACCTGCCTTTCTCAAAATTTCTGCACGGTGAACAATATCGCGTTCATCAAACAGGTGCGCATAGTTTTCAAGCGCGCACGAAAAAACGCCGCGTCGCACCGCCTCTATGGCAGGTTCGTACGTGTATTGCTTCCGTGCCAAAAAAGACTGAAATGTCTTCCATGTTGCAAGTATGCTTTCGCCGCGCTCAAACTGATTTTCCATTCTAGCAAGCTGCTTGATGTACGGCATCCAGAAATTACAACAGTCTGCGGTAAAGACAAGCTCATGGCATTCAAATTCATATTCAAAAAGGCTCCCAAGAATATGCATCGCCTGCTCAAAATCAGCCTTTTCGATATAGCTGAATGTTTTTTTGAGCCCGTTCTCTGTCTGAATTTCCATAGCGTCAAATTTTATTATAACGCAATGATTTTTTTTCGTCAATTGCGCGAAAAGGCATAGACACAGCCTCGTAGACAACGCATGCCCATTGTGATATAATTGATAAAATGAGTAAAATCATGCTTGCGCCGTCAATTCTTTCGGCAGATTTTTCAAACCTTGCAGACGCGGTTCAAAAAATAGTAGACAGCAACTGCGGCGCAATTCACATCGACGTGATGGACGGTCTGTTTGTGCCTGAGATTTCTTACGGTCAACCTGTTGTAAAATCGCTGCGTCGTTTGACGGAGTTGCCGTTTGACGTGCACCTTATGGTGGCGCATCCTGAAAATCACGTTGACTCGTTTGCTGCTTCTGGCGCCGACTGGATTACATTTCATATTGAAAGCACGGTGCATGTTGACAGGCTCATTGCGCATATTAAATCGCTTGGAAAAAAAGCGGGCATCGCATTTGTGCCGTCAACGCCTGTGGCCGCTCTTTCAGAAATTCTCCAGCTTGTAGATGTGGTGCTTGTTATGACAGTGAACCCAGGTTTTGGCGGGCAAACGCTCATTCAATCGTGCGTCGCGAAAATTGCGGAGCTTGCGAAAATTCGGCGCGAACATAATTTTTCGTATATGATTTCTGTTGACGGCGGCATCAACAGCCATACAATAGAAAACGTTGTCGCTGCCGGTGCAGATATTGCTGTGTCGGGGTCGGCATTTTTCAAAGGAGAGCTTGCATGAAGCGCATAAAAAAATTAATAAAATGCAGCTTGTTCGCCGTATTGTGTGCTGTCGGAGTGCATGCGGCGTTTGCCCAGTCGCGTGCAGCAGATGCAGCATTTGCGCAAGGGGCAGATGCGTTTAAAACGGGCAACTGGCAGCTTGCCATGATGTCGTTGCGTAAGGCGGCATCGCACGCTGAAAACGATACTGCGGAAACATGGTACATGCTCATTACATCTGAGATGTACGGTGCGTCATATGCTGAAGCTGTCATCGATTGCGATTATTACCTGCGCTCGTTTCCAGACAGCATGTATGTGCCGTATGTGCAGTATCAAAAAGGACGCGCGTTGTTTTATCTTGGCGACTATGAAAAAGCAGTTTTGCTTTTAAGCGATTTTTGCCATCAGCACCGCACGAGCGACATGTACGCGTCTGCGTTGTTCTGGATAGCAGAATCATTTTACTATTCTTACAATTATAATGAGGCGCGCTCATTGTATGAGCGCATTGTAAGCGAATTTCCAGAAGACGCAAAGGCCGCTCCTGCGCAACTGCGAATAGAGACAATAGCGCAACGAACGCGCGAAGAAAAATTATTATACTTGCTCAAAAAGACAGGAGAGGCGTATCTTTCTGCAAAAGAGGGATACGAGAAGCAGCTCAAAATGTACGACACAGTTTCAGTGACTTCTTCTAGCACGACGCAACGTGCGGCAGATTTACAGCAGCAAAACGAAGCGCTCACTGAAGAAATTATCAATCTTCGTGTGCGTGTTGCTGAGCTTGAATCGACGCTTGGTGCGCTGCAAGACATGCAGCTTGAAAATGCTGCACTTTTGGAGCGCAAGCAAAACGAGGAGATTTTGCGGCTTAAAGAAAAAGCGCGCCAAGTGCAAAATATGCTTGACGGAGGCGCAAAATGAAAATGGCGTGTGCGCTCTGCGTTGCGCTTTGCATGGCAAGCATCTTGCATGCGGGTGGAAAAAAAGATGCGGCTGCACAGTCTTCTGTAGTGAAAAAAGGCAACACGGTGCAGTACGCTTTAGGAAAAGCAAAGCTCGTGCTCTTTGGCGAAAGCGGTGCGTTCCAACTGTATGCGGTTGGCAGAGAGGGCGAGACGGCAGTATTTTCAGGCACTGACAGATTTACGTCAACATATTTTTCACTGCTTGCAGGAAAAAATGAATATCGTCTTGCCTCTGCAAGCGGCGTGTCCGCAAAAGCGTATGCAGATGACGGCGGTGTTCGCATGGCGTACAGCATTTCCCACGTAGCGGATGTTGCTGTCGATTTTTCAATTATTAAATCTGCGCCTGAAAATGAAGCCGATATGCTCAAAGTAAAAATTGTTGTTACAAACCGCATGCGCAAGCAAAATGCATTTGCGCTCAAGGGCGTGTTTGATACAGTGCTTGGAGAAACAACAGGTGTACACTTTTCAACGGCGAACACAAAATTAATAAATTCTGAGATGCAGCGTTTTGACATAGAAAAAGAGCGTTGGGTTTTATCGCGGAATGAAGCGTGCGGCGTGCAGTTTTTATTGTATGGTGGTGACATTACACGGCCTGAAACGCTTACGCTCGGAAATAAAGATGTTGTATCGCTGCCGTTATGGACGCCTGTTGTTGTGCAGTCGCGCAAGTTTGACAGCGTTATGTCGTACAATAATTCTGCTGTTGCAATAAACTGGCCGAGCGTTGAGCTTGAAGCTGACGAAACTGCAAAAATCATTTTTTATATTGCGTTGGCTTCAGACGGCGAAGATATACACGGCGAATCATATATTAATTCTTTTGCGGGAAGCGTGCAGGGAAGTCAGCATGCTGCATCTGACAACGTACCTGACTGGAAACTCCAGAGCGATTATATCCAAATGCTTTTAGACAGAATTGCCGCGTTTGGCGATGATGATGACATTAGCAGCGATGAGCTTGCGCGCTTGAACAAAGAGCTTGACGAAATTTTAACAACGTTGAGGCGGCAGTGATTTATGGCGCGCGATGCTCTCAATGTCGCCGAAAAGCTCATGCGTCGCCGTGATTTTTCTTCAGCTATAAAGTTGCTTGAAGGACGCAGAGAAATTTACGAAGGCAATTTCGACTACTATTTGCTCCTTGCAAACGCATGCCTGTATGTCGGAGATGCGGGCACTGCGTCAACGTATTATGCGCGTGCAAGAGAAATCAGACTTACTGACACAAATTTGTTGCTTGGCCAAGCAGCATTGTTTTTGCGGCGCGGCGACACGGAGCGTGCCATACAGTATTATCTTGATGTGCTTGAAAACGACCCGCAAAATAAAACGGCAAAAGATGCGCTTGAATTTATTCGCACAAAAGGTGACTACAACACTATTTGCCGCTGGATTGATGATGGCAGAATAGAAAAATTTTATCCGCCGATTAGCGCAGGCAGCATGCCGTGGAGCGTCATTATCCCGTCGATTGCGTGCGTGCTTGGCGTTGCCGTGGTGCTGTTCGTTGTGCGCTCGCGGCAAAGCGTTGTTTCAGGAACGCGCGCAGATTTATCCGCGCTTATGCTTTCTGCTGATGAAACGAGAAATGCGCACGAAAGCAATGTGTCGCCGAACACATACATATTTATGCTGTCAAACACGGAAATAACAGAAAGCTATGCAAATGCGCAGCGTTATTTTCATTCGTACCGTGACAACGCGGCACAAATTGAAATAAACAGGATTTTGAATTCAAACGCAGTTCCGTCAATCAAGCAAAAAGCACGGCTGCTCATGGATTACCTTGCTGCTCCGACATTTGACACAATCACCGACAATCCGTCATATAGTGATGTTGCGCGCAATGTTGCATTGTATATGGATTGCTTTGCCGTGTGGTCGGGACGCGTTGCGAATGCGCAGATGCGGGGAACATCATATCGTTGCGATTTTCTTGTCGGCTATGAGACGCAGGAAAAAATTGAAGGGATTGTGCCGCTCTCGTTTGCGTCAAATCCTGGAATTACAAGCGCGCAACCAGTGCGGGTGCTCGGCAAAATTACGATGGAAAACGGCAGATTGTGTCTTGAAGGACACGCTGCGTATCAGAGCGTGCATGATTTTCTTGAAGAGCCGTAAAATATTTTCAAGAAAGCGCGTAAAAACGAATATTTGTGACAATATATTTATGGTGGGAAATTATTTGAAGAGGTAATGCAATGGCAACACATGCTGTGAGTCAGCCGACAGATATGTCGGAAAAATTAAAGGCGCTGGAGGCCGCCCGCCTCCAGATTGAAAAGCAGTACGGCGCAGGATCGCTCATGAAGCTCGGCACAAAAGCGAATGCCGCAGGGTTTGAGGTGATACCTTCTGGTTCAATTTTGCTCGATGAAGCGCTCGGCATTGGCGGCTATCCGCGCGGGCGCGTTATTGAGATGTACGGCCCTGAAAGCTCCGGCAAAACAACGCTTGCGCTTCACGCGATTGCAGAGACGCAAAAGCTTGGCGGCATTGCGGCATTTGTAGACGCAGAGCATGCGCTTGACCCGCAGTATGCAAAAAATCTTGGCGTAAACATTGACGACTTGTGGGTGTCGCAGCCTGACACTGGAGAACAAGCGCTTGAAATTACTGAAAGCCTTATCAGGAGCGGTGCAGTTGATATTGTCGTTGTCGATTCAGTTGCCGCGCTCACACCGCAAAAAGAGATTGAAGGCGACATGGGAGACGCAATGATGGGATTGCAGGCGCGCCTTATGAGTCAGGCGTTGCGCAAACTCACTGCAATCATCGGCAAGTCAAACTGCATGCTCGTTTTCATAAATCAAATCCGTATGAAGATAGGCATCATGTTCGGAAACCCTGAAACGACGACGGGCGGCAACGCGCTCAAATTTTATTCGTCTGTGCGCCTTGAAATACGCCGCATTGAATCAATTGACGGCAAAGGCGACGAAGAAGCTATGGGCAATCGCGTGCGTGTAAAAGTTGTCAAAAACAAAATGGCGCCGCCGTTCCGTAAAGTAGAGCTTGACATTTACTTTGGCAAAGGCGTCTCGTCATCCGCAAGTTTGCTCGACTCTGCGGTGAAGCACGGGCTTATTGACAAGCGCGGCGCCTGGTACACTGCAGGCGACGACAAAATAGGGCAGGGCAAAGAAAATGCCGTTTCTTTCCTTGAAAACAATAAGGAATATGCAGTGCAACTTGAATCAAAATTGCGCGCGCAGCTTTTCCCCGGTCAAGTGCTCAAAACAAAAGAAAGCGCATCTGCAAAAGATGCTCAGAAATCTGCTGAAACGGCGGCGGCAAAGACAGGTGTGAAATCTGCTGAAGCAAAAGAAGCAACGGGAGCAAAAGATGCGGCAGGTGCGGCAAAACAAACAGTTTCTGCAGAGGCGCAAAGCGTGGCAAAACAGAAAGCTGCGGCAAAGAGCGATGTAAAAGGGGAGCTTTTCTAGCTGTGACGCGCGTAACGCTTGCGCTCGGCTCAAATATGACGCATGAAAGAAAAACGCCTGTGCAGCTGCTTGCCGCTGCGTGCATGGAGTTGAAAAGTCATATGCAGCGTGTTGTTTTTTCGTCTGTATATAAGACAAAACCAATGTATGTTGCAAAGCAGGATGATTTTTACAACATGGTTGTGCGGGGCGACGTGCACAGCAACGTCACTCCGCGCAGCCTTTTAAAAACAGTTAATGAAATCGAAAAAAAATACGGGAGGAGCAGAGCTGCAGAAATGCGGTTTGGTCCACGCCCGCTCGACATAGACATTCTGCTTTTTGACGACCAGACTGTGTGCGACAGCGACCTTATAATTCCGCACCCGCGCATGGAAGAGCGTGCGTTTGTACTTGTGCCGCTTGTAGAGATTTTAAGTGATTCTGCCGATACTCTTATAAGGGAAAAATACGCTGCGTTCCTCAAGGTGCTTTTTACACAAGATGTGCAACTTTATATGGGCGCGAAACAATTCGGGATGCTGTTGGGAGGCAGTCATTGTCCGTTTCCTGACGAGGCATAGCATGGCAGACGAAAAAATAAAACGCATTTATACAGCGGGCGAATTTGAAGGGCCGCTTGATTTGCTCTGGTCGCTTATCCGTGAAAGCAAAATAAACATTTACGACATTCCCATCGCTGAAATTACTGACCAGTATCTTGAATATCTTGATTATGCTGTTCAGACAGATTTAGGCGACTTGTCTGAATTTTACAACTGGGCAGCCAAGCTCCTGTACATAAAGAGCCGCATGCTGCTCCCTGTTGAAATAGCATACGATGATGACGATGAAGATCCGCGTCGTGAGCTTGTCAATAAATTGATTGAATACCAAAAATTCAAGCGGCTTTCGCAACTCATGGAAGCGCAGGAAGATGCTTCCGAATGGAATTTTGAGCGCGCAAAGATTCAGCGCGTGCTCCCATTTGACAACGATGATGCAGTATGGGAACAGATAGACACATGGGACTTGCTCCAGCAAATGCAAAAGATTTTTCACGGCATGATGCAACAGTATTCAAATGAAAAGATACTGAACATGTACGAGGAAATCTCGATCAACGAAAAAATCACGCTCATAAATGAGAAACTTGACGATTCGGGCGAATGCATGTTTACCGATTTGATTACTCGTCCAGGCAACGAAATGGACATAATCTGTGCGTTTATGGCCATTCTTGAGGCGGTAAAGAGCATGATGGTGCTCGTCTTCCAAAATCGCCTGTTTGGTGATATAAAGATATGCAGACGGACAGATGTTGATGAGGAGACAGTGTTACGTGAAATCACTGTTGACAAATTTGTACCTGAATCAAACAATTAATAATTTTTTTTGCGCGTTGTGTTTTACCTGCATTATTTGCAAAGGAGATTTTGCTCATGGAGTTGGAAAAAGAGACTGCGCTCGTTGAAACAATTCTTTTTCTCGAAAGCGAGCCGATAACTGAAAAATCGCTTGCACACATTTCAGGGCTTTCAGTTGAAGTGGTGCGAAAATGCATTGAAAATCTCAAAGATGTGACAGCTGCGCCGTCGTCAGGCGTTGAGCTTCAAATGATAACAGGCGGCTGGGCGCTTGTTCCCAAAAAAGAGATGTGGAACGTGCTCCGTGAACGGTACGGCTCTAAAAGTGCAGGCAGGCTTTCACGCTCCGCTATGGAAACGCTTTCAATCATTGCGTATTCACAACCGATTACGCGTGCGGAGATAGAAGCCATACGCGGCGTTTCTGCCGACAACATGATTCGTCTGCTTTCAGATAGAAATTTAATAAAAGAAGTAGGCAAAAAAGATGTGCCGGGAAAGCCGACGCTTTTCGGCACCACAAAAGAATTTTTAAAATTTTTCAGACTCAACAGCATTGCAGAACTTCCGCGTCTCGATGAGGAAGAAGAAGAGAGGTTTGAACTTGCCCGCTGATTTTTCAGAACCGATGCGCCTTCACGCATACCTTGCGCGTTGTGGAATAGCAAGCCGCCGCGCTTCAGAAGCGTACATCGTTGCACGGCGCGTATCAGTAAATGGCAGCGTGGTGACGCAACTCGGCACAAAAGTTGCATCTGGCGATGTTGTATGCGTTGACGGAGAGGCGATTGCACTTGAAGCAGAAAAACGCTACGTGCTGCTCAACAAGCCGGCAGGCTACGTGTGTTCGCTTGCAGACGAAAAGGGCAGGCTTGTAGCGGCAGATTTGTTAAAACCCGTGTATTCAGAACGGCTTTACAATGTGGGGCGCCTCGACATGTACAGCACGGGATTGATAATTTTTACGAATGACGGCGCGTTTGCTGCAACGCTCTCGCATCCCTCGGCAGAACTTGAAAAAGAATATGTCGTTGAGACGAGTACAAATCTGCCGCGCGCGCTTGCGCGTGATTTTGAAAAAGGCATTCGGATTAAAAATGTGTTTTACCGTTGCGTGCGGGCAGAAGAAATCAATGCGCGGAAAATGCGCATCGTTTTAGTTGAAGGAAAAAATCGCGAGATACGGCGCGTGTTTGAATATTACGAGACAGGCATAAAAAATCTTTCGCGCATACGGATTGGCAGCGTAACTGACAGCCGCCTTGCGACAGGAGCGTTTCGTGAATTGACAAAACGAGAAGTGAGCGGTTTGCTCGCTTTGTGCAAAAATAAACAGGCATAGGAAGTGGTATGGTTATTGCAATAGACGGACCTGCGGGAACGGGCAAAAGCACCGTTGCTGCATTGCTTGCACAAAAGTTGAACATCACGTTTTTGAACAGCGGAAGTTTTTATCGAGCGCTTACACTTGCGCTTCTTGAGCACGCGGTCGATTTAGCTGACGAGGATGGAATTGTTAATTTTTGCCGCGCGCAAAAACTCGACTACACAGATGGGCATCTTATTCTCAACGGCGTTGACGTGGAAAGCCGCCTGCACGAAGATGAGGTGAGCGCTCATGCTTCTCCTGTTTCTGCAATTCCCGAAGTGCGCCACATTGTCAACGCGCGATTGCGAGAGCTGACAAATTCGTTGAGCATTGTCTGCGAGGGACGCGATATGACGACAGTTGTGTTTCCGAATGCAGACCATAAATTTTATCTTGATGCGTCGCTTGACGTGCAAGCCGAGCGGCGTTTTAAGCAGGGCGTAAGCAACCTTTCGCTTGAAGAGATAAAAGTTGCCATACAGCAGCGCGATGAAAGCGACAAAAACAAAAAAGAAGGCGCGTTAAAAATTGCATCTGACGCAATATACATAGATACGTCCACCTTGACGATTGACCAAGTTTGTGAGATAATAATAAGCAAAATCTATAGAAAAGGGTCAGCAATGGAAACAAAGGAAGTGGAAAAGGAACAGATTCAAGACTCCGAGGAAAAGTTCCAGACACAATTAGAAGAATCTCTGAGCAGCATGAGCACGCCCGAAGACGGTCAGCTTATTGATGGAAGAATTGTCGCTGTTACAGATGACACTGTTTTTGTCGATGTAAACTGCAAGTCAGAGGGACGAATCCCCAGAGCGGAGTTTGGCAACACAGAGCCGAAAACGGGGGATGTAGTTACTGTAAAGCTCATAAAAGTTTTTGGAAAAAACGGACCGGAAATTTCCAAAAAGCAAGCAGATGAAAAACGTTTGTGGAAAGATGTGAGCCATGCATTTAAAGAAAAAACGCCTGTTGACGGCACAATCTCAAAAGTTGTAAAAGGCGGCTTTGAAGTTGATTTGGGCGGTAATGTACATGCATTTTTGCCGGTGAGCCAATCGGACAGTCAAAAGGTGGACAATCCTAAATCGCTCATAGGGCTTGCATCAAAGTTTTATATAGAGCGGCTCTATTCAGACAACAAAGCAAACGTTGTCGTAAACCGCAGAAAATATCTTGAAGAGCAAACAGACAAAGCGCGTTCTGAATTTTTTGATACTGTAAAAATTGGTGATACAGTAAAAGGTGTTGTAAAAAGTTTTACGAGTTTTGGCGCGTTTATAGATTTAGGTGGTTTCGATGGACTGCTCCACATCAACGACATGAGTTGGGGTCATGTTGCGCGCCCGAAAGATTTTGTTAAAAAAGGACAGGAAATTGAGCTTAAAGTGATTCGCCTTGATGTGCCTGAAAAACGGATAAACCTTTCGCTCAAGCATTTTCAAGAGGACCCGTGGATGCATTTTGAGGACACGTATCACGTGAACGATGTCGTAAAGGGCAAAGTCACAAAGCTTACTGATTTTGGTGCATTTATTGAACTTGAAGAAGGCATTGAAGGCCTTGTGCATATAAGCGAGTTTTCATGGACTAAAAAAATCAACAAGCCGTCAGATATGGTGAGTGTCGGCGATGAAGTTGAATGTATGATTTTAGGCTACGACATTCAAGCAGGTCGCGTTTCGCTCGGTCTTAAACAAGTTACGGCAAACCCATGGGATGCAATAGGCGAAAAGTATCCTGTCGGCACGCACGTAAAAGGAAAAATTGTTAAGATTACAAATGTCGGCGCATTTATTGAGCTTGAAGAAGGCATAGACGGTTTTCTGCACGGGGACGACATCTCATGGACAAAGAAAGTAAAGCATCCGGGAAGTGAGTTGAAAGTTGAGCAGGAAATAGAAGCTGTTGTCATAGAGACCGATGCGGAAAATCATCGCATCAAGCTTGGAATTAAGCAGCTTTTAGACAATCCGTGGAGACAGTTTGCCGAAGAATATAAGCCTGGTGCGACACTCGAAGGCGAAATCACATCGATTACTGATTTTGGCGTTTTTGTCAAAGCGCCAAACGGCATAGAAGGGCTTGTGAACAAAGCTAATTTGAGCGATGACCGCAATGTGCCGTTTGAAGAAGCTGTAAAAAAATACAGCGTGGGCGATAAAATCAATGTGTATGTTGTTGACATAAATGTGGAAAAAGAGAAAGTTGCATTCTCTGCGCGCGAATTTAAAAAAGCTCAGGAACGTGCAGCGCTCTCGCAGTATATGTCAAAGTCTGACGACGACAATTCATATACGTTGGGCGATTTTATGCAGACACAAAAACAAGAATAGCGCTAGTTGCAGTTTGCGATGAATTCAATCGGTTTAGAAGAACTAAAGACGCTCATTGAAATCAACAGTAGAATCAATTCAAAGTACGCAGATTTAGATGCGCTGCTTGCGTATATTCTTGAAGCGGCAATGCGCCTTGTGCAATGCGAGTCGTCGTCGTTGCTGCTCGTAAATGAAGACAGCACATTGCGCTTTGTCGTCGCACTTGGTCCTAAAGGTGCGGAAGCAAAAGATGTTCCTGTAGATAAAAACAGCATTGCAGGTTGGGTTGCCTCGCATAGAGAGCCGCTTATTTTGAAAGATGTTGTAAATGATCCACGCTTTTCCGACCATGTGCAGCATAAGACAGGATACATTTCGCACACGATGATTGCTGTTCCGCTCAACGTGCGCGATGAATGTATTGGCGTTATAGAATTGATAAATAAAGCGGGCGGCAACTATTTCAACAGCGATGATTTGCAAATCCTTAACATATTTTGCGACCAGGCGGGAATTGCGTACAAAAATGCGGAAAACTATCAGTCTGCGCAGAATAGAATTTCTGTTTTGCAGAATACGCTTTCTTCTGGCGGTGAATACCACGCGTTTATTGCAAAAAGTCCTGTCATTCTTGATTTGCTCAAGATGATTGACGAAGTTGCAAAGACAAATCTCTCTGTCGTAATTACTGGCGAAAGCGGCGTGGGAAAAGAGCTTTTTGCGGAGCAGATACATAAGCGCAGCGATAGAAGCAACAAACCGTTTGTCCGCGTGAACTGTGCCGCCCTTGCGCCTAGTTTGCTTGAAAGCGAGTTGTTCGGGCACGTAAAAGGTGCGTTTACCGATGCAAAGTTGGACCACAAGGGCTACTTTGAAACGGCAGATGGCGGTACTATATTTCTTGACGAAATAGGAGAGATGCCGCTTGAACTTCAGGCAAAACTTTTGCGCGTCATTCAATCGAAAGAATTTCAAAAAGTCGGCTCAAGCAAAACGATTTCTGTCGATGTGCGCATTGTTGCTGCGACAAACCGTGATTTAGAAGCGATGATGCACGAAAAAAAATTTCGCGATGATTTGTATTTTAGATTGAGCGGCGTTCCCATAAAAGTGCCGCCACTGCGCGAGCGCAAGGAAGACATACCTGTGCTTGCCGATTTTTTCTTGAAAAAATTTTCGAGCGAGACGAAAAAAAATTTCAACGGCTTTTCACAGTCCGCTATGGATGCACTTTATGCATATTACTGGCCTGGAAATATTCGCGAGCTTGAAAATTCAATTGAGCGGGCATGTGTGCTTGGAACGCCACCGCTTATCAATGCACTTGATTTAAGAATAAATAATGCGATACAATCTGCGGATAACGATACAGCAGAAAATATTGTTGCCGAGTGCATTTCCAATAGAGACGGTGAACGATCGCTAAAAGAAGCTATAAATCGCTTCAAGCGGGCATATGTGCTAAAAATATTGGAAGAGACATCGTGGAATAAAACAAAGGCGAGTCAAATACTTGGCATTCAACGGACATATGTTTCTCGTTTGTTAAATGAGTTGCAAATACGCACTGACAAACTTTAGAAGACAGTATGAGTATCTATGGCTAAACAATTTGAAAAAGCGACTGCGAGCGAAAAGCTTTCTGGATATATGATGCGCCACCGCAAGCCGATTATTGCGGGCGCAGTGTTCGTCATTGGCGCAATTGTGGTGTTTGCCGTTGTTGCGTTCATCATGTCAAGAGCGGCCGAAAAGGGCATCTCCGCAGTTGACACAATTGAATATGAGTTTATGCGGGAATCAGCGGGTCTTTCTGAAGCAGAGGCGGCTTCCCGTCGTGATTCCGCAATGGCTGCGCTTGAACCGTATATAAAAAAAAGTGGCATTGTGGGCGTGCGTGCAAACATGCTTGCCGCCGATATTGCGTTTCAGCGAAAATCATATGGCGAGGCAAAATCGTACTGGGAGCAAGTTGCTGCAAAAGGAAAAAAGGCGTATACGGCTGCTCCTGCGTATTTCAATATAGCTGTGTGTTGTGAGGAGCTGGGTGATTTAGTGAATGCCGCTGCATATTACGCTAAAGCAGCAGACGAGGCAGAATTTTTGCGTGCTGCCCATGCGCGTTTTTCAGAGGGCAGGGTGTATGAAGCGCAGCTTGATTTTGTAAAAGCAGCAGAAGCGTATAACAAGTTGAACGACGCAATGCCAAACGATACATGGGCGCACTTGGCAAAATCGCGGCTTATTGCGCTTAAAACGGAAGGAAAAATTGAATAGCAGCAACGCGTGCATTATGATTGTTTTAGTAATATGAAAAAAAATTGCCGCAACATAAAAACGAAGAATCCTGTTTTATTGCTGTTTTTTGTGGCGTGCAGTTTTTTGTTTTGTACATGCGGTCTTGAAGAGTATTATGTGCTTGAAGCTCCTTTTAGAACATATCATGAGCCGAATGCCGAGACGGAATTTGCAGGACGCTATTTTGATTTTGAAACAAATGAAGCAGCGAATGCCGTACATACATCGTTTGATTTTTTAGGCACGGCAGTTTATTATAAAATCTACAACGACCTTGCACTTTTAACGAGCAGGGCATCTACGTTGAATGCTGACAACAACTCGACAACATATGGCACGGCTGCAACACGGCTCATCAACACTTATGGCTACCAGCAGCTGGGAACTGATTCAGGCTCGCGTAGTCCGCTCATAGAAGCTGCATCTCCTCCAACAGACAGGCGCATATATATACGTCTGTCGAATTATCAAACTGATAGCTCCTATCAATCGAAAGTCATAGTAGGCTATAACGGTACCGACCCAAGCGTGCCCGGCACATATATGCCGCGTAGAAGCATTTTGAAAGGTGGAAAACATTGTACATTTGATTTTGGTCGAACTGGAATAGATGATGATGTGCCGTCTAGCGGCAATGAAGATTATAATCATACAGAGTCAGGCTCTCCGACTACGTTTTATGTTGATTTGTATGCGGTGTCAGTTGGTCGCGATACAACGTACACGATGTACTACAGCAAAGTGCTCCATCTCGGTGTAGTGAAAATTGACGCAGCCGAAGAGGACAATTAGTATTTTTACGAGTTGTACAAAATGTATAATTAGTGTATAGTACTGCTATGGCGCTTTAGCTCATCTGGATAGAGCAACTGCCTTCTAAGCAGTAGGTAGGCGGTTCGAGTCCGCCATGCGTCATCATATTTGCGACACATCAGTGAATAGAGTGTACGGAGCGTCCATGCTCTTTTTCACAATGAGTTCTCACGAGTGCATTTTAAAAAAGTGATTTTTACGCCGTCTGCGCTTTCGCACATGCTTCTTGCTGCGTGCAGGTGTCGCAATGGCTTGCGTTGCCGCTTCCTGTCGTTTTGTTTTTGTCAAACATCTCTATCATGGTGCGCCAGCCGAGCACTGCACATTTGACGCGTGCAGGCATTTTTGAAATGTCTTCAAGCACAGCCGCCTCGTCAAGTTGTTCTATGTCGTGCGGTAAGGCAGTGCCTTGTATCATGTTCATAAAAATATCTGCAAGGCCGAGCGCATCATCTTTGTTCTTGCCAATCACTAAGTCGAGCATCATGTCTACAGACGCTTGAGAAATGGCGCAGCCGCTTCCGGTGAACGAACCGTCGGTGATTGTATCATTTTCGTCAATTTTGAGATTAAGCGTAATGCTGTCGCCGCAACTTGGATTTACACCGTCCAATACAATCGACGGATTTTCCATAGGCTTTTTGTGCGACGGATTCAAATTGTGCTCGTTTAAAATTTCTCGGTACAGCTCTTTCGTTTCCATACATATATTTTATCGCATATGGGCATCTGGGTAAAGTGCATTGCATCAATACCGTCGCTCAAAGCACATCATATTTATTCACAGTTACCCGTTGAATCCCATCCAGGAGCGTACATTTTTAAGCGCGTTCAAGAATCGGGCAACTTCTTCTTCCGTGTTGTAAAAATATACGCTTGCTCGCGCGCTTGCGCTCACGCCGAGATGCGCTCCGAGCGGTTGCGCGCAGTGGTGGCCTGCACGAATTGCGATGTGCTCCGTGTCAAGCACGGATGCTATGTCATGCGGGTGAACGCCGTCAATCGTGAACGTGACAATGCCGCATCGCTTTGAGCCGTCTGTGCTCCCGACAATGCGCACATGGTCTATTTTTTTCATACCGTCAATGAGCAGCGTTGCAAGTTCATTGTCGTGGGCAGCAATGCGCTCAAGACCTACGTTTTGCACATAGCGCACCGCAGCTTCAAGCCCGACAGCCCCTCCTGCGTTCACTGTTCCCGCTTCAAATTTTTCAGGCAGCGGCGCCCACGTTGCGTCTTCTCGCGTTACGTATTCAATCATCTCTCCGCCGCGCAAAAATGGCGGCATGGCTTCAAGCAACTCCTGCCTGCCGTAGAGCACGCCGCACCCTGTGGGACCAGTAAGCTTGTGGCCTGAAAACGCGTAAAAATCTGCGCCAAGAGAGCGCACGTCAACAGCAATATGAGGAGCGGCTTGTGCCCCATCTACAACGAGCACTGCGCCGACTGCATGCGCCGCTTTTGCAATATCTGCAATGTTGTTTGTTGTGCCAAGCACATTGCTTACGTGCGTAACTGCAACGAGTTTTGTCTGTGCACTGATTTTTGAGCGCACTTCGTCGCTCGAAATTTTTCCTGTTTCTTTGTCGCACTCCAGATAGACAAGTTTTGCGTCTTTTTTCTTTGCAACCATCTGCCACGGCACAATGTTTGAATGGTGCTCCATAATTGAGAGCGCAATTTCATCGCCAGCATGAATGTTGTTCAAGCCGTATGTGTATGCAACGAGGTTGAGCGACTCTGTGGCGTTCCGCGTAAAAATAATTTCGCAATCTTTTTCAGCATTAAGAAACTGCGCTACTGTGTGCCGCGCGTGTTCGTATGCCGCTGTTGCCCTCGCGCTCAAGTCGTACAAGCCGCGCAATGGGTTTGCGTTATTCTCATCGTAAAACTGCTTCATTGCATCAATGACGTGGTGCGGTCGTTGCGTTGTTGCTGCGTTGTCAAAATAGATTGCGTTTCTGTTTTTGTTGCTTTCAAAAAACGGAAAGTCGCTTCGGTATGCGTTACTCATGTGAAAATGCCTCGTCAAGATATGCGTTGATTTTTTTGGTGACATCATCATCTTTGATGAGCGAAGCGACGCTTGCAATTTTTGCCCGCGCCATTATTTTTTCTGCGTCTGTTTTTGCAATGCCACGCGATTGCATGTAAAAGAGCACATCTTCGCTGAGTTTGCCTATTGTTGCGCCGTGCTCGCCTGCAACATCTTCTTCATCGCAGAGGATGAGCGGAATTGATTTATTGAGGGCGCGCGCCGAGAGCAATAGCGTTTCTTCCATTTCTTGCCCTTCTGCGCCGCTGCAACCGTTTTTAAAATCGATGGAGGCGCGGTACGTTTTTTGCGCTTCGTCTTGGAGCGTGCCTTTTACGCTCATATTGCACATCGTTTTTTTTGCTATGTGACGTGCAATGTAGTTCATGTCGAGCTTTTGCGCGTTGTGGCACAAGTATGCGGTGTTGGATATGAACGATGACTTGTACGAGGAAAGCGTTGCAGCTGCCCCTGTGTATGTTTCTTTTCCTCCGAGAATGATGTGCGTCAGTTCTACACAGCCGTTTTCACCGCATATGACGCCTATGTCATCAATTTGTGTAAAACTTTTTCCGAGCAGCTGCACTTTTATTAAGTGGATTTTTGCATCTTTTCCTGCGTCACAGATGGTACGGAGCACTTGCGAGCCGCCTGCATTTTTTGCAGATTCAAAAAACATGATGACAGTCGCTTCTGCGCCTTCTTCCGCCTTAATGATGTACCATGCGGCAGTGTCGCTGTTGTCTGCAAGTTCAAAATTTATGAACATCGGTTGCTTTACACGCACGCCTTTTTGCACGGTGAGCATGGCAGGCTGCACATGCGAGCCAAAAAACTGCGCGTCAAGATTTTTGCCACAGCCTGTTTCAAGATGATAGTACGCATCAGATTCTGCGCTTGCGTTTGCATTGTACAAAACGCCTTTTGCAAGCTCGCTCATGTGCGGTTCTCCGTTTCCAGCAATGTGGTCGTTATACGCGTATGGCGTAGAATTTATTTTGAGCCAATTCCACGTGAGCGTTGGTAAATTATTAATTTGCAATGTATCTGTCATAATTGTTCCTCGTGCTACAGATTTTCAGAACATGTCCGAAAACTGCATTTCCACTTATTACGTTACAGCGTTCCTTTCATTTCAAGACGAATTAGGTTGTTCATTTCTACAGCATATTCAAGAGGCAGCTCCTTGCTCACCGGATTTGCAAAACCGCTTACAATCATGCTCCTCGCCTCGTCTTCTGCAATTCCGCGCGACATGAGATAGAAGATTGCATCGTCAGAGATGCGCCCGATTTTTGCTTCGTGTCCTACATCAACATCGTCGTTGTGAATCTCCATGGCGGGCACGGTGTCGCTTCGAGAGCCTGCGTCGAGCATGAGCGATTCGCATGAGACAGATGCTTTGCTTCCATGCGCATTTTTGTCGATATATACTGCGGAGCGGTACGTGCTCACGCCGCCGCCCTTTGAAATTGATTTTGTGGTGATGACGCTTGACGTATGCGGCGCCAGATGATTCATTTTTGCGCCAGTGTCAAGGTTTTGCCCATTTCCCGCAAACGTAACGCCTGTAAACTCTGCGCGCGCCTTTTCACCGACTAAATCGCTTTGCGGATATAAGTACGATATATGCGAGCCGAACGAACCTGAAACCCATTCAATTGCGCCGCCTGCTTCAACGCGCGCTCGTTTTGTGTTCAAGTTGTACATGTTTTTTGACCAGTTTTCAATTGTGGAGTAGCGCAAATGCGCGTTCTTTGCGACAAACAGCTCAACGCAACCTGCATGCAAATTTGCAACGTTATACTTTGGCGCAGAGCATCCTTCAATGAAGTGCAAGTATGCGTCTTCGTCAACGATGATAAGCGTGTGCTCAAACTGTCCCGCGCCTTTTGCGTTGAAGCGGAAATACGACTGAAGCGGAAACGCCATATGCACGCCTTTGGGCACGTACACGAACGAACCGCCCGACCACACTGCTCCGTGAAGCGCTGCAAATTTGTGGTGGCGCGGCGTAATCAGTTGCATAAAGTGCTCTTGAATCATGTCCGCGTAGTTGCCGCGGAGCGCGCTTTCAAAGTCTGAGTAGACGACACCCTGCTTTGCAACTATATCCTGTATGTTGTGATAGACAAGCTCACTGTCGTATTGCGCGCCTACTCCAGCAAGAGAGGTGCGCTCCGCTTCGGGAATGCCGAGTTTTTCAAATGTTTCTTTTATGTCTTGCGGCACATCTTCCCAGCGCGTTTGCATCTTTGTGTTAGGTCGTACATAGGTGACTATGTGCTCCATGTGCAAGTCGCTTAAATCTGGTCCCCAGTTTGGAACTTTTAGCTCATTGTAAATTTCAAGCGAGCGCAATCGGAAGTCTCTCATCCATGCAGGATCATTTTTATCGTCTGAAAGTTTTTTAACAATTTCTTCGGTGAGACCTGGGTCGTTGCGGTAAAAATCTTTTTCTTCATATCGAAAATCGTACATCGACGTGTCTATGTTGATGTTGGCGGCAGTGTTTCTGTCAATGACTTCGCTCATATGCTGCCTCTTCACTGCACGACGGCTTCAAACTGCTCAAAGCCGTTTTTGTTGATTTCTGCAACGAGCGAACGGTCGCCTGTCTTAACAATTCTTCCTTTTACGATGACATGCACAAAATCAACATGCAGCGCTTCAAGAATCTTCGTCGAATGTGTGATTATGAGCAGTGTGCCGTCATGATGGGTTTTGTACTCCTCAATGCCTTTAGACACAGTGCGCACTGCGTCAACATCAAGACCTGAATCTGTTTCGTCAAGAATAGCGAATTTTGGATTGAGCATAAGGAGTTGGAGTATTTCGCTTTTTTTGCGCTCGCCGCCTGAAAAACCTACATTCAAATCGCGCGCAGCATACGAGAAATCCATGTTAAGCAGTGTCATCGTGGCCTGTAAATCTTTTTGAAACTGGAACAATTTTACGCGCTCACCAGTGCGTTGCTGAATTGCGCTGCGCATGAATGTTTCAAGCGAAATGCCCGGCACTTCAAGCGGATTTTGAAACGAAAGAAAAATGCCCGCTTTTGCGCGGGCATCGGCTTTTTCTTCGGTAATATCATTCCCTTCAAACGTGATAGTTCCATGCGTGAGCGTGTAGGCGGGGTTTCCCATGACGACATTTCCGAGCGTCGATTTGCCTGCCCCGTTTGGCCCCATAAGCACATGCGTTTCGCCCTTGTTGATTTTCAAAGCTATATCGCAAAGAACAGGCTTTTCGTCTATGTCAACAGAAATATGTTGAAGATCAAGCAATACATCACTCATATCATACTCCTTATGTATGTTTGCCATAAAAAGGTTAATTATCCACGAAAAAAATAGGTAATTACCCCGCTTTTAATATAGTGATTAATACAGAAAAAAGCAAGAGCACAAAAAATCCGAACTGGTGCAGGATTTTTTGTGCGTCTAAATAGCAAAAATCGCGAGAGCGATTTTTACAGGTATTGAGAAAAAATCCGAACTGGTGCTACTCGCAGCAAGCGCAACGCGCGAAGCTACAAGCAGGATTTTTTGTGCGTCTAAATAGCAAAAATCGCGAGAGCGATTTTTACGGGTATTGAGAAAAAATCCGAACTGGTGCTACTCGCAGCAAGCGCAACGCGCGAAGCTACAAGCGGGATTTTTTGTGCGTCTTTAAAGGTGTTGTTTGGCAGCTACACTTTAAACTTATCTACTTCCCTTGCCAGATTTTCAATGCCTTCTTTATTGTTTTGCGTAATATCATTTACTGCCTGCACCGCGTTGTTTATCTGCACGGCGCCGTTTGCCATCTCGTTCATTGCATCAGTAATGCGTCTTGTCATGTTGTCGAGATTTTGCATTTCACGTGCGACTTGCTCGCCACCTTTGAGCATTTCATCAGAGCCTGCTTTTACTTCTGCCGTTACGTTGTTTATCGCTTTAATTGCAGCAAGCACTTTTCGATTGCTGCTTTCCTGTTCTTCAAGAGATTTTGTGAGTCGTATGCTTAAATCTTTTACTTGTTCGGCGAGCGTAAAAATCACATTGAATTTTTCTTCGACAACTTTTGAAGAGGCAGAAAGAGAAGCTATCTCTACGCTCAATGCGTTGAGTGTTGTCGTAATTGTCTTTCCTTGACTGTCCGACTCTTCTGAAAGTTTTCTGATTTCATCTGCGACGACGGCAAAACCTTTGCCCGCATCTCCTGCGTGAGCTGCTTCAATAGCGGCATTCATGGCCAGAAGATTTGTCTGCTCGGCAATATGCTGAATGATATTTGACGCTTCCATGAGCGAGTCTGACTCTTCTGCGATTTTTTGCGTTACGCTGTTTGAATTAATAAGCGTATTTTTGCCGTCGTCAGTTGCATCGGCAAGGTTTTTAATAGCGGTATCATTTTGCGAAAGAATTTCGCTAATCGAAACGATATTTGCAACCATATCTTCGCTTAACTGGTTCGATTCATGGACGCTCGCCGCTTGACGCTCAATGCTCCGATTAAGCTGCTTGATTGTGTGAATGATTTCTTCCATTGTGGCAGCAGTCTCTGTAACACTTGACGCTTGCGTCATCACTTGATGTTTTACGTCATCGATATTTGTACTGATTTGATTTATCGAATCTGTAGTTTTAGCCATATTTGATGAAAGATTGGCGCTCGTTTCATTAAGTAATTGTATGTTGTTTTTAACGCCTCTCATAGAGTTAGCAATTTTCTTTATCGTTTTATTAAATGATTGCGCTATGTCTGCAACTTCATCATTTCCTTTTACAGAAATTGATGCTGTTAAATCTCCATCGCCTTCTGCAATATTTCCGAGCGCCCCTGATATTTTTTTTAGCGATTTGCCCATGTGCAGCGATGTAAATGCTATTATCACTCCAATTACTATTATAACAATGATGAACCTAACAAGAACAAAAATTGCTATGCGTCTGCTTGTTTGTGCTGCCTCATTTTGAGAATCAAAAACTATAAAATTAAGCGTCATAAACTCATTGTCCGAAGGCCTTGTGTAAATCATATGCTGCTGTTTGTTGATAACTGCATGTATGCGTGTTTTTTCGCCGGCAGTATAATTTTCAAGCTCTGGAATGCCGAGTTCTTTTATATCTTTGAAAATATTTTCAGGCTCCATCGTATTAACGAATACGAATCCCGATACATCGGTCAATATGAGGTTTAGCCCTGTTTGCTCTGCAACTCCAGTTACTAGATTTAGAAGATCGGTTAAGTCTCCTGCGCACGAGAGCACTCCTTTTATTGAGCCATCGAGATTTTTCACTGTTGATACTACTGAATAATTTACTGTGTTATATGTTGTTTTATGCGCATCAGTAAAATTAACTTTTTGAGGATTATTCTTTCCCAGTTTATACCAGTCGCGAGTTCGCGGGTCATATCCATTTTTTCTCGTTTGCAGAGGATATTCTATAATGCCTGCGTTTGATTCTAGGGCAAAGCCTGCATTTGCAAGGGCAGGAACATGCTCAATAACTTGTACGAAAAATTCGTAAACTGAATTTTCGTATTCACCATTTGCCCACGGCGTCATTTCGGTTGCACCGCTTGGAGAATTTTTATATAAATATGAAGTAATAGCTTGTGAGGAACTTCTGAGCAACGGGCTTTCTGCAATATACTTAACAGTATCTTTTACGTTAGAAAAATATGTTTGTAATGTTGTATCGATAAGGGTCAACTGATCTTGTACTTCTTTTTCATAACGCTCTGCCATTGTGGCATTGAAATACTTATTAATAGTAATGCCCAAAAAGATAAGCCATAAAATAGACAATGGCAATGAAAAGAATAATAAGCGCGCAGTAATCGAAAATCGTTTTGACGTTTGGCGTGCAGTAGATGTACTATTGTTATTTATTAAATTTTCGTGGTGAGATACGTTGCTCTCTTTTTTCATATTTTCTCTATCTCCGCAAGTAATAGAAGTTGAGGGTTTTAACTCGTTAAAATATCACGCGTTAAAACATCGCATTTCAAAATAACCCTGTCTAAAACTGATGTTTCCGAACAGGCTTAATATAAAAAATTTTATATTTTATATATATACCATATTTTATGTATTGTCTACTAGCTGCTCACGAATTCATAATTATAATCATAATTATAACATTGACGAGGCAGCATTGTTTCAGTATAATGCTATTTTACACGCTCATAGAGCGTATCATTTTAGGACTTGGCTCTATTCGGTTCGAGTTCTGTGGAGGAATAAATGGTAAAAATTAGACTTAAACGGCTTGGCACGCAAAAACGTCCGTATTATCGCGTTGTTGTCATGGATGCACTCAAGCCACGCGACGGAAAAGCTATCGAAGAAATTGGCACATATCATCCGATAGAAGCTGAAGACAAGCAGGTGAACGTTGATGTCGCACGTGCAAAATACTGGATAAGTGTTGGTGCGCAGCCGACACCTATTGTCAAAAAACTTATCAATCGCCAAATTGCAAAGTCGGGCACTGTTTCGGAGTAAGTGGACTGCATGGAAAAAGAGTTGATTGAATACATTGCAAAGTCGCTTGTTGACGACCCGTCTGCTGTTTCAGTGACAGAAGCAGAAAGTGAAAAAGGACCTGTGCTGCAACTCAAAGTTGCAGAGGGCGATATTGGCAAAGTGATTGGCAAGTACGGCCGCATTGCAAAAGCTATGCGTACGGTGTTGAGTGCTTCAAGCGCAAAAGAAGGAAAGCGTTACAGCCTTGACATTTTAGATTAGCGTTGGCGATGCAGCAGTTTGTTGTTGGATTTGTCCGCGCTTCTCACGGAATTGCGGGTGAATGTAAAGTGGAGAGTGCCTCCGGGTCATACGAGCATATTGCGCGACTCAAAGAGGTTGCTTTACGGCATGGCGAAACGACAAAAACGTGCAGCATTGTGTCTGCGCGGTTTGCATCTTCGTGTTTGCTTGTTAAATTTGCGGGGATCGATTCTCCTGAAGAAGTACGCAAGTATAACGGATGGGAAATCGTTGTGCCGCGTGAGTACGCTTACCAATTAAAAGAAGGTGAGTGGTATATCGAGGACTTGAAAAATTGTTCTCTAATTTATGAGAACAGAAATGGATTGTCAAACAGTGTTTCTATTGAGACAATAGGAACGATTACAGACGTATTGGAAGGCGGAGAAGCGTACTTGTTTGAAGTGCGTCTCTCTGAGGAATGCAGCGTTCTTGCTGACAATATTAAGCGCACTGCGTCGGGGAAGCCGCGTACAGTGTATGTGCCGTTTGTCGATGAGCATATTGGTACTATTGATATTGAAAACAAAACGGTGCTTCTCATGCACCTCTGGATTGTGGAGTAGTCCATGCAATTTACCGTGCTGACCTTGTTTCCTGAAATCCTGCGTGCATATGTTGATGCTTCAATTATGGCAAAAGCAGTTGAAAAGGGAATCATATCCTGCGCTCTGGTGAATGTGCGTGATTTTGCTTACGACAAGCACCGCACGTGCGATGACAGTCCCTATGGCGGTGGAGCGGGGCAGCTTATGATGGCTGAACCGCTCGGAGAAGCGCTTGAAAGCGTGCAGGCGCGCAAAAAGCATGTGATTTATGTAACGCCTGGAGGCAGGCCGTTTACACAAAAAAAAGCGATGGCACTGAGCAACGAAAAAGAGCTTGTGATTGTGTGTGGCAGATACGAAGGCATTGACCAGCGCATAATTGACATGTATGTTGACGAAGAGATTTCTGTTGGCGACTATGTGCTGTCGAGCGGCGAGGTGGCTGCGCTCGTTGTCATTGATGCAGTGTATCGATTGATTGACGGCGTTATATCTTCCGAGTCGCTTGAGGAAGAGAGCTATTCTAACGGATTGCTTGAGTATCCTCAGTATACGCGACCGCAGATGTACAACGGCATGGAAGTGCCTGACGTGCTCCTTTCAGGAAACCACGAGGCAATACGAACATGGCGGCTTAAACAGCGTATTGCAAAAACGCTTGCAAATCGTCCTGACATGATTTTTGCGCGTCGCAATGCAGGTACGCTTGCGCAAGAAGCAGAAGACATGATTGCGGAAATTACGGGGCAGGTTTTAAAAAATCGTGCTGCAAAAAAAACGAGACGGACAAAAGCTGCTCAAAAAACTGGAGATTAATTATGGATATTATTAAGAGTATTGAAGAAAAACAAAAACGCGCGAGCGCAATGGGATTCAATATCGGCGACACCGTAAAAGTGTATTTTAAAATCGTTGAAGGCAAAACAGAGCGCATTCAGATTTTTGAAGGCATTGTGATTGCAAAAAAACATGGCAGTACGCGTGAATCTTTTACTGTGAGAAAAGAGTCGTATGGCATTGGCGTGGAGCGCGTTTTCCCCATGCACTCGCCGCGCATCTCCAAAGTAGAAATTGTGCGACCTGGCAAAGTGCGTCGTGCAAAGCTGTATTACCTGCGCGATGCTGTCGGAAAAGCAAAGCGTGTTAAGACGCGCGTTGGCGGCAATGTCGCAGCCCAGCTTGCAGAGCGCAATGCACGTGTTAATGCCATTGCAACTGCTGAAGAAGCAAAAATTAAAGAAGCGCGCGTAGCAGCTGAAAATAAATAAATTTTTACTTCTACAATGAATACGACGCGCGGCGTATATATACCGGCAGCATCTCTTTCACATGCGGCAGGTATGCCTGTTTTGCGTGAAGGCGCGTCAGTGCGTGTGCGTGTCATTGCGCAGACAGGGTCTCAGTCATATGTCGTCTCTTTTGCAGGAAATCGTTTTGCGGTGACATCGCGCGTGCCGCTTGCAGAAGGTGCTGTGTTCAACGCTGTTGTCTCGTTTCAAAACGGTACGATTACGCTGAAAGGTGAACACGCTGTTTTGTCACACGCACAGCTTGTGCAAACGCTTTCGCCTGAAGTGAATGCAGATGGCTCTCTTGCGCCAGAGCTTGCCCGTTACTTTTCTGAGCTTGGTCTTCGCCCCGATGCTGTTACGCTTGCGCTATTCAACGCGGTAAAAGAATTTGGCGCAAAGTTTGATGTGCGCGTTTTGAATAGAGTGCATGACATTGCGCTCAAATTCCCTGGAAAAGAAAAGGAAGCGGCAGAGGCTGCGCTTATGATGGAGCAAAAAGGCATGTGCGCTTCGTCAGATGCCGTTCATGCGCTGCTTGACAACGATGAATCAAACGGCAATGAAAACGGAAGCGGTGCAGATAGCGGCGCACGCTCGTTGTTACGCAAAAACGATGACATGCATGAATTGCTCAATGCGCTTACGCATGAGATACGTCAATTTTTTTGCGGCATTTTCGACGGGAGCGGGAGTAGCGTGCAGGAGTGCGATGTGCTCACTGTATTCAATCACCGTGCGAGTGCGGCAGAAACAAATATCGTGCAGATTCCGTTTGCCGTTGCGATTTCGGGTAAGGAGTGTGGCAGTGGGATTTTGCGCTGTTTTTTTGAAAAAAATCAAAAAAAGATGCAAAAGTGCGCGATAACAATCAATTTTTTGCACAAAAAATATTATTTTGTGATATACTTGAACGGTAAAACTGCTGTTGTAAAATACGGCAGCGATGAGCCTCACCATTTGCATGCCAGTGCAGCAGATGACCTGCGTGACTGCTTGCAAAAAGCGTTGTCTGGTCAGCGTGATGTTGTCGTTGTCAACGAAAATGCTGCAACGCTTGCAGGATTTTGCAGCGAGCGCGAAACTATTGCTATTGTGCGGGGGAGCGTATGAGTGTAAAAAAAATCGTAGCGCTCAAGTACCCAGAAGGCGCGCCTGCTCCGTTCATAAGCGTGTCAGCGCGTGGTGCGCTTGCGGAGCGGCTTTTGAAAGTTGCAGCAGAGCACGGTGTTCCTGTTGTTGAAAATGGCATGCTCACAGATTTTCTTACATTGCAGGAAATCGGCTCATATGTGCCTGAAGAGACATGGGACGTGTTGGCAGGAATTTTCGCATTTGTTATGAAAACGAATGCACGATTATAAAAGTTGGGAAAGAATATGGCTACATTTGAAAAAATTGCATGTGAGAGTATTAAAGAAGGAGTTCGGTTTTCTGCGCCTGTTTTTTTTGATGACGGCAAGAATATGTTTCTCGCTGAAGGAAAAGCTGCCAAGCCGTATCACATTGCGGCAATCAAGCGCTGGAAGCTTCCGTTTTTGCTCACGTATGGGCACATGTTGGATGCAGCAGAAATTGCAAAGGCCGAAGCTGTTGCTGATGAAGCTGGCGAGCTTGAAGCTATTGACGACCTTGAACCGCTTGAAGCTGTTGACGACTTGTGAAAGACGCGCGCGTACATACGGGCAAGAGCGGCGAAGCGCGTGCTGCGCACTATCTTGAAGCACAAGGATTTTCTCTTGTTGCGCAAAACTGGCGCACGCGGTCGGGTGAAATCGACATAATAGCGTTTTGCAAAAACACGCTTGTTTTTGTTGAAGTGAAAACGCTTCCGCACGGAAATGCCGAGATGCTGGCGCATGTGCTCGGTAGCGCGAAGCAAAAAAGAATTGTAGAAATTTCTAAATGTTTCCTTGCAATCAATCGACAATATAGTAAGAGCTATATTCGGTACGATGTGATTGTAATTGACATGCCGGGATTTCCAGAAGTGTATCACATCGAAAATGCCTTTTCGGAGCTTTTATGACTTTTAGTGCAAGAACGGCAACGCTCGTTCTCGAAAAACAAAAAGAAGCTATCTCTCCGCGTTTACTAGAGTTGCGCGTAAAAATTCACGATGCAAACTATATGGATACTGCCATACAGCGCATTGCACAAGTAATCAGCAAGCGCATAATTGAAGCGCCTGAAGATGATTTAATTTTTGGGGAAATGTGACAAACATGCGTAATTTGTGCTATACTGTTATCTATGGGAAGACACAGTAGGCGCGAGTGGAAAAATCAAAACGCGCAACGAAAAAATCACGCGACGGACCGCACTGCAAATCATGCAGAAGCGAAAGCTGCTTGTCACAAGCATATTCATGAAACTATTGCTGCTCAACGTAAAAATGAAGATGCAATCCGCGAACTAAAAGCGCGACATGTGCTCTGTACAGTGTGCGGCAAGCGCATTGAAGAAATGTCGAGTGCAATTGCAGATAACGCAAACGGCAATCCTGCACATTTTGATTGCATACTTAAAAAAATTACTAACGCTGAAACGCTTGGTGAAAATGAAAAAGTTGCGTATATTGGGCAGGGCAGGTTTGGCATTCTTCATTATGAAAACCCGCGCGATGTTCGTTCATTCAAAATTGTTAAGACAATTGAGTGGGAAGGGCACGATTCAGAGCAGGCATGGCGCAGCGAAATGAGCAGTTTGTATTCACAAGTGCTGTGAGTTGTGCAGTTATGCAGTTCACTAGAGATTTCAATGTTGTCAATGTTGTGCCTTGTCACAAAATCTCTTTTCCAATATAATGGACCTGTTTGATAACTTTGCTATCAAACAGGTTGCGAGTTTTAACTCGTTAAGATATCGCATTTCAAAGTAACCTGTTCTGAAACTGAGGTTTCCGAACAGGTTTAATGATGCGCAGTGTTTGCCGGGATGGTGGAATAGGTAGACACAAGGGACTTAAAATCCCTCGGCAGTAAAACGCCGTGCCGGTTCGACCCCGGTTCCCGGCATATGTTCTTGAGGAGCATGTTCTAGTACGCGATGCATCACAGCGTGCACGTTTTTCAGCATTAAACGGTATTTGCGACATATGGCTTTTTCAGACACTCATTTTCATTTTAGCATGACGTGCGAGCGCACTGGTACAGATGGCTCAGAAATCCTTTCGCGTATGGCGGAACGCGACTGTTTTTTTGCACTTGACATAGGCACAAAACATGACGATTTGCCGCACCGTAGAAATGCAGTTGAAAACGCACTTGTGCATGTTGCACCTGAGTTGCACGCACGCGCACGCACCATGACGCATTACAGTGCGGGGCTTTGGCCGTCGCCTGACTCCATTGTCAACCGTGCGTCATATATCGCTTCGCTTGAAAGTTGCATTGCGCGTTTTCCTGAAAAGATTGTTGCAATAGGCGAAGGCGGCATTGACCACCACTGGAATCCCTCTGGCGAAGATGGAAGAAACGAAAGTGATTTTGACAGAGACATGTACAACGGCGAGCGGGAGCTTTTTGAAATGCAGCTTGCGTTGGCAAAACGGATGCAGCTCCCGATGATTGTGCACAGCCGCGACGGTTTTCAGACTACGCTCGACTGCATTAAAAACGCACAGCATGACAACGGCATCATCCACTGCTATTCATATGGGCTTGAAGAAGCAAAAAAATTTTTGGAGCGCGGCTGGTATATCAGTTTTTCGGGAGCTGTCACATACACAAAGCGCGCAAAATTTGAAGCGATGAAAGCGCTCGTGCAATATGTTCCTGACGACAGAATCTTGTGCGAGACAGATGCGCCGTATCTTGCACCTGTACCACATCGCGGCAAGGTGAATACGCCCGTGTACGTTGAACATGTGTATGACTATGTTGCTTCTTTGCGTGGTGTAAGCGTGGAGGCGTTGTGCGAGCTCGTGGACAGCAACTGCAAAAATTTATTCGGCGTGTAAAACGAACTGCGGCTGTCAAAAAGTTGAAACTTGCTTATTGATTGCGCGTTCCCATTTCATTGCGCACTTGCATGAATCAATGCGCCGTTCCGCTTATGCGTCTGCCTGATTAATCATTTTTCGCCCCCAGTCGAGAAGCGCTTTCTCTTCTTCATGTGCATGTTTGTCTTTGCCTCGTACATCGCACACGATTCTAAAGACGGGCTCTGTTTTAGAACCGCGCATCCACATAAACGCGCACGGCGTTTTGCTGTTATCAAAAAAGATAAGCTTCAATCCGCCACTGCCGCTCTTTGAAAAATCTGTTGCGCCTCGCGTCTGTGTTGTGCCGTTTGTTAGGACTGCTTCATATGACACGATGCCGTATTTTTTTTCAAGCTCGTTGCGTTTTGCGCGCCACGCTTTTTCAAAAATCGCTTGAAATTTTTGCTTGAGCGCGGCGTGAGCGCTCGTCGTTATGTGCAGCATCGCTTCAGGCTCTGCAACGCCTGTCGTTGTCCAGCGTGGCAGCGAGTCGAGGATGTCTGTAAGTGTGAAATCGTCTTTATATTGCCAGTGTAATTTTTCGCACCACGATTTGTATAGGCCGTCTATTTTCAACAATTTGATGATTGCAAAGATTGTACTCATTGGGTCACGCACAGCTGACGGGTAGGTGATGTTTCCGCCGTTGCTGCCTTCGCCACAGATGCGCACTGTGTAGCCTTGTGCGCGCGCCGCTTTTGATGCGTTTACTACATTTGCCTCGCCTACTTCAGTGCGGACTACGTGTGCGCCGAAACTTGCTGCAATTTCGTCAATGCGCATTGACGTGGGGCCATTCACCACAACTGCGCCTTTGTACGACGGATTGCCTGCATGAAGCATGTTTGCGTAGGAAAGCTCTGCAAGCACGGAAAGCGCGAACACTTCCTGTGCTCCGAGCACATTTGCGCGTTTTTGCTTTTCATCCCAGTACACGATGTTTCCTCTATCTCCATCGCAGTCGGGCATGTAGCCGAGCACCGCATCAGCGTGTCCTGCTTTTTGCAGACGCTCAAGTTCGTGCGCACACCAATCGAGATTTTTTCCTTCGGGAATGATTTCGTGTGCAATCTGTCCTGGTTCATCGTGCATTGCATAAAAATTAATATTTTGAGCGGCAAAAAAATCTTTATCTATTGAACAGGTGCGTGCGCTTCCATTCATGTCGCATACAATGCCAAGTTGTTTTGACGCGTTGCCGTTTTTTGACGGGCGCATTTTTTCAAACAGCAATTCCTGCTCGTGCGCGCTGCTTGTGCCTGCAATCACTTCGCGGATAAACGAATTGTATGCGGAAAGCGCTTCTTTTTTACAGCCATCAGATTCTTTATACACCCAGTCTACATCATGCTGTGGGCATGAAGAGAGCAGCGTTTCCGCATCGTGCGTTGCGTTCGGCAAATTGCATTTCCTTTTGAACGTTTCGATTAACGGAGCACACTCGTCAGCATCAAGCACGCCGCCGTCGTTTAAACCGAACTTTATGCCGTTGTGTCCTATGGGGTTGTGGCTTGCAGAAATATAGATGAATGCATCAAACTTTCGTGCGTATGCCATAATTTCAGGTGCGGCGGCAATGCCTACGTAGCGCACAATGATTTTTTTTGCAAGCAACGTGCGGAGCACTGCGGAAGCGATTGCAGCTCCTGTCGGTCGCGTATCAGTACCGCACACAATCACAGGCGTTTCCTCATCCGTTTTTTCACGAACGTAATCTGCAAAGACATCTGCTGCAATGACTGCGAGCATTGTGTTTTCCGCGCCTATTTCAGACGTGTTGTCTTGCTCATTGCGTGACTGCGCAAAAACTTTGCGCCAACCAGACGCAGAGAGAATCATGTTGTGTTCAATCATATTTATTATTTTACCATGAAATTGCAGAAAAAGGAAAGATTAGCCTGCATAATTAATTTTTCCGAAAAAGGACACCTTTCAAAAGGTTTCCTTTTTCGGCCTTTTTTCTTCCAAACTGCTTCCTAGTCACTTGCCGTTTATTGTGCTATACTCATTTTATGACTGTCATCCGTTCTGATGTGCTTGGCTTTTGTTTTGGCGTGCGTCACGCTGTTGATGAGGCGGACAAAGCGTTGTCGCAAACTGTTGGAAAAAAAATATATACACTCGGTCCGCTCATTCACAATCAGACGGTGCTCAATGCGCTTGCGCAAAAAGGACTTTGCATGCTTGACGAGAACGGTGCAGCAGATGTCGAAAACGGCAGCGTCGTGCTTGTCCGCGCGCACGGAGCAGCTCCTGAAGTTATTGAAACGCTTGAAAAAAAACAATGCGCAATTGTCAATGCAACATGCACGCGCGTTACTGCAAGCCAAAAGCTTGCTGCTGAATACGCGGCAAATGACTTTACGGTTATTTTTGCAGGCGACGAAAAGCATGGCGAAGTTGCAAGTATTGCAGGTTACGCAAAAAAACATTTTGTGCTTGTGCAAAGTCAAAGCGAAGCATCTGCGCTTGAGCTTTCTGAAGATGCGAAAGCAGTGCTGCTCGCGCAGACAACATTCAGTGAATCTGAATTTAAAAAGATTGCAAAATTATTAATTAATAAATGCCCCTCGCTCGTTGTCGTGAACACGATTTGTCCTGCAACAAAAGCGCGTCAAAACGCGCTCGCAAAATTGTGTCCGATTGTAGACGGCGTGCTTGTCATTGGTGGAAAGAGCAGTGCGAACACAAAGCGGCTTTTGCTTGCAGCTCGTGCGTACGGTTGCCGCGCCCATTTAATTGAATGCGCTTCTGAAATTCCTGTCGAGTATTTTGCAATGAAGACTGTCGGTATTACTGCTGGAGCGAGCACTCCCGATGCTGTAATAGATGAAGTTGAACAGTTGTTAAAGGAGCGGGGAATATGAGCAGTCAGGCTGCTTATACAGCGGCGCTCATTGGAACAGGGCGCATAGGTTTTACGCTTGGTTTTGACAAAAAGCGCGAGCAACCTGCAAGTCACACAATGGCGCTTCGTGCAAATGGCCGCGTAAAACTTATTGCAGGCTGCGATATAGATGCAACAAAACTTGCGGACTGGAAACGGTATTGCGGACGCGTTGTGACATATTCAAGCTACGGCCATCTGTTTGCTGCATGCAACCCCGACATCGTTGTAATTGCAGTAAATGAAAATGCGCATTTAGAAACAGCGCTCGCTGCAATCAGGAGCAAGCCAAAATTAATAATTCTTGAAAAGCCTGTTGCGCTTACTATGAAAGACGGTCTTGCAATTGCAGACGAAGCGAAAAAAAACGATGTGCCTGTTATGGTAAATCACGAGCGACGATTTGCTGACGACTACGCTGTTGCAAAGTCCTATTTGTCAAAAATAGGAAATGTGCAGAGCATCACTGCGGAATTGTGTTCAAGCTTGCGCGTATACAGCAAAAAAGACGAAGCAACTGGCGAATACAGCTTGCTTCATGACGGCACGCATCTTGTAGATATTGTGCATTATTTTCTAGCTTCGCTTCGCACTGCTGTAGCAGATGATGATGCATGCAAGCGAAGCTTGCTCTACGACATGTCGCTTATGAGCGTACATCGTGATGACACAGATGCATCTGTCGTGCGAAACGTGAGCGTACATTTTGTCTCCGACTTTTGCCCTGATGTTACAATAAAAATAAGCGGTCGCTCTCGTTTTTTTTCATTTGACATAGACATACTCGGCACAGAAGGCAGAATCAAAATCGGAAACGGCTATGTTAAATTGTACAAACGCGAAGAATCAAAGTTGTATACAGGATTTTATTCGCTCGTACGCGATGAAACTGTTGTTGTACCGAAAAAAACGCGATATTTTTCAAACATGCTGCACTCAGCCGTCGAGTTTCTTGATGGCACGGCACCGCTTGCTTCTACGCTTCAAGACGGTTTGAATGATTTAGATATCCTTGAACAGATTCGCGCATCACTTCAAGATGCGCTGTAATCTATATTAGCGCGACGTTTGAAGCGATGAACGGCTTTTATAGCGCAGCACTGCTTCTTCAATTAACAATTCTGTGAGCGCGGTAAAACTGATGCTGTTTGCCTCGCACAATTTTGGAAACATGCTTATTGCAGTAAAGCCAGGCAGAGCGTTTATTTCATTGAGATACAGTGCGCCAGAATCTTTGTCGAGAAAAAAATCGACACGGCACAATCCAGAAGCATCGACAAGTTTGTATGCGCGCTCGGCAATAGTGCAAATCTGTTCACGCACATCCTTGCTCACCTGTGCAGGAATCTGCACGCTGTCGCTGTCGGTATATTTTGCATTGTAGTCGTAGAACTCGTGCGTCAGCATAATTTCTCCAGGACCGTACACGTTAACAGTTTCGCACTCATTTTCTGAAAACGCTGTTGTGGCGTTGCCTGTTACCGCGCATTCAAGTTCGCGCGCGTGTACCGCTTTTTCGATAAGCACTTTGTCGTCCCAGTTGAACGCTTCCATGAGCGCGAGCGAAAGTTCTTTTTCGTTTGACGCTTTTGACGCGCCGTCTGAAGAGCCTGCACAGCATGGTTTGACAAAAAGCGGAAAACAAAGCGTATCGATTGCTTTTTGTATGAGCGCGTCGTATATGCGCGCATCAAGCAAATCAGTGCGGCGCACGACAACATATGGCACCACAGGAATATTTGCGGCTGCAAGCAACGCTTTTGTTTTTTCTTTGTCCATTGTGAGTGCGCTTGCCATAACGCCGCAACCGACATACGGCATGTCTGCCATTTCAAGCAATCCCTGTACAGTGCCGTCTTCGCCATATGTGCCGTGCAGTGCGGGAAACGCCACGTCAATGCGGAGCTGCCTTTTGCCTGCGCACAATGCGTTCATGCCCATGCCTGGCGCAACTGTTATCTCGTTGCCTGGCGTTTCTGCAATGATGAACGCAGCTTTTTCATCACTCCGTATGCGTTCAAGTTCCGCGCCATCTTGCAAAAACCAACGGCCATCTTTTGTGATTGCAATCAAAACGACGTCGTGCGCTTTGTGTATGTGCCGTGCAATTGCCGCTCCCGACATAAGCGATATTTCATGCTCTCCGCTTTTTCCGCCATAAATTACTGCTATTGTCATATTAAGGCAGTGTAGCACTTTTTTATGCAAGAGGGAATATGGCAGAGGCAGTGTATGATGCGCGCTAGTTGCAGCCTATACTTGCCAATATTTTATCTGTGCGCATGACACATGTTTGCTAGTTATATCCCATTTCCGAAAGCGCGTTTTCTGCCTCAATCAGCTCATCATACGGCATAGTGTAATCCTTGTAGATGATTGAGTTCTCGTGCGACTTTCCGAGCAGCAGTACAATGTCTCCTTTGCCCGCCATTTTAAAAGCTGCTCGAATTGCTGCCGGGCGGTTGCCAATTAAAAATAAATCTGCATCTTTTTTCTTGCCGCGCTTTTCTGCTCCTGCTGCAATCATTTCAAGGATTGTCATGCTGTCCTCTCCGCGCGGGTCTTCGTCTGTAAGAAAGAGCACGTCGCAAAATGTTGCCGCAATTTCGCCCTGCAGCGGTCTTTTTGTCAAGTCGCGCTCGCCGCCTGAGCCAAACAGCGCAAAAATCCTGCCTTCGCATCGCTTTTTGAGCGGTGGAAAAATCGTTTCAAATGAAGAAGGCGTGTGTGCGTAATCAACGATAAGTTCAAACGGTTGTCCTTTTTCAATCACCGTCATGCGCCCTTTAATAGGCGAAAGAGCGGCAAAATGAGCGGCAACTTGGTCAAACGGTTTTTGCGTAACGCTGCTCACTGCAATGAGCGATGCCATAAGATTGTACGCATTGAACGCGCCGGGAAGCGGAGCTGTTACGTGCATGACAGGATGTTTTCGCGGCAGCGCGGGGTCGTCTGTTGCGCGATACACTGCGTCCTCTCCGTCTGCATCTATGCTGAACGAGATGCCGAATCGTGCAGAGGCAATGTTCCGTGCAATCATGTAGCGAATGCCATCGGGGATGGGCGGAAGGGGCACAGCGTTTTCTCCTGTTTCAGCTGCCGCTTTTCCTGCCTGTCCTTCAGTTGTAAATCCGTAGACAGGATGTTTTGTCGCGCCTATAAAATAAGATGCGGCAGGGTCTTCCAGATTGACAATGCCAATTGAAGGAACTTTTACTGTCTCGCCTGCAATCGTTTTAATATGGTCAATTTTGTCGAGCGCGCGAAAAAGATTTGCCTTGTCACTTCGGTACTGCTCATATGTTTTGTGGAATTCAAGATGCTCAAGCGTTACGTTCATAAACACGCTGCAGTCGAAGCACACATTGCCGAGTCTGTTTGTTCGTGTTGAAAGCCCATGAGAAGATGATTCAATTACCGCGTATGTGCAGCCGTTTTCAAGCATTGCGTTCAAGTGATGCTGAATGATTGGCGCTTCGGGCGTTGTCTGATGCTGCGGGTTAGGAATGGCCTCGCCGCCAAGCGAATATTCAACAGTGGAAATAAAACCTGCGCGCTCGCCGCACAAACGCAAAAGCTGCCAGATGAACGAAACGGTGCTGCTCTTTCCTTCCGTGCCCGTTACTCCTATGACTACCATGCGCTTTGAAGGTGAATCGTAAAACGCATCTGAAACGGGCGACATTGCAAAGCGCGCGTCGCTCACTTTTAAAAATGCAGGAAAATGATAATTTTTGCCATCGGATGCGGGCGAACCAGCATTTTTCTGCGCTCCAACAGTTTGCTGTGCAGCTGCAAGCGCATTGAACGCGCGGCGGGCAATGAGCTTTGCAGCTGCGAGTTGCACATCGTGCGGAATTGTGCCCTCGTAGACAATGGCGTTCGCGCCTTTTTCAATTGCTTCTGCGATGTAGGTATTGCCGTTTTCGTGAATGCCAGGAAGCGCAAAAAAAAGCGTGCCGGGCGTTACGTCGTGCGAGTCGAAAGCGAGATTGGTTATGGGGATGTTTGCTATGTCGTTTTTTTCTACGGGAGTACAACCGTCTGCGGCTACAGCAGCGTGCGTAAACGATGGTAGCAGTTGCGATAAAAGCTTTTGCATAACAGCATGATTTTACAGTGAACGCCGTTTCGTTGCAAGCATTACTTGACTACAAAAGCCGTAACGTGATATGCTATAAAAACTTTATTCTGGATAAGGAAGGATATTTCAATGTCATTTATTCCGTTTTTAATGGGTGCTGCCCCTGCCGCAGGCGAGCAGTCTACAACAGCAGGGTTTTCGTCATCAATCATCATGATGGTGCTGCTTGTTGCAATTTTTTATTTTTTTCTCATTCGTCCGCAAAACAAAAAGCAAAAAGAGACGCAGCGAATGCTCGACGCGCTTAAAAAAGGCGACAAAATAGTTACTATTGGCGGCATCCATGGAGTTATTTCTTCAATAAAAGAAAAAACTGTTATAGTGAAAGTTGACGACAACTCAAAGCTTGAATTTAGCAGAAGCGCTATTGCCGGTGTAGAAAACCAAACGGCAGAAGCACCGAAAGAAAAAAAAGCTGCAAAAAAATCTTCTGATGAAACTGAAAAAAAATCAGAAGAAAAATAATAATTCGGGGAAATTAAAATGAATAAACGTACTCGTTTTGTAATTCTCCTTGTCGTGCTTGCCATATGTTTTTGGTTTTTGTGGCCTTCTATCAGCTGGTATTGGCGCACACCGAAAGAAACGCAGGCGCTCGCACTTAGTTCTCTGCAAAATATAAAAGATTATGCTGCTGCCAAAGCCTCAGAAGATGTCCGTGAATTTACTGCGAAAGCGCGCAGTGATGCTGCCGCACCGATTGACGACTCATTTTCATGGATAAAAAAAATTGTCAAGCGTAATTACAAGAGCATGGATATGAAAATGCCGTCGCAGTTTACGTATGGCACAGTGCTCGATGCGTTTGCAAGCGAACAGGAATTTCTTGATGTAATGCAGGCGCATTACCGTGATACTATTCTTGATGCAAAAAAACGATACGAGAATTCAGTAAAACTCGGACTCGATTTGTCAGGTGGCATGAATATCATTGTAAAAGCAGATTTAGATGCTGCCATTGCAAATCAGGTGGGCTCAGACACTGTAGAAACGGCGGCAACGCTTAAATCTGATGCAATGGAGCAAGCTATCGACTCGCTTACGAGTAGAATTGACCGTTTTGGATTGACATCCCCTGTCATTCGTCAGCAAGGAGATGACCGCATCTACATTGAAATGCCGGGTGCGGCCCAGTCAGATGCCATAAACACAATTATTATGGGAAAAGGCATTCTCAATTTCCGACTTGTTGATGAAAGCGCAACAACCGCTTTTATGAATTATTACATGCTGAATCCTACAAATACGTTTGCTGCCGACGGTACATTGCTTGACCCGTCAATCATTCCTGAAGACTGTGAGGTGCTCGGCGTCTATCAAAACGACGATTACGGTCTTGAAGAGCGCACTGGGTATCTTGCGGTAAAAAAAGAAATTGCGCTTGATGGCCAGCACATTAAATCTGCGGAAGTCGGTTCAAGCGGTTTGACAAATCGCCCTGAAGTTGATTTTGTGCTTGACAGCGACGGTGCTGTCATATTCGGTGAATTTACAAGCGCACATCGTGGCGAGCGGCTTGCCATAGTGAACGACAACAGAATTCGCTCTGCGGCAACAATCAATGACGCAATTACAGGCGGTCATGTTGCAATCACTGGGTTCAGTCTTGAGGAAGCGCATAACTTGCAAAAAGTTTTGCAGACGGCGTGGCTCTCGGTGCCGCTCTCTGTCGAAAGCCAGCAAGTAATAGGCGCTTCTCTTGGTCAGCAGGCACGGCAGCGCGGGTTGTTCGCGGTTGCATTCGGTTTGGGCTTAATAATGATTTTTATGCTCATCTATTATAAAGGAGCAGGTGTAAACGCGTGCGTAGCGCAGGTGTTGAATTTATACATGGTGTTTTCAGTACTGTCTGCGTTCAATATGACTATTACACTTTCAAGCATTGCCGGCATGATTTTAACAATCGGTATGGCAGTGGATGCGAACGTCATCATATTTGAAAGGATGAAGGAAGAGTTGCGTGACGGGAAAAAACGCGCTGCTGCAATTGCCGCAGGATTTAGAAATGCATTTTGGGCAATTATGGATTCAAACATTACTACATTTATTGCGGCGATTTTCCTTTCACAACTTGGAAGCGGTTCCATACAAGGGTTTGCGGTGAGCCTTGCAATCGGTGTTGTTTCGTCAGTATTTACAGCGTTGTTCGTCTCTCATCTCATGTTTGATTTCAACACAGACACATTCCATAAAGATACAGTAAGCATCGGCTGGGGGGTAAAATAAATGGCAAAAAAATGCATCCATTTCAGCAAAGCATTTCTCCCATGCGCAATCATAAGCATTGCGTTGATACTTTTTGGCATAGCAGGATTTTTTATTAAAGGAATAAATTTTGGCCTTGACTACCGACCAGGCTTGCTCGAAGAAGTGCGCATAGCTCCCACTGTGCTCGACGTAACGTATTCGGGTTCATCAAATGTAACGCTCAATTTAACAAATACGCAGGTTGAGGCCGTCATAAGCGGCACTGGCGCAGAAAATGAAACGCGCAGTTTTTTATTCTCTGAAAATGAAACTGTTGCAAGCCTCGCTGCGAGTCTCAATACAATTGATGGTGTGAGTGCTGTTGTAAATGGTGCATACGGCAATACATCATCTTCTGCATTGTTCACGAATTCAATGTTGTCGAACAGGCTTTCTGCCGTGCCGTATCGGTTGTATGCGTCAGGGCAGACTGTCGTCGAAGTGTCAGAGGTGCGCGATGCGCTTTCATCTCTTGGCGGCATTTCTGTGCAACAGCTGGGCACAGGTGCTGACGCGAGTTTTCAAATCCGTATGGCAGACAAGGGTGCGGGAGCATCGGGTGCAGATTTGCAGGATACTATATTGCAAATCCTTGAGAACAAGTTCGGTGCTGACAATGTTTCTGTCGTTCGCACCGATTTTATTGGCTCAAGTTTTTCGCGCTCAATTGCATTGCAGTCAGTGTTGCTGCTCGGTGGCGCAATTTTGCTCATCTGGTTGTATGCGACAATACGCTTTCACTGGGACTTTGCGCTCGGCTCAATCATTGCGCTTATTCACGATGCGCTCATTATGATGACGTTTATAGTGTGGACGCAACTTGAGTTTTCAACGATGATTGTCGCAGCTGTTTTGACAATTATCGGCTATTCAATAAATGCGACAATAGTCATTTTAGACAGAGAGCGCACATTGCTTCCGCTCATGAGCGACATAAAGAAGTTTAGCGACATAATCGACTATGCGCTCACAGATACGTTGAGCCGCTCTATCATCACGACAGCGACGACAATGTTTGCCGCTCTTTCGCTCTATGTCTTTACGAGCGGCAATATAAAGAATTTTGCACTTGCATTGATTGTGGGTCTGGTGAGCGGCTGTTACTCGTCTATGTTTATTTCCAGTGGATTTATTGCTGCGACGCGCAAAAACTGGAAGAGCGAATACGGCATTCACCATTCGCTTAAAACAAAAGCAGGCGTATTTGATGCAGGGGTCAGCGTGTAATCTGTGCGTTTATGAATGAAAGCTTTAAATTTTTGAGTTTTTCAGTGAGCGACACTTTGTAGATGTGCGGATTCAACAACCGCTTATACGATTCGTCGAATGTTTTGAGTTGCCGTTCCATGAGCGAACGGCTTGCGTGAAGTTGTTCTTTGTCACTTTTTCGATCGCGCGTGAACATGCCGTTTGCGATGCGTTTTTTTAAAAGCGGTTCGACAGCGCTTGCAGTGAATGAAAATTGACGGTAGTCGATCATAGGGTGATAAAAGCGATATGTTTTTCCTGCTGCAATCTCTTCATCTTCAAGTGCAAGTATGTCTGCTTTTGCCATGCCGTGTTCGTCGTAGATGCGGAACACATTTTTAATTCCCGGATTTGTCGTCTTTGCAGGATTGTCTGAAAATTTCATGGCGGGAATCATGCTGTCTGTCGCTTTGTCGTGGCGAGCTGCAAGCTTATATACTCCGGTAAACGATGATTCTGTGCCGCCGGTAACCATGTGCGTGCCGACACCCCAGCTGTCTATGGGAACATTTTGTGCTGTAAGCGTGCTGACAATATCTTCTGTCAATTCGTTCGACACAGAAATTTTTGCGTGCGGCAGACCTGCGTTGTCGAGCGCTTTGCGCACTTCTGTAGAAAGATATGCTATGTCGCCTGAGTCAAGGCGCACGCCAAAATTGCGGCCTTGTTCAGCGAGTTCTTTTCCCGCAATGATGGCATTCTTTATGCCTGATTTAAGTGTGTCGTATGTGTCTATGAGAAAAACAGAATGTTCCCGATAGATGTTTGCATATGTGCGGAACGCTTCAAGTTCCGATGGAAACGACATTATCCATGAGTGTGCCATTGTTCCCATGACGGGAATGCCGAATAGTTTTCCTGCCAGCGTGTTTGATGTGCCCGTTGCTCCGCCAATATATGCGGCACGCGATGCGCACAAAGCGCCGTTCGGTCCCTGCGCACGACGCAAACCGAATTCCATAAGGCTGCCTTTGTTTGAAGCAAGCCATACGCGCGCAGCTTTTGTTGCAATGAGACTTTGAAAATTGATGTGATTTAAAATGAGCCCTTCAATAATCTGCGCTTCAATGAGATTTGCATGGATGCGCACAATAGGTTCTTGCGGAAAAATGATTGAGCCTTCGTCCATAGTGTATACATCACCATGGAACGCGAAGTCTTTCAAGTAATCGAGGAATTCTGCATCGAATATTTTTTGCGTAGAGAGGTAGTCAATGTCTGCTTCTGAAAAGTGAAACTGCGTGAGTGCGTCTAAAAGCGTTTCGTTGCCAGCAAGTACAGAAAAGCCGCCGTCCCACGGCTGCCGTCTGAAAAACATGTCGAACACAACGCGCTGATTCATGTCTTCTTTCCAATATCCTTGTGCCATAGTTAACTCATAAAAATCGGTGAAGAGCGCGCTCGAAATACAAGTTGCGTCAAATGCTTCTGGCATAATTATACCTCTTAATAATTTTAAAGTGATTTACATCATTCTATTTAATTTGTGCGGAGGATTCAATACCCGAATGCTTTCTACGTACGTTGCATGAGGTGGCGCATATAGTTTTCAGTTGTTTTAATAAATTGTGCTGTGTCTATATGCGTGTTTCCGATAAGCTTGTGGATGAGGATTCCATCGGACAACATGAGCAAAAGCCATGCAAAATATTCTGCGGGAATATCTGTAGCGCGCTCGCCTATCTTTTTTGCAATTTCAGTTTCAAATTTTTTATACCGTTCGAGCAATTTTTTTCGCACTGTCTTGCTTCCCCCAATAGCATCATGAATAAACTGAAGGCGCATGTCAGCACCCGTCGTGTTGCGTTCAAGCACATATTTAATAAGGCGTGGCAACGATGTATCTTTTGAAGCGTCATTCGTCCAGATGAGCAAATCCTGCCACTGCATTTCAAGATATGAATCCATAACCGCAAATAAGATGTCGTTTTTGTTTTTGTAGTAGTAATAGATTGTGCCTTTTGAAACTTTTGCTTCAGATGCAATCTCTGCAAGTGAGATTTCTGCAATCGATTTTTCTTTGAGCAGTTTTGCTGCCGCTTTGAGAATGAGGCTGTTTACGTCGTCGTTTCGTGGAGCTGCCATGCGCACCAGTATAGCACAATTTACAAGGCGTTGTATAGTTTGCGCTATTTCCCATACTGCGCTTCTATGTTGCGGATTTGGTCGCGAAGTACTGCCGCTTTTTCGTATTCAAGACGGTCTGCGGCTTCTGCCATTTCTGCTTTGAGTGCGGCAAGCAGTTTGCGCCGTTGCTGCGGCACGAACAAGTTCGCGCTCTTTTTGAGCACGTCAAGTTCTACAGCTGCGTTTTCTGCCGCGTCTTTTTCTTCGCGCACTAAAATGTCTTCAACTGCTTTTGCAATCGTCTTCGGAGTGATGCCGTGCTCCTTGTTGTACGCTTCTTGCAATGCTCGCCGCCGTTTTGTTTCACTTACCGCCTCTTGCATAGCGTCGCTCATTCTGTCTGCGTACATGACGACAGTGCCGTTTGCGTTGCGCGCTGCCCGCCCGATAATTTGGATAAGGCTCGTTGCAGAGCGCAAAAAGCCAATTTTATCTGCATCGAGAATCGCTATGAACGACACTTCTGGCAAATCTATGCCTTCACGCAAAAGGTTGATTCCGATGAGCACGTCAAACTCACCTGCGCGCAACCCTTTGAGCAATTCCACGCGCTCAAACGTTTCCACTTCCGAATGAATGTATTTTACTTTGAGCGAAAGACCGAGCAGGTAGTCGGTCAAATCTTCTGCCATTTTTTTTGTAAGCGTAAGCACAAGGCTGCGCTCGTTTTTTGCAATGCGCTTTTTTATTTCGCTGTAAATGTCTTCCATTTGTCCTTCGCTCGGACGTACATCAACAATTGGGTCAAGCAATCCTGTAGGACGAATGAGCTGCTCCACAACTTGCGTGCTTCTTGCAACTTCTTCCTTGCGCGGCGTTGCGCTTACGTAAATCACTTGATTGAGTTTTTCTTCAAACTCCGCAAATTTGAGCGGTCGATTGTCGAGCGCACTTGGAAGACGAAAACCGAAGTCCACAAGATTTTGCTTTCTACTTCTGTCTCCCTCGTACATAGCGCCAATTTGCGAAACGGTCACGTGCGCTTCGTCAATCATGCACAAAAAATCATCGGGAAAGTAGTGGAGCAGTGTTGCAGGCGGCTGTCCCGCTGCGCGCCCTGCAATTGGTGCAGAATAATTTTCAATGCCCGGGCAATATCCCATCTCGCGCATCATTTCTATGTCGTATGTGGTGCGCGTTTTAAGCCGCTCGTATTCAAGCAATTTCCCTTGCGCACGCAATTCTTCAAGGCGCGCGTCAAGTTCAGCTTGGATGCGCTCTGTTGCAGAAACGAGCATGTCTTGCGGCACAACAAAGTGGCGCGCAGGATAAATGACCGTTTCGTCGAGCTCTTCGACTGTCTTTCCTGAAATAGTGTTGAAGCGACGGATACGCACCACTTGCTCCCAGTCAAGTTCAATTTTATATGCCTCGTCTGTTTCCATATATGCGGGAAAAATTTCAATGACATCGCCGCGTATGCGGAAGTTGCCGCGTTCAAGCACTGCATCATTTCTGCTGTACTGGAGCGCAATAAGCTGTTCGGCGAGTTTGTGTGTGTCCATCGTTTCGCCTTTTTCAATGTGCACGCGCATCTCTTTGTATAAATCGGGCATGCCCAAGCCGTAAATGCACGACACTGTTGCAACAACGACGACATCGCGCCGCTCCATGAGGCTGTACGTTGCCGCAAGGCGCAGGCGGTCAATCTCATCGTTAATTGATGCATCTTTCTCAATGTATAAGTCGCGCGCGGGTACATACGCTTCAGGCTGGTAGTAGTCGTAGTAAGAGACAAAATACTCGACGGCGTTGTCGGGAAAAAACGTTTTGAACTCGCGGAAGAGCTGCGCCGAAAGCGTTTTGTTGTGGCTTATGACAAGCGTAGGACGCTGCACCTGTTCAATAATTTTTGCCATCGTAAATGTTTTGCCGCTTCCCGTTACGCCTTTGAGCGTTTGATAACGGTCGCCACGCAAAAATCCTTGAGAGAGTTTTTCGATTGCCTGCCCTTGATCGCCAGACGGCTCGTATGGAGAAACTACATGGAAGCTGCGCATTGTTTTGCTCCGTTTGCTGATAAGAAATTATTAATTTCCGCCCTGTTGTTGCACGAGCGTTACGCGCACTGTCCTGTCAGTTTTATTTCTGTGTACAGTGACTGCTACCGTGTCGCCAGGCTTTTTGTCTTCAAGTGCAGAAAAATAATCTGCAAGCGACGTAATCTGTATGTCGTCGATTTTTGTCACAATGTCGCCGCCCAGATAGATTGTGGAAGTGCCGTAGCGTGCGGGCTGCGTGCCTCCTCGTATGCCCGCTTTTTCAGCGTTGCCGCCTTTTGCCACGTTTGAGACGAGCACGCCCTGTGAAATGTCGAGCCCTGCATACTGCACGATTGCACGGTTGAGCTGCACTATTGCCATCTGCATGGTGCCGCGGTTTACGCGCCCATAGTTGAGCAAATCGGAGACGACGCGCGCCGCTGTCTGCGCTGGCACTGCAAAGCCGACTCCAGCAGAACTTCCTGACGACGATACAATCATCGTGTTTATGCCGATCATGCGCCCCGATGTGTCAAGAAGCGGTCCGCCTGAGTTTCCAGGATTGATTGCCGCATCGGTTTGAATCATGTTGCGGATAATTCTGTTTCTGTTGTTGCGTACCGGTCGTCCGAGCCCTGATATGATGCCCGTCGTCATAGTGCGCTCAAGCCCGAACGGATTTCCGATGGCAATCACTTTTTGTCCTGCTTTGAGTTTTGTCGAGTCGCCGAACGCAATCGTTTTGAGCACGGTGCCTTCAGGCGGCGTAAATTTTATAACTGCTAAGTCGCTTTCTGCATCTTGCCCGACAACATGCGCTTCGTACTGCGTGCCGTCTGAAAGCGACACGTAAATCTCCGTTGCGTTTTGAATGACGTGCACGTTTGTAACAATGTAGCCGCGCTTATCTATTATGGAACCGCTGCCTGTGCCGCCGTCTTCTACAATCGGTTCAAGGAACCAGTTTACGCCTGCAATCTTCGTGCTTATATTCACGACAGATTCAGCGCACATCTCATATACGTTTATGTTTTGCAGTTCGTCCTGCGTAAACTGCGTCGTATCTGCAACAGTACGGAGCGGCACGGTGCTTTCTGTTAAAAACGGCAACTCGTCTGTAGTTTCAAGCACGGCAGTTGTTTCGCTGTTTTGTGATAATGCAGCGTCTTGTGTTTGCAGCGTGCGTCGAACGAGTTTTGTGCTTGCGAAAGCTGTTAATGCTGCAACGGCAACAGCAGTGCAGGCTGCTGTTGCAACAAGCTGCCCTTTTGAATAAAGTTTCATGCTGTAATAATACTGCATTGAGCGCAGTGCGTCAATTTACTTGCATCCACATTGTTGATTTGTGCGGAGAACTGCACGTCTTGCTGTTTTGTAAAAGCTAGTGGCTGCTTGTGTGTTTTAGAAAAAATATGTTGCACCGAGTGTGCCGGAAGTGTATATTGCATCATTAAAATAGATGAGCGCATTTGCGCGCATGTTGAGTAGCGCAGTAGAGGAGCCGAGTTTGAACGCGAAGCCAAATCCTGTGTCGAGCGCGCGCAGCCACTGTGTGCCGACACTGCCGTTGAATGCGCTATTGAGCGCACACCATGCTTTGAGCGTAATGCTCGTCGTTGGTCGGAAGTCAATCGCTGCACCGTTTTTCCACACGCTGTCTTTTGTTTTCATGTTGCCGGTGAGCGTGCTGTACATGCATTCGCTTGAGAGGCCATAGTACAGTTTTTGCGTGTCAATACCGAATGCAATGCCGCCACCTATGCCGTTGCCTATATCTGTGCCGTGCGGTTCGTACAGTGATTTTTTACTCGTATAGCCGTAGCGCAAAATCCCTGCAAAGCAAAAGCTTGCATTTTTCAATGGTGCACTTGAACCGAATTTGCATGCAATGTTGAAAGAGAGCGGAGTGCTTTCTATGCCCGCATGCACGTTAAATCCGAGCGACCATTCAAACCATGGAACAGGCGTTCTGCCAAAAAACATGTTTACGGGAATCTCATAAAACGATGCAACAGACGAATTGTTCTGCTTGACGATTTTAAAAGTTGGCTGCACCGCAATGCCTATGAACGTTGTCTTTTCTGCAATCATAAATGCTGCAGGCAGCGTGCCGATGCCGCTTCCTGATTTTGTAATGTCTGCCGTATGGAAAATAAGCGAGCTGTCAATCTGTGTTGTGGCAGACTGCGTTATGGCATTTGCTGAAATTGTTGCAGTATATGTACCATCTGGCAGCGGTTTTCCTGCACTGTCGCGTCCGTTCCAGATAAACTTTTGCTGCCATGTTGTAAAGCCTGCAAAGTTGTGTGTATATACTGTTGTGCCGTGCTCATCTGTAATTGCAAGCGTGCATGGCAAGGAAGCGGTCACTTCAAATGTAAAATTGCATGAGCCGACTGCACCGTCATACATGGGATTGAATCTCTTTTTCTTTGCGCTGAAGTTATACAGCATAAATGGAGCAGGCGTCATCTCTATGGCAATAGGCGTTGTGAGCTTTCGCGCCACATATACACGCGTTGAAAAATCGTTGTAGCCGAATTGCTGCACGGTGACAGTATGATATCCTTCATTCACTTCAACGTATGTATGTGAAATGCCGGTAAATTTATTGCCGTCAATCAATACACGTGCGCCCGAAGGAATATTTGAAAGCGAAATGTATCCGGTGATTTTTTCAAGATCAATGAAAAATGTGTTGTGCTGGCTCCTGTCAACGCTTATGTAATATGTCCGCGCCGCATATCCATATTTTTCCACGCGCAATTCGTAATAGCCTGAAGCAAGATTGTTGATTGTGCATGGCGTTCTGCCTTGATACACGTTGTTCAAGTATACCGCCGCATCGCGCACATTTGTGTTTACCGTAATAGACGTTTTGTTTGCTTCAATTGCGAAAATCCGTTCAGGACGCAAGTAGTCATCAGGATGTTGTGGTTTTGGCGGTGGATTTCGTCGCGGCGGTTTGTGCGTCGGCACGTTTTGAGACGGTGTTTCAACTTCTGGGGCAATACGCAACTCTACATCTTGCGTAACTGCGCAAAATGATATTGCCAGAAAAAAAATGCACTGTACGATAACGATGCGCACTCTCATGTCATCAGTATACACTATACGCATTGTTCATGCCAATAGCTAAAATTGTTCGCACAGCATGTTGCGCGTTGCAATTTGCAAAAATTTAATAAAAAAATTCACTTTTTTATTAATATGTGATATAATTATGCATCATACAATGCGAGGTGAAATATGGCAAACACTGCAATCAAATTTTACAAATGCGTGGAGTGCGACTGCATCATGGGCATGATTCAAACAGACGGCTGTGTGCCATCGTGTTGCGGCAAGGAGCTCAAAGAGCTTGTGCCGAACACTGTTGATGCGGCGCAGGAAAAGCATGTGCCTGTCGTTACGGTGAACGGCAATACTGTTCACGTTGCTGTCGGCTCTACCGTGCATCCAATGGAAAGCGATCACTACATTCAGTGGATTTATGTGCAGACGCAGCACGGTGGGCAGCGCAAAGTTTTAAACTCTGGCGAAAAACCTGAAGCTGATTTTGCTTTGACCCCTGACGACAAACTGATTGCCGTATACGAGTACTGCAACAAACATGGGCTTTGGAAAGTAAACGCGTAGCGCGCGGTGCTGAGAGCAGTATGTCATAAGCGCGTGCTTTGTGCTATTATCAATTGATATGGAATCTATTGACGCAGTAATTTTCGACATGGATGGCGTGCTGCTCGACAGCGAAACAATTTCTGACAGAACATGGCTGACTGTTGCTGAACAAATGGGCGTGGACAATATACAGGCGTTGATTTCCGATTGTCGTGGTCAAAACGCTGCTGACACTATAGCGCATTTGCGTGAGCGTTGCAGCAAGCTATTTGATGCTGAGTTGTTCATCATGCGGACAACTGAATTGTTCTACCAAATTGAAGCGACAGAAGGAATCCCGCTCATGAAAGGTGCAAAAGCTGCGCTTGAATATCTTTCAAAAAAATATCGGCTTGCGCTCGCATCTTCTACTGACGGCGTTGCAGTGCGCAGGCAGCTTGAGCGTGCAGGATTGCTTTCATATTTTGAAACGCGTACAACTGGCAACATGGTAACGCACAGCAAGCCTGACCCCGAAATTTATCGCATGGCGTGCGCCTCGCTCGGATTGCAGGCGGAGCGCTGTTGCGCAGTTGAAGACAGTCCGAACGGCATACGGAGCGCACATGCGGCAGGGCTTTTATGCATCATGGTGCCTGACAAAATACAGCCCGACGATGAGATTCGCTCGCTTGCCGACTACATCATTCCGTCGCTCGAAAAAATTGGAGACGTGCTGTAATGCGCCACTGCACTGCATCTTTTTGTAGGAGGAACACGTGCCTCGTTGCACGAGCACGTCAATGCTGCCGCATATCTACCTGTCATAAACGCTGTGTTGCACGAGCGCGCCATTTTCAATATACTGCTTTTTATGCAACTGAATAACATGCGAAACATCGGGATTATGGCGCATATTGACGCTGGCAAAACGACCACGACCGAGCGCATCCTCTATTATACAAAAAAGATTCACAAAATAGGTGAAATTGACGACGGGCAGGCAACGATGGATTTTTTGCCGCAGGAGCAGGCGCGCGGCATCACAATTGCAAGTGCAGCTACGACGACTCAGTGGCGCGGCTTTCAAATCAACATCATAGACACTCCTGGTCACGTCGATTTCACTGCCGAAGTTGAGCGAAGTTTGCGCGTACTTGACGGCGCTGTTGCAGTCATCTGCGCGGTAGACGGCGTGCAGCCGCAGACGGAAACAGTGTGGCGGCAGGCAGATAAGTTCAGCGTGCCGCGCGTGTGCTTTATGAATAAGATGGACCGCGTGGGCGCAGATTTTTTCAGTTCAATGGACGATGTAAGCGAAAAGTTTGACGTTGAATGCGTTGCGCTCCAAATCCCCATAGGGCAAGGAAGCGATTTTGAAGGCGTCATTGATTTGCTCGACATGAAAGAGATCCGCTGGAATGCAGAAGATGAAGGCGAAACATTTGTCGTGAGCGACATTGCAACCGAGCGCACATCAGAGGCGGCATCGTGGCGCGCAAAACTCGTTGACCAGATTGCCTCTCACGATGATGCGCTTGCAGAACTATATCTGGAAGGAAAAGAAATCTCTGTAGCGCAGCTCAAAGACGCAATCAGAAAAGAGACCATATCGAGAAAGATTGTGCCGTGCGTGCTTGGAAGCGCGCGCCACAACCAAGGCGTGCAGCCGCTCATAGATGCGGTAGTTGACTACTTGCCCGCGCCCGATGAAGTGCCGCCTGCACAAGGCATTCATATAAAACGAGAAAAAGAAGAGCGCATTGATGTTGCATGCAATGCAGGCGGAACGCCGCTCGGTCTTGTATTTAAAATCCAGCACAATCAAAATATGGGCTACTTGTGTTTTGTGCGCATGTATTCGGGAAAGTTTTCGAGCGGCACGCAAATCTACAACGTGAACAAAAAAAAGCGCGAGCGCATAAACCGCATGTTCAGAATAAACGCAGACAAAGAGGAGCCGATTGACAGCATTGAAGCGGGTGATATTGCGGCATTCATCGGGTTAAAACTTGCGCAAACAGGCGACACGCTCGGAAGCGAGGGCATGCCTGTGCTGCTTGAGCAAGTACACTTTCCTGAACCTGTCATCTCTGTTGCGCTTGAGCCTGAATCGCTTGCAGAGCGCGACAAAATGAATGAAACGCTTGAAATCCTTTCGCACGAAGACCCTACATTTACATATCACGAAGACGGGGAAACGGGTCAGCTTATCATAAGTGGCATGGGCGAACTGCACCTTGACGTGCTCGTGACGCGCATGAAAGACGATTTCAAAGTGAAGTGCCGCGTAGGAGCGCCACAAGTGACGTACCGCGAGGCGGTGACTGTCAGTGCTGATGCAAGTGAAAGCTACAGCCGCGTGCTTGGCGGCAAAGAGAATGCTGCGGGCATCACAGTGCATGTGGAGCCGCGCGAGCAAGGAGCGGGCAACTTGTATGCATGCACAGTAAAGAGCGGCAGCGCGCCGCAAGAAATTTTTGAAGCGATGCAAAACGCGTTTGAAAGTGCATTCCAGTCGGGCATACAATACGGCTATCCGTGCACTGACACTGCTGTTACGGTAACGGCAATTGAATACAACGAACTTACGTCAACAACGTTTGCGTTTGAAGCGTGCGCTGCCGCAGTGTTTGACAAAGCGTGTACTGCTGCAAAGCCCGAATTGCTTGAGCCAGTTATGAGCGTGGACATCTCGTGTCCGAAAGAATTTGTTGGAGATGCCATGAGCCAAGTAACTGCGCGCGGCGGCATCATCATGGGGCAGGACTCAAAGCAGTCTGTGGAAATTATTCATGCGCAGTCGCCTATGGCAAAGATGTTTGGTTTTTCCACAAATTTGCGCTCTGCTACGCAAGGACGCGCCTCGTTCTCCATGGAGTTCAGCCACTTCCAAGTGAAGCAGGGCGGATTGGGAATTATGTAACAGCTGCTGATGTATTTTTTATTCGTGCGGAGGGTTTAATGTATCACTTCGTGATACGAACTGTAAGGAAATTATTAATTCGTCGCTTACCTGTCTGCCGACAGGCAGGTGCGACTGGCGTATCAGGGCTAAATTTTATTCGTAAAAAAGCTGCCCTGCGACTGTATGGAAATTTATTTAAATGAGTGCTTCCGCACTTGCGTATACCCAGACGCTTGCGTCGTAAAAAGTGTATCAAACCCGAGTGCAATACCTTATGAGAACACCCAATCCCGCTGCCGCTTGAAGCTACGTTGCGAAGCTGCAGCAGGGTTGGTGACTTGCTAATTTCTGGGGGTGAGTATGACGCGTGACGCTATCATCATAAAAAAGGCAACGCCGCTCGGTGCAAAAGCATGGGCAAGTTTGTTGCTGTTCGGTTTTGTTGGGCAAATTGCGTGGATGGTCGAGAACGTGTACTTTTCTACGTTCATTCAGAAAAATATCACGGCGGACAGTTGGGCAACATCTGCTGCTGTTGCTGCAAGCGCTATAGCTGCCGCGCTTGCAACTATTTTCAGCGCCGCGTGGTCAGACAGAATCGGTCGCCGCCGCACGTTTGTGTGTTTCGGCTATATGCTCTGGGGCGGTACAACTGCCGCATTTGCTTTTTTTGGCAACAGCCAAACGGCGCTTCCTGTGGGGCTCGCGGTGTTGCTGTTTGTAGTGATGGACTGCGTTATGTCCGCAATCGGCAGCACTGCGAACGATGCCGCGTTCTCTGCGTGGGTGACTGACATTACCGACGTGACAAACCGCGGCTCTGTTGACATTATGCTGAGCATCATGCCTATTGTTGCTCTCATCGTGATTTTTGCAGGATTTGACGCAATGACTGTGCGCGGCAACTGGCAGGAATTTTTTATTGTGCTCGGAGCGCTTGCAACAGGTGCAGGTGTCATAGGATTGTTAATTTTTAAAGACAGTCCGCGCCTTGTTCCAACAGCAGGCGAACAGTATCTGCGCGAAGTGCTCTATGCGTTCCGCCCTGCGAATATCCGTGAAAACAAAATGATTTACATTTGCTTCTTTGGCATGATGTTTTCGGGGCTTGCAATGCAGTTGTGGCAGCCGTATATGATTTCACTCGTTGAGGTGACGCTCGGCATTGAAAACTACATTGTGCCTATTGCTGTTGTTGTGCTCGCTTCTGCCGCGCTTTCAGTTGGTGCAGGAAAGGTAATGGATAAATTCGGCAAAGAGCAATTTTATTATCCTGTTGCGGCAATGCAAGCGCTTGGCGGCATAATCGCATATCTTATTAAATTTTTCGGACACGAGATGTTGTTGCTGTGCATTGGCGGTACATTGATAATGACAGGCAACTTGATGATGGCAGGCCTTTTCACTGCTTCATCGCGCGACTACACGCCGGAGGGCAGGGCAGGCGCATCACAGAGCGTAAAGATGGTCATCTACATCATGCTGCCTATGGTGCTTGCAAGCGTCATAGACCCGTTTATCATCAGGGCAGTTGCACTTGAGCCGAGTGCCGATATTGTTGCAAAATATCCGAGCTATGCGGGGAGCTATCTCTATCCGTTTGAACTTTTTTTAGCAGCAGCAGTTGCCGCGATATTCATTTTCATTCCAGCTATAATTGTTAAAAAGGATGCAATGCGCTTGCGGAAAGCAAAACTGGGAGAGCTGGCAGAATGAGCGCGTTATACACAAGATGGGGAAAATCTCTTGACAGGCATAATCCGCTTCCCGAATACCCGCGTCCGCAATTGCAGCGAGATAGTTTTATTAATCTAAACGGTGTGTGGCAGTATGCATTCACAAAAACTGAAGATGCGCCTCTCATTTTCGATGGAGATATAGTCGTGCCGTTTTCGCCTGAAGCGCCGCTTTCTGGTGTGGAACGGCAACTCCAAAAAGATGAGTATCTGCACTATTTCCGTACATTTTCGCTTCCTCACGAATTTTGCAGAGACAGGGTGCTGCTCCATTTTGATGCAGTTGACCAAATTGCAGATGTATTTATTAATAATAAAAATGTCGCGCATCATGAGGGCGGCTATTGGCCGTTCGTGGCTGACATAACTGATTCTCTTGTTGACGGCACCAATGAGCTTCGGGTTGCAGTGCGAGACAACGCCGATGACGATTCGTTTGCATATGGCAAGCAGAAATATGTTTCAGGCGGCATTTGGTACACGCAGCAAAGCGGCATTTGGCAGACAGTATGGCTTGAAAGCGTGCCAGAAAATTACATCGTATCGCTTGCAATTACACCGCTTTTTGATGATGCTGCTGTACGTGTGGAAGCATGCGCATCGCGGCAGGCAGAGGGTGCTGTTGTTGAAGTGCTTGCCGCTGATGGCACGTGTGTTGCAAACGGCGTAATGCACAGCATTGATGATTCTGAAAAAATTGCCAATCATTTTGACAGTGCAAAAACTGATCGCGATTTTTTAACAAAAAGCGTTTGCGTCATTCCGCTGCATGAGTTTTGTGCATGGTCACCCGATGACCCATATTTGTATCACTTAAAAATTACGCTCGGAGATGATATTGTCCAAAGCTATTTCGGCATGCGCAAGTTTTCATATGTGATGAATAACGGCTGCAAAGTGTTCGCGCTCAACAACAAGCCGTATTTTCACAACGGATTGCTTGATCAAGGCTACTGGCCGGATGGATTGCTGACGCCGCCTTCAGACGACGCGCTGGTTTTTGACATTGCTACGATGAAAGCGTGCGGCTTCAACATGCTGCGAAAACATATTAAGATAGAGGGGTTGCGCTGGTACTACCACTGCGACAGGCTCGGCATGCTCGTGTGGCAAGACATCGTATCAGGCGGACAGCCGTACAGCGCGCCGTTCATCACAGTGATTCCGCTTTTGGGAATTAATAATCTGTCTGATAAAAAATACAAGCGCTTCGGGCGCGCGTCAAAAGTTTCACGCGAGCAGTATCGCATAGAACTTGAACAAACGATTTCCCATTTATTCAATTGTACTTGCATTGCGCTCTGGACGCCATTCAACGAAGGCTGGGGACAGTTTGACGCGCTTGACATTGCGCAAAGCCTGCGCGCACTTGATGAGACGCGCTACATTGACCACGCAAGCGGCTGGCACGACCAAGGACACGATGAGATGCAGAGCCGTCATATTTATTTTAAACCGATAAGGATGAAAAACGACGGTCGTGCGCTTTGCTTGACAGAATTCGGCGGCTATATTTTAAAAGTTGACGGACATGCCTGGTGTGAAAAGCCGTTTGGCTATCGCACATGCAAAAATGAAGCGGCTCTTGCGCACGACTACAAAACACTTTTTGAAAAACAGGTGATTCCGCATTTTGAGCGTGAAGGGCTTGCCGCGACAGTATACACGCAGCTGAGCGATGTCGAGCAGGAGATGAACGGATTGCTTACCTATGACAGAGAGGTGCTCAAAATCCCTCAGTCGATGTTGCAGGAAATTAATAAAAAATTGCTGTTCTGATTCGTGCGGGGCATATGGACCGTTCAAAACTTCAGCGTTTAGATGGTTTTTCTCTATTACAAGCATTTAAAATATGTCAGAACATGCGCATGAGGTTTTCTACTTCTTCAAGCGATGCAAGCGCAGGAATTGCACCGCGTCGCGACACGCACAATGTCGCGGCAGCATTTGCAAAGTTCAAATCTTTTGCAAGTTCATCTTTTGTAAAATTGAGCGCATTGCTTTTTCGCGTAAGCCGGTAGAGCAGCGCACCGGTAAATGAATCGCCTGCTCCTGTCGTGTCAATTGTTTTTATCGGGTAGTTGGGAATAGAGATGATGCCCTGAAACGAATTTGTTTTATAAAAGACGCCGTCTTTGCCGAGCGTTACGCAGACAAGTTTTGCGCCTGCATCAAGGATATGTTGCGCTGCATTTGAACTGTTTGCGCCGTACAAAAGTTCAAGCTCATCGTCTGAAATCTTGACAATATCAGCATATGTAAAAAGCGATTTCATTGTTTCAACGCCAATGCTTGCGTGTTTCCAGAGTAGCTCGCGCCAGTTTGGGTCATATGAAACGAGCACGCCGTTGCCCTTTGCAATTTTTAATGCTTCGCGTGTTGCAGAGCGGCTCGGCTCGTCAGTAAACGAGAGTGAGCCTATGTGCAGTATTCTGCTGTTTTTTATCAGTGACGCATCTACATCTTCCGCAGTAAGATTGATGTCTGCACCGCCGTTTCGCGCAAATGAAAACGAGCGTTCGCCGTTTTCTGAAAGCGTTACAAATGCAAGCGTTGTGTGATGCGCACTGTCTTCCTTCATTGCGCCGGTAAAAACGCCGCAGCTTTCAAGCGCAGCTTTTGCATTTTGTCCGAATGTATCGCAACCTGTCTTGCCTATGAACGCAACTTTTGCGCCAAGTTTTGCGCTTGCCGCCGCCACATTTGCGGGTGCGCCGCCTGGATTTTCTTCAAAGAGATTTCTGCCGTTTTCTGAAATGCCCGCAGGCGTAAAGTCTATGAGTATTTCTCCGAGCGTTGTTATATCGTATTGCGCCATATGCCACCTCGCTTGCCGTTAAACCTGTTCGAAAACCTCAGCTTCAGAACACCTCGCTTTTTATTATATGCTGTCTTCTGGTGCAAAGCAAGTTGTCATAAACGATATTTCGCTGTATTATGTATGTATGAATCTCAATGATATCCGCGCAAAAGCATATAAAAACAGTGCGCAGAAAGTTGACAAAGAAGGAGAGCCTGCGTCAAAAGAAAATAACAAAAAGCCGTTTGCGTCCGTAAATCGTCAAGTTGACCAGATGTTTTCGCACGGGCTTTTAAAAGTGCCAAAAGAGACGGCAGACGGCGTGTATCGGCGCGTTGCAAAATTCCTTTTGCTTATTGGTGTTGATGAAGCGGCCAAAGTGATATCGCATCTGACTGAAGAGCAGACTGAAAAAATAATTCCGGAGATTGCGTCAATCCGCAGCGTAAAACCAGAAGAAGCTGAACAGATTCTCTGTGAGTTTCAAGGCTTGCTCAAGCAGTCGAGAAATTCTGGCGGTGTTGATGCCGCACGCGAGATGCTTGAAAAAGCATACGGCGCTCAAAAGGCAGAAGAGTTGCTTCAGAAAGCTGCTCCCGCATCAAGTGGAAAACCGTTTGAATATTTGAATGAAGCTGACGACGAGCGTGTATTCCTTTTATTAAAAGATGAGTCGCCTGCTGTTCAGGCACTTGCGCTTTCACGCGTTGTGCCGCAAAAAGCAGCGGCAGTCATAAATCAAATGGAAGGCGATGCGCGGCGCGATGTTGTTGCTCGTCTTGCAAAAATGCAAGCAGTGTCGCCTGAAGTACTGCGCCGTACCGACAAAGCGATGCACGAAAAACTGCTTTCAATTTCTATCGAAAGGGCAGAAACTATTGACGGAAAAAATGCGCTTGCAGAGATTCTTCGGCGCATGTCTCCTGCAAGCGAAGATGAAATACTCAAAACGCTTTCTCACGATGACCCCGATTTAGGCAATGATTTGCGAAGCCGTTTGTTTACTATTGAAGACGTAGAAAAATCTGACGACAGGTTTATTCAAGAAGAGTTGCGCTCCATGTGCGAAAAAGACATCGCGTATCTTATTGCAGGAAAGCCTGAATCATTCCGTAAAAAAATTCTTTACAACATCTCAAAAGGCAGAGGCGACACTGTGCTTGAAGAAGAACAGCTTCATAAGCCTATGCTTAAACGCGACTGTGATGATATTACAAATCACTTTTTGTTGACGTTGCGCGCCGCATATGAAGAGGGCAAGTTCAAGATTGAAGGTCGAGATGACAGTGAATACGTGGAGTGACAGCGTGCAACAATTTCATAAAAATTTTGAAACAATTTCCATTTCTGATATTCCTGACTGTGAGGCAAAGGGAATTTATCTGCGTCACAGAAAGACGGGATTTGAAGTGTTCCATTTGTTAAACAGCGATGAGGAAAATCTATTTGCGTTTGCATTCCGCACGCCTGCTCGCAATTCGACAGGCGCAGCTCATATTTTGGAACACGCTGTGTTTTGCGGTTCTGAAAAATTCCCGCTCAAAGAGCCGTTTGTCAATTTGATGAATCAGAGCGTGTACACATTTTTAAACGCGATGACGTATCCAGATAAAACAGTATATCCTGCAAGTTCAATTGATAAAAAAGATTATTTTCATCTCATGGATGTATATGCCGATGCAGTATTTTTTCCATTGTTAAAGAGGGAAACATTTTTACAGGAAGGTCATCGTCTGGAAGTTGATGAAAAAGGCGCATATGCAATTCAAGGCGTTGTTTACAACGAAATGAAGGGCAACTACTCGTCGTTTAATTCTGTTGCGTTTGATGAACAGTTTAAAAGCCTTTTGCGTGGCACATGCTACACGAATGATTCTGGCGGCGACCCGATTGCAATCCCGTCGCTTTCGTATGAAGATTTTACGCAGTTTCATCGTACATACTACAGCCCCGCAAACTGCTTGCTTTTTTTGTACGGCAATATTGCAACAGAAGAGCAGCTTGATTTTATTGAAAAGGCAGTACTTGACCGCCTTGAAGAAAAATATCCTGAAATTGAAAGCGACGTGGCGCGGTATGAGTCATTGAAAAAAGAATTTATTGCAATGGAAACTCCGCCGCAAATGTACAGTGAACTTGAAGTGCGCGCAGCAGGTCCTGCTTCAGACGCAAAAAAATCAAGTGTTACGCTCAACTGGCGCTACGGAAAATCTGCCAATATAGACGACACAATGGAAGTGATTTTTTTGCTGCAACTCCTTTGCGGCAATGACAGTTCGCCTTTGTCAAAAGCGCTTTTAGGTTCACGCTTGGGAGAGCGGCTCATTTCAGGAGGCGGCGCGGAAGCATCTGTAGAAATGATTTACTTTGGATTGAGTGGCGTAAAAGAATCAAAAGCGGTGCAGGTAAAAAATTTAATAATTTCAACACTGACAAATTTATGCAAAAACGGCATTTCACAGAGCGACATAGATGCAGCTGTTCTTGCAGTTGATTTTGCAAATAGAGAAGTGACTCGCTCTTATGGAGAGCCGTTTGCAATCGAACTTATGGACAGGGCGCTCAACAGTTGGAATTACGGCGGTAATCCATCATCGACGCTTTGCTACCGCGCCGCATTTGAAAAGATAAAAGCGAAACTTGCAGAAGATGCACGCTTTGCAGAACGCCTTGTCAAGCGGCTGCTGCTTGAAAATGTTGAGCGCGCATTTGTCATCGTGAATCCGAAAAAATCATTTTTAAAAGAGCGTGAAAAAAGAGAAAAACGTATAATTGCCGCGCTGTCAAAACACGTTGACACGGAGGCGCTCAAACGCGAAACAGAGGCGCTCCATGCGTATCAACAACGCAAGGAAAGCGAAGAAGAACTTTCGTGCATTCCGCATATCAATCCGTCAGATTTGAAAAAATCGCTTGAACCTATAGAAACTGAAATTACGTCATGTACGGGAATTGATGGAAGCGATGTGCCGCTGTTCCTCAATCGTGAGCCGACAAACGGCATCATATATATTGACGTGTGTTTTCCCGCAGATGTGATTCCTGCGTCAGAATACGCGTATGTGCATCCGTTTACTGTGTGTGCGGCGAATGTTGGGTGGAACGGCAAAACGTGGGATGAATGCGCGCGTGAAATTTCGCTGTGTTGCGGTGATATGGGCGTTCGCGCTTTTACTGGAGAAGTGTGTGCAAGCGAACATGCAGCGCAGTTTGTTCGTGCGGAAAAAGAAAAAAATTATATTGGACGCGATTGGATTACGTTCCGCATAAAGTTGCCGGTAGAAAAAAAGGAGCGCGCGCTTGCGCTGTTTTCCGAAGCAATTGCTAAAATGGAATTTACCGATGAAATACGCGTGAAGACGCTTCTGGACGAGGCGCTCAATGATATGCGTTCATCGCTCATTCCTTCAGGCTCTCGCTATGCCGCCCTGCGCGCTCGGCGGAATCTTTCAAAAGCAAATGCGGTTGAAGAGATTTGGTCAGGGCTAACACTCTTTTTTGCGCTTGAAAAAATTGTCAAAGAAGATTGTGCAGCACTTGGCAAAAAATTTGCGCGTTTTATTGCAACTATTCGCAACGCTGGTGGAATAGTTCACATCACCGCAGACAAGAAATCACTTGAAGAAGTGCTGCCGCTTGTTCCCGATTTTGTGAAGCGCACTGGACTTCATTCGCTTGCACCTGCTCCTATGCAAAGCGACAGCGAGTATTGCGCGCTGACAAAACTGGAAGGAGAAGCGGATGATGAAGCGCATGAACAGTGTTGCATTCCTTCGCACGTAGGCTACGTGGCGCAAGCGGTAAAGTGCATAAGTTCGTGTTATTCTGAGCAGTCGGCAATTGAAGTGCTTTGTCACTGGATGCGCAACAATATGCTGTGGGAGCGCATTCGCACGACAGGCGGCGCATATGGTGCGTCTGCCGCGTATGATGGCCTTTCAGGTACGTTTTCCTTGTCCACATATCGAGACCCGTCACCTATGCAATCGCTTGAAACATTTAAATCATGTCTTGCCCAATTGTGCGATATGACGCTGGGTGACGCTGATATTGCGCGTGCAGTGACAGGCAGCTATGGAAAACTTGTGCATCCGCTTTCGCCGTCAGCGCGCGGTTATGTGGGATTTAAACAAAAACTTTATGCAGTTGCTGAAAGGGATAGGAATGAGCACATACAGGCAATTCTGTCGGTAACTGCAGAACAACTGCACAATGCTGCAGAGAAACTGTATGCGTTGCATGCGCATATGAATTCATCAATAATTTGCGATAAATCAGTAAAAACTACTGGTTTTATTATTGATTTGCCGATATAATGCTACATGAGGTATATCTATGATGGACAAAAAAACGAAAATATGCGTGAAACTGCTGCGCAGTCTTGTTTCGGACGTGCAAGGTGCGCCCTATCCCGGCGAGGATATACAATCGGAGCTTTATACTATCTGGTATGAGCATGCGCAACGTGCGGCGGTTGAGTGCTTTGAGTTTCTTGATGCAAACTATCCGCAAGATAAAAAAGCACTTAACAAAAGCCTTAACAAAAGCATAGAAAAAATAGTTGAGTAGAGAAACAGGTAGGTTTTTGTAATGGCGATTTCTCAGAAAATTATTAATTGCAGTAAAATTAAACCGCATGGCATGTTCAAGAAAAATGGTATTGTATGGAACAGGTTTATATTTTCTGGATTAGAATCGACTACAGGAGCGGAGCAGCTTTTTTTTATTGAACTTGAAATGCTCAACGCAGGTCTTGCTTTTGACAACCCTGTACTCGGTTTCAAAACACGCACAAAAATTTCTGAAGATGATTTGCAGTATGTGCTTGCAGGCACTAAAGCCGCTCATGATTTGCAAGCAGAATCAATTGTAATGCCTTCGTATATTGTTGTACGTGCAGGCATGTTTGGAAAAGATGCAAAGCAGCTATGCGGTTATTATTTGTTAAAAAATGTTTCAGGAGGTTTCAAGCTTTCTCCTATTGAAGTTGGAAAATGCGTTTTTACAGACGATAAAATCAGCGGAGAGCTTTCATGCTCGCAAGAAGAGTTGCAAAGCCATCCAGAATATATGTGCGACGTAGGAATTATGCGTTGGGATTTACGTTATGAAATCCATCATGCGTTTCCTGCCGGATATAAACAAAAAAATGAGTTATGGCTTCCATGCGGAGCGCAGGCGATGTTTGCAGGAAGCGTTTCTTTTGACAACTGCGAATATAGGGTTGTGCCAAAGTCGTCGTGCGGATATATTGATGTCAATTTCATGCGTACGTTATCAGTGCCGTTTTTCCATCTTTCATCGTCGAATTTAACAAGCCGCATAAGCGGCAAGACACTTTTCAATTCATGTTTTGCAGTACAGGGGATGTACCACGGATATCTTGCGCTTTCTGTAAAACTTGAAGATGTCAATATCGTTGTTCCTGCGCGTGAAAGCAGAAACATGGCAATACCCATGTGGTCCTGTGCAGAGATGCCTGCCGATGAGGAAGGCGAAAAGTTGCATTGGTCAGTGAGCGCAGATACAAAAAAATGGGTAGTTGATATAGACGTTATGTGCTATACATCGCAACTCTTTGTACGCAATATAGAACTTCCTGAAGGAAAGCGAAAAATGATGAAGCTTTTGGCAGGCGGTACAGGGGTTGGCGAGGTGCGATTGTATCGCCATGTGGGAAAGAATCTTGAAATTATAGAAGATGCGCATATTGCAGGCGCATTGTGTGAGTTTGGACAGGTGGAAGAAAGTGAGCTGTAGCGTTTTGCAGACATCTTGCGCGTTGGCGATTTTTTAAATAATTTAATTGTCATTTTTTCAATTCATTATTATTTTTAAAGCATGGACTACGAACATTTTACGCTCAAGATGCAGGACGCGCTGCAAAGTGCAAGTGCGCTTGCTCAGCAAAACGACCACTCAGAAGTTGGTCTCGAACATATACTCGACGCATTGTTAAAACAAAAAGACGGCATTGTGCCGCCACTTGTTGAGCGCATTGGTGTGGAACTGAGCATGCTCATGCAGGAAAATACGCAGCTTTTGCAGTCGTATCCATCTGTGCGCGGCAACGTGCAGATGACGCTTTCGCAAGAAGCGCAAAAGACGCTTGCAAAGGCGGAACGCGTCATGGCGGATTTGCACGACGAGTATCTTTCCACAGAGCATGTGCTCGTTGCTATGAGCGATTCCGACGGACGCGTAGGACAGATGCTCCGCGCGCATGGTGTAAACCGCAATGCTATTTTGCAAGCATTGAAAGCGGTGCGCGGCAACGCGCAGGTGAACTCGCAGGACCCGGAAGCTTCATTGCGCTCGCTTGAAAAGTTTTGCCGCGATTTAACATCGCTTGCCCGTCAAGATAAAATTGATCCTGTCATAGGGCGTGATGAAGAAATCAGGCGCGTCATGCAAGTGCTTTGCCGCCGCACAAAAAACAATCCCGTGCTCATAGGCGAGCCAGGCGTCGGTAAAACGGCAATTGTCGAAGGACTTGCGCGCCGCATTGCTTCGGGGGATGTGCCTGAAAGTTTAAAAGACAAGCGACTGCTCGCGCTCGACTTGGGCGCGCTCGTAGCAGGAGCAAAGTTCCGCGGTGAATTTGAAGAGCGGCTTAAAGCAGTCATCACAGAAGTGCAGAAAAGCGATGGACAAATTATTCTGTTCATTGATGAACTGCACACGATTGTTGGCGCAGGTTCTGCCGAAGGTTCAACCGACGCATCCAATCTGCTGAAGCCTGCACTCGCGCGCGGAGAGCTCCGCGCCATAGGAGCTACGACGCTTGATGAATATCGTAAATATATTGAAAAAGATGCAGCGCTTGAACGGCGTTTTCAGCCTGTGTACTGCAGCGAGCCAACTGTTGAGGACACGATTGCCATTTTGCGCGGGCTTCGCGAAAAGTATGAGATTCACCACGGCGTGCGCATTGATGATGAAGCGCTCGTTGCTGCGGCAACGCTGAGCAACCGCTATATTACGAATCGTTTTATGCCCGATAAAGCTATCGACCTAGTTGACGAAGCGATGAGTCGGCTCAAGATGGAAATTGAAAGCCAACCCACAGAACTTGATCAGATTGAGCGTAAAATCATGCAGCTGCAAATTGAAAAGCAGTCGCTTGCAAAAGAAACTGATGCTGCTTCAAAAGAGCGTCTTGCAAAACTTGAGACGGAGCTTTCAGAGTTGACAGTAAAGCGCGATGCGATGAAGCTCCAGTGGCAGAACGAAAAAGAAGCAATCAACAAAGGGCGCGACATAAAAGAGCGGCTTGAACAGGCGCGATTCAATGAAGAAAAATACACGCGCGAAGGCAATCTTGAAAAAGCTGCTGAGCTTAAATACAGCATTATTCCGAGCTTGCAAAAAGAGCTTGACGCGGCAATCAAAGCGGACGGCGGTTCTCGTGGCACAAAGGCGCCTAGTTCAAACGACGCAGCAGCAAACGTTGCAACGGGCACAGCAGATTTTTCAGAACGTCAGTCGCTTTTACGGCAGGAAGTGACAGAAGAGGACATTGCGCGCGTCGTGAGCGAATGGACGGGCATACCGGTGGCAAAAATGCTTTCAAGCGAAAAGCAAAAATTTTTGCAACTTGAAAGCGTGCTGCACAAGCGCGTCATCGGACAGGACGAGGCGGTGCTTGTTGTTTCAGATGCAATACGCAGAAATCGATCTGGCTTGAGTGACCCGAATAAGCCGCTCGGCAGTTTTTTGTTCATCGGTCCGACTGGCGTAGGCAAAACGGAACTTGCAAAAACGCTTGCTGATTTTTTGTTCAACGATGAAAAATCGCTCACACGAATAGACATGAGCGAATACATGGAAAAGTTTTCCGTGTCGCGCTTAATTGGAGCGCCGCCCGGTTATGTGGGCTACGATGAAGGCGGACAGCTTACCGAAGCAGTGCGCCGCCGTCCGTACAGCGTGGTGCTCTTTGACGAAATTGAAAAGGCGCACCCCGATGTGTTCAATGTGCTTTTGCAAGTGCTTGACGATGGCAGACTCACGGACGGGCAGGGGCGTGTCATTGATTTTAAAAACACCATCATCATTATGACGAGCAATCTCGGAAGCGATATGATTCTTGATGCGGACACGGACGAAAAAATGCTCGATGCAAAAGTGAGCGTAAGCAGTTTGCTTAAAGCGACATTCCGCCCGGAATTTTTAAACCGCATAGATGAAATCGTCATGTTTACGCGTCTCGACAAGGCGTGCATCGCTCACATTGTTGCAAATCAACTTTCTCGTGTGGCAGAACGGCTTTCAGAGCGTCGCATAAAAATCACGTTTGATGAAAGCGCACTCTCCTTTCTCTCTGAAAAAGGTTACGACCCTGCGTTTGGTGCACGCCCGGTAAAGCGCGCTATCCAAACGTATGTGGAAAACGAACTTGCCAAAGAGTTGCTTGCAGGAAAGATTGCTGACGGCAGTGTTGTTGCGGTGAGTGCGGGAAGCGATGCGCTTGCATTCAAAACATGACACGAAAAATTGCTCGTGGGAAAAAGCACACGGTGACATATGTTGTCGGAATAATTTAATAGTGATGGCTTTGAGATAAAATCTTGAGCTATTGCAGATTCGAACTGCAGACCCACGCCTTAAAAGGGCGTTGCTCTACCTACTGAGCTAATAGCCCACGCTTATTGCAAGCAGTATTTTACAAAAATAACATTTTGTGCAAAACATGTCAAGCAGCAAATGCAAGCTGAAAATGACAGCTGTGTTGTAGATGACGGGGCAATCGCGCTGTGCTTTATCAGTGGGATAGTGCGTGATGAAATGCGCTTGCTAGACGGCACTGGCTGTCTGTGCTACAATGAGCGCATGAACTACGGATTTTTTCGGGTTGCTTCTGCAAGTTCTAAAACTGTCGTTGCCGATTGCAGCGCAAACGCAGATGCGATAATTGCTCTAGCGCACGAGGCACATGCAAAAGATGTATCGCTCATCGTGTTTCCTGAGTTGTGCGTCACAGGCTGCACGTGTGGCGATTTGTTTTTTCAGCGCACACTTTTGTCATCCGCAATTTTTGAAACAGAGCGCATTGCAAAAGAATGCGAAACTTTGCCGCTTGTCATTGCTGTGGGATTGCCATTTGCATTTGAGGGAGCGCTTTACAACTGCGCGGCGCTTATTGCGCGTGGAAAAATTGTTGCGCTTGTGCCAAAGACGTTTATCCCGAATTATGGCGAATTGTTCGAGAAGCGCTATTTTACATCAGGTAAAATGCTTGCGCCTCATGCGTGCGCGCGGTTTTCGGAGCAGTTTCCATGCGTTCCGTTCGGTACTGATGTTTTGCTGTGCGATGAGCGCAATGAAGACGTGGTAATTGCTGCGGAAATCTGCGAAGACGTGTGGGCGGCGCTATCGCCGTCAGCGCGACACGCGCTTTCTGGTGCAACAGTGATTGCAAATCTTTCTGCAAGCAATGAGGTTGTTGGAAAAAAACACTATCGTCGTCTCCTCGTGCAAAGTCACAGCGCAAAAACGATATGTGCATATGTGTACGCCGATTGCGGAACAGGTGAATCAACACAGGACGCAGTTTTCGCAGGGCATAATCTTATTGCGGAAAACGGCAAGGTGCTTGCCGAGTCAACGCTCTTTTCTGGCAAAATGATTGTTGCCGACATTGACATAGAGCGCATTATGGAGGAGCGGCGGCGCACGACGACATTTGCAGAATGCGCAGAATACGAGTCATGTGGCTCGTTTGTGCCGCACGAGGCATGTACTCTTCGCACGAATCAAGCTGTCACGCACAGCGCTATTTCATCATACAGAAAAATATATATTGATGTCTGCTCATGCGAGTATTCATTTGTACAGAAAAATCTAGCCCGCACAGTTGCGGCGCATCCGTTTGTGCCAAGCGAAAAAAAAGAGCTAGACGAGCGTTGTTACGACATTCTTTTGATGCAGGCGGAAGGTCTTGCACAACGGATTTCTCACATCGGCGCAAAAAAAGCAGTGCTCGGACTTTCAGGCGGGCTTGACTCGACGCTTGCGCTTTTGGCAACATGCCGTGCATTTGACATATGCACCTTGCCAAGAAGCAGCATACTTTCGATTACCATGCCGTGTTTTGGTACGACTGACAGAACGTACAATAACGCAAGTACGCTTGCGTGTGAGACAGGCTCGACGCTTTTAGACATTCCTATAGCAGAAGCGGTGCGCGTTCATTTCCGCGACATCGGCCACGACGAAAATGTGCACGACGTAACATATGAAAACGCGCAGGCGCGCGAGCGCACGCAAGTGCTCATGGACATTGCAAACAAAGAAAACGCGCTCGTCGTTGGCACGGGCGACTTGTCGGAACTTGCGCTTGGCTGGTGCACGTACAACGGCGACCACATGTCCATGTATGGCGTGAACAGTTCCATCCCGAAAACGCTCGTGCGCCATTTGGTGTCCTTTTGCGCGCGCAACGCAGAAAGCAAAAAACTTGCAGCTGTGCTCTTTGACATTCTTGCAACGCCCGTAAGTCCAGAACTTTTGCCGCCGAGCAAAGGTGCAATCTTGCAAAAAACGGAAGACATCGTAGGGCCGTATGACTTGCATGATTTTTATCTGTATTATATGGTGCGCTTCGGTTTTTCACCAAAAAAAATTTTGTTTCTTGCAGACAGTGCAGATTTGCCGTTTTCGCATGAAGAAAAAATAAAATGGCTGCGCGTTTTTTACAAGCGATTTTTTTCGCAGCAGTTTAAACGCTCGTGTATGCCAGATGGCGCAAAAGTTGGCACAATAAGCCTTTCACCGCGTAGCGGCTGGCGTATGCCAAGCGATGCAAGCGTGGCATTGTGGCTCAAAGAAATAGACGCGCTTTCATAACATGTTGAGCTATCAGCACATTTATCACGCGGGAAATCACGCTGACGTTTTAAAACATACGACGCTTGTCATGCTGCTAGAGCACTTGAACGTAAAGCAAAAGCCATATACGGTGATTGATACGCACGCAGGAAGCGGTCGCTATGGCATAAACGATAAACGTGCGCTTAAAACGCGTGACGCTGACACGGGTATCAACAGATTGTTGCAAAATGTCGTATGTGGCGACAATGCTGCTGTTGCAAGCAATGCAATGTATGATGACAAAGCCATGTGTGATAGAAATCCTACCCTGTATAATGCCACATCATGTGCCGCTTTTGCGCACTATCGTGATTTTGTAAAAGCGTGCAGTGTGCACGGATTTTATCCAGGCTCGCCTGAAATTGCGCGCTCTTTTATGCGTCGCTACGACAATTTGATTTTGTGTGAATTGCACAAGGCAGAAGTTGCCGCACTGAAACAAAATATGAAGCTCCCGCTTATTGCTCTTGGAAGGGGGAAGGCAGTTGTAGAAAATGCAATCACATGCGGTAAAACGCATACGAGTCGCTCAGATGCTGGACATATGCACGGCACGACAAACGCGCAGATTGCATGTGCGACTACAAATGCTGTGCGTGGCTTTGTGCACGTGCACTGTCGAGATGGATTTGACGCGCTCACGTCTCTTACGCCACCAAAAATAAAACGCGGTCTTGTGCTTGTTGACCCAAGTTATGAAGATGCACATGAATACGAGCGCGTGCCAAGCGCATTTGCATCCCTTTTTGCGCGGTGGAGCGGTGCGATTTTTGCACTGTGGTATCCATTGCTTTTTCACAGAAGAATTGAATGCAGCGCAATGAAGCAAAAAATCATAGCGCAGGCTAAAGGCAGCGCAAGCGGATGCAACGTCGTCTTGGGAGAGTTGTGCGTGAATGCGGAAAACGCGCATAAAGAAACTGGCAGCGAGTTGTCTGCACAAGCGCACCTGTACGGGAGCGGCATGCTCGTTGTAAATGCACCGTGGAAACTTGCAGAAAATATGAAAGCCGTGCTGCCGTATTTTGCAAAAACACTCGGTATTGATGGGTGCGGTTCCTGGTCTGTAGACTGCTTTTAATAATTAAGCCTGTTCCGAAATTTCAGTTTTAGAACAGGACTGTTGTTAAAACCAGAAGCGCAAGCCCATTTCAGCAGGGAAATAAATTGGAACGCGGAACATGCCGTTGTCTCTACCATCTGTTCCGATTGCAAATTGGAACTGCGGGTAAAATACCTGCTGTGCATATAGCTCAAGGAATCCGTTTGCAAACCACCAGTGCATGCCAATGAATATGCGCGGTCCAAACCCTAAATAGATATTGTTGCCTCTCGTTGTAAATCCTAAATCAACGGCACCGCCTGCACCCCAGTACCAATGCCACAGTCCGATAATTTCTGGATTCATAATCCAGTAGTCTGCTATTGCACCTACGTTAATTCTCCACGGATTATGCACATTGTCGTTGCTGTCAATATGTATGAACCCTGTTTTGCCAAAATCAACTGAAAATGAGCAATAGACTGGAAGCGCATCAAATTTTGCAGAAAGCGCAAGACCGCCATCCATGCAGCCGTATTTAGGATTGCCGTGAACAAAACCGTAATTAAAGTTTGCTTGCGGACCAAGTCCGATAGCAAATGTGTAGGACGAGGCAAACAGAATAAGTGCTGTTGGTGCAACAAGCAATTTCTTTTTCATAAAGAAACTCCTTAAACAAATATTGATATAGTATATCATAGTAAAAAAATATCTACAAACTTATAGTAAAAAAATATAAAAAAATAATATGAAAAAAAGTCAAAATATGATATACTGTCCTAAATGAAAGACCAGCGTACAAAATATTATTTACCTGTTGGCTTTTGTTTATGGAGGTAAACTTATGGGAATTATCTTAACAATTTTAATCGGTGCTTTAATCGGTTATCTTGCAAGCGTGTTTATGAAAAGCAAACATGGTTTTTGGATGAGTTGCTTGATTGGCATTATCGGCTCGGTGATTGGTTCTGCCATATTCAACGCACTTAACATTGGCAGTGCAAGTCTCGTATGGGCAATTATTGAAGGCGTTGTCGGCTCGTGCATACTCATTGCAGTTGTCCGCGCAATCATGGGTAAAAAATTCTAATTGCAAAACGGGGCAGGTGTTTTGCATGACAAATATAGGAATCATTGGCGCAGGAAAAATTGCAGGTGTAATGGCTCGTACGATACGCTTGATGAATGAGGCAGGAAACACCAGCGTGCGATTGTACGGTATTGCGTCGCGCAGTTGTCAAAAAGCCGAATCATTTGCACGCGAAAATGGTGTGGAACACGCTTTCAGTTCATATGAGTTGATGGTACGTGAGCCGGAAATCAATCTTGTGTATATTGCGACGCCGCATTCCCATCATTATGAACATGCAAAACTCTGCCTTGCTCACGGGAAACATGTGCTGTGCGAAAAAGCGTTTACGGTAAATGCGTCTCAGGCAAAAGAAATTGTTAAACTTGCAGAAGAAAAAAGACTGCTTGTTGCCGAAGGAATTTGGACGCGCTATCAGCCAATGCGCAAAATTATTAACGACATAATTTTTTCAGGAATTGTCGGAGAGGCGAAAATGCTTACCGCAAATTTAGGATACGAGTTGACGAAAAAAGAGCGTGTCATGAAGCCTGAACTTGCTGGCGGTGCACTTCTTGATGTTGGCGTGTATGCGCTCAATTTTGCGGAGATGATATTTGGCAAAGCTGACAGCGTTCATGCTGTGTGTGAAAAAAACGAATTTGGTGTTGACGTGAACGACAGTTATACGCTCATCTATGAAAAAGAAAATCGCATGGCAGTTTTATGCGCGAGCGCGCTTGCACGTTCGGACAGATACGGCATGATTCACTGCACGAACGGATATATCCAAGTTGAAAACATCAATAATCCTCAAGCGGTGCGTGTATTTGATGCGTCATACACGCTGATAAAAGAGTTGCGTTGTCCGCCGCAGCTTACAGGGTACGAATATGAAGTGATAGAATCATGCGAAGCGATTGCCGCAGGAAGAACAGAATGCGTATCCATGCCGCATGCAGAGATAGTTCACATGATGGAGCTTATGGATGAAATCCGCCGCCAGTTCGGCGTACAGTATCAGCACGAATAGCTGTGCAGTGCACACAAGTTCATTTACTTGACGAAAGGACATAAATCTGCTACAGTCTCATACACCGCTTTCTTATGCGCGATTAGCTCAGTTGGTTAGAGTACAAGCATGACACGCTTGGGGTCACTAGTTCGATTCTAGTATCGCGCATTGGAAGGCGTTTTTTTATATGCTTTTGGAGGCATATATGTTTAAAAAAGAATACGAATTATTAAAAAAAATTGGAATAGTTCCTGTAATTGCGCTTGATGCTGTAGATGATGCAGTTCCGCTTGCAAATGCATTGCTTTCAGGCGGCATTAAAGCTATGGAAATTACATTTCGCAATCCGTCTGATTACGAGGGAACTGCTGCATCAATACGCGCTGTTTCGCAGCAAGTGCAAGGCATGTATGTGGGCGCGGGAACAGTGACAAATGTTGCACTTGCAAAATTGGCTGTCGATTCTGGTGCGCAGTTTGTCGTCTCTCCCGGCTGCAAAGAAGATGTTGTCGATTACTGCATTGCGCACAATATTGTCATATATCCTGGCGTGAACACTGCAAGTGAGATTACTGCCGCCGTAAGCAAGGGGCTTTCTGTGCTCAAATATTTTCCTGCTGAAGTTTCTGGTGGTGTCGCTATGCTCAAGGCGCTTGCAGGTCCGTTTCCTGATGTGCAGTTCCTTCCAAGCGGCGGGCTGGACGCTGAAAACGTTGGCGACTATTTGGCGCTTTCAAATGTTGCCGCCATTTCGGGCAGCTGGATGATAAAAAAGAATCTTATTAAAGGCAAGCAATGGAACGAAATTGTAAAGTTGTCGCAGGCGGCTGTACGCGTGTCGCTCGGCTTTGCGTTTGCGCATGTCGGAATAAATTTTCAAAATGAGCGGGAGTGCGCGTCAAGCGTAAAAAAACTGGAAGCGTTTGGTTTTGCAGGTGATGAAAAAAGCGAGTCATGGTTTTGCGGCACTGAGTTTGAAATGATGAAGCAGCCTGGACCCGGCAAAAACGGGCACATAGGGATTTACACGTACAGCGTGCCGCGTGCACTTGAGTACCTTGCGCAGTATGGTTATGAGCCTGTGTGGGATGCTGCAAAATGGGCTGGAAAGCCGCATGTGTCTGAATTGATTTTTATCTATCTTGCAGGAGATGTCGGCGGCTTCTCCGTGCACTTGAAAAAGCGATAGGCGATGGACGCGCCTCATTACAAAATGAAACGGACGCAGCTCGGCTCAAAACAGCATCCAAAACTTTCTAGCCTTATTGACAAAGCTGTATTTGATTACAACATGATTGAAGACGGGGATGCCATTTTGATTGGCGCGTCAGGCGGGAAAGATTCTACTGCACTTGTGGAGTATTTTGCGAACAGAGCAAGGCGGCCGCGCTGCAATTTTTCTTTTAAAGCTGTTCACATTCAAAGCGATTTTGCACCGCCATTTTCGCCTAAAATCATTTCGCTGTTTGATTCATGGCATGTGCCGTTTGCAATCATCGATGTTGATGTGCGTGCGCGTATAAAGCAACACCACAAAATGAACTGCTGGTGGTGCTCAATGCAGCGGCGCACAGAATTGGTGCAGTACGCAATCGCACACAAATTTAATAAAATTGCGCTTGGACACCACCTCGACGACATTCTTGAGACGTTGTTGATGAACATGCTCAACAAATCTGAACTTTCGACAATGCCACCGCGCTTTGCGTATAACAAATATCCTGTGACGATTGTACGCCCGCTGTGCTATGCGAGCGTTGAAGCGCTCGTGCGTCATGCGCATGAAAACGGCTGGAGCAGCTGCACGTGCACATGCAATTATCAAGATAATTCGGGAAGAAAAGAAGCGCGTGCTGCGCTGCAAGCGATTACGTGTGGGAATGAAGCAAAAAAGATGCACTTGTTTGAGTCGCTTAAAAATATACAAAACGCGTATTTGCCGTAGCAGTCGCGCTGCTTGCAGGAACATTGCTGAAAATTGATTTTTGCGCAATTTGTATTATTTGTGTTGCTAAATTATGTAGATTATTATATAGTATAAATATGAAACGACTTTATGTTCTAGTTGCAGCCGCGATGTGCGCAGCGCTGCCTGTTTTTGTGTCATGCCGTACATTGCTCATAAACGCTGTTTCGACATCGCTTTCAGGTGCAAATAAAAAAGGGATTCCGTCCAAGCAAAAAAAATCAAATGCCGATCCTATGCTTGCAATCACAGGCGAAACAGATGTTACGCTCGTTGGTGATTTTTTTCCAACTATTCTCAAGGTGTATGAAATTTTGCAACAGGCAAATCCCAATCATCTGGGGCTTATGACGATGACAGGCTCGCTCAACATCATGTATGCGAATGCATTTGTCGCAGCTCCTGCAGAGTCGCTTCCGAACGAAGCATATGACAAGCAGTATGAAGAATTTCTTCGCGCAAAACTGCATTACATTCGTGGGCGCGATTTGTGTCTCAATGCTCTTGACAGCCGCCATAAAGGTTTCAAAGACAACGTTATGAGCGGTGATGAAGATAAACTTGCAGCTGCGTGCGCGTTGCTCGACAAACACGATGTTGAAGCTGCATATTGGGCATGTGCAGGCTGGCTCGGTGCATTCAGCCTTGACCCGCTCAATCCCGACATGCTCGGCAATCTACGTTCTCCTGCTTCCATTTTAGAAAAAGTTGCTGCGCTTGACCCTGATTACTCTAATGGCGCAATTTGGGATGTGCTCACTAATTTTTATGTAAGCGCACCTGCCGATTTTGGCGGCGACTACGAGCGCGGATTATACTGTCACGAACAAGCGGTACGCGCTTCAGGCGGACAGTCGCCGGGTCCATATGTGACATATGCGGAGTCGGTGTGCATTCCTGCGGGAGACGAAGCGGGATTTGATGAAGCGCTTGCAAAAGCACTTGCAATAAATCCAGATGACAATCCTTCGTCACGCCTTATGACGACTATCTCGCAGCGCCGCGCAAAGATGTTGCTTGAACACAAGAGCGATTACTTCCTTGAATGGTGATACTTTTTGCTGGCAATATTTGTTTATATCTTGATATTAATTTTATAGGAGATGGACATGAAACGAAGATTTATTATTCTTTCGATATGTTTTGCGTTTGTTGCAACTGCGCTCACGGCGCAGCGGACGACTCTTAAAATCGCGACTATTGCACCAAGCCGTTCTGCATGGGATGTGCAGGAGCGGTTGCTTGCGCAAGATTGGGCAAAAGATACTGACGGACGCATTCAGCTTCAGTTTATGGGGGCAACTGCTATGGGCGGTGAAACAGGCGTCATTCAAAAACTCAATTCTGTGCGTCCCGGTCAAAAAGCGCCCATTGACGGAGCAATTTTCACAAGTCTTGGCATAGCAACGCTCGTTCCAGAGGCGCATGTTTTGACAATGGCTGTGCCGTTTATGTTTCGTAATCAAGAGGAAGTTGATTTAGTGCTTGAAACATTTGAGCCGCGTTTTCAAAAAGCGATAAAAGACAAAGGCTATGTACTCATGGGTTGGTTCAATGTGGGTTGGGCATATTTTTACACAAAAAAGCCTGTGCGTACGCCGAACGATTTGAAAACGCAAAAACTTTCTGTTTCACTCATGGGGCTTCCGCAGCTTACAGATGCGTTTAAAGCGGTAGGATTTCTTACTGTCGATGTCGCGCCTGACAAAATGCTGCAAAGCATGAAGACACCCGGTGGCGTGGAAGGATTTTACTCAATTCCCATGTACGCATATGCAGGGCAGTATTACAAGTCTGTTGAATATATTTTGGACGCGCCGTTTTGTCCTGTCATGGCGGCATTTGTCATCTCTGAAAGTTCATGGAATAAAATCTCTGATGCAGACAAGCGCGTTATGATGGCTGCGGTAGAAAAAGCCGAAGAAAATTTTGTCAAGGCACAGCGCACATCAGATGCAGAATATCTTGAACGGTGTGTTGCAGGTGGTTGCACGCTTGTAAAGTTGACAGATGCTGAACGCAAAGTCATGGAAGAAACATTGAACAGAGATGGCGCAGCGATGATAAAGACAGGTCTTGTCGATGAGCAATTTTTTGCCGACATAAATGCGCTTCTTAAAAAACACCGTGGAGAATAACGAGCAATATTATGATACGCAAAATTGAAAATGCAATTGCTGTTGGTTGTGTTGCGCTGCTTGCAGTCATCCCGTTTATATTTAAATTTCTGCAAGGTGCATGCCACATCCAAGTGTCTGGGGCAGACAGCGCCGTCATCCATTTTGTATTTTTATTTGCATGCTTTGCAGGAATCATTACGTGGCGCGAGGAGCGTCATTTGAGTCTTGCTTCTCTTACTTCTAAATTGCCGCAAAAAATTCAAATGCCTGTTGAAGCGGTAAAAACAGCTGTCACTGCGTGCATACTCATGGCGCTTTTTGTAAATGCGTTGTGCCAGCTCGTAAATCCTGCGCAATTTGCAACTTCATTTTGGGGCATAAGTACGCGCATATTTTTTATGTTTTTGCCTGTATGCTATGCTGCAATTATCGTCATGCTCGGTGCAAAGAAAAAGCATCTTGTTGCAACACTCTGCGGCATTGTGCTCGGTCTGCTTGTTGCCATAGGACCGCTTACTGGCATTTTGTATTATATGTTTGGCGTTGCAGATGTGCCGCGCTTGTACGCGTTCAACGACGCATGGATTTCGCTTTCATATACATTCAAATTGCCGTTCCTTGTGATTTTTGTGTTGCTCGCATTTCTCGGCGTGCCGCTTTTTCTTGTGCTTGCAGGAATCGCGTATGTTTTGTTTTCGCAGAGTGGCGGCTATGTTGACGTCATTCCGCTTGAAACGTACCGCATTTTAACAGACCGCAATATTGCGGCAATTCCACTTTTTACTATTGCAGGATATATTCTTGCACAGTCGAGCGCAGGGCGTCGTTATGTTGCTGTTTTCAAAGCGTTGTTCGGACCATTTCGAGGCGGCACAGTCATTGCTGCTGTCATTGTAACAACATTTTTCAGTACGTTTACAGGTGTTTCAGGCGTTACAATTCTTGCGCTCGGTTCGTTGCTCTCTGTTGTGCTCGTTGGCTCGGGCTACTCTCAGGACAATGCAGAGTCGCTCGTGACTGCTTCGGGTGCAATAGGGTTGCTGTTTCCGCCCAGCGCTGCGATAATCATGTACGCCACTGTTAATTATTTTTCAATTAGCAATGTGTTTGATTTGTTTAAAGCTGCACTCATTCCAGGTGTTGTCATGGCGCTTGCTGTGATGGCAACAGGTTTTGCGCTCGACAAAGCAGTTGCACGTCCAAAGTTTTCATGGCGTGAAGTAGGGCAGGCTGCTCGGCATTGCATTCCCGAATTGTTAATGCCCGTATGTATCTGCATGTTTTATTTTGGAGGATTTTTTGACCTGTTTGAAGTAGCCGCATTTGCTGTCGTGTACGCGTTTTGCCTTTCTACGTTTGTGCGGCGTGACTTTGCGCTCAAAAAATCTGCTGAAGTTGTTGCGGACAGCGTGCCTGTTTCAGGCGGCGTGCTCTTTATTTTGGGTGCCGCTTCAGGCATCTCATACTTTATGCTTGATGCAGATGTTCCTGCCCTGCTCACCGAATATATTACGCAGTACGTGACAAATCCGTACGTATTCCTTATTTTAATGAATCTCGTGCTGCTCATCGTTGGCTGCCTCATGGACATGTTTTCTGCCATCCTCATCGTGTCGCCGCTTTTACTGCCGCTCGCAGAGTCGTTCGGCGTTTCCGCAGTGCGCGCCGCTGTCATTTTTTTGATGAACCTTTCGATAGGTTTTTTGACGCCGCCTGTAGGCATGGATTTGTTCATTTCATCGTATACGTTCAACAAGCCGCTTTCGCGCGTTATAAAAGGAATAGTGCCGTTCCTCATTGTACAACTTGCGGTGCTTATGCTCATTACATATGTGCCGTTCTTTACAGAAGTGCTGTTGTAAATTGTTAAGACTGCCAGCTACGGCATGGTGACGCGTGCTGTAGTGCAAAATGCCAAAATCGCTTGCGAATTAAAAAAATGACAAAAGTCGCAAAAAACATTTGACATGCTGCTAATTATGACATACAATGTAAGACAATAATATAACCTCATAGGAGGCCTCATATGGCAAAAGTAGAACTTAAAGGCGTTGGTAAAATTTATGAAGGTACGGAACATGCCGTAGCAAATGCCAACATCACTGTAGAAGACAAAGAGTTTTGTGTTTTCGTCGGTCCGTCAGGTTGCGGAAAATCGACAACGCTTCGCATGATTGCAGGTCTTGAAGACATCACTGAAGGCAAGTTGTATATTGACGGTGTAGAAATGAATGATGTGCCGCCAAAAGACCGCGACATTGCCATGGTATTCCAAAACTACGCACTGTATCCGCACATGACAGTGTACGACAACATGGCGTTTGGTCTTAAGATTCGCAAAATGGACAAGGCTGAAATTGACCGCCGCGTAAAAGATGCTGCAAAACAACTTGATTTAACGCAATACCTCAACCGCAAGCCAAAAGCGCTTTCTGGCGGTCAGCGGCAGCGCGTTGCAGTTGGTCGTGCGATTGTACGCAATCCAAAAGTGTTCCTTTTTGACGAGCCGCTCTCAAACCTTGATGCAAAACTTCGTGTTACGATGCGATCAGAGCTTGCCTCGCTGCATCAGCGTCTTCAGGCAACGATGATTTACGTTACGCACGACCAGATTGAGGCTATGACGCTTGGTACAAAAATTGTCGTTATGAAAGATGGCATAATCCAGCAAATTGGCGCGCCGCTGTATTTGTACAATACTCCTATCAACAAATTTGTTGCAGGCTTTATAGGCACGCCGCCTATGAATTTTATGACAGTTACAGTGCAGGAAAAAGGCGGCAAGATTGTGTGTGATGAAGGTTCGTTCGCAGTTGTAGCTACTGATGCACAGGCAAAAGATCTCAAGGCGTATGTCGGAAAAGAGATTTCGTTTGGCATTCGCCCTGAGGATATAGACTACGTTGAAAAGCCCGCTGGCGAAAACAACATGCAAATGAAAATTACCAACAAAGAGCCGCTCGGCGCAGAAACGCATCTATATCTTGTCACAAACAAAGGGCAGAACATCATCGTGCGGACTTCCGCAAGCGCAGATTTCCGTCTCGGCGACACAGTGAATTTTGTGCCGAATATGGAAAAAGCAAAGTTTTTTACTTCGGATGACGATGAGCTTAACATTTGTGATAAAGTGGAAAAGAAATGGTAA